>NZ_JABKAV010000001.1 GCF_013377905.1 Hymenobacter terrestris
TTAGGGTTAGCGGTTGGCCTGCCGCTGGCGGTAGCTGGCCAAGCCTGCATCCAGGAAACGGGCGAAGGCCGCCGCGTTAGGCTCGTAACCAAGTGGTGGGGCCAACACACCGGTCTGGTTGGCGGGTGCGTTAGGGTCGAGCAGCACGTAGTAAGGCTGCGCGTTTACGTTGAAGCCCGTTACCTGCAGATCGGCGTTTTTCTTGCCAATCGTGCTTTTCAATTTACCATCGTAGGCCGAGGTGTACGCCTCTTGGGCGGGCAAATCGGTTTTGTCATCGACGTAAAGTGCTACCACTACGAAGTCTTCGCGCAGGCGCTTCAGCACCTGAGGGTCGCTCCAGACGGTGGCTTCCATTTTGCGGCAGTTCACGCAGGCGTGGCCAGTGAAATCAATGAACAACGGCTTGTTCTGGGCCTGGGCGCAGCGGCGGGCCTGCTCCAGATCGAAGTAGCCGGACAGGCCGTGGGGAAGCTCAAGGAAGTCGCCGTAGCGGGGCGGCTCGCAGCCGGCCACGGGCGCGGCCTCGGCCGCGCTGCCCTGCGTTGTGCCCACAGTCGCTACCATAAAGTCGGTGCGGCTTTGGGGGGGTAGGTAGCCGGCCAGCAGCGGCAGCGGCGCGCCAAACAGGCCGGGCACCAGATACGTCATGAAGCTAAACGCCAGCACGGCCATCAGCAGCCGGCCCACACTTAGATGCGCCATGTCGGAATCGTGGGATAGTTTGAAGCGGCCCAGCAGGTAGAGGCCCAGCAGGCCCGAAAGGGCAATCCATATAACCAGATTCACGTCGCGCGGCAGTAGGTCCCAGTGGTAGGCCAGGTCGGCCATGCTCAGGAACTTGAGAGCCAGCATCAGCTCCACGAAGCCCAGCGTCACCTTCACCGTGTTCAACCAGCCGCCCGAGCGGGGCAGGCTTTTCAGCCAGGTGGGGAAGATGGCAAACAGCGTGAACGGCAGCGCAAAGGCCAGCGAAAAGCCCAACATACCTACCACCGGAGCCACCCGCTCGCCCCTAGCGGCCAAGCCCAGAATGGTAGCCACAATGGGCCCGGTGCACGAAAACGACACCAGTACCAGCGTTAGGGCCATGAAGAACACGCCCGCCCAGCCGCCTTTGTCGGCCTGCGCATCAATCTTGTTCACCATGCTGTGGGGCAGCGTGATTTCAAACAGGCCCAGAAACGAGAGGCCGAACACCACAAACACCACAAAGAAAATCAGGTTGGGCAACCAGTGCGTGGCAATCAGGTTGGGGCCGTCTTCGCCCAGCAGCGCCGACACCACCACACCAATCAGTACATAGATAACGATGATGCTGAGGCCATACACGGAGGCTTTGAGGATGCCGCGCTGCCGGCTGTCGGAGCCGCTAGTGAAGAACGAAACCGTCATCGGAATCAACGGAAACACGCAGGGCGTGAGCAAAGCGCCCAGGCCGAACACGAAGGCCGCGAAGGCAAAGCCCCACAGTCCGCCCGCCGACTCGACCGCCGTGGACGTTACCGTGGCCGCGCTGGCCGCCGGCGTACCGGCCGACGGCGACACCACGGCCAAGCTGCCATCGGCTGTAACAAGCGTATCGTTAGTGGACGTGGCGGCGGGAACGGTAGCGGCAACGTTGGCGGCAACGTTGGCTGGAGCAGAGGACGCAGTGCCGGGGGCGGCCGGAGTTGCTTCGGGACCAGTTGCCTTGGTGGCGGGCGTGGCAGCCACCGGAGTAGCGGCGGCCGGCGCGGCGGCAGTGCCGGTAACCTCCAGCGGGCCAAAGCTCAGGCTGGCATCACCCGGAATGCAGCGGCCATCCACGTCAGTGCAGGTCTGAAACTCGGCTTCAGCCTTAACAACCAAAGCGCCGGGCTGCAGCACCCGGATGCGCTGACGAATCTGGCCGGTCTTCTCGAAGTACGTGACGTCGCCCTTAAATACGTTGTCGTAGTGCTTGGTTTCACCCACCGATTTGGGCGGGCCGACCAACTCGTAAGCCGGGCTTTTAGCAAACTGCAAACTGAAAACCGTGGGGCCTAAGTCGGGGTCGAAGTTGGTGGCATACAGATGCCAGGTGGCCTCCATGCGCGCATTGATGATAAGGTCGAGCTGCTCGCCCACTTTGGCGGTGGGCTGGCTGAGGGTAGTGGTAAGCTTGGTAGGCTGCAGCACCTGTGCCTGGATGCCCAGGGGCAATAACAGCGCCAGTAGCAACAAGAAAAAGCGGTGAATCATGAGCAGATGATAAGCGGGCAGTAAGGCAGAACGACAACAAAGGTCGGCAGAAACGGCAACAGCTACCGGGCGGGCAAGTTTAAGCCACCCCGCAGCCGCCCGCACCAACCAAGCCAGTCATCTGCAGTATCCGGAATTCCGGTTATTACCCCAACCCCTTAGAGCGAATGTCGTACTTTCGCAGTATAAAGGATGGCCGGGCCGGTTGAGCCTGCCGTCCACAACTATGGGCTTAAACATTTTATTGACTATCCTGCTGGTTGCCGCCAACGGATTTTTTGTGGCCGCCGAATTTGCCTTCGTCAAGGTCCGCATCTCTCAGATTGAGTTAAAAGCGCAGAGCGGCAACCGCATTGCGCAGCTGCTGTTGGGCATGCTACACGAGATGAACCACTACCTCTCGGCCTGCCAGCTCGGTATTACGCTGGCCTCGCTGGCCCTGGGTTGGATTGGGGAAAGCGTGGTAGCGGAGATTATCATGGCCATTATCGCGCAGTTCGGCATCGTGCTTTCCTCCACGGTGGTGCACCAGATATCCATCGTTACCTCGTTTTCGCTGATTACAGTGCTTCACATCGTGCTCGGCGAGCAGGCTCCCAAGGTACTGGCCATTCAGAAGCCCGAAACCACCAGCATTGCCATTGCCATTCCGCTACGGGCTTTTGCTTTTATTGCCTTCCCCTTCATCTGGATTCTTGACCGGATGTCGAATATCGTGCTGCGTATGTTCGGGGTAGTTTCGTCGCACGGCTCGGAGGTACACACCAGCGAAGAACTGCGGATACTGCTCGACCAGAGCAAGCAGAGCGGGGAGATTCAGGAGTCGGAGCACGAGCTGCTCGAAAACGTGTTCGAGTTCAACGACCGAATGGTGAAGCAGATTATGGTGCCCCGCACCAAGCTGGTTGCTCTGGACATGAATACGCCCGAAGATGCGGTGCTGGAAATGGTATACACCGAGGGCTACTCGCGCATCCCGGTCTACGAGGTCAACATCGACAACATTGTAGGTGTACTCTATGTAAAGGACCTGCTCCAGATTATCCGGCGGCACGAGCCGCTGGAGTTGGCCAAAATTATCCGGCCGGCGTACTTCGTGCCCGAAACCAAGAAAATCAACCGGCTGCTGCGTCAGTTCCAACGCAAGCACATGCACATGGCCATCGTCAGCGACGAGTTCGGCGGCGTGTCGGGCATTGTTACGATTGAAGACATCATGGAGGAGCTAGTAGGCGAAATCCAGGATGAGTACGATAACGAGGTGCCGGTGGTAGAGAAGGTATCGGAAACCGAATACCGCGTAAATACCGCCACGCCCATCCCCGACGCCAACGAGCACCTGCCCTACCCCCTACCCGAGGGCGGCGACTACGAAACCGTGGGCGGCCTGCTCAACGTGCTCTATGGCAACATTCCCGAGGTAGGCGACGTGGCCACGCTCGATAACTACGAGTTCCGGGTGCTCAAACGCTCGCGCCGCGCCGTCGAACTGGTGCAGCTGCGGGTACTCAATGGCCAAGAGGAAGAAGCGGAGGCCGGTGCACTGCCGCACCTGTAGCAGCCGGCCGTGCAGGTCTCAAATTACATCAACCAAAAGCGCCTCCCCGGTTTGGGAAGGCGCTTTTGGTTGGCACTTGTTGATAGAATCAAGCTTAATCAGTAGCCTTTTCGGGCTGAGTTTCCTCAGTTTGAAACCAGCTGGCGTACAGTACATAATTGTCGGCCGTTTGAAGCAGGCCGGCGCGCTGCTGCTCCGTAACGGGCTTTATGCGGCGGGCCGGCACGCCGGCATACAGGTAGCCCGGCTCGCAGTGCATGTTTTCCAGTACTACGGCCCCGGCCGCTATAATGCAGCCGGCACCCACCACGGCATGGTCCATCACGATGGCGCCCATGCCAATCAGCACGTCATCCTCCACGGTGCAGCCGTGCACGATGGCGCGGTGGCCGATACTCACCCGCGAGCCCACTATCGTGGCCGCCTTCAGATACGTGCAGTGCAGCACCGCCCCGTCCTGAATGTTGGTCTGGTCGCCAATGCGGATGGAGTTCACGTCGCCGCGCACCACAGCCCCGAACCACACGGTACAGGCGCGGCCCAGCGTCACGTCGCCCACAATGGTAGCATTATCGGCCACGAAACAGTCGGGGCCAAGCTGCGGATGTTTTCCCTGAACAGGTAGAATGAGGGCCATGAGGTAGTTGGTGAGTGGTGAGATGGACAAGAACGTGTCATGCTGAGCGGAATCGAAGCATCTCGCGTGCAATGCCAATCCTACTATCAGAAATTACTATTACATGTGAGATGCTTCGGCTCCGCTCAGCATGACACGTTCTTTCTCAATTGCTCAGCGCGTCAGCATGCGCTTCCAGGTGCCTTTTTCCCAGTTGTATTTGATGGTGCTAGGTAGGGCCTGCCAAAAGTACTTGCTGGTTTCAACGGCGAAGCTGGGCTGCATGTAGCAGTTGATGGTGCAACCTTCGCAGGCGGGTAGCCGGCCTTCGAGGGCGGCCAGCTGCTGTACTTCGGCCGAGTTGTAGAGGTCGAACAGGCGACCTTCAATCGGGAATTTCTTTTCGCCGAGGTGGTAGCAGGGCAGCACCAGCTCGTTGGAGGGCGACACGACCAGCGTGGTGCTAGCGGCCCGGCACACCGGGTCGGCCACGTGGTTGCCTCCATCGCGCCGTAGCTGAATAAAGGCTTCGTTGAGGTACACACCCTTGCGCTTGCCGAAGGCCGAGAGGTAGTCGAGCTCCTCAACTGTAAGCTGCTCGCCGGTTTCTACATCACCGTACTCGAAGGCCGGATTAAGGATCAGCACCAGTCCGTTAGGCTGCGTAATCTGCTCGTACACCCGCTCCAGATCGGCCAGGTTCTGGCGGAAGACGGTAAACAGCACGTCGGGCCGCTCGCCCAGCTCGCGGGCTACCCGGATGCTTTCGAGCACGAAATCGAAGCAGGCCACGCCCCGACCCCGGTCGTGCACCTCCTTCTCCGAGGAATCAAGCGAGAAATGCAGCATATCCACCTTGCCTCGCAACCGCTCGGCGTACTTGGGGTAGAGCAGGCAGTTGGTGGTCAGCGTCGTGATGAAGCCCATGTCGTGGGCCAAGCCCACAAATTCATGAATCTGGCGGTGCAGCAGCGGCTCGCCGCCCGTAAAGTCCACCACCGATACGCCCAGCCGCTTCAGGTCGCGCAGGTTTTGGGTTACATCATCGAGCGTAATGTAGGGCGAGGGCTTCTCCCAGATATCACAGAACGAGCACTTAGCATTGCACCGGTAGGTAACGTAATAATTGCACAGAACCGGATGACGAACAAGACGCATGGCAGTAAAGGTAGAACGGACCGAATAGCTTTTACTGTGGTGCCTGCAACGTTCCTCTTCGTGCGGGGATCTTGCTATTGAATCTGGCCCTCATTTCAATCTTAACTCTCCCAAAATGCACAAGCCCATCCTGGCAACCATCTGTCTGGTAATCTGCGCCCTCTCTGCTTGTAAAAAGAATGAGAACATGATCATAAGCGACGAAAACCAAACCCTCGTCTTTGGCAGCTTTTTCGGCGAGTGTGAAGGCGAAAAATGCGTTGAAATCTATCTGGTGGACTCCCAAATGGAGCGGCTGGCAGAAAACACGACAGATGCCTACCCGAGAAGCAATGTCCCTCTCAACGGCTCATTTACAGAACTCAGTGCTGCTCAGTACGAGCAGGTGAAAGATTTGCCGGCTTTATTTCCTGCGGAACTGCTGACGGAGCAAACCAATGTTATCGGTGCGCCTGATGCGGCAGATCAGGGCGGGTATTACGTGGAGGTAACCCGGCGTGGAGTGCGGCGTCATTGGTTGATCGATACCGATAAAAAGGGCATCCCGACCTATTTGCACCCTTTCGTAGATTCCTTGAGCGTCCGGCTAAAGCGCCTGCCCTAAACTCAATGCTGCAACTCGCCCCAGGCTAAATCCCAGCGGGCGGGGGTGGCGGCCAGCGCCTCGGGCGTAGCGGGGCCGTGGTGTTCGAGGTAGTAATTGCAGAAGCCCTTGAGCGGGCAGCGGGCACAGTTGGGCTTGGCGTAGAAGCACACCTTCTGCCCGTGCCAGTAATTATGCTTGTGGAAGTTGAGCAACACCAATGCATCGGCCGGCAGCTGGGCCAGCAGCAGCTGGTGAGCCTTGTCGGCCGAGGCCTTGGGCGGAATCATCCCCACGCGTTGGGCAATGCGGTGCACGTGCGTATCGACGGGCAGCACGGGCTTGTGGAAATTGAAGAGCAGCACCAGCGAGGCGGTTTTCAGGCCGATACCGGGCATGTCGTGCAGCCAGCTCATGGCCTTGTCGGTGGGCCATTCGGTCAGGAAATCCAGCACAAACTCGCCCCGTTCAGCCTTTATGCGGCGCAGAATTTCCTGAATGCGCGGCGCCTGCGTATCGGGCCAGCGGGTGGTGCGGATGGCGTGGACCAGCTCCTGGGTTGGGGCCGCCGCCACCCCGGCCCAGTCGCCGAAGGTTTCCAGCATCCGGTCGTAGGCCAGCTCCTCATCGGCGTGAGTGGTGCGGTGCGACAAAACCGTCGAAATCAGCTCGCGCATGGGTGAGCGGCGGGGCTTTTCAAGCGTGAGGGGCGGATAGAAGCGCTGGAGTTCCTCGTAGTTCTGGCGCGTTTTCTCGGCGGCGGAAGCGGTATAAGCTGTGGTCATAGGCGGTTGTACCGCCGGGCCGGGCAGCAGGTTGCGCCCGCCGGGCCACAAAAAAGCGGGGGCATCCCCGAAAGGAGGCCCCCGCTTTTTAAAAGGCTGAAAACCTGGGTTAGATGGTGCCCTTCTCGGCAGCCTTCTTCAGCTTTTCGTTGGCAAAAATGGCCACTTCCACCCGGCGGTTGGCCACCCGGCCGGCTTCGGTCGAGTTGTCGGCTACCGGCTGTTTCGAGCCGTAGCCCGTTACCGTGAAGCGCGAGGCATCCACGCCCTGCTGCTGGGTGTAGTTGGCCACAGCTTGGGCCCGGCGCTGCGAAAGCGGGTTGTTGACGGCGTCGGAGCCACTGGTGTCAGTGTGGCCTTCCACAATCACGTTGGTGTCGCCGTACTTCACGAGCGTCTTGGCTAGCTCCTGGATGTTGTTCTGGGCCGCGGCCGTCAGGCTCGACGAGTTTTTGGCGAACAGCAAGCCCGAATCGAAGGTGATTTTGATTCCCTCGCCCACTCGCTCGACAGTGGCACCGGCCATTTCGCGCTGCAGTTCGGCGGCCTGCTTGTCCATGCGGCGCCCAATCAGCGCGCCCCCGGCCCCGCCCACGGCGGCCCCGATGATAGCTCCCTTGGCCGTGCCCGACTTACCGCCAATCACGCGGCCCAGAATGGCCCCGCCAGCAGCGCCGCCCAGGCCGCCAATTATTCCGCCTTTAGCGGTTTTGCTCCAGGGCTTTTTCTCTTTGGTGGTTTGTGCCTCGGCGAAATTGCCGCCCAGCAGCAACACGGCCAACAGCAGCACAAATAGAGAGCGAAGATTGATCATCGGAAAACAGGAAAGATGAGGAAGTGAAAAATACAGGGCCATCTAGCTGGCTACAGGCCGGCAAAGCTACCCGCCGGAGGCCGCTTTACAACCATCCTGCCAAAAACAGCCCGGCCCCACCCGCTGGTAGCGAATGGGGCCGGGAGTCAGCCTGATAGATTCTTGGAAACGACCTTATCCAGGCTGAATAATGCGGCGTGCTTACAGGTTAGGGTTGTTAGCTTCCCGCGCCCGGCGACGCTCATCTTTGCGCTTCTGCTTCTCGTTACCGATAACGGCCCCGGCACCAGCACCCACAGCGCCACCAATTATGGCGCCTTTGGTACCGCCAATTACGGCGCCGGCAGCCGCGCCGCTACCGCCACCGATTATGGCGCCTTTGCCCGTGTCGTTGGCATTACGGTAAGTCGAGCAACTCATCATCAGGGCTGCAATCAGCAGCATAAACGTCCAGCGTATCATTTTCATGGTCGGTCAGTTTTAGTGAAAGAAATAAGCGTTCGGCGCAGTGGCTTCTAAGCCGGCGGTTAGTTGCCTAAGGCACACCTAAGCCAGAGCAGCCTGCCAATGAGCGTTTAAACGGCTCAGGCTATAGCCAGGTTGGCAGTTTCCGGTAAGTACGGCGGCACGTATTGTATTTTCCGACGCCCTCCTTATCGTAGTCACTTACCATTCCTGAACCATGTGCCGGGTACTACATTACGGCCGTGGGGAAAACCGCCCGCATGTGAAGCCTTGCACTACCGATGCTGATAATAGCAGATTTCGAAGCCACGATTTTCCACTTTAGGTGGGCACTGCGGCCGTAGTTTTCAATCATAGCTCCGAAATAGTCGGTGCAGGCACAAAAAAAGCCCCCTCAGCGAGGGGGCTTTCTCTATTACGGCTGGCATCATGTGCCCGGCCTTTAATTACAGCGTACCGTTTTCGGCGGCCTTCTTCATCTTCTCGTTGGCGAAGATGGCAATTTCAACGCGGCGGTTGGCCTGCTTACCGGCTTCGGTCGTGTTGTCGGCAATAGGCTGGCTCGAACCGTAGCCCTCCGTCGAAACACGGCTGGCATCTACGCCTTGGCTAACGGTGTAGTTAGCCACGGCCTGGGCCCGGCGCTGCGAAAGCGGGTTGTTGATGGCATCCGAACCCGAGGCATCGGTGTGGCCTTCTACAATCACGTTGGTGTCGGGGTACTTCTTCAGCGTTTCGGCCATCTTCTGGATTTCGGTCATCGAAGCGGCACGCAGGTCGCTCTTGTTAGTATCGAACAGGATGCCCGAATCGAAGGTGATCTTGATGCCTTCGCCTACACGCTCTACCTTGGCGTTAGCCATGTCGCGCTGTAGCTCTTCGGCCTGCTTGTCCATTTTGCGGCCGATCAGGGCACCGCCCGTGCCACCTACAGCAGCACCAATGATAGCACCAGCAGCCGTGCCGCTTTTACCACCAATTACGCGGCCCAGCACGCCACCTACTATCGCACCACCACCAGCACCGATGATGCCACCTTTGGCCGTTTTGCTCATGCCGGTTTTGCGGGGACCGGTACCGTTGGTATCAGCCTCCGGAATGTTGGGGTTGCGGGGCTGCGAAGTGGCGCAGGAGCTGATGAACAGCACGAAGGCCATCAGAAGAGTAAAAAGGGAGGTGCGAGAAGTCATAAAATTCAACAGATTGGTGAGAGAAAGAGTCAATTTACCTGGTCAGAGGTACTTACTAGGTTTGAGAAAAAAAGTTCGGCAAATATAGACGCTTATCTATACCCGGCCGCTGGCAGAGAACCGCTATAATAGCCGGAAGCCCGCCCGAGGCGCCTACAGCGCATCTGGCGGGCTTCTTCCCAAAAAGCTTGCCGAAAATTGAGTGTGGAGGCCGAAATACCAATCGGGAAGCCTAAGCAAGCTCAGGCTCAGCGCCTTTACCGGCCTGCAGCATAGAAAGCAGCGTGTGCAGCCGCATCTTCAACTCCTTACGGTCGACGATAAAGTCGAGGAAGCCGTGCTCAAGTACAAACTCGGCGCTCTGGAAGCCCTTAGGCAGATCTTTGCCAATGGTTTCTTTGATAACGCGGGGGCCGGCAAAGCCGATGAGCGCGCCGGGTTCAGCAATATTAAAGTCGCCGAGCATGGCGAACGAGGCCGTAACACCACCTGTGGTCGGGTCGGTGAGCAGGGAAATGTAGGGCAGGCCAGCCTCAGAAAGCAGCGCTAGCCGGGCCGAGGTTTTGGCCATCTGCATCAGCGAGAAGCCGGCTTCCATCATGCGGGCGCCGCCCGAGCGCGAAATCATGAGGAAAGGTAGGCGGTGCTCACGAGCGTAGTCGATGGCGCGGGCAATCTTCTCACCTACCACTGAGCCCATCGAGCCGCCGATGAACTTGAAGTCCATGGCCGCCACAACAAGGCCCAGACCTTCGAGCTGGCCGTGGGCCGTGCGCACGGCGTCGCGTAGGCCAGTGCTTTTCTCGGTGGCTACCAGGCGTTGCGGGTAGGCTTTGGTATCCACGAAGTGCAGCGGATCGGCCGAGTGCATATCGGCGTCGAGCTCCTCGAACTGGCCACCATCGAAGAGGAAGTTGAAGTACTCGGCGGCTTCCACCCGGTCGTGGTAGCTGCAGTTGCCACAGGTGCAGAGCAGGCGCTTGTGCTCCACCATGGTGGCCACCGTTTTGCACTCCGGGCACTTGTACCAGAGGCCGTCGGGGGTTTCCTTTTTCTGGTCGGTGGGCGTTACAATGCCTTTTTCTTTGCGATTAAACCAAGACGACATAAGTACAGAAAGGCGTGGGGTCAGAAGGAAGTACGGGCCCGCGCCGTCCGGGAGGGCGCGGGTTGGGGGGTGCAAGTTACGGCGGAATCCAGAAGCGTGAAACGCCGGGGCAAAGTGCGCCCGGCTGACGGGGCGGGGCCGAAGCGGCCAGCGGACTGTATCTTGCCGGATGCCGGCCGCGAGCCGGCCGTATTTTCTTTCGGCTTTCTACTCGTTTTCGTAGTGAAGAACTCCTTTCCTTCCGCCCTGGCAATGGGCGCCCTACTGGCCTCTCTGGCCCTGCCCGGCTGCGTAGCCTCCAAGAAGTACGACGACTTGCGGGCCCGCCAGTCGGCCACCGAGCAGGCTAAAACCGAGGCCGAGCGCCAGAACCGCCAGAATGTGGCCGAGCTGAAAAAAGCCTCCGACGAGCTAACCCGCCTGCGGCTGCAGAACCGTCGTCTCACCGACGACTCGACCGAAACCGGCCGTAACCTGGCCCGCACCCGCCAGCTCTACGAACAGCTCACCGACAGCTACGACCGGCTACTGAAAAACTCGGACCGGACGCTGGCCAACAAAACCACCGACTACAACAAGGTAGCCCAGGACCTGGCCCGCCGCGAGGCCGAACTGGGCGAGCTCGACCAGAGCCTGCAAAAGAGCCGCGCCGACATCGACCGCCTCAACCAGGACCTGACGACCCGCGAGGCCAAACTGGGCGAGCTACAAAAGGCGCTGGCCGAGAAAGACCGCGCCGTGGATGCCCTCAAAGCCAGCGTGAGCAACGCGCTGCGCGGCTTCAAGGGGACAGAATTGCAGGTAGAAATGCGCAACGGCAAAGTATACGTGTCGCTTTCCGAGCAGTTGCTGTTCAAAACCGGCTCGACCAAAGTGGACCCTAAAGGCCAGGATGCGTTGCGGCAGCTGGCCACCGTGCTCCAGCAGCAGCCCGATGTGAACGTGGTAGTGGAAGGCCACACCGACAATGTGCCCTTCAGCCGGGCCGTGGGCTCGATGACCGACAACTGGGATTTGAGCGTGCTGCGGGCCACCGAAATTGCCCGCCTGCTCACGACCGGTGGCGTAGCGCCGGAGCGTGTAACGGCCTCGGGCCGCTCGCAATACGTGCCCGTGGCCCCCAACAGCTCGGCCGAAAGCAAGGCCCTCAACCGCCGCACCGAAATCATCCTCACGCCTAAGCTCAACGAGCTATTCAAAATTCTTGACTCCAACTCGGCAGGCAAGTAAATAAGCTGCCAACAATTACTGCTTTACCATATATTTACAAGCGAGTAGCGTGAGGACAGCTAACTGATTCTCATGCTACTCGCTTTTTCTATTACACTCTTTATCCTTGCTTATGTCTGTTCACGCCTGGGCCCGTGCCCTGCTTGTAGTCGGTGCCCTGTTTAGCTCCGTCCCTGGTTTCGCCAGTCATGCCCGTGGGGGTGAAATCTATTACACTCCCGTACCCGGCACGGCCAATACCTACCATATCACGGTCCGGAAATACGCGGTACCGCCCTCCCCCGTAGTAGTCGAGTATGGCCCGGATATGGAGCTGGTTTGCGGCCAGGGAGGCTGTTCCTCCACTTCGGCCGGCAGCTTTGTGGCGAAACTACTGCTCACTAGCAGCACCAGGGTGCTCGCACCCGACTGTACTGCGGGTTCTGCTATCCAGGTATTGGTGTACGAAGGGGATGTAGAGCTCCCGCCGGCCCGCTGGACGCTGAGTATGGGCGATGTAAACCGAACTTTTGGCTTACTTAATCTGGAAAACTCCGGCAATCAAAGCCAGTACGTAGAATCATTTCTGGATAACTCCTCCGGATTACGCAATTCGTCCCCCCAATTCATTGAGTCACGGGTCCCGCTCCTGCTGGGAAATCAGCGGCAGCTATACAGCTTTAGTGCCTTCGACGCCGATGGGGATTCATTGGTCTATCAGTTGGTGCAGCCCTTGCAGGGTGGTTGGCAGATAGCAGGTAGTGGCATTGCGCCCTGTGCCCAGCCCACCGTTGGCTTCACACCTTCGCACTTCCAGTTGAATGAAGTTACCGGCGAGGCCCAAACTATTCCATTTACCTTGGCGGTTGGCGCCTTTGTAATGGCGGTGCGCGTGCAGGAATACCGCCGCCTCAACGCTTCCTGGACCTTAATTGGCAGCATCACGCGCGACCTCGCGTATTTCGCCAGAGCAAGCAGCAATAGTACGCCTTCATTCACGTCTCTGCAGGTGGGTACCGTGGGCCAGCCATTTGATAAGGCTATCGAGGTAATTCCAGGCCAGACTATTGCCGTGTTGCTGGACGCCACTGATGCGGATGCTGACCAGATCCTTACTTTCAGCAGTGCTGCCACCACTATCGTTCCCGGCGTAGCCCTCCAGCCGGTTTCGGCTACCCAAGCTCGCCTAACCTGGCAGGTTCCGGCCGATCTGCCTTCGGGCCGCTACTATTTGCCCGTCACGGTAACCGACAATGGCTGCCCGCTTTTCGGGAGTGAGAGCCGCAGCGTTGCCTTTTTGGTAACCGCCCGGAGAGTTCTGAGCACGGGTCCGACCCAACCGGCCGCCGCACTTTTCGCGGTTCCTACGCCTTTTCGGGAGCAAGTAGAGTTCAGGCTCCGCCAACCCGGTACCCAACCGGTAACGGTATGGGATGCGCTGGGCCGGGTAGTAGCTCAACTGGTCAGCACGCCCGACGGTCGGGTTGTCTGGCGGCCCGAAAACCACTTGGTAGCCGGGATGTACCTAGCCCGCACCGCCGATGGCCAGCAGGTGCGACTGCTACGCGAGTAACCCCAATTGCCTAGTCGGCCGCAGCAAAATTTTGCAGCCGGACACCCCCAGGGCACAAAAAAGAGCCGCTCAGCTAATAGCTGAGCGGCTCTTTTTTGTGCCCTGATTTTGACTTACCCGATGGCCTGCTTCAAATCGGCAATCAAATCTTCGGCGTCCTCAATGCCCACGCTCAGGCGGATAAGCGAGTCGGACAGACCAGCCTTGCGGCGCTGCTCGGCCGGAATGCTGGCGTGCGTCATGGTAGCGGGGTGGCCCGAGAGGCTTTCGACGCCGCCCAGGCTTTCGGCCAGCGTGAAGAGTTCGAACTTTTCGAGCACCGCAATGGCATCGGCCTGCTTATCACCTTTGAGTACAAACGACACCATGCCGCCAAAATCGCGCATCTGCTTGGCAGCTACGGCGCGGTTCGGGTGGTTTTCGAGACCGGGCCAGTACACCTTTCCCACTTTCGGGTGCTGTTGCAGGTACTCGGCTATCTGGCGGCCGTTTTCGCAGTGGCGCTGCATGCGCACGTGTAGGGTTTTGAGGCCGCGCAGCACCAGAAAGCAGTCCTGGGGGCCGGGCGTGCCGCCACAGGAGTTCTGGTAGAACGCCAGCTGATCCGCTAGCTCTTCGTTGTTCATCACCAATGCGCCCATCACTACATCGGAGTGGCCGCCCATGTATTTGGTGAGCGAGTACACTACAATGTCGGCGCCCAGATCGAGCGGGTTCTGTAGGTAAGGCGTCGAGAACGTATTGTCGACGGCCAGCAAAGCGCCGGCCTTTTTAGCTACGGCCGCGGCGGCTTCAACATCAATAATATTGAGCAACGGATTGCTGGGCGTTTCCACCCAAATCAGCTTCGTGCGCTCGGTTACGGCGGCTTCTACGGCCGTCATGTCGTGCATGGGCACGAAATGGAAGTTGATGCCGTAGGGCGCGTACACCTTTGTGAAGAGCCGGTAAGAGCCGCCGTACAGGTCATCGGTGCAGATAACCTCGTCGCCGGGCTTGAGCAGCTTCATCACGCAGTCGATGGCTGCCATACCCGAGGCGAAGGCCAGTCCCTGCTTGCCGTTATCGAGGGCTGCCAGGGCGTCCTGCAGTTGGGTGCGGGTGGGGTTGTGCGTGCGTGAGTATTCGTAGCCCTTGTTCTGACCGGGCGAGGTCTGGACGTAGGTAGAAGTCTGGTAGATAGGCGTCATGATGGCCCCGGTAGCGGGGTCGGGATGCACGCCGGCGTGGATAGCTTTGGTTCCGAATTTCATGCGTAAAGCGTAAGTAACAAGTGAAAATTTAATTACCCGGCAAAGGTACAAGCCTTTGCCGGAGTGCCATTTTGGGCTGACTGAAGCCTTGAACCCGGCCGTAGCAGCCATTCTTACGTTCTTAGCAACCGACCGGCCAACAGCGCCGGTCTACTCTTTGTTGCCTGCTACTATGTCGTTTCTGAAAACCCTGTTCCACCAGAACAAATCCACGCTTACTGCCTTGGTCCTGCTCACGGTGCTGCCCATTATTGGCGACAGCGTGCTGACCTGGACCCTGCACGAAAACCAGCACTGGCTGCGCGACCCCAGCCCGGGCCTCATGCTGCTGTACTTTGTGGTGGTAGCCGCCACCATGACCCTCTCCCTCACCCACACCACGGTAGTGGTGCTCACCACGGCCTTTTTCTTCGGCTGGCCGGGCTTCCCAGGGATGCTGCTGACTTACATGCTGGCTGCCTACGGAGGCTACCTTATCGCCTACAATCTCGACAAGGGCAAGCTTATCCGGCTGCTGGAGCAGTTTCCGAAGGCCCACGCCGTAATGGGCGAAATGCGGGCCGACAGCTGGCGGCTGGTGCTGCTCACACGCCTCTCGCCGGTACTGCCCTTCGCCATGATTACGTTCATCCTGACTGTAATGGGCGTACCGAAGCGGCAATTCCTGACGGCTTCGGTTATCGGTATGCTGCCCCGCACGCTGTTCTTCTACTGGCTTGGCACCAAGGCCCAGGATGTGCTACTCCTTATTCAGAACCCCGACACGGGCACGGCCGGGAAGGTACTGGTGGCAGTGCTACTTGCCATATCGGCTTTCGGACTATACTTTGTATTTACCCGGGCTTTGAAGCGCAGTTTAAAGCAAAGTGAGGCATCAGAATAAAAAAATCCGACTGTCATTCAGCCGCTTGCAGGCAGGGAGCACACTTTTTTTGCCTCTCGGTTTGCGCAGCCCGCTTTTTAGCTGCTATCTTTGCACAACCAAAACGGATAAACGCATCCGCATAACGGTAAAGGGTTGTGTAGCTCAACTGGATAGAGCATCTGACTACGAATCAGAAGGTTTAAGGTTCGACTCCTTACACGACCACTAAAAAGCCCCTCGGCATTACGCTGAGGGGCTTTTTGCTTTTCATAAGGGTTACTTTCTCCGCCGTACATATCACCAGCGTGGCCGGCCGACGCACAGCAGCAAGTTTAGTACACGCGATGCACATCAATCGTGATGCGGCTTACCCACACCGGGCAAGGTTAGCCGATGTTGTAGGCAGGTTGGGTAGCATCCTTCGGCACCCGTTCGTCGAGCATAGTTTTGCCCACCAGATACACCGCTACCGACAGCCCCACCTTATTGATTACATCGGCAATGGAAAAGCCAATGTGTACGTAGTTCATATTGATGGGGAAAACTGACAGCACATAGCCCACCGGGTACACGCCCCAGGTAGTAACCGTACTGATAGCCGCCAGCTTAAAAGCCCGGCGCTCCACGGCTGTAACCTGATTTTTAAACCGATTCCAGAGCCGCCAGAGCACGAAGGGCACCACTAGGTAAGCAACCGTAGATACAGCACCCCAAAATAGTTTCGGTCCCATCACAATATGGCCCGTAGCATCGAGTTGCTGCTCGCCGATATAGCCGGTAAGCACCATCAGAAAGTCGGCTAGCAGCAGGGCTACTATTGAGCCTTTGGCCTGCATGGGGTCTATCCGTAGCAGCAGCACCATGGTTAGTAGCATAATGGGCGTGGTAATCGACCAGCTGATATAGCGATACTGACCGATAGCGTTGTAGCTGGTTCGGATCAAATCCTGCTGCTCGGCCAGTGTACCCAGGCGGGCCAGGTCGGTTAGCATGTGCTGGTAATAGTTCTGAATGAAATAGTAGGAGAGCGCCGCAATGCCCGCCACGACGGCCCCCATGGTGCGGGTGAGACGGTGCTCGGGCACCGTGAGGCCATTGGAGATGATAGAGAACAGGAAGTTGCCCAGAAAGGCGTACATCGAGGCCAGCAGAAAAAAGTAGGTCAGCATCGACACCATGTCGATGCGGGCAGCGGTGGGCACAAATAAGTCAGAGAGCTCCATAAGCGAAGAGATTGGGTTGGGAAGCAGACAGGTGGTGGGGCATTTTCTGCGGCCCAGACCGCTCCAAACAACGCAGATTCCGGCCTTGCCGTTGCGGTCGAGCTTGCCCTGCAAGCGGTATTCTTTCCAGGGTTACGACCTGCCAAAATCAGACCGTCTGGCAGGTGCTGGCTGGTTTGGGCAGCAGGCTGCCTATCTTTGCGGCCGCGTAGCGCCCGGTGCCAACTATGCTTTGGCTTTTTAGCCAACGATTTGGCCAGTTTGGTTGTTAAGCAAGCGGCCCCCACGGGTCGGATGTTCCGTTTTTCGTTGCTTGTACATGACCAATTCCATTTCCACTGATATCTGCATTATCGGGGCTGGCCCAGTGGGGCTGTTTGCTGTATTCGAGGCCGGGCTGCTGAAGCTACGCTGCCACGTAGTCGATGCTCTGCCCCAAGTGGGCGGGCAGCTGTCGGAAATCTACCCGAAGAAGCCGATTTATGATATTCCGGGCTTCCCCGAAATTCTGGCCGGCGACCTGGTCACCAACTTAATGCGCCAGATTGAGCCTTTCCACCCCACGTTCACGCTCGGTGAGCGGGTGGAGGAGTTCCGTAAGCTTGACGACGGCTCGTTTGAGCTCGTGACCACCGACGGCACCCAGATCAACTGCAAGGCCGTGGCCATTGCCGGCGGCCTGGGCTCGTTTGAGCCCCGCAAGCCCGCCATCGAGGACCTGACTACCTTCGAAAACGGTAAGGGCGTACACTACATGGTGCGCGACCCCGAAGCCTTCCGCGACCAGCGCCTGGTAATTGCCGGCGGCGGCGACTCGGCCCTTGACTGGACGATTTTCCTGGCCAACATCGCGAAAGAGGTTACGCTGGTACACCGCGGCACCACTTTCCGCGGGGCCGCCGACTCGGCTGAGAAGGTGCAGAAGCTCCACGAGGCCGGCAAGGTGAATCTGGTGCTTAGCAGCAACGTAACGCACGTGCACGGCAACGGCCGCCTAAACGCCGTCACTATTACGGCCAACGGCGGCGAGGCTAAGCAGATCGAAATTGACTCGTTCATTCCACTTTTCGGCCTCACGCCTAAGCTGGGCCCGATTGGCGAGTGGGGTTTGGGTATCGACGACAATGCGGTGGAAGTGAACACCGTTGATTACTCGACTTCCGTGCCCGGCATCTTCGCCATCGGCGACATTAATACCTACCCCGGCAAGCTCAAGTTGATTTTGTGCGGCTTCCACGAGGCTGCCCTCATGTGCCAGGGCGCCTTCAAGTACATTTACCCCGACAAAAAATACACCCTCAAGTACACTACGGTGAACGGGGTACCTACTCTATAATTGGCTGTTGGCTAAGAGTTGTTAGCTAGTAGCCTGATGTTTTTTCAGGTCGAAGCTAACAGCTAGTAGCTAGCAGTTATCAGCTGAATAAAATGACCGACGAAGTACGGGTGTACGTGGAGGAAGCTCCTGGCCACCGCCGCGAAATTGTGGGCCCCACCGATATGGGGCTGAGCCTAATGGAAATCATGAAGGCCGACGGCTACGACATTCAGGCCACCTGCGGCGGCATGGCGCTGTGCGGCACCTGCCACGTAGAAGTGCTGGCCGGCCCCGAGCTGCCCGAGCCCTCCGACGACGAGTTGGCCATGCTCGAAAGCCTGCCCATCATGACCCAAGGCAGCCGCCTTTCGTGCCAGATTCGCCTTAACCCGCGTATCGATGGCTTGGTGGTGCGCCTGATGCCCCAGGAATCGTAAGCAGTTGATATACTAATGAAAAGCCGGCCCAGAGGTCGGCTTTTTTTGTTTGGGGATACCACACTGCTGGAGCGGGGGAATCGTTATGAACGGACGTCCGATACCGGACCTACTTTCTTGCCGCCATTACTGCCGCAGCCAATGGGTTTTTATCTTTACCGAATAGCAGGCGGCCTGCTGGTTGGGCTGTTGCCGCTGGCAGATGCCTTGGCCCAACCACGGCCCCAACTAAGCCTGTGTGTCGGACCGACTTACTCGCTGATGACCATGCAACGCGCGGCCGGCACCCCTTCCGGCTTCCGGGCCCATAGATACCTCTGGCCAATGGGCGAGTTGCGGCTGGCCTGGCCGCTCGCCCCGCAGTGGTCACTGGAAACTATGCTGGGGCTTACCGAGCTGCAACCGGGTATCCGGTATCGGCACCGATACGATAGAAGTAGCACCAGCATTGGACTGGGGCCGCTGTTACAAACCGGCCTGGCTCTGCGCCGCCCCAACCTGCTCACCTTCGGCTCCCGCCTCAGCCTCGACGCTACCTTGGGAGCCGCGGTGGCCTGGCTAACCCGCTCGTACCGGCCCGACCGGCTGCACGAGTTTTATCCGGGCCAGCGGCAGCCCATGCTAGGCCGGCCGCTGGTCGTGTATACCAGCCACCAGCTGCACCGCAACACTTGGCTGCTGAACGGCGGGGTTCGGTTGCGCTATGCCCTTACGCCCAACCACAACCTACTTTTGAGTCTGGATTACGCGCAGGGACTGCGGCCGCTGCTGGAGATGAGCACCCAACGGCTAACTTACCTGGACGCTAATGGCATGCCCCAGGAAGGCGGATTTGTGTTGCGTGACCGGGGCTCGCGCGTGGCCTTGCAACTGGGCTACGGCTGGTTTTTGGGTCGGGCCGGGGAGCAGGCCACTCCCCGCACGCCCCGATACGGCCGTGCCCCCACGCTACCCGAAGAGCCGGCCGAAGACGAAACGCCCGCTTTTTCAGAGCCGCCCACCGAGTAATCCGGAGCTGTTCATCTGCTTTAGACGCAACGCGCCGCCCGGCAATAGCCGGGCGGCGCGTTGGTTTTGGTAGAAGCTAAATTGGGTTTAGCGACGGCCGGTTTTGTGCTTGACACCTTTTTTGCGCTCTTCAGTAGGCGCAGGTACCGGTACCGGGGGGGCATTCTTTTCGGCTTCCACCTGGGCGGCCAGGCGGGCAGCTTTGGCGGTGGCCTCAATGGCGGCTTCGGCGGCGCGGGCCTTTTCTTCCACCGCTTCGATGGCGGCGGCGCGCTTGCGGCGGGTGGGCATCAGAAAATCGCGCTCGGCACGCTCCTGGGCCGACAATTCTTCTTCGCCAGGCAGGCTGGTGGGCGTAATGATGGCGGCGGCTTTGGCGTCGTCCTGGGCCCAGGCGGGGGCGCTGCCGAGTAGCAGCGCGGAGAGTAGCACAAGTAATTTACGCATCGATTTTTCCTTTCTTTCCTTCAGTAAACGAGGGGCAAAGGTACGCCGTCAGGTCGCTAAACTCAACCACAATCCTTGAATTTAGGTCATAATCAAGCCTATAAGACTGTGAGTGGCGAAAAAACAATCCAAGGCAATACCCTGTCGGCCATTGCAACAGCCCACTGTCGGAAGCCTCGCCGGCTGCCAGCAACACTCCCGACAATACTTTCGGCCCACGCTATTTCTGCTCCGCAATGCTTACCCGCGTGCCGGCCGAGTGGGTGGTGAACTCGGGGGCATAGAGGCACTGCAACTGCGAGAGGCCACCACTAAAATTGCCCGCCTGCGCCGCCCGCAGGCGGTACTCGAAGGTGTGGGTGCCCTTGGGGAAATAGCTGATAAAAAAGTTGGCAGCCGCGTCGCGGGGACTCTCGTAGTAGCCTAGGCCGCCCTGGTAGCGGTAGCCGCTGGTCTGGCCGATGAGCTCCAGGCCGGCGGCGCGCTGGTCCTTGAGGTGCACGTACTCCAGGTCGCGGTCGGCACGCAACACCAGGCGCACCACCAGCACATCGCCCACGCGCAGCGGGCTGGCGGGCGTGAGGGGGTCCAGTACCGGGCCGGCGGCGGTACGCTGCTCGCGGTAAAGGCGGCGCTCCAGCTGCAGGCCAGTGGCGGCGGGCGTAATTTTATCGAGCTGCTCGAAATACTGCCAGTACAGCGCCCCCCAGGCCACGCCGGCATCGGGCTTGCGCACCGTTACCCGGCCCTGGGCTGGCGTAATGTCGGCGGCCGGCCAGGCAATTTTATAGTAGCCGGTGCCGGCCTGCTGGCTGGTGGGTTGGGCAGGCTGCCCACCTACCACTACCGTGAGGGGCTCGGTGGCGGGTTTCAGCCAGTCGGAGCCGCGCAGCAGCAGGGCGTAGCAGGCGTCGGCGGTGGCGCGGGTGCTGGGCCAGTTCTGCACCTGCTTCTGTTTGAGCAGCCAGAGCTTCATCTCATCCACCGATTTCTGGTCGTTTTTGATTTCGTCGTAGGCTTCGATGAGCGTGGCCTGGGTTTCGGTGGGGGCCTCGCGCCAGTAGTAGCCGGGGCGCACGTCTTTCCAGTACATACCCAGCTCGTCGTTGTGCAGGGCATTTTCGCTGAGCGCAGTCATAATTTGGTCTACGGCGACGGATTGCGCTTTGGCGCGGTACAGGGCTAGGGCCGTTTGGGCCTGCAGGTAGCGGGTGCGGCCGGGCCAGTAGGTGGCGGCCTGCTGCTGGTAGTAGGCCTGGGCGGGCAAAGCGGCTTTCGGCACGGCCAGAGCCGGCCAGAAGCTGCGGGCGTACAGCGCCTGAATCTGCGTGTCGTTGAGGTGGTCGGCTTTCAAATCCACCTTGGGTTGCTTGCGCAGGCGGGCGTAATCCTGCTGCAATTCGCCATCGAGGTAGGCCAGCGCGTTTTGCAGCAGCGGCCGGGCCTGCTCGTCTTTCATAGCATCGAAGGCGCCCAGGCGCTGCAACTTGCCGAAGCCAGCCACAATGAGCTGGGTGATGTAGCGGTCGGCGGGCATCCGCTCAAACCACGGGAATGAACCGTCGGGGAGCTGTTGCTGGCGGAGCTTAGGCAGGGCGCGGGCGGTTTCGGCTTTCAGGCGGGGCTCGTCGAAGAGCTCGGCCAAGCGGCGCATGCGCTCGGTTTCATTCTGGGCGTCGCGCACCCAGGGCGTTTCCTGGAGCAGCAGATTTTTCAGCTCCTGGTTCTGCTCCAGCTTGCTGCTCAGGGCCGCTTTGTCGCCGGCCTGGGCGGCGCGCTGCCATTCGGCCAGCGTGGTTTTTAGCGCCGGATTGCTCTGCAGGATTTTAGCGGCCAGTAGATTGGCGTAGAGGCGGCTGAACACCTGCTCGGAGCACTCGTAGGGATACTCCATCAGGTAAGGCAGCGCCTGCACGGCGTACCAGGCCGGGTTGGGCGTCATTTCCAGCGTGAGCGAGTAGTTGCGCCGGGTCGCCGACGTAGTGCTCGTCAGTTTCCTCAGTTCAAACTCACGCGTAGCCGGCCCCACAATCGGCAGCGGCAGGCTCTCGGTTACCAGCAACCGGTTGGGCAGAACCGGCAGCGTATTCTGCTCGCCATCTTCAACGGTTGCTAGTTGTTGGTTGGCAGTTGTCGGTTTGTTCTTGCGGCGCTGGCGCTTCTCTTTGCCTGACAACTGACCACTGACAACTAGCAACTGAGCGGAAGCTACCACCTTGTAGGTTACGGCCTCCAGAGGCAGCTGGCCCTCAGCGGTTTCAGGCAGGGTGATGCCCCAGCTGAGGGCCTGGCTTTGGTTGCCTTTGAGGTTGAAGGCGAGCTGGGCGGGGCTTTGCAGCAGGCGGGCTTCGAGGGGTTGCTGGGTGCGGGCATCGAGCAGGAAAAGCTGGGCGGTGCCGGCTAGGGCCGCATCAGTGAGGTTGCTGAGTTTGGCTTGGAAGATAAGCTGGTCGCCCTCGCGGAAGAAGCGCGGGGCGTTGGCCGTTACCTGCAGCTTCTTCTGGGTTACCAGCTCGCGGCGCAACTGGCCAGTGCGTAGCTGCCGGTCTTGGGCCAGCGTGAGTAGCTGCCAGCGCGTTACGGCCTCGGGCATCTGGAATTCGAGCACGATTTCGCCCTGGGCATTGGTGCGCAGCGCGGGCAGCCAGAAGGCCGTTTCGCGGAAATCGGTGCGGGCCTGTACCGCCGAGAGGTTGGATTGAGGGGTCGAATTGGGAGCTCCGGAGCCGGTCACTACTACTTCGTTGAGCTGCTTGGAATCAGCCATATCCATGCCTGGTGTTGATCGGGCACCCCGAATCATAACCTTCGCTGGCGCTCCAGGGCGCATGGTAGCCGCGTCTGCTACTGAGTAAGCTTTGGTTTCTACTACCATCTCAACTGCTTCCATCCTGGTACCGGAGCCGAAGACCCACAGGTTCAGCTCGGGATACAGGACAGGAGATATGGATACAATTCCAATACGGTCAGACAGTAACTTCTGCCCTTCTGTTGTGGCGAATCGGCCCTGCCAGGCTAATGTAGGCGGAAAGTAGCGGCGGGGGAAATCCAGCGCCGTGAAATCGTGGGGCCGGAATAGGTCGAGCGATTTGTCGTAGAGAGTAGCCAGCAGCTCGGCATCGGCTGGTTTGCCATCGGTTTGCTTGATGGTAACGCGCCAGGTTTCCTGCTGGCCGGGCTGCAGCTTGTCGCGGAACGTGGCGATGTCGAGCACTAGTGGGGCAGGCGGATCGGCCACCTGCACCGGGGCCATGTGGGTGGAGAGGCGGTTGTCGCGCACCTGCGTGAGGTGCACGTAGAGTTGCGTTTCGCCCAGCGCGGCGGGCACGGGCACTTCCACCACGCGCTGCTCCCCGGCGCGCAACGTTAGCCACTCCGAACGTAGCGGCTGGCCATTGGCTTCGGCGGCCAGCAGCACGCGGGCATCGGCCAGCGAGCTGCCCACCAGGAAGCGCGCCACGCCACCGGGCCGGATGCTGTCCTGCAGGGCCACAAACCAATCGGTAGCGGGCACCGGCAACTGGCGTGCGGCGGGGTCGAAAAGGGTGAAGAACTGTTCGGCCTTCGGCGCTGGCTGGCCGGATTTGGCTGGTGCGGTAGTGGCTTCGAGCAGGTAGCGGCCGGGTTGCTGACGGGCCAGCTGGACGGCCAACTCGGGCAGTTGGGGCGTTTTTTCGGTATCGAATTTCAGCGTGGCAACCAGCGTACGGGTCCAGGTGCTGTCGTTGTCCTGCTGACCGTAGGCATCGAGCGGAAATTGCTGGCGAAACTCCTCGCGGCTCAGAGCCTCACGCTCGGGCCGCTGCCAGGGCCGGGGCCGGAAGGCGGTAGCGGGCGGCGTGAGGCGGTAAAGGCGCAACTCGCCGGTAACTGGCAGGGCCTCGCCGGTTGCGTTAGTCGTTAGTAGCTGCAGCTGCGCCTGGGTGGGCAGTTCGGCGCGGCTGAGCAGCGCGGGCACTTGCAGGCGCAGCACCAGCGCCTCAGTACCGAGACTGACGCGTTGCTGACCGCTACGGGTTTCGCCGGCCGCGTCAGTTACGTCGGCCGTTACTTCGAACACGTAGCCCGGTCCCCCAGGCCCCCGCCGGCCGCCGGTGCTTACTTCGCCGGGCTGGGCCACGAAGGTTACGCTAAAGCCGCCGGCCGAATCGGTACGGGCTGTGCCGCTGGCAATTTCCTGCTCTGGGTTTCCCCCGCCACCATAGTAGCCACGCCCGAAGTAAGGCCAAAACGTGCGCCGCACCACCCGGTACTGCACGGTGGCCCCATCAACGGGCTGGCCGGCGTAGGCGGTTGCCGTGCCGCGCACCGTTACGAGCTGGCCCAGCACGGGCGTACCCTGCACCGGCGCCAGCGTTATCTGGAACGTGGGCCGCTTGTAGTCTTCGACAGAAAAGGAGACGCGGCCGTCGTTGGTAACTAGCTGCATCTGCCCATTGAGCAGGCTGGTAGGCAGCAGCACCGAGCCGTGAAAGGAACCAAACTCACTGGTCGTGAAGGGCAACGTCTGTACGGTCTGGCCGTTCACGTCCATTAGCCGCACCGAAACCGGCGTGTTAGTTAGTAGCGTAGCTTTTGCGGCCCGCGTTTCGGTCAGAATACCCTTGAAATACAGCGTCTGGCCGGGCCGGTAAATGGCGCGGTCGGTGTAGAGAAAAGTGCGGCGCTGGGCGCGTTCAAGAGATTCATTGCGCGGGAGGGAGAAATGGTTCAGGTAGTCGTTTATCAGCAACGAATCGGCGCCCTGTGAGAATAGTAACGACCTGATTTGTGTAACGTCGCCGGGTAATTTCCCGACTACGGGGCTCACCTTGCCTTTTGCATCAGTGGTTTGCGGGGCTTGGCGCACGTAGTTGGTTGCGCCACGAACCTTATCAAACTGATTGTACTTCTGCGCAAAAGCCAACACTTGTACCCCCGCCAGCGGCGCGCCCGACTGCCGGTGCAGCACCAGCAGTTCGGGACCATCGTTGTCGGCGGCGCTGCGGCGCAGGTAGCTCAGTTCGCTCACCGGCACCTCGCTATAAGCCGTAACGGTGCCGGGCTGCTCCTTGGCGGGGCTGTTGGGTGCCGTACTGAGCACAATAAGGTAGTAGCCCAGCGGCAGAGCCGGACCGGCCTGCTGCACGGTATGGCTGCGAAAATCGGCCGGGCCGGGGACGTCCAACGTCCAAGTAGCGGCGGGTAACGCGGCCAGAGCGCGGGCATAGCGCTGCTGCAGCGTTTTATTTTGATACAGCTCTGGCCGCTCCAGTTGCCGCAGCTGCTGGGCGTGGCTGATTCGGTAGGCCGTGGCGTACAGGCGCGGGGCGTTGCGCACCGTCAGCTGCAGCAGCCAGGGCTGACCGGGCAGCAGCACGTCTTCCGTTGTAAAGCCTACTTCCACGCGCTCCAGCTGTTGGCGCAGGGCCGCAGCCTGCCTGGCTCCGCGCGACTTCGGGTACTGCTTTTCTACCACTAGGGCCAGCGCGTGGGCTTTGGCGGGCTCGTCTTCTTCCCAGCTGGCAGCTTCGGCGGCCCCAAACTCGGCGGCCACCGGCGTGGCCCGGTAGGCTTCGGCGGCCCGGCGCAGGGCGGCGCGGTATAGCTCGGTCTTATTTTCCAGCGTGGCGTGTTGCTGCACGAATTCCAGGCGCTGCAAATCGGCATCGGCCAAGGCCTCGGGTTGGGCAGCGGCGTTCTGGAGGCGGAAAGCCAGCAGCTGCTGCAACACCTGCAGCGCGTGGAACTGGCCATTGAGCGAGTCGGCAGCCGGGGCTTCCAGCTTCAGGCGGGCAAACCCGGCAGCAGGGCCAAACAACTTGGGGTCGGTCAGGCGGAACTGCTGGGCAGGTTTCGTGATGTACAGCTCATCGTTGCCCAACGCCTCCACGGCCCGGAAGGCCAGCAAATCGAATAGCGTGGGGCGGCGGGCGCGACCGGCGGCATCGGCGCCGCGGCTCAGGTAGCCCAGGTCGGCCAATTGTAGCTGCTGCTGGCGCCGAGGCTCGTCGGTCACCGAGGCCTGGTAGTGGCGTACTACCGCCGCGGCTAGGCGGGCGGCATCCCAGGTGCGCAGGTCGGCGCGGCTCTGGTCGGCCGTGTCGGGGCGGGCGGCAACGTTGGTGCGGCCGTACAGCTGGTAGCGGTGCTGGTCGTAGTAGCGGCCGTAGAGCTGGGCCAGCAGACTGTGCAGTACCGGCCGGGCCGGAAACTGCGCCGTTTTTACATCGGCTTCGAGCAGTGCAATGCCCTTCACATCGGCTTCTTCCTCCTTGTTTTCGAGCAGCCGCAGCTTGTACAGCAGCGTACGCACGTACTCGGGCGCAGCCTGGGGCCGGCGGCGAGCCTGCTGATAGAGCGGCTCCAGCAGCTTAGCGGCCGAGGCCGTCTGGCCCTTGACCAGCAGCTGGTCGATTTTCAGCCAAGTGGCGGAGTTCGGTCCATTGTCGGGCCGGTCAGCACGGCTGGTTTGGGAAGAACCGGGAGTCAGCAGCATCAGCAGGGCCAACAGGCTAAGCAGGAAAGGGCGCATAGGAAGACTGAAAAGGGAATGCGTGTTCAGATACACCCTTGATGCCCACCGCCGCCGGATTCCATACGGCCCGGAAATAAGGGCGTGAAGCAACACGCCTGCCGCGCGTTAATCCTACCGGAGTTCCCCTACATCCATAGCCGCCGCCCTAGTCTGCCTCTTCCTGCTTCATTCGCTACCTGTCAGGCCGTCGAGCACGCGCTCGGCCTGCAGCAGGTGGCGCTTGAGGTGCTCCACCAGTAATTCGAACACGTCGGGCAGGGGCGGCAGCAGCAGCGGGATTACCGGGTTGGCAATCCGAATGGCGTTCATGTTGATGCGACGCGCCTGGCTGAGCAGGTTGCTCAGCTCGTCGAGCTGGCGGGTGAACACCTCCACTACCGTACCCGGCAGCCGCGAGCCGCTGGGCGCATACTGCTGCGGCGACTTCAGGGGCTTCTCTGTGGCTGGCACGCGCATAGCGGCCGTCAGCTTCTGGCCGAAGTAGCCGTGCTTCACGGTGGTGGCCGGGCGGGTGCCGCGCTGCTGGGCCGCCTGAATTTTACGGCTGATAACCGGCAGATACAGGCCGCCAATCAGATTGAGGTGCTCCAGGCACTGGCCCACGCTCCAGCGGCCTGGCCCCGGGCCCCGGTTGAGCTGCTCGCTACCCAGCGTGCGGAAACGGCGGTTGGCCACCTCGCGCACCCGCTCTACATCAGCGGTCAGGGCGTCCAGAAATTCGGTCGTAGCAGTAGGATAAGCAGACATGGCAACAGGCAGCGGTGGGCGGGTTTGTGCCGTAATGATACGCGAAGCCAGCCGGTTCGGCAACGACAACCGGCCAATTTAGGCCCCAATTGCCAGGAAATTGCCGGGCGGGCGCTACTTTCGAACTATGCTTTTGCTCTTTCCGCGCTTCGTTTTGCTTATTCTGCCGCTGCTGGGGGCACTACTGCTGCCGGCAGGCCCGGCCTCGGCCCAGGCTGCGCCTAACCCCGGCGAGAATATTCCCTTCCTGATTACGTTCGGCCCCCAAGCCAACCCCAGCTGGGGCGACGATGACTTCAGCCAGACATTCTTTTTTCTGGTGCCTAAAGAGCGCCGCCAGCCGGTGTATATCCGCGTGTTCGACCCCGACTGCGGCGGCCGCCACGACGAGCTGAAGGGTGGCTGGAACACGACGACCAATTTCAGCCTGTACGGCGGCGCCAACGCCCACTCGGCCCCCGATGCCCGCGCTACCAGCCCCAAAGGCCAGTACCGCGCCGGCACCCTGCTGGCCCAGAAAGCCTTCGGGGCCGAGCCTACCTACGACAACTGCTGGTACACCTTTGGCCCCCTCAACCCGCTCGAAGGCGAGCTGACGCCCGAGTTTGAAGGCTACGTGTTCAAGCTGATTGCCCAGGGCCTGCGTGGCGACGACGGCAACCTGTACCGCTACTTTCTGAGCTCCTCCCCCACCGAAAACATCCCGGTAGAAGGCGGCAATGCCTTTACCTATGAGTACTCGTTTCGGCTTTCATCGGTTGTCGGGGCCAAAACCCACCTCTACCCCTTCGTCAACGACCGGGTGGTGAGCATCCGGCAGAGCAATTTCGACCTGGATGGGGGCCTCAAAATGAAGATTTTCAGTGTGGCCAAAAACGGGCATCCGGCCACTATAAGCGGCGACAATGTCTGGGCCGCCAGCACCCATCCCGTAGTAGCCAAAGAGCACGGTCTCTCACTCGACTTCCAGCTCACGACCCTTTCCAAAACCTCCAACGACCTTGTTTTCTACGTCACCGACCAGTATGATGTGGCCCTGCCCTTCTTCGCCATTCCGCTCGGTGGGCCGCCCCGCTACCGCTACGAAGTGGAAGTGAAAATGCGCGAATAAGCTTTGGGGGCATGCGTAGCGGGCAGTAGCGCCTGGCTCTATTGATTTTGTGCGGAATATCGGCTAAACTGAGGGCTTTATACTCTACTAAGCCTTATCCGTTATGCCTTCTGCCGCCCCCCGGCCCCAACCGCCCGCTACGCCACCTGCCCGCCGGAACCGTGGGAGCGTGGCCGGGCCGCTGGCAGGCCTGCGCCGGGCAGTGAGGCGCTACTTTGGTTTTTCGCGGCGCGAAACCTCGGGCCTCGTGGTGCTGCTGGCACTGCTGGGGCTGCTGTTGGCCCTGCCCGCCTTGCTGCGCCCTGCCCTACCCGCCTACGACCCGGCCCCCGACCAACGCCGCCTCGATGCCTGGGCCGCCCAGCTGGCCGCCCGCCGCACCGTCCGGCCCGATTTTGAAAACCGCTACTCCAGCCGCTACCCCCGCCGCCCGCCCCGCGAGCGGGTGCCCCAGGTGCCGCTGGCCCCCTTCGACCCCAACACCTTTTCGGCCCGCGACTGGCAGGCGCGGGGGCTGCCCGCCTGGCTAGCCGAGCGGCTGGTGAAATACCGCACGGTGGTGGGCGGCTTTCGGGCCAAGGAACAGCTGCGCAAAGCTTACGGCCTCTCCGACACTACGTATGCCCGCCTCGCGCCCTATATCCAGCTACCCGAGCAGCTCCCGCCCCGCGAGCAGCGCACTTTCGCCAAAAACAACAAGTTTCCCGAGCGCCGACCCTTCGAAAGCAAGCCCGGCTTCGTGGCGAAGCCGCGCAACCTAACGGCATTCGACTTGAATGCGGCCGATACCACCCAGCTGATGCAGATTCGGGGCATCGGGCGCGGGTATGCGCGGCGGGTGGTGGAGTACGGCCAGCGGTTGGGTGGCTTCCGGCAGGAAGACCAGCTGGCCGAGATTTTCGCTTTTCGCGACGCCCCCGACCTCATCGACAGCCTGCGCAAATACACCTTCGTGGCTCCCGGCTTCAACCTGTCCCGGCTGGCGGTGAACACGGCGTCCTTCGAAGTGCTCCAGGCGCATCCGTACCTGGGCAAGCGGCTAGCCCGCGTACTGGTAGCCTACCGCCAACAACACGGCCCCTTCCAGCAGCCCGCCGACCTGCGCAAGATCCGCATTATCGATGAGGCTACTTACGACAAGCTGCTGCCCTATATCGAATTGAAATAGCGCCTCTCTACCGCAGCACCAGTACCGCGCCAACGGTTCCGCCGGGGGCGTAGGTAGGCATAAGCAGTAGTTTCTGGCCTAAATGGCCCGGCAAGTGGCGGGCCAGCACGGGGTAGAGCCGCCACACGGTTTCGGCCGATAAAAAGCCCACGCTGGCTCCCGCCACCACGTCGGTGAGCCAGTGCCGGTCGTTGAGCATGCGCATGGCACCAGTGGCCGTGGCTACGCCGTAGCCCGCCACCGACAGCCAGGGACGGCCGCGGCCAAACTGCTCGTGTAGCAGCGTCGCCGTCAGAAAGGCATCGGCCGTATGGGCCGAGGGGAAGGAGCTTAAATCAGTAGGAGAATCGGGGCGGCGGGTAGCACTCAGGCGCTTGAGGTTGCTGACCAGCCCCGTGTTCAGGGCGTGGGCCAGACCGAAGCAGGCAGTGAAGGGCACGATGCCCCGCTCCCCTTTCATACCCAGCGCAAACAGGCTGTAGGAGGCTACCAGCGGCGCGCTACGGCTGTAGTCGTCGAGGCTGGTATGGAAACGTGGGAATTTTTCGTGGGTCTCGTGCCGCACATACTCTTTTAATTCATCCAAAAAATTCTCGTTGCGGCTGGCGTAACCCATTGCCACCAGCACTACGGGTACCGCAACGCGTACAGTAGCGGGTCGCACCAGCCAGGAACGCGTAACCGGCGGGCTAACCGAGTCGGGACGAGCAGTCGGCTGGGCATCTACCGACCGGGGCAGCAGCAGTAACAGCAGAATTGTACACAAACCAAGGCTTCTCATATTCAGGCTGTTAAGAACCCTGAAATATAGGTGATTTAGCAGCGGATTACCAGCCAGCCGGCCCATAAAAAATGGCCCGCAGCCGCTGCCACAAACGGGCAACGGCTGCGGGCCGAAATCGGGGCAGGCCGGTTACTTCACGGGGGGACCGGGCACCGAGCCGTAGTCGGGCGAGTTAGGCGAATCGGTCCGCTCATCCGACGCCGCTCCGTAGTTTTTGGCACCTTGCTGCTTGTCGAAGTCGCCTTTGGCCGGCGAGCCTTCGGTACCACTCGGCTGCGAGTCGTCGTACTCATCATTATAAGAGCCGCCCTTTGTGCCGAAACCCTCCTGCTCGCTGCCCTGCGAGTCGGGCGAGCCAGCCGCCTCGTAGCCGCTGCGGTCGGCGCGGGTGGGTGGGGTAGCACCGGCCTCGTCGCTGCCATGCCCGGCATTGCCCGGAGCCTGCCCGGTACGTTGGCCTACGGGGCCGCCTTCGGGGTGGCCGGGCATATAATCTTCGCGTTGGTTGCGTTGCATGTCGGCACCCTCAGTCTCGGCGTTTGACTGGCCACCGAGCGAGGAGGTACCGTAGTTCTGCGCGTAAGCCGAGCCCGTGCCCGTAGGAGCGTCGTTGTCGTTACCAAACAAGGGGCCTACTGCCGACTCAGGAGCATTATGTCCGGCTCCTACAGCTACGGTACCAAAGCTGCCGTTTTCAGTCGATGGGAAGCCATCATTGTTCTGGGCCCGCTCGCCCACGTAGCCCGAGGTGGCAGGCGCCTGCACCGGCGGGCCGGCGTACGTATCGATACCGCGGCTGGCTTCGTTGCCGTAGCCTCCCTGGGTGGCCCCTTGGTCCGACTGGCGGCCAAATTCGCCGCGGCTAGCCCCGGCCACCTCGTTCTGCTCGTGGTTGAACTCGTCGTTGGCCACAGGCTGCCCGGCGGCGGTATTATCCGGGGTGCGCAGCTCGATTGGCAGCGCGTTGGCAGGATTTTCGGGTGTGGTAGCGGACTTCTGGGCGTTATCGGACATGGATGCGGAAGGCTTAGGTGGCAGTGCTGTTACATACGCAGCCCCGGCAGCCACGTTTTGCCACCGGCCTTTTTTGTTGCTTTAAAAAACAGCGTAGATTTACCGCGCTTAGTTATAGCATTCGCTTCACGCTCTCTTGCTTTCCTTTCCACCATTTCCTCAACCATTTAACACCTTTATGAAAACAGGTACCGTTAAATTTTTCAATGAAGCCAAAGGCTTTGGCTTCATCGTGCAAGACGAAGACAACCAGGAAATCTTTGTTCACCAGACTGGTCTCGTTCACGAAATCCGCGAAAATGACCGCGTTAGCTTTGATATTGTTGATGGTCGTAAAGGCCTGAACGCAGTGAAAGTGGAGCGGATTTAAGCTACTTTATTTCCAATTGTCATCTACGAATTCGCATTAACAATCAAGAGCAGGGTCCCGGCCCGCCGAAACAGCTTGTTTCGGCGGGCCGGGACCCTGCTCTTGATTGGCACTACCAGTTATGTGTTGGCGACGGTAAGCTGCAGAATAAAGCCCCTGCTACTTACCCGCTTCGTGGCGGGCTACGCGCACGCCCACGGCCATAATACCGGGCAGCTGGTCTTGCCGCATGTACTGCTCCAACTGAATACGATATGTGCCGGGCTGGCTGAACTCCTGGTTGGGCAAGGCCAGAATGCGGTGGTCGAAAATGTCGCCGCTGCCGTTGCCCAGCGGTTCGCCGGTTTTCGGGTCCATCAGGTTCATATCGTGCAGCTTACGCGAGATAATCCGCCCATCGGGCCCGGTAAGCGTCATCCGCGCAAAGAGGTTGTAGTAACTGTAGTTGGTGGTGTTCCGAATGTTGAGAAATACGTCGTAGCGGGCTGCCGGATCAGTTATTTCAAACTCGAACGTCGGCTTGTCCTGCACGGCCCACACGTAAGGGTCGCCGGCAGGCGAAGTCAGGTCGATGTTCTTTTCGTAGACCTCGGCCGGGTCGCAGGCGGTCAGCAACAATCCGGCCGCCAAAACCATAAATCCACGCGAGAAAGCGTGCATAGAGTCAGAAAAGCTAACCATCAGGAGTCGGCGGAAGGTGAGGGTGAGTTACTGCCGCCATCGGCGCGGCCTTCGCGGCCGGCTGAACGGCCCGTACGGCGGCTGCCCGAACGGCCCCGGCGCTCGGCCGAACGGCCTTCGCCACCTTCCGGCTGGCTGCCATCAGCACTGCCTTCGGAGCCGGCGTTGCGGGGCGGGCGGCCACCTTCGCGGGCGGGGCGGGGCGCATCAGGGGGTCCGCCTTCGGGCGTCGTGCGACCCGCCCCGCGCCGGTTTTCGCCACGGCCTTCGCCACGGCCCTCACCGCCACGGCCACGGCCCGAGCGACGGTTGAGGGGTTTAGCTGCGGCCCCCCGGGGCCGCGCACGCTCCTCGGCGGCATCGGCTCCTTCGGCCGGGCCGGCTGCCTTAGCGGGAGCGGTAGCATCATCGGCATCGGGCGCGGCAACCCGGGCAGGGCGTTCGGGCCGGCCGGAGCGCGGTGCACGCACGGCGGCCGGAGCTTCGTCGGTGGGCTTCTTTTTGCCGCGCTTGGGTCGCTTGGAAGCCGAAGAGGTTATTTTGTCGTCGAGGCGCTCCAGCGAGCCTTCCACGATGGCCGTTACTTCGGGGGCCCGCTCCTCTTCGCGCATGGGTACGAGCAGCGTATCGGGCTTTTCGCCGCGCTTGTTCATCTCCAGCACTTCGCGCACGCGCTCCACCGGCAGCACTACCCAGTTGTTGTCGCCGCGCACGGCAAACCACATTTTACGGCGGAAAATATCGGTTTTCTGCAGCGTGTACTCGCCCTTTTCAGTCAGCAGCGGGCGCTGCACCTGCGGAATGTCCTTGAGCGCGTCGAGGTAGGTGTCGAGCTCGTAGTTGAGGCAGCATTTGAGGCGGCCGCACTGGCCCGAAAGCTTGGCCGGGTTCAGGCTCAGGTTCTGGTAGCGGGCGGCGGTGGTACTCACGCTCTTAAAGTCGGATAGCCAGGTGGAGCAGCACAGCTCGCGCCCGCAGCTACCGATACCACCAAGGCGGCCGGCTTCGTGGCGCAGCGAAATCTGGCGCATCTCTACCCGCACCCGAAACTCGTCGGCCAGCCGCCGGATCAGGTCGCGGAAGTCCACGCGGTCGTCGGCCGAATAGAAGAACGTGGCACGGGTACGGTCGGCCTGATACTCCACGTCGGAGAGCTTCATGCGCAGGCGCAGCTCCTCGACCACGGCGCGGGCCCGGAACATGGTGCCCGTTTCAAGGTCGCGCACGGCTTGCCAGCGTTCGGCGTCATCGTCGGTGGCCACCCGCAGAATAGGGCGGATGTCTTTGGAGTCGAGGGGCACCTTTTTCTTTTTCATCTGCAGGCGTACCAGCTCGCCCTTGAGCGAAACGTGCCCCAGATGCCAGCCGCTGCCGGCCGCTTCCACCACTACGGCGTCGCCGGTGATGAGCGGCAGACGGCTCTGGTTGCGGAAAAAGTCTTTGCGGCCGCCCTTAAAGCGGACTTCCACAAGATCGAACTCTTTAAAGTCGCTGGGCATATCCAGATCCTGGAGCCAGTCGAATACATTAAGGCGGGTACAGCCGCTGCTACAGCTACCCTTCGAGCCGCAGCCCGAAGTGGTAGAATTAGTAGAGCAACCGCCGCCGCCGGAAGAACAGGAGGAACAAGCCACGGCTTGGAGAATCTATATAGGTAAGTCCGCGACCAATAAGCCAGCGGCACGAAATGGGTTATCGACAAAGATAGCCAAATAGCCGGGGCAGCTAATACCGGCCATTTAGCAACGTCTATGGCCACCACAGAAGTTGGATTGGTAGTAGCGCACGGATTGGGCAACCAGAACGCGAAAACATTTTTCTCTTCATACAATCCACATAAACCGCTTTAATTCTATTAAATGAGCCGATTACGTCATTTTATACAATCTTCATAATCAAAGTACAATGTATATGATTTTGTCAATCAGGTGTCTTGTATTTTGAAATATCATCAACAAAGTACTAGGTTTACCTCATTGTTCAACCACTCTACCTCTTACAACCAAACACCATGAAGAAAAGTACTCTACTGGCTTTGTTGGCTGCTACCGGACTTGGCCTAGGCCTTTCCTCGTGTCAGGAAAAAGAAAGCGTTACCGTTAAAAACCAAGTATCGGAGGAAACCATCAGCCAGATTAAGGCGCTTGGTTTCACTTCGACCGGAGCCCTGAAAGTAGAAGGAGGAGTATTGGTGGAAGGCGATATTGTGCTGACCAATGAAATGTTGGCCAGTGCTCCCGAGCAGAACATGCTGCGCGTAGGGCAGGATGAGCAATACCGCACCAACAACCTCGTGAGCGTGGGTACGGGCCGCACCATCCGCGTGGCCATCACCACGTCCCTCCCTTCAGCCTATGTGACGGCCACGGACGAGGCCATCCGCCGCTTCAATGCCCAAAACTTGCGGATTAAGTTTCTGCGCGTTTCGTCAAGCTACAACATTCTGCTAAGCAAAGCCCCCGCCGGTTCCTCGTACTTGGCCTCGGCGGGTTTCCCCACCAACGGCAACCCGTTCAACTCGGTACAGGTGAACTCTGATGCCATTGGCACGGCCAACGCCAGCACCTACATCGCCACCATCCTGGCCCACGAAATCGGTCACTGCATCGGCTTCCGTCACACCGACTACATGAGCCGCCAGTACAGCTGCGGCGGTGCGGCCGTGAACGAAGGCGCCAGCACCGTGGGAGCCGTTTACATCCCCGGCACGCCTAGCGGCCCCGACCCGAGCTCGTGGATGCTGGCTTGCATCGGCAGCGGCGGCAACCGTCCGTTCAACGCTAACGACGTAACTGCTTTAAATTACGTGTACTAAATCCCGGGTTCCCCGCATCTGTAGGGTATTTCCAGGATAAAAGAAGGCCAGCCTCTTGAGGCTGGCCTTCTTTGCATTACACAGTCTCATTAAAAGATATATCGTTGCTGTTGCCGCATGGCGGTTTAGCCAGCGAGGAAGCTGGCTGTCAAATCACAATGGTCCTTCCGCTGGTGCAACTGCTGAGCATTATGCAGCTTTCACTTAGCTGCAGCCTATTTATGGCAGCACGCCAACCAGGCAACACTTCGTACCGCCTTTTGCCCGTTAAACCGACAAGCAATCGGCCTTACATTGATTATCCTGTAGCGCTGAGTTACATATGCCCGGCACTTGCCCGGCCGAACAGCCGGAGCTAACCGCTTGATCTTGTTGTCTGCTGCTGCTGCTGCCAGATAATCTGTACCAGGAGCACAGCTACAGCACAGTGATGCGGCGGGTGATAGTGGCACCGCCCCGCAGGCTAATGCGCAACACGTAGGAGCCGGGGGACAGTGTTTCGGTTGCGATTCGCTTGATGGTGCCTTCGGTTACGACGTTTGCAAAGTGCAGACGTCCCATCAAATCATATACCCGCACATCGGCAGCCTGATCGGGAGGCAGCACAATGCGCAATGGCTCGCCGGCCACTACTGGCACCGGATATACCAGCACAGCTGCCGCATCTATCACCCGGAATACCCGTTCCGGCTTGCTGTAGACCTCGCTACCATTATCAAGCCGGAGCCGCGCCCGGTACTGCGCATACCCTGTAACCGGGACAGGATCTATGAGCACCAGGCTGGTGACTGCCCCCGCATTCAGCAGTTGGATATCCTCAAAGTTACCGTCGGGGCTTTGGCGCTGCAGCGCTATAGTCTGCACCCGAAAGGTAGAGCCCAGGGTCAGGTCGAACTGCACTGTATCGGTTACCAGCTGGCGGGGCAGAAAAGACCGCACGTAGCATTCATTGCCAGCCTGCTCCAGATCCTGCGTCGGGCCCCGCATACCAACGCGCCCGCTTATAACCGGCGCTACGGCAAAGTAGCGGGCGGCGGCCTCGGAGGCCGTAAGCACCAGCACCGTATCAGCAACCGACCGAAGCGGCATGAGCATAGTGGCGCCGAGGGCGTACACCCGGTATTGCGTGGCGCCGGGCACCCGCCGCCACGTTAGTAGCGCTTCCTGGGGGCAGCTGTAGGCCACAGTAAGTGCCAGCGGGCGGGCCACGAAAAACGTATCGGATACAACTGTTGTAGCCCCGGCCACCAGCCGCAGTTGGCCGGGCTGGGTGACATCGGGGGCCGTCCAGCGGTAAAGTTTATCAGCTAGGTTAACGCTGGGGCTAAGCACTGCCCAAACCGGCTGGCCCACGGGCTTGTATTCGAGCCGGGCCGTAGTGGCAGGGCCGGCCCACTGCCAGCGCAGCAGCTGGCCGGCTCCGGCAGCTTCCAGGCCCCGGGCTTTGTTGGGTGCCACCCAGCTTAATCCCGTTTCGAACTCGTAGGCTACGCTGAACGCCTGCGGGCCCTGGGGCACGGCAAAGCCACGCACCCGCAACTCGTAAGTACCGGCCACGGGCGTATCGAGGGTGATTTGCTCGGCATTGTCGCGGTGGTTGGGGCGGCGGCGGGCGGGGCGGGCCAGCGAGTCGCGGTGCGGATAGACGCTCAGCGTCCAGGGCAACCATTGCTGGCTGGTGGCGGGCCGGCGCAGGGTCAGGTCGAGGTCGTTGATGAGGGCCGTGGCCGTGCCGGCGGCGGCTTCAGGGTCGGTCCAGGCCAATGTTACTTTGAGGCGATGCACACCGGCAGGCACGGTAATCGAAAATACCCGCTCTTGCCCGGTGGTGGCCGTGCTTTCCATAAACCGGCCGTCGAGCATCGTCTGTACGGCTCCCAGCGCATCGGCCTGGCCGTAGCCCGCCACAAAATCAACCTGCGGCCGGCCCACATCGTCGGCCGAATTGAGCAGGGCGGCCCGCACCAGCGCGGCGCTGGGCAGGGTACCGCGCCGCTGCTTATGGGCCTGTTGCACCAGCAGGCTGATACCCGAAACCAGCGCCGCTGCATCGGAGCTGCCCCCGTCGCCAAATGCCACCAGCTCTGGTTTGACGCGGCCATCGAGAGCCGGGCCGCGGGAACTACGCGGACTCACGAAACCCAATGCGTCGGTAACCCCCACGCTAAGGCTGTTTTTAGCATTTTTGAACTCGCCGGTCAGGTTGGCCACACTGTCGAGCCCGGCGTACGGGCCGGCCGGGGCCGGCAGTTGGCCCGAGTTGCCGCTCGAAAACACATGGAGTAGCGTGGGGTACTGCCGCGCCTGCTGGTCGTAGGCGCGGGCTTCGAGGCCATAAAAATTCTCCACCTCAACCCCATAGGAGTGGTTCTGTACCGATACGCTCCGTGCGGCAAGTAGCGCGCCGTCGTCGGGCAGCAGGTTGTCGTAGCTCGACTGGGCGATGCGCGCCTGCCAGGCCACGCCACGGCCGTCGGGCGAAGTGTTACCGCCCCCGGCAATAATGGTAGCCATGGTAGTGGCGTGCGAGTTGAGCAAGGGGGCCAGTGGGTCGGGCTCTAGCAACCGGCCCTTAAAATCGAGGTCGGCAATATCCAGGGGGCTTTCTTTCACCGAAACTGTAAGCCCCTGGCCCGTGAGCGTAGGGTAGCGCGCATGGACGGCCGTTACTTTATTTGCTCCTAAATCGAGCCCGCCCAACTCCCGCTCGGGCTGTGCCCTGCGGTCGGCGCCCTGCACGAAAAGCACCAAAGGGCTTTGGGCCAGAGCCGCCGCCGCAATACCGCGCACCCGCAGCATGTTGTGCTGGCGCGGCTCGGACTCGGCTACTGCGCCCGGATGGCTGCGCCCCAGCCACTGCCGAAACGACGCTTCGTTGGTTACGCTCACCCGTAGCGCACGCGGCCCGGAGTTGCTCGGGCGTTGCAACTCGGGGGCCATTCGGGCGGGCAGCGGCACGGGCCGTGCCGGACTCTGGGCTTTTACCTGAACCGGAAGGGCCGCGCTCAGCAGCGTAAAAAGTAGCGCAAACGGCAAAAAGCGTGCGGCGCGGCGGCGCGGAGCAGTGGGCATACAGGCGAGATGGTTGTGGCGGAGCAGGGCAAGCGGGCAGTTTCCAAATATAACCAGAAATACCGTTGGCTGGCGTCCCTCCATTGCCTGCCTACCCAAGACAGAACCGCACCTTCAAAACCGTTATAAACAACTACCTGACAATCCGATACTGCATTGTCACCCAATCTGCATCGGTTCCTTGCCTTTACTTGCCCGGTATTTTGTACACCTGCACGCCGCCTGCCGTCAGCAGGTAGGCGTACTGGTCGCTTACGAGCACTTGCTGCACGCCAGCTACTGGCAGCGGCAGGGCACGCTCGGTGAGGTTGTAGAGGTGGAAGAAGCGTAGCTCGCCGGCTGATCCCAGATAGTAGAGCTCATCGGCGCGGAAGCCCACGTAGCTCAGGCCCGGCAGCGGCAGTTTCTTGCGGAAGTTGCCCAGGTTGTCGAATACATACACGCCCCCTATCCTATCTACCAGATACAGGTTGTTCTGGTACTCGCGCAAAAACCGGAAATCGGGCCGCGACCGGCCAATCAAGATATCGAGGGGCGTGGTGATGGTGAACCGCTTCTGGCTAGCGTCGAACTGCCGCAGCGTCAGGTCCGATTCGTTGAAGAGCCAGTACCGGTCGTCGGGGGCCAGCGTGACAACGCGCGCCTGCCCGTCGAGCAACTGGGGCAAGGGCAGCTCGCTGATGGGCGACAGGAACCGGTCGAGCAGCAGCACCTGCTGGCGGTCATCATAAAAAACCAGCACTTTGGCCGTATTCCAGGCCTCTACCTGCATTACGTGGCCGGGCAGCGGGGGGGCGTACACGTTCAGCGCCTCGCCTTCGGGGCCAAACTGGCGCAGGTTGTTCTGACGGTCGGTCACGTACAGGTTACCCCGCCTATCCAGGGAAGCCGCGCCGGGCTGGGGCAGCGCCACACTACGCACCAGCTGCCAGCCTTGGGCGGTGCCGGCTGTGTCGGGGAGCAGGCGCACCACTGGCGCGGCCTGCCCCGCCGGAGCTACCGAGCCGGCCGGGGGCGCGGTGGTCTGAGCGGCGGCAGGAAGCGAGAAGCAGGAAGTGAGGAGTGCAACAACGAAGAAGCGGAAGGCCCAAGTTGTCATTCTGAGCATGTAGCGCATAGAGCCAGGGGCGAAGGACACATCCAGAGGGCAAATCATACGGCCGCTTAGTTTCGGTATGGGTCCTTCGACCCTGGCTCTATGCGCCACATGCTCCGGATGACAAACCAACTTCTCGCCTATCGACTCTAACGGCTCACTTCTGAAACTCATATTCCCGTAACGCCAGTTGCTGCCCATCATACACGCCGTAGGTGCAATAATTGACCCATTCGCCGAGGTTGATGTAGCGGCTGCCGGGAGCTACTTCTACGTCGAGGGGCAGGTGGCGGTGGCCGAATACGTAGTACTCGTGCGGGAACTGCTGCTGCATCTCGCGGCAATAAGTCAGCAACCACTCGTCGTCGCCCAGAAAATGGTCGTCGGAGGGGCCGTTCTGCAGGCGGCTGTGGCGGCTCCAGCGGTTGGCCAGCCCAATGCCGAAGTTGGGGTGCAGCCGCGCAAACAGCCATTGGGCCACTGGCGAGGCAAACACTTTCTTCAGCACCTTGTAGGTGTGGTCGCCGGGACCGAGCCCGTCGCCGTGGCCGATGTGGAACTGGTGGCCACCAATGCGCTGGCTGACCGGGTGGCGTAGCACGGGGATATTGAGCTCCTGGGTGAAGTAGTCGAACATCCACATATCGTGGTTGCCGGTGAAGAAGGTAACCGGCAAACCCGCATCGGTCAGCTCGGCCAGCTTGCCCTGCAGGCGCGTAAAGCCCCGCGGAATAGCATGGCGGTATTCGAACCAGAAATCAAAGATGTCGCCCAGCAGGTAGATGGCGGCCGCGTCGCGGGCTACCTCATCGAGCCAGCGCACAATACGCTTTTCCCGCTCGCGCGAGCGGGCGGCATCGGGGGCGCCAAGGTGAAAATCAGAGGCGAAGTACACCCGGCGGCCGGGCGGCAGGGCCAGATCAGGTAGTTGGAGCGGGCGCGTCATCCAGTAGAAAGAGTGCTAAGCGGCGCGGGCCGTGGGCCCCAAGTACCAGCGTTTTTTCAATATCGGCCGTGCGGCTAGGCCCCGAGGTGAGGGAAATCATCGACGGGAGCTTGCCGGGGCCGTATTTGTTCTGCATCAACTGTAGCGCGTCGCCGATGTCGGCTACTACCTGCGAGGTGCGGGCCAGCACCAAGTGCTGATCGGGGTAAATACTCAGCCGTCGTCCGCTGGTTGTGGCTCCCGATACCAGAATGCTACCAGTACGGGCCACCAAGGCCTCGCAGCTCGTCAGGCCCGCATCGGCATGCTCCCGGAATCCCTCCTCATCCCCCTGAAATACCAAGTCGCCGGCGTGCAGCAGCTTCTTTAGCTCTGGCTCCCATACATACAGGTTTTCCAGCTGCTGCTCCTTTTTATACAGGAAGAGCTGATCGTAGAAATGCTCCTCCGATTCGCAGTAGTAAAATGCCCCGCCTACGCGCACAAAACTCTGGGCAAAGGCCACGGCCAAATCATCAGAAGCGGCGGGCCTAGGGTGTAACGGAGCCACAAAATCGGGCCGGGGCGCAGATGCCGGGCCGGGCGTCTGCAGGGCCTCGCGGATGCGGCGTAGAACAAGGTCACGAGAGCTTTCGGCCATACAGCAAATGTACGCGGGTTTCGGCCGGATGAAAATACGGCCGAAACCCGCCGCGGGAATTGAGGTCGCCTATTGACCCACTACGGGAATCGAAGCTAGCCCGGCTGGTTGATGCAGATAGCAACTTATAAAATTCGGGCGTATGCCAGCTGTATACTTGCGGCCTGCAGGGACAGTAGAGCCCATAAGGAGTGGCAGGGGCATTCTAACTAGCTGAACAGTAGCAAGGCGAATAAGAGAGTGGCACCTTTTTGGTATTTCCGTCATCGAACCCACGCTTTAACCCTGCTATGCACAACACGCCCGCCGTCAGTTACCATGCTCCGACCGCGCCGGCCATCCAGTGCCTCCCGGCAACCGAAGCAGATTTCCAGGACTGGCTACAGGACCTGCTGCCCGGAGTGCGGACGGCGTTGGCTCATCAAGGTTTCGAGAAGATTCGTACTCTGAAACCATTCCAGCAGTTTCTGCAGGAGCGAGCCGCATAAGTAATATACTCATCCCGCATTATCAAAAACATACCTGTTTAGAAAGCACACAAAAAAAGCCCACTGCCAGATACTGGCAGTGGGCTTTTTTTGTGTGCTTCGGCTGTAGGCTACATAGGGGTTACAGCTGAACCCGTAGGCCCGGCAGAAGAACCACCGGCTACATCGCCATTTTGATCCAAACCGGGCAGATTCAACTCGGGCAGATCATTGTCTAGGGCTACGGGATGTTCCTGCTTCCGCTCACTCAGGGTCTCCGAGCGGTCGGTGCCAGCCATGTGGGCCTGGTAGCTCGTTTGGGTATCGTAAGGACGAGGCCCCACGAGACGCAACAAGTCATCCTGCAGCAGCACTTCCTTTTCCAGCAGCTCCTTTGCAATTACCTCCAACTCGTGGCGGCGCTCAGTGAGCAGCTCTTTGGTCCGGACGTACGCTTGGCTGATAATGGCACGCACCTCCTCGTCAATCATCTGCGAGGTGGCTTCCGAGTATGGCTTGTTGAAACCGTACTGGTCTTGGCCCTTCGAGTCGTAGAACGACACGTTTCCGAGCTTCTCGTTCATGCCGTACATGGTCACGATGCTGTAGGCCGTTTTCGTGATGCGCTCCAAGTCGCTCAGCGCACCGGTCGAAATCTTGCCAAATACTAGCTCTTCGGCCGCGCGGCCACCCAGCGTCATGCACATTTCGTCCATGAGTTGCTCGGTGTTGTATAAGAACTGCTCGCGGGGCAGGTACTGCGCATAGCCCAGTGCGGCCACGCCGCGGGGCACGATGCTCACCTTCACCAACGGATCGGCGTGCTCCAGGAACCAGCCGGCTACGGCGTGGCCGGCCTCGTGGTAGGCCACAATGCGCTTCTCACCGGGGCTGATGATTTTGTTTTTCTTCTCTAGGCCACCAATCACGCGGTCAACGGCATCGGTGAAGTCCTGCATGGTCACCATTTTCTTGTCGCGGCGGGCGGCAATCAGGGCGGCTTCGTTGCAGACGTTGGCAATTTCGGCACCGGCAAAACCGGGCGTCATGGCTGCCAGCTTGCGGTCATCTACATCGGGGCCCAGTGTGAGGGGCTTGAGGTGGACGCTGAAAATCTGGGTACGACCGTTGATGTCGGGCTTGTCGATGCTGATCTGGCGGTCGAAGCGGCCGGGCCGGAGCAGGGCCGAATCGAGCGTATCGGGGCGGTTGGTAGCGGCCAGAATGATGACACCGGAGTCGGTACCAAAGCCGTCCATTTCTACCAGCAGCGAGTTGAGCGTATTTTCGCGCTCATCGTTGCCGCCGGGCGTGTTGCCACGGCTGCGGCTGCGGCCGATGGCGTCAATCTCATCAATGAAGATGATACACGGCGCCTTCAGCTTGGCCTGCTTGAACAGGTCACGCACCCGGGCCGCGCCCACGCCCACGAACATCTCCACGAAGTCGGAGCCCGAGAGCGAGAAGAACGGCACGTCGGCTTCGCCGGCTACGGCTTTGGCCAGCAACGTTTTACCGGTACCAGGAGGGCCTACCAGCAAAGCACCTTTCGGGATTTTGCCGCCGAGCACAGTGAACTTCGAGGGATTCTTGAGGAACTCCACGATTTCCTCCACTTCCTCTTTGGCTTCTTCGAGGCCGGCTACGTCTTTGAACGTAATTTTCACCTTGTCACCACCCTCAAAAAGGGCAGCGCGGCTCTTACCGATGTTGAAAATCTGGCCGCCTGGTCCACCCGCGCCGCTCATGCGACGCATTAGGAACCAGAAGCCCACGAAGAGCAGAATCATGAAGCCCCACGTACCGAGGAAGTCGCCGAAGCCACGCTCCTCCGATACCTTCAGTCCAACCTGGCGGTCGGTAGGCAGGGTAGCCTGCAGCTTGTCGAGGTCTTCCTTGAACACTTTGCCTTCGACTACGCGGAACGCAAACTGCGGCCCGGTAGTAGAAACACCTGCCCCAGGCAAAGCCAGCGGACTGCGTTGGGTGGTGAGGCGGCCCTTGTATTCGGGTTTCTGCAGAGCTTCCTTTTTCAGGGTAACCTGTACCTCCCGGTCATTAACAAGGGCTACGTCGGCTACATCGCCGGCCGTGAGCATCTGCTCAAAATCGCGCTGCTTGATTTCTACCAACCGGTTGCCGCCAGAGAAATACACCATCCCGAGGATGAGCGCCACCAACCCGGAGAGGACCCACAGCTGCATACCGGGTTTGGGAGCCGGATTGGGCAAGGGGGATTTTTTCTTTTTGGGCGTCGTATCAGACATGAATTGCTAAGTAAGTATTTGGTATTCAGCAGCAAACAGCTGGTATTGAGCAGTAAGATGACGTGCCTTTGGCGCGAATGCTACCGAGCCTCATCTCATTACTTTATACCAGCTACTCACTTCTAACCTAATGACACGGCAACCCACCTTTTAGTTTGCCGCGGCAGACGCTTCTTCTTCCACGTAAGTGATGTTGGCATCGCCCCACAACTCTTCGAGTGCGTAGAACTGGCGACGGTCGCGCAGAAATATGTGCACAACCACATCAACGTAGTCGAGCAAAACCCACTCGCGGTTGGTGCGACCCTCCGTCTGCCAGGGGTTCTGGCCAGTGAGCTTTTCCACTTCTTCTTCCACCGAGCGGGCAATTGCCTCGATCTGTGTGTCGGAAGAAGCCGAACAAATAATAAAATAATCGGCTACGGCATTTTTAAGTTCTTTGAGATTGAGCACCACGATATCGGACGCTTTCTTCTCCTGCATGCCGCTCACGACAATTTCTGCCAACTTGTCCGAATCCTGTCGAACTGAGGTACTTTTCATAAGGTCTTGGTAGGTTTGACTAGCACAAAGTACGAAAAACAGATGGCGGCACTTTCCCCCCAAACGCTCTTCACGGGCCAACAGCTTGTCTGGCTGCCCGAATGCGGCTCCACGAACTCGGAAGCACAAACACTGATAGGCGAAAACCGGGCCACGGATGGCTGCTGCGTGGTTACCGACAAACAGACCGCCGGCCGCGGCCAGCGGGGCAACCAATGGGAGGCCGCGCCCGGCGAAAACCTGACGCTGTCGGTGGTTTGGAAGCCGGTTTTTCTTCCCGCCGCCGATCAGTTCCTGCTCAGCCAGACCGTAGCCCTGGCCCTGCACGACTGGCTAAGCGCGCTGCTCGGCCCCACGCCCGCGCTCCGGGTGAAGTGGCCCAACGACCTGTATTACGGCGCGCAGAAGCTGGGTGGTATTCTCATCGAAAACACACTCAGCGGCGCAAAAATCCAGTATAGTGTTGTCGGTATTGGCCTCAATATCAATCAGCAGCAGTTTGGGATACCTACTGCCACCTCGCTTGGCTGCCTTACGGGCCGAACTTACCAGCTGGCCCCGCTGGCCGAGCGCCTGCTCGAATGCTTGGAGCGTCGCTACCTACAGTTGCGGGCGGGGCGGGTGCGCGAATTGCGCACGGAATACCTGGCCGTACTCTACCGCTTTGGAGAAACGCACACTTACGAAACCGACGGCCAGCGCCTGCACGGCCGCATTGTAGGTCTGGATGAAGCGGGCCGGCTGGCATTGGAAACCGGTGGGCAGGTACGCCATTTTGACCTGAAGCAGATTCGGTACGTGTAGTGTGTTCTGACATAAGTCGGTCCACGGCTATGCGTTAGGCAGCGCAGTAGATTATTTTTACGCAGCCATACGACTAAAAACCAACTATTTACGTACCTTGAGTCCCAAAGCGTTAAACCGTAGGCAACTTACATCCTCCAAGATGTATCTCCCCATTGCTTGCCAGCCCTGGCAGGGTGGGCACGGTAGTTGCAAATTACCGCTCTGGTTATCCGAAACACCTTTTTTCTGGTACCAGCTTGCCCCTCTTTCGCTATAGCTTTACTGAATGTCATGAAATTTACGCCTCGCTTCTTCACCTTCCTATTTCTGCTGTTGTGGCAGTTGCCGCTGCTGGCGGCCGCCAGCTACGTACCGCGCACAGCGGCCGCCAAACAGGCCCCGGCGGCCGGGTTGCCCACGCTGGCCGCCCGCATGCTGACGCCTACGTTTTCGCTGGCTCCAAACCCGGCCCACGGTCAGGTCACGCTTTCGATGAGCCAGTTTGCCGTGGGCACCGAGTACCGGCTGCGCCTGAGCAATATCATCGGCCGCGAGGTACGTACCGTGGCCCTGCGCCCCGAAGCAGCCGACCGTGGCATGGCCCTGAATCTGGCCGACCTGCCTTCCGGCATGTATTTCTACAGCCTGCTGCAGAACGATAAGGTGGTTTCGACTAAACGGCTGGTGCTGCAGAACTAGGTTTGCCGAGTCTCCCCATCTATAACAAACTACTAAGCCCTCGCCCCTACCGGCGGGGGTTTTGTGTTTTATGCTGGTTTGGTTTATCAGTCGCAGAAGGGTGAATACGGGAGTTGGTTGAAGCTGGGGCGGGCATTGGTTGATTTGGGGAGGCGGCTCGATACTTATTGGCTACTTTTGAACTTTCGCTGACTGCTTTCCCGATTTCCCCGCCCTTTTGCAAGTGGCGGTCCTCTCTCACTACCTATATGCGGAGTTACAAAAGCCTGAATAACCTCGTGGGCTGGCTGGTATTTACCCTGGCCACTGTCGTTTTCCTGATGACCCTGGAGCCCACGGCTTCGTTCTGGGACTGCGGCGAGTTCATTGCCTGCTCGTATAAGCTGCTGGTGCCGCACCCGCCCGGCGCGCCCACATTCCTGCTGCTGGGCCGACTGTTCTCCATGCTTAGCTTCGGCGACGTAACCAAGGTATCGGTGCTGGTGAATGCGCTGTCGGCGCTCAGCTCCTCGTTCACGGTGTTGTTCCTGTTCTGGATCATCACCATGATGGCCAAGAAGCTGGTGCTGCACCGCCCCGGCATGCACGACGACCGGCAGCTGGAGCCCACCTTCGGGCAGACGCTGCTGATTATGGGCGCAGGCGCCGTGGGTGCCTTGGCCTATGCTTTCTCCGATTCGTTCTGGTTCAATGCCGAGGAAGCCGAGGTATATGCCATGTCGTCGCTCTGCACGGCCGCCGTAGTGTGGCTGATGCTGAAGTGGGAAAACCGCGCCGACGAGTCGGATTCGGACCGTTGGCTGGTGCTCATTGCCTACGTTATCGGCCTGAGCATCGGGGTTCACTTGCTCAACCTGCTGGCTATTCCGGCACTGGGCTTCATTTATTACTACCGTCGCACCCAAAACCCTACCATGTGGGGCGGGGTGGCTACGCTGGCCATCAGCAGCGTGATTGTGGGTTTGATTCTGGCCGGTATTATTCCGGGTCTGCCCACGCTGGCGGGCGCTTTCGAGGTGTTCTTCGTGAATACCGTGGGCCTGCCCTTCAACTGGGGCATCATCATCTTCCTGCTGCTATTTGTGGGCCTTATCTGGTTCGGATTCCGGCAGTCGTTTCAGCGGCGCAGCCGGCTGCTGAACACGGTGATGCTGAGCTTCATGTTCATCCTGATCGGTTATTCGAGCTACCTGATTGTTCCTATCCGTAGCTCCTACCACCCCACCATCAACGAAAACAACCCCGAGGATGTGCTCTCGTTCGTGAGCTACCTCAAGCGCGAGCAGTACGGCGACCGGCCCCTGCTCTACGGCCCCCAACTGAATGCCCAGCCTACGGCCCAAACGGACGGTGCGCCGCGCTACGTGCGCCAGGGCGACAAGTACGTGGTGGCCGAATACCGCCCGGTGCTGGAGTACCGCCCCGAGGATAAAATGCTTATTCCGCGCATTTACAGCCCCGACCCGCTGCACGTGTACAACTACCAGAAGTGGGTGGAGGGCATCAGCAAGGAAGTGAAGCCGACGATGGGCCAGAACTTGGCCTTCCTGTTCCGCTACCAGATGGGCCACATGTTCTGGCGCTACTTTATGTGGAACTACGTGGGCCGCGAAGGCGACCTGCAGCAGTCGGGCATCCTGTGGGGCAGCGCCGACGGCAACGGCCTGCCGGAGCGCGTGGCCGACAGCCCGGCCCGCAACGCCTTCTTCGCACTGCCTCTGATGCTCGGTTTACTGGGCCTGTTCTTCCACATCCGTCGTGACGGCCGCAACGCCTTCATTGTGGGCCTGCTATTCCTGTTCACGGGCCTAGCTATTGTGTTCTACCTCAACCAGCCACCCATCGAGCCCCGCGAGCGGGACTACACGTTTGCGGGCGCCACGTTTGCCTTCGCCATCTGGATTGGCCTGGGCGTGCTGGCACTGGCCGAACTACTGCAATCCGTTATTAAAGCCGATGCCACCCGGGCCGGCGTGGTAACCCTGGCGGGCCTAGTGGTACCTGGCCTTATGGTTACGCAGGGCTGGAACGACCACGACCGCTCGGACCGCTACCTGTCGGTTGATTCGGCCAAGAACCTGCTGAATTCCTGCGCCCCCAATGCCATCCTGTTCACCAACGGCGACAACGACACCTTCCCGCTCTGGTACGCCCAGGAAGTGGAGGGCGTGCGTACCGATGTGCGCGTGGCGGTGCTCAGCTACCTGAACACCGACTGGTACATCGACCAGATGAAGCGCCGTTCCTACAGGTCGGCCCCGCTGCCGGTTTCGATGGACAACAAAGACTACAAGCAGGGCACCAACGACTACCTGCCCTACGCCGAAAACCCGGCCGTACCCGCCGTGGATGTGCGCCAGTTTATGCAGCTGGTGAAGGCCAACAGCCCCCTGTTGCAGGTAAGCTACGGCGACGGCAAAAACATGCTCTCCTTCCCCTCGCGCAACTTCTACCTACCCGTTGATACGGCCGCCGTAGCCAAGTCGGGCATTATTCCGGCCGGGCGGCGCAAGCAGCTGGTGCCGCAAATGGACTGGAGCGTGGGCAAGAGCGCCATCGAAAAGAAAAGCCTGTTCATTCTCGATATTCTGGCCACCAACAACTGGGAGCGGCCAGTGTACTTTTCGAGCACTGTGGATTCGCGCGACTTTATGGGCCTGCAGCCCTACTTCCAGCTCGAAGGCATGGCCTACCGCATTCTGCCCGCCCGCAACCCCGACTACGACGCCAAAACCGGTGCCGCCGACGAAGGCTACGTGCAAACGGACCTGATGTACGAGAAGCTGATGAAGACCTTCGCCTACCGCGGCCTCGACAACGACGGTATTTTCTACGATGAAAACAACTTGCGCTTCCCGGCCAACTACCGCGACAAATTCTCGCGCCTGGCCGACGCACTGCTGATCCAGGGCGACAAGGCGCGGGCCAAGCAGGTGCTCAACAAGGCGTTCGAGGTGATGCCCGACAAGGCTGTTCCCTACGACTACTATGTGCCCCAGTTCATTCCGGCGCTTATTGTGGTGGGCGAAACCCAGCGAGCCAACGAAATCATGGATACCATGACCGACCGTGCCGAGCGGGGCCTGGCCTACTACAGCACCCACAATCAGGCGCTCTTCGACCAAGAATTCCAGACCTACCTGATGACGCTCAACAGCATTGGCCGCGCCGCCGAGGAAATCGGCGACCAGAAACGGGCCGAGCGTGCCATTCGGCTGTTGCAGCAGTACTACAATCCGCGCCAATAGTGCACGATTTTTGAGCGCCGAAGCCGGCTCCGGGAACGGGGCCGGCTTTTTCGCGTAAAATTGAGCTATCTGAGCCTTCCTGCACGTCGCTCATCTATCCACATTCTTGCATTCACAAGTATGAGAAACCTGGCCTCCCTGCTATTGCTATTCCTGACGTTGCTTGCGGCGGGGCCGCTACAGGCCGCCCCGCGCCGCGACTTTGCCAACCAGTACCAGCCAGGGCGTACTGTTGAGGTAGACACCCGCCGCGAGGGCGACAGCCTACGGGTGTATCTGCAGTTTCCGAACCGCAGCGCGCAGCGGCGCCAAGTACCGCTGCGCGTGATGGGCTGGATTGATTTTGATGCCCGCAGGCCCCTTTGGCAGGACACCGTGCGCGGGGCCGCCCGCCGCCTGCGGACCGACGGCGATGTGGACCGCCTAAGCTTTACACTGCCGCTGACCCGCCTCGTATCGGGGCATGCACTGAGCATTGCCTTCGGAGAAGCCGAGGATGCCATGAGCGGCGACGCGGCCTGGCTGCGCCTCACGCCGGAAAACCTCAACCGCAGCTTTATTTTTATCGATTCTCTGAGCCGGCCGCTGATGCGTCGCTACGTACGCGCCCAGGAGGTATTCGGGGTGGCTGCCTACGCCCCTGGCCAGGCCCTGAACGCCTACCGCTACCCGCTTAGCTCGCTGGCCGCTGCCCCGCCCATGGCTACCAGCAGCACCTTGGGCGAGCAGCCCCGCACGCTAGGCCTCCAGGATTCGGCCCGCTTCAATGCCGACCAGCTGCTACGGCTGCCCGCCGGTCTGTACCTGCTACGCCTGGGCAACCGGGGGCCAAGCCAGGGCTTGCTAGTAGAGGAAAACAACTTTCCGCAGCTCACTTCGGCCGATGAGCTGATTGCCCCGCTGATTTACGTTTCGACCTCGGAGGAACGACAGAAGCTTTTTGATGCACCCGACCCAAAGAAGGCGGTGGATTATTTATGGCTTGGTGTGGCCAGCGACGACCAGAATAAGGCCCGCCAGCTGATTCGCATGTTTTATAGCCGGGTAATAGCGGCCAGCCAGTTGTTCTCGGCCCACAAAGCCGGCTGGCTCACCGACCGGGGCATGCTCTACCAAGTGTTGGGCGCCCCCGAAACTGTGTACCGTAGCGGCAACGAGGAGCGGTGGGTGTACCGCGGCTACCAAACCTTGAATGCCACCTTCGTCTTCCGCGCCAAACCCAGTATCTTTGCGCCTGACAACTACGAACTGGTGCGCCGTCCTGAGCATGAATTTCTCTGGTATGCCGCCGTGGAGCTATGGAGAAAAGGACTAATCGCCCAGCCCGGCCGGTAACCGAACGCCGCCAATATTTCGACTCGCAGAACCGCCCCGTGCCCAACCGCCGCACCCCGCGCGAGGACCAGGGCCGCGACGGCAGCCGCTCCGACGAGGCCCCGCGCTTCGAGCGCAGCCGCGCCGAGGAAGGCCGAAACGATGAGCAGTTTGGCGAGCCCCGCCGCCGCGACGACGAGCAGCGCCCCGAAGGTCGGCGCGACGAGAACCGCCGAGAGGAAGGCCGCTGGAGTGAAGGTGGCAGCCGCGAGGAAGGCCGCCGTCCGTCTTCTTCCTCGTCCGACAAGCCGCGCTACCCCCACCGGCCACCCCAGGACCGCAGCATCGACATGATTTTCGGGTTGCGTCCGATTCTGGAGGCGCTGAGCGCGGGCCGCACGCTGGACAAGATATTCCTGCTGCGCGCCACCAAAAATTCCATGACCCAGGACATTAACGCCCTGGCTCGCGAGGCCAGTGTGCCCGTGTCGATGGTGCCGGTGGAAAAGCTCGACAACATCACCCGCAAAAACCACCAGGGTGCCGTAGCCTTCGTGTCGCCGATTGACTACATGCCGCTGGACAACATTTTGGCCGGGCTGTACGAGGAAGGCAAAACGCCCTTGTTGCTGGTACTGGACCGGATTACCGACGTGCGCAACTTCGGCTCCATTGCCCGGAATGCCGAGTGTTTAGGCGTGCACGCCATTGTAGTGCCCAGCCACGGCGCGGCCCAGATCAACGGCGACGCACTCAAAACCTCGGCCGGTGCCCTCAACCTGATTCCGGTCTGCCGCGAGCACAACCTCAAGCAAACCCTCACATTCCTGCGCGAATCGGGCGTGCAGGTGGTGGCCTGTACCGAGAAGTCGGATGCCAGCCTAGAGGCTGAAACGGTGGACCTGACCGGCCCGCTGGCCATTCTAATGGGCTCGGAAGAAGACGGCATCAGCCCCGAATACCTGCGCCTAGCCGACCACAAGCTCCGCATTCCAATGGCCGGCCAGATCAGCTCCCTCAACGTATCGGTAGCCAGCGGCATTATGCTGTATGAAGTGCTCCGGCAGCGGCTTGGGGCAGTTAAGGAATAGAAACCAAAAGTAAATAGCTGAAAAGTGGGCCATTCTACTACCTTTTTAGGAGGAGTAGAATGGCCCACTTTTAGTTAAAATCAAGACAGCAACCCCGCCTGTTTAGCGGCAGCTAGTAGTTGGGGCGCGTTTTTGAGCGTGGCGGCCACGAAGCGCTTGCCCGACTCCTTTACCTCGTCGCGGCTTACGTCCCGCACTTCATCGCCCACGAACTCGCTTAACTGCCGAAAAGCCTCGCGTAGCGCTTGGTGCCGGGGTTGTTCGGCGTGTAGCTGCTGTTGCACCAGGGCCAGCTGCTCGCGGATTTTCTCGCGGCGCGAGCTGAATACCGAGTCGTGGCCCACATGGGGGCGAATGCGCTCGACCAGCTCCAACAGTGGGCGCAGGCGGTGGCTGGTGGCCAGGGCGGCATCTGCCAGGTGGTCGCGCTTGCGCAGGGGGGCGGAGTCGGGCATAAGAGCGGTGAGACGAGGATACTGATCGGGGCCAAAATAAGCGAAAACCGGGCTTCGGATGCGTCATTGGGCCGGCTCCTGCGTATGGCCCTTAGCGGCCGGTGCCTATCTTATGGCCGCAAAGCCTGGCTGGCCTGGTCGGCTGGGCCCGTTTCCCATTCTCCCTTACCCCCCACCCCCATGACTAAAATCAAGGTAGCCAATCCGGTAGTTGAACTCGACGGTGACGAGATGACCCGCATCATCTGGAAATTCATCAAGGACAAGCTCATCACACCGTACCTCGACCTCGATATTAAGTACTACGATCTGGGCATCGAGTACCGCGACGAAACCAACGACCAGGTAACCATTGACGCTGCCAATGCCATCAAGCAGTACGGCGTGGGTATTAAGTGCGCCACCATCACCCCCGACGAGGAGCGTGTAGTAGAGTTCGGCCTCAAGCAGATGTGGAAGTCGCCGAACGGTACCATCCGTAATATTCTCGACGGCACCGTATTCCGCGAGCCGATTGTGATGAGCAACGTTCCCCGCCTCGTGCCCAACTGGACGGCTCCCATCTGCATCGGCCGCCACGCCTTCGGCGACCAGTACAAGGCTACCGATTTCGTAACCAAAGGCAAAGGCAAGCTCACCATCAGCTTCCAGCCCGAAGACGGCGGCGAGGCGCAGTCGTTTGAGGTGTACAACTTCAAAGGCGACGGTGTGGCGCTAGCCATGTACAACACCGACGAATCCATCCGTGGTTTCGCGCACGCCTGCTTCAACCAAGCCTTGAGCAAGGGCTGGCCGTTGTACCTGAGCACCAAGAATACCATCCTAAAAAAGTATGATGGCCGCTTCAAGGACATCTTCCAGGAGATTTTTGAGCAGGACTATACCGCCAAGTTCACAGAAGCCGGCATCACCTATGAGCATCGCCTGATTGATGACATGGTGGCCTCGGCCCTGAAATGGAACGGCAACTTCGTGTGGGCCTGCAAAAACTACGACGGCGACGTGCAGTCTGACACCGTAGCCCAGGGCTTCGGCTCGCTGGGTTTGATGACGTCGGTGCTGGTAACGCCCGACGGCGACACGATGGAGGCCGAGGCCGCCCACGGCACTGTAACGCGCCACTACCGCGACCATCAGAAAGGCAAGCCCACGAGCACCAACCCCATTGCCAGCATCTTCGCCTGGACGCGTGGCCTGGAGTTCCGCGGCAAGCTCGATAACAACCAAGAGCTCATCGACTTTTGCCACGCGCTGGAGCAGGTCTGCATCGAAACCGTGGAAAGCGGCAAGATGACCAAAGACCTGGCCGTCTGCATCCATGGCAACAAAGTAGAGCACGGCCGCGACTACCTCTACACCGAGGAATTTCTGGCTGCCCTAGACGAGAACCTGAAAACGAAACTGGCTAAGTAGGTTTTAGCGCTTGGTTATTAGCGCATAGAAAAGCCTGTTACCGGTGACGGATAACAGGCTTTTCTATGCGCTAATAACCAAGCGCTAAAATCAATTATACCCGTTGCCCTTCTTCGATTTCACGTCGGCCACAAAATCTTTAACGCGCTGCTCCTCGGTGCGCTTGCAGATAAGCAGCACGTTGTCGTATTCGGCCACGATGTAGCCTTCGAGGCCTTGCACAACTACCAGGCGCTCGGGCGGGGTTTTGATAACGCACTCGCGGGTGTCGTAAAGCAGGGCGTTGCCGTCGACTACGTTCTCGTCGGCATCGTGCTGGCCCATGCGGTGCAATGAGTCCCAGGTGCCCAGGTCGCTCCAGCCAAAGTCTGCCGGTAGCACGTACACGTTGTCGGCCTTTTCCATCACGCCATAATCGATGCTGATGTTGCGGCAGAGGCTGTAGGCGCGGGTGATGAACTCCTCCTCGGCGGGCGTGCCGAGCTGCTCGGCACCTTCGTCGAAGACCTCGGCAATATCGCTCAGGTACTGGTGGAAAGCCTGCACAATGGCATCAGCCCGCCACACAAACAGGCCCGAATTCCAGAGAAACTCGCCGCTACTCACAAACATCTGGGCCAGCTCGGTATTAGGCTTCTCAGTGAAAGTCTTCACCTTGCGCAGCTCCTTTGGAAACGAACCATCGGCGTGGCCGGGCATAGTTTGCACTTGCTCAGGCTGCACCGCGTCATCGATGAACTGGATGTAGCCGTAGCCAGTATCGGGGCGCGAGGGCTGGATACCGAGCGTGATGAGCACGTTGTGGCTGCGGGCCCCATCGAGCGCGGTGCGGATGGTCGAGCGGAACTTCTCCTCGTGCATCACGGCGTGGTCGGCGGGCGTAACCACAACCACGGCCTCGGGGTCGAGGCGAGCAATGCGGTAGCTGGCGTAGGCGATGCAGGGAGCCGTGTTGCGGCCGATGGGCTCGCCCAGAATCTGGTTGGCAGCCAGCTCGGGCAAATGTTGCTGCACCAGCTCGATATAGTCGCGGTTGGTAACCACAAACACGTTTTCGGGCGGGCAAATACCCGCAAAACGGTCTACAGTAAGTTGCAGCATGGAGCGGCCCAGGCCCAGCACGTCATGGAACTGCTTGGGGTGATGGGTACGGCTGAACGGCCAGAAGCGGCTGCCAATGCCGCCGGCCATCACCACTAAGTAGGTATGTTGATCCATGGGGTCAAGCTTGTTTTCCGGTAAGGTAGGGCTAGGGAAAGGAACGTCATCCTGAGTGCAGTCGGAATGACGTTCTTTTCCTTACACCAACCCTTCGCGCAGCAAATCGTGCAGGTGAATGAAGCCACTGAAGCGGCCCTGCTCGGTTACCAGCAGCTGGGTGATGTTGCGGGCCTGCATACGGGCCAGGGCCTCCACCGCGAAGTCGTCCACTTCCACCGTCACGGGGCTGGGCGTGAGGATGTCGCGGGCCGTTACGGCATCGAGGCGGCCGGCGTGGGCCGTGAGCATGCGGCGCAGGTCGCCGTCGGTGATGATGCCCACCAGCGCGCCGCCGTCGTCGGACAGCACGGCGGTTGCTCCGAGGCGCTTGCCCGAAATTTCAAGGATAATCTCGCGCAACGGGGCCGATTCGGTTACCTGGGGCTGCTGGTTCTGCCGGCTCAGGTCGCCAACTTTTAGGTAGAGCTGCTTGCCCAGCGTACCGCCGGGGTGCAGGTTGGCAAAGTCGTGGCGTGAGAAGTCGCGGCTTTCGAGCAGGCACACAGCCAGCGCGTCGCCCAGAGCCAATGCGGCGGTGGTGCTGGTGGTGGGCGCTAGGTTGTGGGGGCAGGCCTCGCGGGTTACCGGCGCGTGCAAAATGTAGTCGGCCTGCTGGGCTAGGTAGGAGTCGGCGTTGCTAACCAGCGCGGCCAGCGGCACGCCTTTGCGCTTGAGCAGCGGAACGAGCACCTTTATTTCGGGCGTGTCGCCCGACTTGCTGATGGCAATAACGAAGTCATCAGCTTGGATCATGCCCAGGTCGCCGTGGATGGCGTCGGCGGCGTGCATGAACAGGGCGGGCGTGCCGGTCGAGTTGAAAGTGGCCACCATTTTACCCGCAATGTGGGCGCTCTTGCCGATGCCCGTAACCACCACGCGGCCGCGGCGACCTAGAATTGCTTCTACGCATTGTGCAAAATCGGGCCGTTCGTCGAGGGCCGCGGCGACGCCGGCAATGGCTTCCGCTTCAAGCTGAAGCACTTTTTTTGCGATACTATGAAGTTCGGTTGGCAGTTTCAATCTAAATTTGATAGTGCGGTTCGAAATCGGGGCCGGAATGAGGGGAAGAATTGGCCGAGGCCGGCCCCGCCGTTTCGCCTGCCCGGCCGCAAATCCCGGTAAAATCCTTAGATTGAGGATGCGGCCCAAAGTAGCCGTTGCCCAAAATCTATCAACTAATTAGTGTAAGTGCGGATGTCGATGTCAGTGATAACCCCCGAAATTCAGCAACCAGCTGATTTGAAGGGCAAGTTAAAAGAAGTTTTCGGCTACGGGCAGTTCCGCGGCGTGCAGGAGGATATCATCAACAACGTTATTGCCGGCCACAATACCTTCGTAATTATGCCCACCGGGGCTGGTAAAAGCCTTTGCTACCAGCTGCCCGCGCTGGTGTTACCGGGCACGGCCATCGTCATCTCGCCGCTCATCGCCCTGATGAAAAATCAGGTTGATCAGCTCAACGCCTTCGGCGTGAATGCCCAGTTTCTGAACTCGACGCTGAGCAAATCGGAAATAAACCGGGTGAAGCGCGACGTAATCAGCGGCGAAGTGCGGCTGCTGTACGTGGCCCCCGAGAGCCTGACCAAGGACGAAACCATCGAGTTTCTCAACAAGGCCACCATCAGCTTCGTGGCCATTGATGAGGCCCACTGCATATCGGAGTGGGGCCACGATTTCCGGCCCGAGTACCGCAAAATCCGCGGCATCATCGACAATCTGGGCTCCGGCGTGCCCATTATTGCCCTCACGGCTACGGCCACGCCCAAGGTGCAGCAGGACATCCAGAAAAACCTGCAGATGGACGACGCCTCGGTGTTCAAAACCAGCTTCAACCGCACCAACCTGTATTATGAGGTGCGGCCCAAGCACAACACCAAAAAGCAGCTGATTCAATACGTGAAGCAGCACAAGGACCAGGCAGGCATTGTGTACTGCCTGAGCCGCAAAAAGGTGGAGGAAATTGCCGAGCTGCTGCGCGTAAACGATGTGCGCGCCCGCCCCTACCACGCCGGCCTCGACCCGCACGTGCGCATGGCCAACCAGGACGCGTTTCTGCACGAGGAGTGCGACGTGATTGTGGCTACCATCGCCTTCGGTATGGGCATCGACAAGCCCGACGTGCGCTTCGTGATTCACTACGACACGCCCAAGAGCATCGAGGGTTACTACCAAGAGACAGGACGCGGCGGCCGCGACGGCATGGACGGCGACTGCCTGATGTTCTACAGCTACGACGACATTGTAAAGCTGGAGAAGTTCAACAAGGACAAGCCCGTAACCGAACGCGACAACGGCAAGCAGCTGCTCCAGGAAATGGCCAACTACGCCGATTCGGCGGTGTGCCGGCGCAAGCAACTGCTGCACTACTTCGGCGAAGTATACGCCACCGACTGCGGTTTCTGCGACAACTGCCGCCACCCGCGCGAGCGGTTCGAGGCCCGCGACGAGGTGTTGCTGGCCCTGAAGGCGGTGGTGCAGACCGATGAGCGGTTCGGCCTCGACCACATCGGCACGGTGCTCATGGGCATGTCGAACCCGCACGTCATTAGCTACGCCCACAACCAGCTGCCAATTTATGGCCAGGGAAAGGCCCACGACGCGCAATTCTGGCACTCGCTGCTGCGGCAGTCCATGCTTAGTGGACTGCTAGCCAAGGATGTGGAAAATTTTGGCGTAATTCGGATTACCCAGAAGGGCCTGGATTTCATCGAAAAGCCGCACTCCATGAAACTCACCAAAGACCACAACTACGACGAGGAAGTAAAGGAGGAACAGCAGCAGGAAGACGTGCAGCTGGCCGCCGGCCACGATGAAGCGCTGTTCGAGATGCTGAAGGCGCTGCGCAAGAAGGTGGCCAACCAGAAGAACCTGCCGCCCTACGTGCTGTTCCAGGACCCTTCGCTGAAGGAAATGGCCACCACCTTCCCCACTAGGCAGGAGGAGCTGGCCCACGTATCGGGCGTGGGGCAGGGCAAAGCCCAGAAGTTCGGCGAGCCCTTCCTGACGCTCATCAAGCAGTACGTGGAAGACAACGACATCACGACGGCCGCCGATGTGGTGGTGAAGTCGGCCGTCAACAAGTCGAAAATCAAGATTTACATCATCCAGCAAATCGACAAGAAGATGGACCTGGAGGAAATTGCTTCCTCCAAGGGCCTTGAGATGCGGGAGCTGATGGAGGAAATCGAGCATATCTGCTACTCAGGCACCAAACTCAACCTCGGCTACTACATCAACGGCGTCCTCGACCAGAGCCGTCAGGAGGACATTTACGACTACTTCATGTCGGCCAGCACCGACAACATTGCCGTGGCCCTGAAAGAACTCGGCACCGACGACTACACCGAAGAGGATCTGCGCCTGATGCGCATCAAGTTTCTGAGCGAAGTAGCTAATTAACACCATCTGTTTTATTGACCTTCAAATCAGTGAGGTCGGTAAAACAATCAAAAGGGCCTCACTCTACTGGAGTGAGGCCCTTTTACTTTATGTAGCAACTTGTTCTGTATTACAGCTTAATCCTCCATCGTTCGCTTCACGAAATTGGGGCGGCGCGTTGTTTTGAGGTTGATGCGGTAGATGTACTCCCCTACGATGCCCAGCCCTAGCATAATGAGGCCCACGCCGAAGCCAATGGAGATGATGAGCGAGGGGAAGCCGAGCAGGTAATCGTCGTAGAGCAGCTTACGCCCCAGCACGTAGGCCGAGTAGGCGCTGGTAACCAGAAATACAAGCACCGAAAGCGCCGTGAGCAGACGGATGGGCAGGTTGGAGAAGGTGATGAAAATATTGAGTGATAAGGCCAGCAGCTTGCCCAGTGTGTAGCCGCTGCTACCGGCTGTGCGGGGCTGGTGCACTACGGGTACGCTAGCCACGTGCGTGGTTATCCAGGTGAGGTAGCCATCGAGGAAGGTGTGGGAGTTGCGCATGTCGAGGCACGCGCGGGCGGTGTCGGCTTTCAACAGCCGGAAGGCCGAGTAGTGCGGATGCAAATCGGGGATGCCGGCCCGCAGCAGCCGGCGCATGGCCCGCGAAGTGAAATTGCGGAAGGGTGAGTGCCGCAGCTCTTGGGGCATGCCGTATACCACATCAAAGTTGCCCTGCTGCTGCCGCGCGATCAGCTGCTCAATGTCGGCGGGCCGATGCTGCAAATCCTCATCGAGCGTGATGATAAACTGGCCCAACGCCTCGCCAAAACCGCACAATAGGGCATTATGCTGTCCGAAATTGCGCGTCAGGTGCACTCCCCGCACCAGTGACGGCCCATATTGCGCCTGCAGCGCCCGGATGACGGCCCAGGAGCCATCGGGGCCGCAGTCGTACACGAAAATAATTTCGAACGAGCGGTTGGTGCCAGTGAAAAAAGCGTGGAGCTGTGCCGTGAGGGCCGCCAGCGTATCCTGGCCCTGGTACACGGGCACTACCACCGAGTAGTCGAGCATAAGGGCGAAGGTAGCAACTGGTAATTAGCCGGCGAACGTGCCCCTTACACCGGTGCGTAGCCCGGCTACCTAGGCATGGGGGCCGCGAACTGAAGTCCGGGCTATAGCCACATGTGGTACACCAGTTCCTCGTGCTCCTCCACAAAGCCTTCGCGACGGTAGAGGCGACAGGCCGGATTATTTCCCTGCGTCGTAACCCGTATCGTTGCGTGACCGGCGGCGGCGGTCCGGCGGCGGGCGGCTTCGATGAGCGCGGCTCCGATACCCTGACTTCGCTTAGTGGAATTAACAGCAATAAGCCCTATTTCCGTACCTTCATTTCTATCAGCCAAAGTCAGAAAGCCTTGCACCGGCCCCGCTGGGTTGGGCTGATACACCAGCACCTCGCGGGCCAGCTCGCCGCTAAGCGAGCGGCCCAGCCAGAGTTGGTACAGCCGTTCGTGCACTTCGGGCGCAAAATTCGGGTCGGTTTGAAAGCGCGAATACACCCCGGCCTGGGCCGCCAGGGTGCGCAATGCGGGGCTGTAGTCGTGCGTGGGGGCAATGCCGGCCGGCAGCTGGATGGCCTGCCCGACTGCTACCGGCATACAGAACCGCACCTTATGGTCGGCCAGCCGCGCGGCCGGGCAGGCCTGCAGCGCAGCCGCAGCAGCCGAGCCGGGCGGAACGAACCAGTAGAGTAGCCGGTAGCCTTGCTGCCGAGCCTGGGCCAGTAACGCGTCCAGGCCAGCAGCCGGCAGTTCCGGGTCACGAAGCTGCCCCACGGCGAAGCCCAGAAAGTCGGAATCCCAAGGCAGAAGCTGAACAGACACGCGAGGCGAGCTATAAATGAGAAAACCGTAAAAGTAAACACAACAAAGCCCACAGCTTGCAGCCGCGGGCTTCGTTGTGTTTGGGGCTTAAATGTTGACAGGGTGAAAACGTGCCTAAGCACGAAGCACAATCAGCTAAGCGCTAAAAAAACCCTAGCAGTGCTCCTCGAAAGCGCCCTGCAAGTTGTTGACGATACGCATCAGGTCGTTGCCTTCGATGTGGTAGCGCTCAATCATGTGCACCAGTTCGCCATCTTTAAAAAGGGCGATGCAGGGGCTGCTGGGCGGGTAGGGCAGCATATGCTGGCGGGCCTGGGCCACGGCCTCCGACTCCATGCCGGCAAACACGGTGACGAGCTTGGCAGGCTTCTTATCGGAGCTGGAAACGGCCATTTTGAGGGCCGGACGAGCTTTGGCAGCGGCGCAGCCACACACCGAGTTTACGGCTACCAATACGGTACCGCTGTCTGCCGACAGGGCCTGATCAACTTCTTCGGGGGTCATGAGCTGCTCGAAGCCGGCCTCGGTGAGGTCCTGGCGGATGGGCGCAACCATGTATTCTGGATAGGTGGCCATAGGTGAAAGCTAGGCGTTGGAAATGAACTTCTTCGACGGACACGTTGTCCGGCGGCGGCGTAAAATTACGCAACTACCGCCGCTTGTCCGCCGCCGGCAGTTGAAACCCCGGCGGGCTCCGAGAAGTTTACTACCCAATACCCTATTGTGTCTTTCACCGCTGCCTTATGACGTACCAAAACTTTCTCGACTCTCAGACCCAACTCGAAACACCGACCGGCCTTTCGCCCCTGCTCGAAGCTCTTTGGTATGCCGGCCGCGACGAATGGCATAAGGCCCACGCTATTGCCCAGCAGCACGAAGACGCCCCGCTTTTCGACTGGCTGCACGCCTTTTTGCACCGCCAGCAGGGCGACTTTGGCAATGCCGCCCACTGGTACCGCCGCGCCGGCCGCCCCCAGTTCGACGGCTCGCTACGTCATGAGTGGCAGGAAATGGTAAAAACCCAACTGCCTGATTGATTTTCTAAAGGCACGAGGTAGGGACAGGCTTTGCTCCTACTTCGTGCCTTGTAAAATCCTACTGCATCCATGCTTCAAAGGTGGCCAAACATTTTCTAGCTTCTGACACTATTAGATCTTGACAAAAACCAATATCAGCATAATTCAACTGCCTGATTAGCCATACTCAGCAGAAAAAATTACATTTATCCCGCGTCTTTAAAATGGGCGGGATACGATGCGGAAAATTTCTATTTTATTGTTGGGTTCACTGCTGAGTGCGGCTGCGGTCCAAGCCCAGGTGGATAGCGTGCGGGCTTCTACCCTACCGCCCGACCAGCAGGCTGAGCGGCTCTACAACAGCGGGCTGGCCAAGTTCAAGCAGCAGAGCTACCGCGCGGCCGTGCTCGATTTTGATAAGGCCCTGGCCGTGAAGCCCGACTTTGCCCGCGCCTACACCAACCGCGCCGCCGCCCGCTACGAGCTAAAAGACTACCAGCCCGCCGTGCAGGACTACGACCAGGCCATCAAGCTTGACCCCAGCACCTTCGCTCCTTATTTTGGGAAAGCCCGGGCCGAGGAGGCGCTGCAGCAGCCCGCCGAAGCCGAGCGCGACTACGGGCGGGCCACCGAACTGCAGGCCGATTATGCCCCGGCCTGGTACTACCGCGGCGCCCTGCGCTTCGAAAAGGCCGACTATGCTGCTGCTAAAACTGATTTTGACGCTGCCATCAAGGCCGACCCCACTTATGCCTACGCCTGGCATGACCGGGGCAGCACCCAGCGCCGGCTCGGCAATCTACCCGCTGCTATCCAGGACTACAGCCAAGCCCTCACGCTGCAGCCCGAGCTGCTGCCGGCCCTGCTCAACCGGGCCGGTACCCGCCGCCGCGCCGGCGACCTAAAAGGGGCGCTGCAGGACTACGACGCGTATCTGGCCAAAAAACAGGACAACGCCCTGGCCTACACCAACCGCGGCGCCACCCGCTACGAACAAGCCGATTACAAGGGCGCCGTTGAGGATTTCGGGCGGGCCGTGGCGTTGGATGCCGGCTACGCCTTCGCCTGGAACAACCGTGCCGCCGCCTACCTCAAGCTCGAAGATTATAAGAGCGCCGAGGCTGATGCCAGCAAGGCCATCAGCCTGAACAAGGAGTACGCCGAAGCCTACCTCAACCGGGGCCACGCCCGCGAAATGCTCCGCCAGCCCGATGCCGCCTGCCAGGACTGGCGCCGCGCCGCTGAGTTGGGCCTGGAAGTAGGCAACACGCACGCCGCCAATTCGGGCTGCCCATAGCCGCACGCGGCCCGGCCGGCTGGCAGCTGTTTGTAAGGCTAATTAAGGGAGCCTTCTTGGACTCCAACTACCCAATATTCAGTACTGATTACTGACTTATGTACAAGTATCTGATTGCGTGTTTATTGCTCACGGCCTGCGCCACGGCTTCGGCCCAGAGCGTGGAGTTTAGCAAGGACCAATTCGGCAACGACAAGGACGGCCTGAAAGCGGCCCAGAAGGACCTGAAGGCCGGCGACGCGTTCTACGAGTCGGATCCACCGCGCTACGAGCAGGCGCTGGTGTTCTACCTGAAAGCCCAGCAGTTCAACCCCAAAAACGACCAGCTCAACCTGAAAATCGGCGACTGTTACCTGCATTCGGGCTTTAAGCCCCGGGCGCTGGAATACCTGCAGCGCGCCTATCAGCTCAATCCCGATGTGAGCCCGCGCATCCATTATTTGCTGGGCCGGGGCCTGCATCTGAACGCCAAGTGGAGCGAGGCCATTGCCGAATACAAACGGGCCGTTCCGGCCACTGGGGCCAAGAACACGGCCGGGCTGGTGCTCGATATTCAGAAGAAAATAAAAGAGTGCGAAAACGGCCGCCGGCTGGCGGCCAAGCCCACCCGCGTGTTCATCGACAACGCCGGGCCGGGCGTAAACTCGCCTTACCCCGACTACGGCCCCGTTATCACGGCCGACGAGTCGGTTATCCTGTTTACCTCGCGCCGCGAGGGCTCGACGGGCGGCAACACCGACCCCGAGCTGGGCGGCTATTTCGAGGATATTTACCAGAGCACCCGCGAGGGCAAGGACGGCTGGAGCGCAGCCCGAAACTTAGGCGAGAACATTAATACCGACGGCCACGACGCCACCGTAGGCCTGGCGCCCGATGGCCAGCGCCTGCTGGTGTACCTGGAAGACAACGGCGGCGACCTGAACCAGGCCGAGCTGCGCGGTACCGAGTGGCGCAAGCCCCAGAAGCTGGGCTCGCGCATCAACTCTAAACTGCACGAGTCGTCGGCCTCCTACACGCCCGACGGCCGCAACCTGTTTTTTGTGAGCGACAAGGAAGGCGGCCTAGGCTCACGCGATATTTACCGCATCGAAATAGAGGGGCGCGGGCCGGCCCAGAACCTGGGTTCGGTCATTAATACATCGTACGGCGAGGAGGGCGTGTTTTTGCATCCCGATGGCAAAACCATGTACTTCAGCTCGGAGGGCCACGACGCGATGGGCGGCTACGACATCTTTAAATCGGTGCTGGAGAACGGCAAGTGGAGCAAGCCCGAAAACCTGGGCTGGCCCATCAATACACCCGACGACGACGTGTTTTTCGTGATTTCGGCCTCGGGCCGCCACGGCTACTACTCCTCATTCCGTGAAGATGGGCTGGGCGGCAAGGACATTTACCGGATTACGTTTCTGGGGGCCGAAAAGCCACCCCTGCTCAGCCAGGAAGACCAGCTGCTGGCCAGCCGGGTGCAGCCGGTGAAGGAAACACTGCTGGCTCCGCCGGTGGCCATTGTGGCGGCCCAGGTAACTATTTTGAAAGGCGTAGTAACTGAGGAAGCCAGTCGCCAGCCCTTGGAAGCGACCATTGACGTCATCGACAACTCGCTTAACCAGGTAATTGCCTCCTTTCAGTCGAATGAGAAGTCGGGCCGCTACCTCGTGTCGTTGCCTTCGGGCGTGAACTACGGCATTGTGGTGCGCAAAGATGGCTACCTGTTTCACTCCGAAAACTTCGATTTGCCAGCTGGCGCGGCCTACTCGGAAGTCGTGAAGGACATTGCGCTCAAAAAGCTCGACGTAGGCGTGAAGGTGGTACTCAACAACATCTTCTTCGACTTTGATAAGGCAACTTTACGCAAGGAAAGTACCGGCGAACTGGAGCGCCTGCACAAGCTGCTGACCGAAACGCCTGCCCTGCGCCTCGAAATTTCGGGCCACACCGACAACGTGGGCAACGACGCCTACAACAAAGACCTCTCGCAACGTCGCGCTAAAGCCGTAGTAGACTATCTCGTGGGCAAGGGCATTGATAAGGGCCGCCTGACCTTTGCCGGTTACGGCGACACCCAGCCCGTAGCCCCCAACACCACCAAAGCCAACCGCCAACTCAACCGCCGCACTGAGTTCAAGGTAACCGGCAAGTAAGTTGCCGTTCAGCCCGAAGCCACAGGGGGAATACCAAGGCTGCTTGGTATTCCCCCTGTGGCTTCGGGCTGAACTGACGCCCACGCAGACGGCTTCACCGAGAAAAGCCCACGGCTGAACGCAGAAGCCGGCCGCGGTTCGCAACTGCGCGTATCTTGCCTGCCCGATGCGCTGCCTGCTCCTTCTGTTCTTTCTGCTCGCCCAATTTGCCACTGCCCAGCCGCTGCCGGCCCGGCAGGCGCTTAAGCAGTTTGGGGCGGCCGAAGGGCTCCCCCAGCCATTCATTTACGCGCTGGCTCAGGACCGCGCCGGCTACCTCTGGCTGGGCACCGCCGAAGGACTGGTGCGTTTCGATGGCACCACGTTCCGCACCTTCACCACCCGCGAAGGGCTGGCCGAAGACTTTGTAACCCAACTGGCGCTGAACCCGCTCACCGGCCGGCTGGCGGTGCGGCATTTCCAAGGCGGGCTGTCCATTGAAAACGGCACCGGCTTCCGAACCGCTACGGCCGCCGAAACGGGCCTGCGCACCACCAAAGGCCTGCTGCCCCCCGATACGGCCCGCCTGAACCAGCTGCGCCGCCGCTACCAGCTCGCTCTACCCTCCGACCTAAAAATCAACGACATGTTGCGCGACACAGAAGGCACCTACTGGCTGGCCACGGCCGGCCAGGGCCTGTGGCGGCTCACCGACGCACATGTTTCGCTGCGGCCGCTGCCTGGCCTGGTTTCGCTGGTGCGCCGCGGGCCGGAGCTGCTGGCCGCTACCCGCACCGGCCAGGTGCTGCGCATCGACGAGGGCACCGGAACGAACCCAAGGCCAGTGCCACCCGCCACTAGCACCCCGGTTGCCCCCGATGGAACTGGTTGGGCTGTGGCCGGCGCCGAAGCGGCGGCCGCGTGGCGGCAGAGACTCCCGTTGCTGCTCAATTCCAAAGCAATCCGGTCCGCAGTGGTGCAGCTGCCAACCGGGCTGTCGGTAGTGGCGCTGGCTCAGGATGCGGCCGGAGGGCTGTGGGTGGGCACGGTGGGCGAAGGGGCTTTTTATCTGCAGGAGGGCCGGCTCCGCCACTATACCACTGCCAGCGGCCTGCTCCACAACGATATTTACGCCATTCTGCCCGACCGGCAGGGCCGGGTGTGGTTCGCCACGCACGGCACCGGGCTGGCCGTACTCGAAGCCGGTAAATTCCGGGTGTATCGGGTGCTGGCCGGCGGCATTGAGGCTTCGGCCTTGTGCCAGGATGACGCCGGGCGGGTGTGGATTGGCACCGAGGGCGACGGGCTGCTCTGCTTTGAAAATGACCGCTTCCGGCAGTTCAATACCCGCAATAGCGGGCTGGCCAGCAACTACTGCTACGGCCTGCTGCCCACCCCTGCCGGCCTGGTAGTGCAGCACGCCGAGGCGCTCAGCTTAGGGCGGGGCACAGGTTTTAGTCCGCTTACCGCACCCGCCAACCCGCTGGTGCGGCAACTGCTGCCCAACGCGGCCGTGCTGCTGGCCGGCCGCGCCCCAGCCGTACTACTGACCAGTAAGGCGGGTTTGCTGCGTGTTGGGCTGCCCACGCTGCCCCCCTCGGCTAAGCCCCGGGTGGCGCTTGGGGCCGTGGAGGTAAACGGAACCGCGCGCCAACCTTATTCCCTGGCCGAATTGCCAGCAGGCCCGCACCACCTCACTTGGTTTTTCCGAACCGCCAGCCTGGCCCCGGCCGGCACCTGGCAGTACCAGTACCGGCTGCGCGGCTACCAGCCCGCCTGGAGCCGCGCCAGCAGCTTCACCGAGGCCGATTTTCCGCGACTTGGTGCCGGTAGCTATGTCTTTGAGGTGCGCGCCCGTCGCGGTTCCGAAAGCAGTTGGGGGCCGGCTACTACGGCCCGGTTCGGGGTGGCTACGCCCTTCTGGCAAACCGGCTGGTTTGGGCTGCTGAGTGTGGCGACGGTAATGGGCAGCGTCTGGGGGCTACTGCGGGTGCGTACCGCCACGCTGCGCCGCCAGAAGCAGCAGCTGGAAGCCACCGTGCGCAAGCGCACCACCGAGCTGCGCCGCCAGAAGAACGCCACCGAACTGGTAAACGCCGACCTACTGGTGGCCCGCGACGCGGCCGAGGCCTCGCGGCGGGCCAAGGCGCAGTTTCTGGCCAACATGAGCCACGAAATCCGGACACCGCTTAATGCTGTTATCGGCCTTACGCACCTGCTGCGCGGCACCCGCGTCGATGCCGGGCAGCAGGAGTACCTGGAGGCTATTCAGTCGTCGTCGCAGAATTTGCTGGTCATTCTCAACGACATCCTCGACTCGTCGAAGATGGAAGCTGGGAAGCTCACGCTGGAGCAGGTCCCGTTTCGGCTGCCCGCACTGCTGGAGCGGGTGCAGGCCATGTTCCGCTTCGCCCTCGATGCCAAAGGCCTGTACCTACGCACGGAAATCGGCCCCCAGGTACCCGAGGCCATCACCGGCGACCCAGTGCGGCTGCAGCAGGTGCTGGTGAACCTGGTGGGCAACGCCCTAAAGTTTACGGCTCAAGGCGGCATTACGCTGCTGTTAGAAGCCGGCCCGGCCGCCAACGCAGTCAGCGAGCCGGTATTGCGGTTTGGAGTGCGCGATACGGGCATCGGCATTGCGCTAGAGCAACAGGAAGCCATTTTCGAGGACTTCTCGCAGGCCAACGCCAGCACCACCCGGCAGTACGGCGGCACTGGGCTGGGCCTGAGCATCGCCCGCAACCTGGTGCAGCTACACGGCGGGCAGCTGTGGGTGGAAAGCATTGAGGGTCAAGGCAGCACGTTCTGGGTTGAGATTCCGGCCTACCCCGCCGACCCGGCCACCATACCACCCGAGGCCACGGCCGTGCTGCCACCCTTTGAACCCGCCCTGCGGGTGCTGGTGGCCGAAGACAACACCCTCAACCAGCTCGTAGCCCGCCGCACCCTCGAAGCCTGGAATGTGCTGGTAACTGTAGCCGACAATGGCCGACTGGCCGTGGAGGCCGCCCGCCAGCAGCCCTTCGATGCCGTGCTGCTCGATGTGCAAATGCCCGAAATGGACGGCTACGAGGCGGCCCGCCAGCTGCGACTCCTGTTTCCCGACTCCACCCGCCTGCCGCTCATCGGCCTCACGGCTTCGGCCCTGCCCGAAGACCGGGTGCTGGCCCTGGCCGCCGGCATGAACGACACGCTGGCCAAACCCTTCGACCCGGCAGTGCTCTACGCCCGCCTCGCCCACTACACCGGCCGCACGCCGCCCGCTGCCGCCATCGGGCCGGGCCCTGCTCTGCAAACCGCCTTCCCCGAGCCGGCTTCACTTTCCGAAGCCACCGCCACCGAACAACCCGACTGGACGCTGCTGGAGGAACTGGCTGGGGGCAGCCCCGCCTTCGTGGGCCAGCTGGTGCGCACATTTCTGGCCCAGGCCCCGCCGCTGGCCCGGCAGCTGCACCTGCTGCCGGCGCCGGCGCTGGCCGAGGCCGCGCACAAGCTGCGGGGCCAGGTGGCGTATTTTGGTCTGCCGCAGCTTTGCCAGTTGCTGGAAGAAGTGGAAGCCACCGCCCGCCAACAGCCCCCTCACCCGGCTCTGCCCGCCCGGCTGGCTGCCATTGCGCACCGCCTGCAGGCCCTGTATCCGTTGCTGGAGCAGCGGCTGGGTGAAGACTAGCTCGATTCTGCTTTGATGGAATTTTGCAAAGAAAGACTGTAGCTTTGCACATATGGCCGAAACTCCTGCTCCCCTACGCTGCCTGGTAGTCGACGATGACCCGCTGGCCGTGCAGATTGTTGAAAATTGTGTCGCCAACACCCCGTTTCTGGTGCACGCCGGCAGCTGTAGCAGCGCCCTGCTGGCCGCCGAAATGCTGCGCGAGCAGCCCATCGACCTGCTGTTTCTAGATGTGGAGATGCCGCTGATGTCGGGCCTTGACCTGCTGCGCACCCTGCGCAATCCGCCGTTGGTCGTACTCATCACCAGCAACAAAGGCTACGCCGTGGAGGCATTCGAATATGCCGTGCTCGATTACCTGGTGAAGCCCATCAGCTACGCCCGCTTTCTGCAGGCAGCCCAGCAGGCCCGTGAGGCGCTGGCGGACCGTGCCCAGCCCGTTGCAGCCGATGCCGCCTTCACCTTTGTAAAGGTGGACAGCAAGCTGGTAAAGGTGCAGTTTGACGAGGTGCAGTTTGTAGAAGCCCTGGGCGACTACGTGCACATCGTCACTAAAAACAGCAAACTCATCGTGTACAGCACGCTACGGGGCATTACCGAGAAGTTTCCGGCCGCGCTCTTTATGCGGGTGCACCGCTCGTTTATCGTTAATATCCGTCAGATTCAGTCCATCGAGGACAACTCCATTCTGCTGGCCGGCAAGCATGTTCCTATCGGCCAGACTTACCAGAAAGAGGTTTTTCAGCGTCTGAACCGTTTTTAGCGGCCGCCGGCCTTTCTCCCTACCATCACCTTGCCCGCTACCGTGCTGCTTCGCGTATTCTGCCCCGGAAGGCTGCTGCTATTTCTGCTGCCATTGCTGCTGTTGCTGGCCCGGCCGGCAGCAGCCCAGCAGGCCGGCGACACCACCAGCGTAGCCTGCTCGCCGCCACGCGTGCCCAAGCTGTGCGTGGAGCTCGACGCCCGTCAGGCCGTTGACCCCGCCGCCGGGCCGCTTACGTTCCGCTGGAATATGGGCGATGGCACCCAGCTTACCGGCCCCACCGTGGCCCACTGCTACGCCGAGCGCCGCCGCTATACCGTGCGCCTGGATGTGGTAGACGAGGCCAGCGGGGAAGTGCGGGATGCTGAAAAACTACTCGACGTTGATTTCACGAAGCAAACCGTGGTCAACTTCCGAGCCGCCGACACAGTGCGGGTGGGCCAGCCGGTGGCCTTTGATGCCGCCGACTCACAGCTGCCCGCTTGTCGGAATATGGTGGTCATCTGGGATTTTCGCGATGGCGCTACCAGCACCGGTCCACGGGTCGAGCACCGCTTCCGCCGGCCCGGACGCTACGCCGTGCGCATGGCCCTGCGCGCCAACGGCCCCGGCTCCTGCCCCGACAGCCACTGCGTAAGCCGCCAAGTGGTAGTGCTACCCTAGCACTGGTGTTGGTGTACGATGACCGGAACCCTATAACGGACCTTCATCGGCCTGTGCGGCTACTAAAGCAATGCCCTCGGCCAGCGAGTGGGGCCGGTAGCCCAGCTCGCGCACCGCTTTATCGACCACAAAGCCCGTGCGCAACGGCCGGCGGGCCGGCTGCGAAAACGTGTCGGCATTCACCCGGCTGATAAGGCTGGCATCGAGCTGAAAGTACGCGGCGACCTGCAGCGCCAGCTGGTAGGGCGTGCACAGCTCGGCCCCGCTGATGTGGTAGATACCGGTGGCGTTGTGGCGGGCCGCCAGCCAGCAGCCCTGGGCCAGGTCTTCGGCCAGTGTGGGGGTGCGCAACTGGTCGTCCACTACGTTTATCGGCTTGCCGGTCCGCAGCGCGTCGCGCACCCACAGCACCAAGTTGGTGCGGCCGTAATCGTGGGCCGTGCCGTACACGAGCACGGTGCGCACAATGGCCCAGGGGCCGCGGCTCTGGCGCACCAGCTGCTCGGCGGCCAGCTTGCTTTCCCCATAGAAATTAACCGGCCCCGGCACGGCATCCTCGGCCAGCGGCCCAGCTTCGCCGCTGAAGATAAAATCGGTGCTCAGGTGGATTAAATGCACCTGATGCTGCTCGCAGGCGGCCACCAGATGCGCCACCGCCGTCACGTTCTGGTTCCAGCAATCGGCCGGGTGCAGCGCGCACTCGTCCACGTTGGTCAGGGCGGCCGTATGGATGAGATGGGTGGGTTTTTCGGCTTCGATTACCTGCGCTACCTGAGCGGCATCGGTTACGTCGAGCGGCACAAACGATACCTGCGGATACAGGCCGGCCAGCTTATTGGGGCCGCGCGACGTGGCCACCAGCGCCACGCCAGGCTGCCGGCTCAGCAGGGCCACCAGTTTCTGCCCTAATAAGCCGTTGGAGCCGGTAACAAGGATTTTCATTGCGTGAAGCAGGCAGAAAGTGAGAGGTGAGTATTGAGCAGTACGTCATTCTGAGCGCAACGAAGAATCTGGCGTTAACTCGTTACAGCGCCTATTCAACGGACTCTATCGAGATTCTTTGCTGCGCTCTGAATTACGTTCTGCTCACGCCTACATACTCACTCTTTAATATTGATACCCGAACTGCTCGGTAATCTTCTTCTTTTTCATTTTCTCCACCTTCATCGTCATCTTGATGTCGGTAAGAGGGCGGTTGGCGGGGCCGGCGGGCTGCTGGGCAATCTTGTCTACCACCTCCTGGCCGCTGATAACCTGGCCGAAAACGGTATACTGGCCGTTGAGGTGAGGCGTGCCCTGGGGGTTCTGCACGATGTAGAACTGCGAGGCGCTGCTGCGTCGGTCGGGGTTCATAAAATCGGCGGTGCGGGCGGCGGCTACGGCCCCGCGCATGTGGGTCAGCTCAGGCCGGATTTCGGCCGGCAGCGTCTGCTCGCTGGCCGGTCCCTGGCCATCATTGCCGGGGTCGGCGTCCTTCGAGTTGGGGTCGCCACCCTGCACCATGAAGTTGAGGATAACGCGGTGGAACGTGGTGCCGTCATAGAACCCGCTACGGGCCAGCTTCAGGAAATTGGCCCGGTGTACCGGCGTCAGTTCGGAAAGCACCAGCCGAATGTCGCCCAGCGAGGTACTAATGGTGACCAGCTCGTCTTTTTTGCTTTTACGGGGCTTTTTGGCCGCCTGCACGGCGGGTGTGGCCAGCGTCAGCGCCAGGCCCAGTAGCAGGGTGCGGCGAAAGAAATTTATCATGCGAGGTAAGAGGGCAGAAAGTTCAACAGCGAACTGAGGGCCAAATTTACGTAGTTTCTTTACGGAGCTGCGCAAAAACCCGGGGCTTACCGCTCGGGCTGCTACCTAAATGCCCCGGCTTCGCCCCGCAAACCCGACGCAGCTACCCACCCCCTCACAGCCGGCGCATGCCGGGGTTGCGTAGGTTACCGCGTCTCTGTGCTTTTCCGGAGAAGGTGGACAGGAAGTAGAACAAAGCGGCGTGGGCTGTTATGCCAAGCTTGCCGAAGCATCTCCACCGCATCATTGCAATGGCAGAGAAGCAGTAGAGATGCTTCGACAAGCTCAGCATGACCCGCTTGCTAGCTGCTTAGATAGTCGCACCAGCTCATCCCCCAACCTACCTACCGTTGCGAATTTCTTCCAAAATTTCGCGGCCACCGCGGGCCAGGATGCTTTCGGCTATTTCGGTACCGAGTTGGGCAGCGGCGGCGGCCGGAGCCGTGCGGATTTCTTCGAGTAGCTGAGCGCCATCGAGGCTGATGAGGCCGGCATGCAAGTGCACGGTTTGGCCATCGGGGCTGAGGGTGGCCAGCGCGAAGCTAGGGATGCTGCAGCCGCCTTCCATAGCGCGCAGGTAGGCGCGCTCGGCCCGCAGGCAAACGTGGGTGGCGGCGTGGTCGAGCAGGCGGTGCAGTTCGGCCTTGAGCGCCGGCTCCAGGTTGCGGGCGCACTCCACGGCCACGCTGCCCTGGCCAGTAGCCGGCACGTACTGGGTTTCGGGCAGTACATGCCGGATCAGGCCATCGTACTCCATGCGGTGCACGCCGGCGTAGGCCAGCACGAGGCCGTGGTAGTGGCCTTCTTCTAGTTTACGCAGGCGGGTTTGCAGGTTGCCGCGCACGTCGGCAGCGGTGGCGCGGGGCAGAAACCGGCGTAGCATGGCCCGGCGACGGGTGCTACTGGTACCCAGCACCAAGTCGGGCCGGTTCAGGTCGAGGTCGGCGTCGAAGCTCAGCACCACGTCGTTCACCTTTTCGCGCTCCATAAAGGCCAGCAGCTCCAGGTCGTCGGGAATGCTGCTCTGCACGTCTTTGGCACTGTGCACCGCCACGTCGATGTGGCCAGTGCGCAGGCCCTCTTCCAGCTCCTCGGTAAACACGCCTTTCGAGCCGATTTTATCCAGCGAGCGGTCCAGCACAATGTCGCCCTTGGTGGTGATGATGACTATTTCCGGCTCCAGGCCGGTGGCTTTCAGCCGGTCGGCCACGTGGTTGGCCTGCCACAAGGCCAGCTTGCTGCCCCGGGTGCCGATGCGAATATGTTTTTTCACTAGGAATTAACGTCAGAAAACAGAAAGCTTGAGGGCCAGAAGCCCGTTCTCAACCCCTGCCAAAGGTACTTCTCCTGCAACTGAAGAAGCGAACCTATAGTGGTTTTAACACCGACTATAGTAAATTAGCAAAATGTATTTACTGCCCCTACAGGCTAGAAAAGGCCTTTTTATGTATTATTCCGCTTGAGTTACGGAGAGCAATATAGAAACGGGGCTCGCCCATACATTGCCATTTGCACCGTTGAGCAAAACCGTTGAAGCGGCACTAGCGGCGGGCCGGAATAAGCCCCGCCCCTACGGCGCCGCAACTTAGGCCAAAAGCCAACGAATTACGCCCGCAGCAGTTCGGCTAAGCGCAACGAAACGTCAATGAACACCATGCGCGGGTTGGCGTTGCGCTCGATGTGGTAATGCGCCTCGTTGATTTCCTGGGTCAGCGCATCGGCGTTGCGGGGCGTTACAAAGGGGCTGAAGCTTTTGATAAAGCCCTGCTCCTGGGCCGGCAGGTGCGGTACCAGCTGCGGGTCGAGGCCGAAGAGCAGCACCTTGCGCAGTAGTGTCAGCGCATATTGGAAAAACTCCTTCTGGCTTTCGCGGCCCAGCTTCTGAAATTCGTCGCTGCGGGTGAGCATATCGGCTACTTTGTTGCCGTAGCAGGTGCGCATCCAGCCCACAAACAGCTCGTAATAGTCGTGCTCGGCACTAGCGCCATCGGCGCTGGCAGCCAGCGCGGCGCCCACGTTGCCGTCGGTGAGCTGAGCCAGCTGCCGGGCTTTGACTTCGGGTATATTCTGGGTGGTGCGTAGCCAATCGGTCAACTCCTGCTCGGCCGGCGCGCGCACCACAACCGGCTGCACCCGGCTGATAATGGTGGGCAGCAACTGCTCGGGGGCGAAGCTCACCAGCAGAAATACGGTGGCGGGCGGCGGCTCTTCCAGCAGCTTGAGCACAGCGTTGGCCGCCGCCGGGTGCATGAGTTCGGGCAGCCAGATGACCACCACTTTAAAGCGCGCCTCGAAAGCTTTAAGGCTCACCAACCGCAGCAGCTGCACGCTTTCATCCTTCGAAATGCTACCCTGCTTGTTCTCGGCCCCAATGTGCTGCATCCAGTCGTTGAGCCCCTGATATGGATTACCAAGCACGAACTCGCGCCACTCGGCCCCGAACTTGCTGCTCGTGGCATCCTTGGCCACCGCCTTGGTGGTGGTCACGGGCACGATAAAGTTGAGGTCGGGGTGGATGAGCTTGTCGATTTTCTGGCAGCTCGGACAGGCCCCACACGAATCCTCGGCCTCAGCTGGCCGGTTTTCGCAATTAAGAAACGCCGCATAGGCCAGTGCCAGTGCCAACGCCGCCGACCCTTCAGGGCCCCGAAACAGCTGGGCATGGGCCACGTGGTTGCGCCGCACGCCGCCCAGCAGCAACTGCTTCACCTGACTCAGCCCCGGAATAGCAGAGAAACGCATGATTTATTCAGGTAATGAATCCAGACGCCAATCGACAGCACCCCGCTGTTTGCGCCAGTCCCAGTAAGCGTCCATCAACCCGTCGTGCAAAAACGCTTGGTCGCTCGCATCATCGGCCGCATCAACCAGCTGTATGCCGCGCCAGCTGCCAAGCGTCGGGTCCGTGGTGCCATCTATCAAATTCAGTAAATCAAAAACCACATCAGCCGCGCAGCCAGCCAGCATTTTGCGGATAGCTGCCTGCAAAACCGGCTTGCCACGAAGTTCCATAACGGCTTCTGCTTCCGCTGAATTCAATCCTCCATTCGGCGGATAAAACAATTCAATCGCACGGCCTTCCAGCAGATCAGCGGCATACGCCACGGCGTACTCCTCAAGTAACTGGTTGGCCGTTAGCAGGAAGGTGCGCCTATGGTCGTCAGAAAGTTGCATCAGCTTGTCAAGCTATTAATTCTTATCGGGCGCTTAATCCGACTATTTCTCCGATTCCTGTTCCGTGCCGGCAGCAGGCCCTGATGGCAGAGCCTTCTCCCACACCCGGTCGTTGGCCGTGGCTTCGTACACGTGGCGCATGATTTCCTGCTCGGACTCGTCGTAGGCGAGCTTGCGGCGGGCCATTACGCGCTCGGCCACCTCGCCTGCTTTGGCTAGCCGGAAGGTTTCGAAGCCCGCTGGGCCACCCCAGGCAAAGCTCGGAACAAAAGCACGCGGAAAGCCGGCTCCAAATATATTGGCTGCCACGCCCACCACCGTACCGGTATTGAACATCGTGTTGATGCCGCACTTGCTATGGTCGCCCATCGTCAGGCCGCAGAACGTCTGGCCCGTGTTCACGAACCGGCCGGCCGCATGGCTCCAGATTTTAACGGGCGCGTAGTTGTTTTTGAGGTTGCTGGTGTTGGTATCGGCCCCGATGTTGCACCACTGGCCGATGAGCGAGTTGCCCAGGTAGCCCTCGTGGCCCTTGTTGGAGTAGCCCATGATGATGCTGTTGGCCACCTCGCCCCCCACCCGGCACTGCGGGCCGATGGTATTGTCGCCGCGCAGTTTGGCGCCGGTGTTAATGTGGCTGCCCTCGCAGACGGCCAGCGGCCCTTTCAGCGTGGCTCCTTCGTGCACTTCTACGTTGCGACCCAAGTAAATCGGGCCGTCTTCGGCATTGAGGATAGAGGCCCGGATTCTTACGCCGGGCTCGATAAAGATATTTTCCAGCCCGTACACAATGGTATGCGGGTCGCTTATCGGGGCTGACTGGCGGCCGGCAGTCAGCAGCGCAAAGTCGAGCCGGATTTCGGCCCCGTTGTTCAGAAACAGGTGCCACAGCTCGCCGATTACGGTTACCGGCTCGGCTACTTCGTGCGTGTTCCGGAAGCCTTCCTGAATCAGCTCGGCCACCTTAGTGGCATCGTCCAGATGAGCGGCCACCAGCAGCTCGCCGTCATAGAGGGCACTACCGGCCTCCAGAGCCTGCACCTGGCGCACCAGCAGTTCGTCGGGGCACACGGCACCGTTGATGACCAAGGCCGGGCCAGTCGTGTCGCCGGCCGGAAACTTAGCCTGCAGGTAGCTTTCGGTCAGGTAGCCGACTTGGCTTACGCCGAGGCGGTGCTGCCATTTTTCGGCCAGCGTGAGGATGCCGCAGCGCAACGCCGCCACGGGCCGGGTGAAGGTAAGTGGCAGCAGCCGGGGCCGGATGGCCGGGTCGTCGAAGAGCAGAACGTGCATGAGAAAACGAGTTACAAGCCGCAAGCTACAAGCTGCCTGCGGACGGAACAAAAGTAGGAAGGGAGGAAAGGGAACAAACAAAAACTCCCGCTGGCAGGGCTGCCAACGGGAGTTTTTGGGATATAGCGCTTGTAGCCTGGAGCTTACTCGCTTTCGCTCTGCTGGGTCTTCTTGCTGTAACGGTTGCGGAATTTCTCCACGCGGCCGGCGGTGTCGATAAACACGTTTTTGCCGGTGTAGAACGGGTGCGACGCCGAGCTAACTTCCACCTTGATAACGGGGTAAGTCTTGCCGTCTTCCATGGTGATGGTCTCGTTGGAGCTCATCGTGGAGCGGGTCACGAACTTGAAGTCGCTGGAAGTGTCCTGGAATACCACTTCGCGATACTCGGGATGAATTTCTTTTTTCATGGTCGTAGGGCCGTTTGTACCTGAGTGCCTGCCGATTTTGCGGAAGGGATTGCAAAAGTACGCGTTAGGTCCGGATATTAAAAACGTCCGCCGTTTTTTTCCTCGGCCCAGCCCAACGGCAGTTTGGCATCAGGCCGTTTCCGGATGTGGCTGCCGCTGGTAAAACGAATATTTCTGTAGCTTCCCCTGTCCCCAAAGTCCTCATTCCAGCGCTGCGCTTTTAGACGAAACATAAGTATGTTTGCGCTACCCTCCGCTCTATCTACTACGCTTATCTTCTTTGCTATGAAACGCTTGCCCGCCCTACTAGGGCTTCTGCTGCTGCTTTCCGGACTGGCCTCGGGCTCAGGGCTGTTGCTTTTCCGTACCCAGGCCTTACCTGGCGGCGTGCAGCTGGAATGGGCCGCTGCCAATGCGCCCGGTGTTATTCGCTACGGTATCGACCGGCAGGATGGGCCGGCGGATGACTTCTACTACCTGACGAGCCTGACGGCTGGCTCCCAGTCGCGCTACTCCTACTTCGACCGCCATACCCGCCCCGTAGCGGCCACTGGCAGCCCGGTTACCTACCGCCTCACCGTGCATACAGCCGTCGGCACCCAGGCCTACCTCAGCTCACCCCCACCTCCGGCCAGCGCCCCGCTGGACAGCTGCTGGCACCTTATCAAGCAAATGTTTCGCTGAGTGCAGCAACGCCGGCCCCTAGCCGGCTTTTTTACGGCCGATATTTGCGCCGCTTTCCGTTGATTCAACTCCTGCCTGCCATGCGCCTCTGCTTTGCCTCCAACAACGCCCACAAGCTCGACGAAATCAGGCCGCTGCTGCCAGCCAAGGTGCAGTTGCTGAGCCTGAACGATATCGGCTGCCACGAGGAGCTGCCCGAAACCCAGGATACGATTGAGGGCAACGCCCGCCAGAAGGCCCAGTACGTGTGGGACCATTTTGGTGTGGCCTGCTTTGCCGACGACACGGGCCTGGAAGTGACGGCGCTGGGCGGCGCGCCCGGCGTGTATTCAGCCCGCTATGCTGGCCCGCAGCGCCTAGCCGAGGACAACGTGGCCAAGCTATTACACGAGCTCCGCAGCCACACCGACCGTACGGCCCGATTCCGGACCGTGGTGGCCCTGGTGCTGCCCGACGGTACCACACACGAGTTTGCCGGGGCCGTGGAAGGCCGCATCAGCCCGGAGCTGCACGGCAGCGGCGGCTTCGGCTACGACCCGGTGTTTGTACCGGTTGAGGGAGACGGCCGCACCTTTGCCGAAATGCCGCTGGCCGAAAAAAACGGCCTCAGCCACCGCAGCCGCGCCGTAGCCGGGCTCGTGGCGTTTCTGGGTGAGAAGTGAGAAGTGGTACGCGAACTAAATGAGAAAAGAACGTCCTTCTGAGCGTTCCAATGAATCTCTACTACTTCGTTGAGACGCTGTTACGATGAAGCAGCAGAGATTCATTGGCCAACTCAGAAGGACGTTCTTTTCTCATTTAGCTGTACTCACTTCTAATAATCACTACTTTTGCAGGGTTGGCCCTGCCGGTACGGGCCTCGCTTTTCCCTTATGCAACAACCTTTCATCGTCGGTATCACGGGCGGCAGCGCCTCGGGCAAAACCACGTTTCTGCGCCGGCTGCTGGCCTCCTTTCCCGAAGAAGATATTTGCCTGATTTCGCAGGACAACTATTACCACCCGCGCGAAAACCAGTTGGTCGATGCCCAGGGCGTTACCAACTTCGACCTGCCGACCTCCATCGACTCGGCGGCCTACGCGGCCGACGTGCTGCGCATCAGCCAGGGCAAAGAGGTGCGCCGGCCCGAGTACACCTTCAATAACCCTAACGTGGTGGCAGCCGAGCTGGTGTTCAAGCCCGCGCCTATTGTGGTGGTAGAGGGTATTTTTGTGTTTTACTTTGAAGCTGTGGCCCGCCTGCTCGACCTCAAGGTGTTCATCGATGCCCAGGAACACGTGAAGCTGCAGCGCCGCATTATCCGCGACCGGGACGAGCGGGGGTATGATCTGGAGGACGTGTTGTACCGCTACACGCACCACGTGGCCCCCACCTACGAGAAGTATATAAAACCCTTCCAGCAGGACGCCGACCTGATTATCCCGAACAACCACCGCTTCGATAAAGGCTTGGAGGTACTAGTGGCCTACCTGCGCGGCAAAGTGGTAGCCAGCCGGGCCGGATAGACGAAACCACTTTTTTTGCGAGCAGCCCCCGAAAATTCCGGGGGCTTTTTCGTGGTTTTGCGGCGGCAGCGGGCCGGGGCGTTGCAGCCGCGAGGTCAAAAACCTATATTTGTAGTTCTTACACCTGTTCCGTGCTGCTGCTCACCGCCTTTTTACCGCGTCTGCGCCTCGCCTTTCTCACCCTAACGGTGCTGATGGTGCTGGGCCTCAACCACCAGTCGGTGGCGACGCTGCGGGTGGTGCCGGCAGCCGAAGCGCCGGCCCGCGCCGCCGTTGCCGGCCGCACGGCCGTGGTAGAAGAGCGCGTGAACCTGGAGGCAACGCCCGTTTTGGTGGCCGAGCTGCCCGGCATTGCCGATGTTTGGCTGCCCGCGCCGCTGCTCCTGCCCACGAGGCCGCAATGGCTGGTCGCCGTTCAAACGATTGTGCTGCCTTACCCCGGCCGGTTGTCGGTAGGCCTACTGCGGGCCCGGCTGCTGCGCGTGGCCCTTTCGCCCCAAGCCCCTTAACTTCGGCGGGGGAGAAAAGCAGGCGCTGCCCCGGTTTGCCGAAGCGCACTGGCTGGCTTCAGTTGAGGCAAAGTTTTATTTGCGCACTTCTGCCCCTGGCTCCCTCATTTTCTGCCATCCGGTAACTGTCCGATATTATTTCGGATCGGACCCGGTCTTACTTTTCGCTTTCCAGAACCGTAGCCGCCAGCCAATTGCTGCCGGCTAACAGCTCAACAAAATCAATGCGTAATAAAGGACTCATCATCACGCTGACACTTATTCTGTCGGCGTTGTGCATCTATTTCCTCTCGCTGACGCTCATCTCGCGGGGTGTGCAGCGCGATGCCGAGCGCTACGCCACGAGTGGCGGCAATATTGTAGAAAAACAGCGCCAACACTACCTCGATTCGGTATGGCGGGCGCCCGTGTTCGGGCCGCTTACTTATAAAGAAGTGCGGCAGTCGGAGCTGGGCCTAGGCCTGGACCTGAACGGCGGCATGCACCTGACGCTGGAAGTGTCGCCGGTGGAAATTGTGCGGGCCATGAGTGGCAAGAGCAAGGACGCCAACTTCAACAAGGCCATGGCGCAGGCCCAGGCGCAGCAGCGCAGCAATCCGGGCACGCCTTTCACCACGCTGTTTGCCCAGGCATTCCGCGAGGTGGCTCCCAACGATAAGCTGTCCCGCATTTTCGCCAACACCATCAACAAGGGCGCTATCGACATCAACTCGTCGGATGAGCAGGTTATCGGCGAAATCAACAAGCAGTTGGAGGACGCCATCGACCGTTCGTTCGACATCCTACGCACCCGTATCGACAAGTTCGGCACCAGCCAGCCCAGCATTCAGCGCGTGAAAGGCACCGGCCGCATCCAGATTGAGCTGCCCGGCGTGGATAACCCCGACCGTGTGCGCAAGCTTGTTCAGGGTCAGGCCAAGCTGGAATTCTGGGAAGTATGGCGCCAAGACGAGTTTGCGCCCTACCTCAACCAGCTCAACCAGGTGCTGAGCGCCAAGGAAGCCCTGGCTAGCCCAGCCGCTGCGGCTGCTACCACGGCGGCGGCTACGGCCGCCCCCGGCGACACCTCGGCCCTGGCCCGCCAGCTGGCCCAGAAAAACACCGCCGCCGCCCAGACCGACTCCGCTTCACCCCAGAAAAACGTCCTTGGCAGCCTGTTCACTATGCCCGGCACTTTGGGCGCCAACATCCGCGACACGGCCCGTGTAAATGCCGTGCTGCGTAGCGCCGACACCCGCGCCGTACTGCCCTCCAACCTGAGCCTGATGTGGGGCGTGAAGCCCGACATGATTGATGGCCAGGAGTACCTGCAGCTGTACGCCATCCGCAAAAGCCGCGACATGGAGGCTCCTATCGGGGGTGAGGTAGTGAGCGACGCCCGCGGCGACTTCAGCCAGCAGGGTGCCGGTGCCGAGGTATCGATGCAGATGAACTCCAACGGCGCCCGCAAGTGGCAGCGCCTGACGGCCGCCAACATCGGCCGCCAGGTAGCCATTGTGCTCGACGATTACGTGTACTCGGCCCCCGTGGTGCAGGCCGAAATTGCCGGCGGCAACTCCAGCATTTCGGGCAACTTCACCATCGAAGAAGCCCAGGATCTGGCCAGCGTACTGAAGGCCGGTAAGCTGCCCGCTCCCACCCGCATTGTGGAAGAAGCCGTGGTAGGCCCCTCGCTGGGCCAGGAGGCCACCAACCAAGGCCTGTACTCCACGCTCGGCGGTCTGCTGATTATCATGGCCTTCATGGCGGCCTACTACGGCCGCGCCGGCATCGTTGCCGACGTTGTGCTACTGTTCAACCTGTTCCTGATTATGGGCATTCTAGCCCAGTTCAGCTTCGCCCTCACGCTGCCCGGCATTGCCGGTTTGCTGCTCGTTATTGCAGCCTCGGTAGATGCCAACGTACTTATCTTCGAGCGAATCCGGGAAGAAATTGACCACGGCCTGATGACCAAGGACGCCATCAACAAAGGTTATTCCCGGGCTTTCTCGGCCATTTTTGATGCCAACGTAACCACGCTCATCATTGCCACCATCCTGTTCGTCTTCGGTACAGGTCCGGTGCAGAACTTCGCCATCACGCTGCTGATCGGTGTGTTCACCTCGTTCCTGGCGGCCGTGTACATTTCGCGCCTGATTATCGAGTGGATGGTGAAAGGAAAGGAAACGACTTCGCTGACGTTCAGCACGTTCCTGTCGCGCAACCTGTTCAAAAACATCAATTTCGATATCGTGGGCAAGCGCAAGCTGGCCTACATTTTCTCGGCTATTTTCATTCTGATCGGCTTCGGGCTGATGTATCTGCAGGGTGGCCCCAACCTGGGTGTTGACTTCCGCGGCGGCCGGGCCTACGTGGTCAGCTTCAGCAAACCCGTAGTGGCTTCCGACGCCCGCGACTTTCTCACCAAGAACTACTTCACCGGAGCTGGCACCGAGGCCAAAACCTTCGGCACCGACAACCGCCTGCGCATCACGACCGGCTACCTGGCCGACGATGAAAGCGTGGAGGCCGATGACAAAGTAAAAACCGCGTTGATGACGGGCCTCAATGCCAAGTACGGTGCCCTCAACCCCAACATCGAAAGCACCGCCAAAGTAGGTGCCACCATTGCCGACGACATCAAGCGAACTTCGGTGCTAAGCCTGGGCCTGACCCTGCTGGCCATCTTCGTGTACGTGCTCTTCCGCTTCGAGAAGTGGCAGTATTCGATGGCGGCCGTAGTGGCTCTGTTCCACGATGCGCTCATCGTAATTGCTTCCTTCCCGATTGCACGGGCCTTTGGTCTCAACTACGAGATGGACCAGGTGTTCGTGGCCGCCATTCTGACGACCATCGGCTTCTCGATGAACGACACCATCGTTATCTACGACCGAATCAGGGAATATCTGCAGGAAAACAAGCAGCTCACGTTTGCCCAGGTGGTAAACCCTGCCCTCAACAGCACGTTCTCGCGCACCATGATTACGTTCACCACCGTGTTTCTGGTGATGCTCGTTCTCTACATCTTCGGGGGCGAAACCCTGCGCTCGTTCTCCTTCGCCATGTTGCTCGGCGTCGTGTTCGGCACCTATTCGTCGCTGTTTATCGCGGCCCCGCTGATTCTCGATACCTACGGCAAGAAGGAAACCGAGCGCATCAACGACGGCGGCGAAATTGGTGTTCCCAAACTCAGCAGCTCGCAAGCTTAATCGAGCACCGCTGTTGCAGATTCGTTCTGTGTGCTTCTAAACAGAAAGAGCCCGGCCAACTGGTCGGGCTCTTTTGCTTTACCGGGTAGTAAAGTGCTGCCGAAGCTACCTGTAAAGCCGCTGCGCCACCTCGCTTCTGTCTGAAACAGAAAGAGCCCGACCAATTAGCCGGGCTCTTTTACTCTATATGAACGGAGGCCTGCATTTGCCGCATCTACTCATCTGCACCAGCGGTGCTTAAACGGTGATGCCTTCGGCTACCACGCTTTGCACCTCGGGAACCATGCGCTTGAGCAGGTTTTCGATGCCCGACTTAAGCGTAACGGTGGCCGAGGGGCAGCCGGAGCACGAGCCCTGCAGGTTCACGGTTACAATACCGTCGTTGAAGCTTTTGAACGTGATGTTACCACCGTCCTGCTCCACGGCGGGGCGCACGTAGTTATCAAGCAGGTCGATGATTTTCTGGCTGGTGGCCTGGTCGGCTTCCGAAGCATCGGCAGGCGTGGCGGCAGCCTGTTGGGCAGCCTTCTGCTCCGCGGCGGGGTCGACGGTGAAAATGGGGCCGCTGGCCTCAATGTACGACTTGAGGAAGGTGCGCAACTCCGGAATCAGCTGAGCCCACTGGTGGTCGGTGCTCTTGGTGATGGTCACGAAGTTCTGGGCGATAAACACGCGGCCCACATAATCGAAATTGAACAGTTCCTGAGCCAGCGGCGAGTTACCGGCGGCTTCCAGGTTGGGGTAGTCCACGCTCACGCCATCAGCCAAAAGCTGGGCGTTGAGCACGAATTTCATGGATTCGGGGTTGGGCGAAGCCTCGGCGTATATCGATACCGGGCCAGCGGGGGCAGTGAGTTGTTCAGCCATGTTTGAAAGACTTGGAGACAAGCGGAGAGAAAATCGGGCCGTTTTGGTCGGCCCTAGTACCATAAAACCGCACGGGGCGGCAATAGTTGCAAAGGTAGCTTCTTTGCAGCTTCAAGTCATGAGCCGGAGGCAGATGTTGGACATCCGCTTGTAGCTTGCCGCCGAAAGCCTCTATCTATGCGCCGCCTGACTGCCGCTTTGTTTCGCCCTGTTGATATTGCCTGGCTGGTGTATTTCCGGCTGGGTGCGGGCTTTCTACTGGCGCTGGAGCACGGCGGGGCCATTCTGCTGGGTCGCGTGCGCAACTATACCGAGCCGCAGTTTCACTTTCGCTACCTAGGCTGGGAGTGGTTGCCGCACCCGCCACCGGCCGGCATTTACGCGCTCTACGGGCTGGTGGTAGCTGCCGGGCTGGCCGTGGCTGCTGGCTGGCACTACCGCGTGGCTGCCGCCCTGCTAAGCCTGGGCTACGCTACCCTGCTGCTACTCGAAGAAACCGAGTACATCAACCACTTTTACTTGTATGCGCTGGTAGCGGCCGTGCTGCTGGTGCTACCTGCCCACCGCGCTGCCTCGGCCGATGTGCGCGCCGGCCGCGTGGCCCCGGCCGCCACCACCCCGGCCTGGACGCGGCTGGTGCTGCTGTTTCAGATGGGGCTGGTGTACGCGTTGGCCGCCCTGGCCAAGCTTAATCCCGACTGGCTGGCGGCCCGGCCCCTCACGGTGTGGCTGGCAGCCAAGGCGAACTACCCGCTCATCGGTCCGCTGCTGAGCCACTCTGCCGCGGCCTGGATGCTGAGCTACGGCGGCATTGTGTTTGATGCCCTGATTGTGCCGCTGCTGCTGTGGCGGCGCAGTCGGCGCTGGGCTTTTGGGGTGGCCGTGCTGTTCCACCTCACCAACGTGGTGGTATTCGGGCTGGGCACTTTCCCGTGGTTTTCCATCCTATTAACCACCCTGTTTTTCGCCCCCGATTTCCCGCGCCGGCTGCCGGGCTTCGTGGGCCGCTGGTTCCGGGCGCGAGTGCCGCTACCCGCCGAGGCAGCCTCCGCGGCTCCTGCCGTTGTGCCCCCAAGGTCCCGCTGGGTGCTGGCGGGGCTGGGCCTGTTCGGACTGGTGCAGCTGCTGGTACCGTTGCGCCACTACCTCTACCCCGCCGATGTGCACTGGACCGAGGAAGGCCACCGTTTCAGCTGGCACCTGATGCTGCGCAGCAAAACCGGTACGGCCATGTTCCAGGTAGTGCTGCCCGACGGGCGCGAAGAGTGGGTGCACCCGCAGAACTACCTCACGCTCAACCAGGCCCATAAGCTCAGGGCCAGCCCCGACCTGCTGCTTCAATTTGCGCAGCTGCTGAGCCAGGATTTCCGCCGCCGGGGCCAGCCACCGGTAGCCATCTACTGCCATTCGAGCGTGAGCTTGAACGGCCACCTGCCCCGGCCACTTGTCAGCCCTACGCTGAATTTGCTAAGTGTACGCCGTACCCTGGCACCCGCCCCGTGGGTACTGCCCGGCCCGGTGGCCGATGCGCTTTAAACCTTGTTGGCCCGGGCCCGCAACAGCATATCGGCTAGCACGAGGCTGGTCATGGCATCGACGATGGGCACGGCGCGGGGCAGCACACAGGGGTCGTGGCGGCCCCGGCCCGCCAGTGTTACGGCCTCGCCTTGGTCGTTGATGGTGGCCTGAGGCTGCAGAATGGTGGCCACAGGCTTGAAGGCGACCCGGAAGTACACGTCCTGGCCATTACTGATACCGCCCTGGATGCCGCCTGAGTGGTTGGTACGGGTACGCACGCGCCCGGTGGCTTCATCCGTATAGAAGGAGTCGTTGTGTTCGGAGCCAAACAGCAGCGTACCGGCAAAGCCCGAGCCGTATTCGAACCCTTTCACGGCGTTGATGCCCAACATGGCCCGACCGAGCTCAGCATGCAGCTTATCAAACACCGGCTCGCCGAGGCCGGCGGGCAGGCCCTGCACCACGCCCGTTACCAGGCCGCCCACCGTGTCGTGCCGGTCGCGCGTCTGGCGGATGAGGGCGGCCATACGCTCGGCTGTTTCGGGGTGCGGGCAGCGCACGAGGTTGGTGTCAATCAGGCCCAGATCCAACTGTTCGTAGCCCACCGGAACGGCCACCGCCCCCACCTGCGACACGTAGCTGTTCACTTTAATATCGTGCTGATTAAGCAGCTGCTGAGCCACAGCGCCAGCGGCTACGCGGGCAGCCGTTTCGCGGGCCGAGCTGCGGCCGCCGCCCCGGAAGTCGCGCCGGCCGTACTTCTGGTCATAGGTGTAGTCGGCGTGCGAGGGGCGGTAGGCATGCTCGATGTGGGAGTAGTCGTGGCTGTGCTGGTCCTGGTTGCGGATGTACAGGCTGATGGGCGTACCGGTGGTCTGGCCCCGGAAAATGCCCGACTGCACCTCCACCCGGTCGGCCTCGGCGCGGGGCGTCGTCAGGTCCGACTGTCCCGGCCGGCGCCGGTCCAGCGCCGCCTGAATCTGCGCATCCTCCACCGCCAAGCCTGCCGGGCAACCGTCAATTACCACCCCAATTCCCGGCCCGTGCGACTCGCCAAACGTGGTAATGCGAAACAGGGTGCCGAAAGTGTTCATAGGTGGTGGGGTAATGGATGAGTGACTTGGAGGACAAAAGTACGATTGTCATCCTGAGCTTGCGAAGGACCCTATTACCTCTAACCGAAGCTTCTTGTTCGACTTTAACCAGCTCCTTCGCAAACTCAGAATGACCGACGCCTGCACCTACTTACCGCCGCGCCTGCCACCAGCCCCAGAGGGCGAAAATTACTAGTACACCAAGAAATAGGTTGGCGTAGCGGCGTACGTCGCGGTAGATACTCCGGGGCTGGGGCGTGGTATCGGCGGCGGCCAGGGCCTGGCGGTAAAACGGGTCGGTGGGCACAGCGCGCAGGGTGTTTTCGGTGCGCTCGGCCCCAGTCACTACGGGTCCCAGCTTTGGGCGCAGCGTATCGTAGCGGGCCGTGGCAGGATTGAAAACGATGAGCTGGAACAGCGTATCGAGGCGAACCAGCCCGGGTTGACGGGCTACCAGCCGGAAGCGGAAGCTCTTGCGCCCTCCTACCCGACCGTTCTGGCGGGTCAGCGTCTGCTGCACTTCAGGTCCGTAAAGCTCCAGGCCAACGGGGGCCACGGGAGCAGGCAGGTTCGCGGTAGCCAGGTTGCCCTCGCCTTCGAGCGCAAACGTGTAGGCAAACGTCCGGCCGGTACGAAACGTGGTGCGGTCGAGAAACTCTTTCAGCTCGTAGTTGCCCACCGGCACCTGGTCGCGCAGGGGGTGAGGCGGCAACGGCACCACGGGCACCGTTAGCGGGGTCGAGCGGTAGGTTTTGTAACCTTCGAGACGGTTATCGAGGCCTTCGGCGGGCTTTTTGGCCACCTTGTACTTGCGCATCTTCAACTCGACGGCCGGAAACGCGAGCGGAGCAGCGTTAAGCGGATACAGCGCGGCTTCCCAGAGGCGGTAACGCAGAAACGGCTGGCCACCTACCGTCACGCTTTCGGGCACCACCTCCTGCTCGTCGAAGCTTTCCTCCCACACCGTGCGCTGGCGTAGCTGCCGGATAATACCTGGCAGCTGGCCCGCAAAATCGTAGAAATCGAGTACGGCCTGGTCTTCGGGGCGCAGGTAGAAATACAAAGCCACATGCAGACCTTCTCCTACAAAAACCCGCTCTTTGTCGGGGGTGAGGGTCAGAAAAGCCTGGTCGCGCGGCTCGGTATAGTCCTGGGGCCTGGGCTTGCCAAACAGTTGGTCGAGCAGCCCCAGACCCTGTAGCGGGGCCGCGCCGCCGGGCACGGGCGGGGCGCTGGTCTGCTGGGGGCCTACTATTAGCTTGGCCCCCGCCGATTCCAGACTCAGCCCGTTCACCTTCATGCTAAAGGGCTTGACTTCGTACTCACCTTCGGCAAAAGCGGCGTAGCGCTGCGTAATGGTCAGCTCCGTAAAGCTCTGACCGCCCACGATGCGCGTGGTAGTGGTGCTCGATTTGCCGCTTTTCTTGAAGCCCTCCAGATCGGGAAAGGCGGAGTAGCGTTCCAAAGGAGCACCGCGCAGCCGGAAGCTGATAGTGTAGTACTCATTGAGCGGAAAAGCACCCGGCCCCAATTCAATATCGGCCGTGCCGGCTGGTACCGTTGGCTGCGCATGGGCACCAAAAGAGGGCAGCAGCAGCATCCAGCAAAACACAACCAGAACTAAACGCATGATGCCCAACTTCAGCGGGTGGGTTTCAAAGCTACGAAAAACTGCTTTGGGGCTACTGAGCCCACCAACGCCCGGCTACCGGACTGATCTTAGGATTACCAATAGGGTTGGGCCAGAACAATTTGGAAGCGTAGCCGTTCGCACTCCATAATGGAGTAGCACAAAATCCGCAACCCACTATTGCAGCCGCGCACAAATTCAATACCAGCAATTTTTCACCATACTAAACTGATTATCAGACGCCTTTCATTGAGGCATTCTATTGAAAAATACCCCTTGCATTGAAAAAGGCATATTCTATCTATCAGCACATTACACATAATATGTTACAAAATTTCGGTTATTCTCAATCCACTGCTGAGTTGCAGTCGTAACTCTACCCAGCAACTACTCCACCGCTCTTTTCGGCAGAAGTTCCTGACTTGTAATTCTCTGCCCCAGGGCGTGCAGATTCAACTTGCCTTTTTTTCACCCAAACTATTTCTCTAATGTCCAACATCAAGCAAAATGCCAGCGAAGAGGCGGAATTCGCCAAGCCGCTGTACACGCCTATCAAGCGCCGCTCGTTCTTCATGTACGCCGGAGCCACGGCTGGAGCTACTGCTCTGCTGCTCTCGGGCTGCGACGACGACGATAATGAAATCGTTACGCCTAACGGCACCGTGAATCTGGGTTCGGGCGATGTAGGCGTGCTCAACTACGCATACGCTCTGGAGCAACTCGAAGCCGCTTTCTACGCTCAGGTAAAGGCTACACCTGCCGCCGACTTCTCGACCCTGGAAAAGGATTACTTCAGCCAGGTTGCTGCCCATGAAGCCATCCACCGCGACTTCTTCAAGGCGGCCATCAACCGCGACGCACCCGGCCAGATCATCCCCGGCCTGACGCCTATCTTCACTTCCATCGACTTCACGAAGCGTGCTTCGGTATTGGCTACCGCCAAAACGTTCGAGGATTTGGGAGTAGCCGCTTACAACGGTGCCGGTAAATACCTGAAGACGCCGGCTTACTTGGTAATTGCCGGACAGATTGTATCGGTAGAAGCCCGCCACGCCGCTTATGTGCGCGACCTGATTTCCCCCGGCTCGTTTGCTGATGACAGCATCATCGACGCCAACGGCCTCGATAAGGCCATGGAGCCGGTCGATGTGGTAACGGCGGCTCAGAGCTTCATCAAAGAGAAGCTCGACGCTTCGAGAGTCGGTAAGTAATTCCTCCTTCCTTTTAACGAGCCATCATCATGAACATACTTCGCATAATCGAGCAACTGTCGGAAGTAGACGCCGACGTACTGGGCCGCTTCGACTCCCGTCGGGCAGTATTCAAAAGCCTTGGCAATACCGCCAAAATGGGCGCCTTGGCCGCCGCCCCAGTTTTCGTATCCTCGCTGTTTTCGAAGGCCTATGGCCAGACGACGACTCCCAGTGTTGTTGAAGTCCTCAACTACGCGTTGACCCTGGAGTTGCTGGAAGAAGACTTCTATAAGAAAATGACTGCCGCCGGCAGAGTACCCGCTGGTGCCGCCGCCGGAGCCATTGCTACTATCCTGAAGCACGAAACTGCTCACGTTAAGCTGCTGTCTGACACCATCAGAGCGCTGAACGGCACGCCCGTGACGAACGTAAAGTTCAAGACTTCGGCTTTCCCAGCCGACTATCCTACTCAGTTGGTAGTAGCCCAGGCATTGGAAGACACCGGTGTACGGGCCTACAAAGGCCAGGCTGGTAACTTGCTAGGCAAAATGGCCGGTACGACCAGTCTGCTTCAGGTTGCCCTCCAGATTCACTCGGTAGAAGCTCGTCACGCAGCTCACATCCGTGGCATGCGCATGCAGCCAGCCTGGATTCCAGCCTCTGACTCTAACCTGCCTGCTCCGCTGGGTCCGGTATACACCGGTGCTATCCGCGAGGATAACGTTATCCAATCGAACGTTAACATCACCAGCCAGCTCGGCACGCCTTACTCGGCTAATGATGCGGCGGCTTCGTTTGACGAAATCCTGACCATGGCCGAAGTGCTCGACGCTTCGCGCGCTGGTGGTTTGGTACAAGGATAAGCTGCTACAGCTTTTTTGCTTTCCCAATGAAAACAGGCTGTTCCGTAAGGAGCAGCCTGTTTTCATTTGACAGGACGCCCGCATGGCGTGACATCTGTGCCAGAGCAAGAGGCTGGACAGGCTAAACGGCGCGGTGCGGGTGCCAGATGCGCTGCCCGGTGCGCTGGCCTGGCAACCTTCTGGTCGGTATCGGTATCGTGGCGGTAGAGCATCCGGGTTCAATGAAGTACCTTTACCTTCCGGGACTTGGCAACCTGCGTTGGGTTGTTACTTGTCGGATTTATTTTCGCGTATGGCTGATTTGGCAGACACTTCTTTTTCGGGCCGGGCCCTGCGCCGGCGCACTTTTTTACGGGTAGCCAGTGCTACGGCTGCTTCCTCGGCGCTGGTACTGGCCGGCTGTGGCAACGACGACGACGACCCGACGCCGGTGCCCAATGGCAGTACCGGCACACTGGTCCTTGCGGGCAACGATACGGGCATCCTCAACCTGACCTATCTACTGGCTCAGATACAGGCGTCGCTCTACCAAAAAGTGGTTACAACGCCCCCGGCCGATTTTACGGCCGCCGACACGGCCGCTTTTGTGGATATGCGCGACCACGAGGTTATTTACCGCGAGTTTTACAAGTCGGTGCTCGGTACGTCAGCCTACGATAATGGCCTGACGACGGCGCTGGAGTTTAACTTCACGACCTATACCCTCACCACGCGCAAAGGCGCGTATGAGGCGGCCCGCACCCTCGAAGACCTTGCGGTGGGTGCGTACAACGGCTTGGGCCGGCGGCTGGCCAACAGCAGTTACCTACGTCTGCTGCTTAAAATCACTTCCGTGAAGGCCCGTCATGCAGCCTTCGTGCGCGACCAGGCCGAGCCCAACTCCTTCGCCGGGCCCGATGTAATATCGTCTACCGGCAACCAAGCCGGGCTCGACACCATAAAAACGCCCGTCGAAGTAGCCAAGTTGCTCGCCCCACTGGTACCCGTGGTACTGGTGGCCGACAACCTGATGACGCTTTAAGCTTCGCTTTTTCTTTCTCATGGATTTTCTGAACCTGCTGGCCCGGTTGGCCGACCTCGATTCGACTACTGCCGCCCCCCAACTGGCGGCCCCGCGCCGCGCCGCCCTGGGCCGGCTGGGCCAGGCCGGTACGGCCCTGCTGCCGGGCTTACTCCTAAGCGCCCTCAGCCAGCCGGCCACTGCCGGCACCCTCGACACCCGTACCCGCCTCGATGTGCTGGTGCTGGTTCGCCAGCTGGCGGCCCTGGGCAACGAGCTGCACTCGCGCGCCCTGGGCCTGGTAGCCGGTTACCCGGCGCTGCCCCTTACGGCCACCGAAAAAGCCGGTATTCAGGTTATTCAGCAGCAGGAGGCGCAGCGCGTTACCCTTTTCTCGCAGCTGATTACCGACGGTGGTGCCACGCTACCGACCACGCCGCGCTACGATTTTACGGGCAGCAAGAACAGCGCCCAGACCGCCCTCTACCCCGACATCCAGACCAACCCCGCTACCTACTTGCTGGTGGCGCAGGTGGTGAAAGACGTAGCCGTGCGTGTTTATAAGAGCCAGGTTGATTTTGTGCGCGCTGATGCTTACCTCACCGAAACGCTGCTCCGCAGCCACTCGGCCGAAGCCCGCCATGCCTCGCACCTGCGCACTTTGCGCCGACAGCGCGGGGTTGCGGTAAAAAGCTGGGTAAGCCCCGACGACGCTCCGGTACCCGCCACCAGCCCGGCCATTGCCAAGGTGTACGAAGGCGAATCGGGTTTCATCCAGACCTACAACGCCAGCGACGCCAGTGGCCAGGGGGGCGCACTGGTTTCGGTGCCTTTCGATTCGACGCTGCCCATTAACGTGGCAACGCCACCGCTAAGCGCAGAAGCCATCCTGCGCAAGGTGGCCGAGGCCTTCGACGAACCCGCCGACGCTATTGTCGCGACCAATGTAGCAGCCCTGTTTACGTACTAAATACGGGCCTGAGAGCCGATCAGCAATATTCGTTTTTTACAGGCGGAACGTGGTAAACCACGTTCCGCCTGCTTTTTTTAGCCCTGTTTGCCACAATAGGCACCTGTCCGGTAGTTGCATCTGTCCGGCAAAATTTTGTATCTTTCAAGAAAGGAGCTACCCGGTTACGGATGTCGCACGGCCTTTCTCTGTGGCAGCCGTACAAGGGGCAGTTTCCCCACTAAAAATCATTCTTCCACCTTTTAATTCTTCGTTCTTACCCACACTCCCACCTTTCCCACCCCAAATTATTCAACGCCATGTTGGAGTATGCCAAAACTATTTTGCTGAAAGTGAGCTTTGACAAAATTTTGTTTGAGAAGGAGTTACGCAAGGCCCTGCGAAATCTGGTACCCGCCGATTTGCAGGAACTCAAAGCCTGGTGTTACCAGCAATTCTCCAGAATTTATCATCGCCTCCTGAACCGGGTTTTCGGTCAGCCTGCTTTGGGCTAAGCCCTACCTCTCCTGTTGCATCCCACGCAGCCGGCACCGCAAGGGCCGGGCACCGCACCTACTGGTAGCGCTGCCCGGCCCTTGCGTTTTGGCACCCAATTAGTCGGCAGCAGTGTCGGCGGCTTCGGGCGCATCGTCGGTTACGAAGCGGATGTTGCGCAGCAGGCCCGCGTAGCCGGTGCGTTTTACGGCCGATTGCCGGAATAGCTCCGAGAAAAGTTCGTGGGTGATTTCCTGCCAGTCGCTGCGGGTCAGGTCTTTTAGGGCCGGGTGGGGGTTGAACTGTGGCTCGTGGTGGGGTTTGGCGAACCGGTTCCAGGGGCACACGTCCTGGCAGATGTCGCAGCCGAATACCCAGTTGCCGAACTTGCCTTCCACCTCCCGCGGAATCTGGTCTTTGAGCTCGATGGTGAAGTAGCTGATGCATTTGCTGCCGTCCACCACGTAGGGTTCGGTAATGGCCTGGGTGGGGCAGGCATCTACGCATTTGGTGCAGGTGCCGCAGTAGTCCTTGATGGGGCCGTCGTAGTCGAGTTTTACGTCCACAATCAGCTCGGCAATGAAGTAGAACGAGCCCACGCCGGGCGTAATCAGGTTGGAGTTTTTGCCCACCCAGCCCAGGCCGCTCTTTTTAGCCCAGGCCTTGTCCATCACCGGGGCCGAATCGACGAAGCAGCGGCCCCCCACCTCCCCTATTTCCTGCTGCATATCGTGGAGCAACTCTTTCAGCTTGTCTTTGATGACGAAGTGATAGTCGCGGCCATAGGCGTACTTGCTGACTTTGAGGGTATCGTCGGGCTGCTGGGTTTCCTCGGGCGGATAGTAGTTGAGCAGGAGCGAAATAACCGATTTAGCGCCCTCCACCAGCAGGCGCGGGTCGAGGCGCTTATCGAAGTGGTTGGCCATGTAGGCCATCTGGCCGTGCATGTTCTGGTTCAGCCAGTTTTCGAGGCGCGGGGCTTCATCCTCCAGAAATCCGGCCTCCGAAATACCGCAGTACATGAAGCCCAGCTCCGCCGCCCGGCGTTTGATGAAAGCAGTATAGTGGGCCGTTGGCAGCATAGAATCAGGCAGAAAGGAAGTACAAAAATACGTTATGCCGAAACGGGAGGCCCGCCAGCGGTGCGTAGTGCCGGGGCCCGCAATGCTGCGCCGCTTCCATACCCCGGAATTTGCCCCGACCTTTGGGGTTCAATTTTCAGGAGTCGGCCGTGATAAACGTAACCCAGCAGGAGGAGAAAGAATACCTGGAGCAGATAAAGGAGCAACTGACGCTGGCCATCCGGCGGGTAGACGGCTCGGTAAAGCAGTTTTCAGAGGAGCTGCGGGAGAAAAAAGAGTACATCCACGAGCACCAGTCGGGCATGGATGAGGCCGATATGGTGGCGGCCGGCCAGTCCATCAACCGCATGGCGTTTACGGGCGAAGCTGCCGTGAGCCGCAAGCGTAAGCTGCTTAAGCTGGGCCAGTCGCCCTACTTCGGCCGGCTCGATTTTGCCGCTACCGGCCGCGAAGCCGCGCCGGTGTACATCGGCATCTACTCCTTCTTCGACGAGCTGCAGCGCGCCAACCTGATTTACGACTGGCGGGCCCCTATTTCGTCGATGTTCTACGATTTCGAGTCGGGCCCGGCCTCCTACACCACGCCGGCCGGTTCGGTGCGCGGCACCATTGGGCTCAAGCGTCAGTACCGCATCCGCGACGGCCGCCTGGAATTTCTGCTCGACAGCGACGTGAACATTCAGGACGACGTGCTGCAGCGCGAGCTGGCCAAGTCGTCGGACGACAAGCTCAAGAACATTGTTGCTACTATCCAGCGCGACCAGAACGCAGTTATCCGCAACGAGGAGGCGTCGGTGATGGTGATTCAGGGCGTGGCCGGCTCGGGCAAAACTTCTATTGCCCTGCACCGCATTGCCTTTCTGCTTTACCGCTACCGCGAAACCATTTCCGCCGGCGACATTCTTATCATCTCGCCCAACAAGGTATTTGCCGACTACATTTCCAACGTGCTGCCCGAGCTGGGCGAAGAGCACATTCCGGAGATGGTGATGGAGGAGCTGGCGGCCGACCTGCTCGAAAACCGGCAGCCGTTCCAGACCTTCTTTGAGCAGGTATCGGCGCTGTTAGAGCACCACGACGCGGCGTTTATTGAGCGCATCCGGTTTAAGTCCTCGTTCGATTTTCTGAGTCAACTCAACCAGTACCTACTGCACATCGAAAACAGCTACCTCACGTTTCAGGACTTGCGGGTGGGCAGCACGCTGGTTCCGAAGGCCGTTATCGAGCAGAAGTTCCGGGGCTACCACCGCGTGCCGCTGCTGAAGCGCTTTGCCCTAGTGGCCCAGGATGTGCGCGATTACGTGCGCCACGCTGCCGGCCGCAAGCTCAGCGGGCGCGAAAAGGGCACGATTGGCGAGGCTCTGAACCGCATGTTCCGGTTTCAGAATGTGCTCGACATCTACCGCGACTTTTACCGCTGGTCCGGCCAGCCCACGCTGCTTAAGCTCGGGCAGAACCTGAAGCTGGAGTACGCCGACGTGTTTGCCCTGATCTATCTGCGCATTCGGTTGGAGGGTGTTAGCACATACGCCCACGTAAAGCACCTGCTGATAGACGAAATGCAGGACTATACGCCCGTGCAGTACGCTGTGCTGTCGCGCCTGTTTACCTGCCGCAAAACCATTCTGGGCGATGTAAGCCAGACCGTGAACCCGTACAGCGCCTCTTCGGCCGAAACGATTGAGCGGGTGTTCCCGCAGGCCGATGTGGTCCGGCTCTACCGGAGCTACCGCTCGACGATGGAAATTACGGCCTTCGCGCAGCGCATCACGCCCAACCCCCACATCATTCCGCTGGAAAGGCACGGGCCGGCCCCGGCCGTGGTGTGCTGCGGCAGCCCCGCCGATGAGCTAAACACGCTTAAGCAGCTGCTGGCAGCCTTCCGCAAGTCCGGCAATCAGTCGCTGGGCATCATCTGCAAAACCCAGCACCAGGCCGAGCAGGTGCATGAGGCGCTGCCGGCCCCGGACGTTTACCTGCTCACCGACGAGTCCTCGTCTTTCAAAGAGGGCGTCATCATCACCACGGCTCACCTGGCCAAAGGGCTGGAATTTGATGAGGTTGTTGTGCCCTTTGCATCGGCCCGCACCTACCAAACGGAAGTCGACCGGAGCATGCTGTACGTGGCCTGCACCCGCGCCATGCACCAGCTTACGCTAACGCACACGGGCCAGCCAACCGGGTTTCTGGCCTGATTGGGCGAAGGCAGGCGCAAAGTCATCAAGCTGCTGAACGCATAGTAACCTTACCACCACTGCCCACCCAAAACGGGCCCGCCCCTGGTTGTAGCAACCAGGTAGCGGGCCCGTTTTGGGTAGCAGATAGCAGGCAGGCCTACTTGGCCGCTGGGTACCAGTTGCGCAGCCGCACGTCGATTTTCTTGTTGGCGGTGTTCACGGTTTTCTTGAAGCCGTCTACGTCGCTCAGGCCATCCTGGCCCCGGTAGTGGTAGGGGTACACGATGCCCGGCTTGAAGGCCAGCACGCCCTGGGCGGCCTGATTCACGTCCATGGTGTAGGGCAGGTTCATGCACACGAAAGCCACATCTATTTTCTTGAGGGCGCGCATTTCGGCAACATCCTCGGTGTCACCCGACAGGTACACGTTCTTGCCGCCCAGGTTCAGCACGTAGCCATTGCCCCGGCCCTTGGTATGCCGCGAATCGGCGGCTTCGGGCAGGTTGTACATGGCCACGGCCGAAACCGACATGCCCAGCGTATCGAGGCGCTGGCCGTTGTTGAGGATACGCACCTGCGCCTGATACTCGGCGGGCAGCTTTTCGGCTACCGCTTTGGGCACCACCATCAGGGCTTTACCTACCGAAAGGCCCGCCAGCGTTTTGGGGTCGAGGTGGTCGCCGTGAATGTCGGTAATCAGGATAACATCGGGGGCGGCCAAGCCGGCATAGGCTTCGGCTCCGCCGTAGGGGTCCACGTAAATGGTTTTACCGTTCCAGGTAAATACCACGCTGCCGTGCGTGATAGGCTGCACCGTAAGCGGGCCTTTTTTGGTGGCAATCTGGTCGGCAGCCGCCAGGGGCGCGGCGGCGGGGGCAGCCATCTGGGCCTGCGCCTGAACCGCAAAAACAGCCAGCGCGGCCGTGAGCAGGAAGGTAGATTTCATCGGGTTTTCTTGTTTAATGCGAATGACTGAGAAGGGTGGCGTTCGGTTGCAGCGCCTTGTTGCAGCCGCTACCCCCGAAAACCGTGCCCTATAACTCTGTTGCCCCGCACAAGTTTTGGTGGGCTGGCAATTCGGCTTGCCCTGCCCGGCCACCCCGCGGCCAACTACACGGTGCCCGTCCAGTAGGCCTTGGATTTTTCGAAAGCGTTGGTGTCCACATTTTTGCTCAGCTCCAACCCCGACACGTTGCCCTCGTAGAAGTGGATACCGCCGTAGATGCGGGATTCGCCGGCATCGAGCGCCGCGTCGCGGAACGTGTTCCAGCTCAACAGAACGCCCAGCACTTGCTCGTGCGGGTCGGCGGCCAGCGGTTTGCGCTGCATATAGAAGTAGCCGAACTCGTCGCTGCCAGTGTAGGCTTTTAGCACAGTAGCGGCGGCCATGCTAAACGTGCTGTGCCCCGTTTCTCGCGTAGCAGATTCTCCAGAAGGTCAGGCGGGCCGTTGCTGCCGCTAATGTGACCGGGCTACCAGCCCAGCCAGCCCATCAGCTCGCTGTGGCCGGCCGGAGTTGGAGCAGCTGCGTAAACGGCAGAAGCTTACCCCCCGCGTAGTTTTATCCTCCCTTGCCCTGGTAGCTGCTGCCGCGGCCCTACCCTTTTCCGCTGTCCGCCATGTCTGCCGATTCCAACCGTCCCAAACTGCTGATTTTCGACGTCAATGAAACCCTGCTCGACCTGGGCAAGCTGCAGCAGGCGGTTAACCAAGAGTTCAAGTCTGAAACCGCCTTTAAACAGTGGTTTTCGCTGCTGCTGCAGTATTCATTGGTGGACACCGTAACCGGCAACTACCACAACTTCGGGCAGATTGGCGACGCGGCCCTCGATATGCTGGCGCAGGCGCTGGGCCAACCGGCCCGCCCGGCCAGCCGCAAAAAGGAGCTGCTTGCCCTCATTGCCGAGCTGCCTCCGCACCCCGACGTAATTCCCGGCCTCACGGCGCTACAGCAGGCGGGCTTTCGCATGGTCACGCTCACCAACTCGCCCGACGCCACCATGCGCAAGCAGCTGGCCTACGCCGGCCTGACTGGCTTTTTCGAGCAACTGATCAGCATCGATTCGCTTAAGTGCTACAAACCCCACCCCACCACCTATCTCAGCACCTGCCAGCAGCTGCAAGCGGCCCCGGCCGAAACCATGCTGGTGGCGGCCCACGGCTGGGATACGGCCGGAGCGCAGCTGGCTGGCTTACAGGCCGCTTTCATTACCCGTCCGGGCCAGCAAACCTACCCGCTGGCCCCCACGCCTACTCTTACCGGCTCCACCCTGCCTGCCATTGCCCGGCAGCTTATCGGCTAGGCGATATTGGTGGCAGGGTGTGGCGGCACCTTTAAGCCCGGCACCTGCCTAGGCGGGGCAAATAGCGGCGCATGGCCTCATCTGCATGCTGAAGGAATGGTTGTGCGCTTCCTGGCTAAGCCGCTCCGGCCTTGTTCTGCAGGCTAACCCCGGGCTTTCGGCAAGTTTTCACCGCCGGCGTTTCGCTTACCAGAAAGCTTTTGCTTTATTGAGCCGGCACTTACGCAGAAGCGCCTCAGGCATGTAGCGCGAACTGGATTGCGCAAGTCCTGCGCTTGCCTAACAACTTCTCCCCCCCCGGCCCGATGACAAACCCGACTGCTCCCGTTACAACCCGACTTAATCTGCTGGAAGAAACGCGCTTCGAGAAGCAGCCCGTCACGGTGTTTGCCAACCCGCAGCTGGCTTCGATACAGGTAGCCGCACGCATTGCCGATCTTATCCGGCGCAAGCAGCAGCGCAACGAGCCGGCCGTGCTGGGTTTGGCCACCGGGGCCACGCCGGTACAGGTGTACGCCGAGCTGGTGCGCCTGCACCAACAGGAAGGCCTGAGTTTCCGCAACGTCGTCACCTTCAACCTCGACGAGTACTACCCCATGCTGCCCACGGCGCCCCAGAGCTACGTGACGTTCATGCACGAGCACCTGTTCGACCACATCGACATCGAGCCGGAAAACATCCATATTCCTGATGGCACGCTGGCTCCCGAAGACGTGGCCGACTACTGCCTGCGCTACGAGCAGCAGATTGGGCAGGCCGGCGGGCTGGATTTGCAGCTTTTGGGCATCGGCCGCACGGGCCACGTGGGCTTCAACGAGCCCGGCTCGGCCCCCAACTCGGGCACGCGTCTGGTAACGCTCGACGACCTCACCCGCCGCGACGCCTCGCGCGACTTCGGGGGCAAGGAGAGCGTACCCCGCAAAGCCATTACCATGGGCATCGGCACCATTTTCAAGGCCCGCGAGCTGGTGCTGTTGGCCTGGAGCGGCAAAAAAGCTTCCATTGTGAAGAAGGCCGTGGAGGGCGAGGTATCAGGCGAGGTGCCGGCAACCTACCTGCAGCTGGCCCCCAACGTAGAATTTGTGCTCGATGAGGCCGCCGCCGCCGAACTCACGCGCTTCGATACGCCCTGGCTGGTGAAGGACTGCGTATGGAGCGAGCTGCTGATCAGGAAGGCCGTCATCTGGCTTTCCAACACGCTGGGCAAGCCCATTCTCAAGCTCACCGAAGAGGACTACAACAACAACGGCATGGCCGAGCTGGTAACAGAGCGCGGCGCGGCCTACGACATCAATATTGCCATTTTCAACCACCTCCAGCACACCATTACGGGCTGGCCCGGCGGCAAACCCGGGGCCGACGACTCGCAGCGTCCCGAGCGGGCCCTGCCCGAAAAGAAGCGAAGCCTCATCTTCTCGCCCCACCCCGACGATGACGTGATTTCGATGGGCGGCACCTTTATTCGCCTGATTGACCAGGGCCACGAGGTGCATGTAGCCTACCAGACCTCGGGCAACACGGCGGTGTGGGATGATGACGTGCTGCGCTACATGGAATTTGCCATCGACCTGGAAAAGAGCCTGGGCCGCGACGGCCGGGAGTTGCTGAAAGTATACGAGAACATGCGGGCGTTTATCGGGCAGAAGCAGCCCAACCAGGTAGATACCCAGGAAATTCGCAACGTCAAGAGCTATATCCGCAAGAGCGAGGCCATTGCCGGGGCCCGCTACGCCGGCCTGCCCGACAGCCACATCCACTTCCAGGCCCTGCCCTTCTATGAGTCGGGCAAAACGGTGAAGCACCCGGTAACCGATGAAGATATTGCGCTGACCATGCAGCTGCTGCAGGGCATAAAACCGCATCAGGTATTTCTAGCCGGCGACTTTGCCGACCCCAACGGTACGCACATTGTGTGCTTCAACATTGTGGCCGAAGCCCTGCGTCGCCTGAAGGCCACCGAAAGCTGGGTGGCTGACTGCTGGGTATGGATGTACCGCGGGGCCTGGCACGAGTTTCCGGTGCACGAGATTGAAATGGCCGTGCCCCTCTCGCCGCACGAGGTTATGCGCAAGCGCAACGCCATTTTCAAACACCAGAGCCAGAAGGATACGCCCGTGTTTCCGGGCGACGACGCCCGCGAGTTCTGGGTGCGCGCCGAGCACCGCAACCACGAAACGGCCGAGCATTATCACCGTTTGGGCATGGCCAACTACGAGGCGATGGAGGCTTTCGTGCGCTGGCACTTTTAGCCCCGGCAAAGCAGGCATACCGCTCCTACCTGGTTCCGTTTCCCGCTCCAGGCTGCCGGGCTAGTCCATTTTGCAGGAGCTAGCCCGGCAGCCCATGGCCCAGGAAATTGCCCTCATTATTGGTAAATTTCTCCCGCTCTGCCAACTCAACCCGCTATGTCAACTCAGCCTGAACTTACCCTAGAAGCAGCACGCCTGCAGGCCTTAAAGCGCTACGATATCCTCGACACGCCCCAGGATGGCAGTATGAACCGCCTGGCAGGCCTCGCCGCCAGGGTATTCAATATGCCCATTGCCATTATCAGCCTAGTTGATGAAGACCGGATTTGGTTCAAATCGCGCTATGGCTTGGATGCGGAGCAGATTGACCGGGGCGGCGGCCTATGCGACTCGGCCATCCTCTCCGACGAAGTGTACATTGTGGAAGATGCCCGCAACGACCCGCGTACCCTTGCCAACCCACTCGTGGCGGGCGAATTTGGCCTGCGGTTTTACGCCGCCGCCCCGCTACAAACCCACGACGGCTACCGACTGGGCACTTTCTGCCTCATCGACCAGAAGCAACGCTACCTAAACGAAAACCAGAAGCTGGTTCTGCAGGATATGGCGGCCATTGCTATGGATGAGCTTGAGCTGCGACTGGCTGCCCGGCAGGCTGCCCAGGAAAATGAGCGGCAGCTCAACGAACTCCGGCAACAGCTAGACCGCAAATCCTGACCGCTACCCATTTCTCGCTTCGGGATTTAAGCTGCCAGCTTTGGCGGTTGCGTGCTGAGCTGCTGCAACACGGCAACCAGCTCTTCGCCAATCTGCTCAATGCGCGTCAGGCCCCGGCGGGCTTCGTCAATCTGGCCCTGACGGTACTGTGCCGCCAGCTCGCGGCCCGTGTTGAGCAGCTGCTGGAGCAGGCGTTCGGCTTCGCGCACTTCGGGCCGGTCGGGGTAGCGGGGCTTTACCTCGGTGCTCAGCCACAGGCCCAACGCATTGTTTTGCAGCGAGAACAGGTTCTCATCGGCCTCGCGCACTCCGTAGAGCACCGAACGCAGCTGCGACTTAAACAGAATCTGTTTAATGCGGGCTTGCTGAATATCAAGAGTAGTAAGGTCCATGGGTAAGGAAGTGAGCAATATCAAGGGAGCACACTTGCTTACCTAAGAGGCAGCCGGGGGCGTTGGCAACAGGGCTTCTAGCTTGTGGCGGGCCTCCACAAGTTCCGTTACATCGAAGGCAAAGCTGATTATGCCTACAATCTGTCCTTTTTCGCGCAGCGCCTGATAAGAGAAGTCGAAATACCGCTCCTCAATTTGGCCCGTGGCACGCCGGTGAAGCTGCAGCAGCATTTGCTTGCCAAAAAACGGCTCTCCCGTCTGATACACATTGTCGAGCAGCGTGATGTAGCCCTGTTCGGCGGCTTCAGGCACTACCTCCAGCACCGACCGGCCAATCAGGTCGTCGGTGGCGAACAGCTCGTAGTAGGGCGGGTTAGCAAACTCGAAGACGTGCTGCGGCCCCCGGGCAATGCCAATGAGGGCGGGTGCCTGCTGAAACAGGGTGTAAAATGTTTCGCGCTGCGACTGAGCGAGTTGGTAGGCCTGGTATGCCTGATCGGAAAGCACGGCCTGCTCCTCGCTGGCCTGTAGCAGTTCCAGCACCATGAGCTTCTGATCCTGAATATCGACGCTGCAGCCTACCCACATGGTTACGGCGCCCTCGGCATTACGACGCGGGATGCCACGGGCCAATACCCAGCGGTAGTCGCCATCGGCACAGCGCAGGCGGTATTCGGTCTGGTAAGCCTCCCCCGACTCGTAGGCCCCGCGCCAGGCCGCGCCCGCACCGGCACGGTCGTCGGGGTGTACGCCATCAAGCCAGCCGAAATCGGCCTCGGCTTCCAGCGGCTTGCCCGTGAAACTGAGCCAGCGCTGGTTGAAGTAATCGGCCGCCCCATCGGGCTGGGTGGTCCAGACCATAACGGGCAACGACTCGAGAATAAAGCGGGTCCGCTCCTGGCTTTCATGCAGTTCGCGCTCTATGGCCGCGGCCTGCTGCTCGGCACGGTGCTGCGTGGTTACGTCCTCCGTTTTCAGCAGAATGGTCTGGAGCTGGCCCTGGTCGTCGAACTGGGGGTAGTTGGTCGTCTGCCAGTACCGCTCTTCCAGCCCGCCACCCTGCGTGGCGGGGCGCTGCAGGTCGTAGCGGATGCGCGGCATAGTGTGGGCCGTAGCGTGCTGACGTACGTATTCAAGCGAATTGAAAAGCACCTGCCACTCGCTCTGCTCTTCGCGGGGAAAAACATCGAACACATTGCGGCCCAAAATGTTAGCGCGTTCCAGCAGCGTGGTAGTCAGGTATAGGTTGCTGGCGTCCAGAATAGTATGATCGGGCGCTACCAGCATATAATGCTCGGGTAGCTGCCACAAAGAATAGAACGTGCCGGGGGCGGGAAGTGGAGAAGTCATGGCGCGAAAAAAGGAGCAGGCGACGAGCCTTTATTTACATGCGACGGAGCCGCGCGGCAGCTGTGGACAGGTCTTGAAAAGACATAAACGTGATACCGGCGGAGGTCTGCTGCATGGCCAACTCGGCCGACAGTTGGCTGTAGCGCTCGGGCGAGTGTACCCACGAAAAGTAACGGCAGCCCGCGGCATGAAGCTGCGGGAAGAGCACGTCGCTGCCCCATTTGGCCGCATCGGCCCACAGGCCGGACACGTGGGTGTTATCGTTGAGAATTTTAGCGCAGCCTTCCTGCTTTAGCAACTCAAGCAATCGGAGGGCACCAGGCACGATATCTTCATCGGTGAGCCGGCCGTGCCAATCAAGGTATAGCCAGTCGTCGATGTAATTAACGGAAATGGTCAGAACAGGCGTATCGTAAAGGATGCGGTTGGCCATTGCGAAGGGGATTGTGGCAGGTTTACGGCCCCAGCCACGTTGAACTAGGGCAGGCCTGAGGAATGGGTGCGCTGATTTACGATAGATAACTAAAGGCTGCAAATAACCCTTTCTGTCCTATCCCGCCACACAGCAGAGCCGGTTAAGCCACCAGACCAACGGGCACTTACGATACTTGCTGCAGCCACTGTTGCGCCGCCACCTCCGAATCGAATATGCGGTAGGTAAGGGCGGCAACGTGCGCATCGACCGTGAGCTGGCTCGCAGGAAGAAGGGCAATATCTTCTTCGGACAGCAATACGGCGCCATAAATGCGGGCACTGCCCCGCTGCTCGGCTGTAAGCCAGAAGTCAACAATCCATTCGCTTTCCTCGGCTGTAAAGGGCGTCATCAGCCGCTGGTCGCCCAGCAACTTGTTCCAGCCCCGTAGCCGCAGCAACTTGCCGGTATGGGTCAGAAAGGACTGCAGGTAATCGAGCCGACGAGGGCCCGGCTCGTAGATAATATGGGCGTACCCTTCGGGGTGTTCCATAACCCTCCCTACAGGGTTGTTGAAGTAAAGCCGGGAGGCAGCAGGCATGGGCAGCAGGTGATTAGAGCAGGATTTAGAGACGCTAAGCAGTGGCGTAATACTACGGATGCATGTCCCAACACAAGGGGGCACCGGCACCACACATAACCGTCAATTGAAAGGCAATTTAGACATTCCGCCTGAACGTGAAGCAGAATCATTTCGCCGACTTTTTGTGCACTTTCCTGGCTGAGCGCAACAGTAGGCACTCTAAATAGCTGTAAACGAGATTAATCGAGCCTGTTGGCAACCTGCCCGCATACATCAGGTGTGCGGGAGTTATGTACTTGTTTTTACGGGCGAATCGGGGTACCAGCGGCGGCGTAGCCAGAGCGCTACGTTCACCAGGGCAATGAGGGCGGGTACTTCGATAAGTGGCCCGATAACGCCGGCAAAAGCCTGGCCCGAGTTTAGACCAAACACGCCGATGGCTACGGCAATGGCCAGCTCAAAATTGTTGCCGGTGGCCGTAAAAGCAATGCTGGTATTCTCGGCGTAGCTGGCCCCCAGCCATTTGCCGGCAGCAAAGCTGAGCAGAAACATAATGCCGAAGTACAGGGCCAGCGGCAGGGCAATGCGCAGTACGTCCAGGGGCAGCTGCACAATGGTTTCACCCTTCAGGCTGAACATAAGCACAATAGTTAGCAGCAGCGCAACCAGCGTAACGGGACTGATGGCCGGCAGGTAAACCTGCTCGTACCATACCTCACCTTTAAGCCACCGCAACACCCGGCGCGACAAGTAACCCGCCACCAGCGGAATGCCCAGATAAACCAGCACGCTTTGGGCGATGTCGCCGAATGCAATATTCACCGTGTAGCCTTCCAACCCAAAATACGGCGGCAGCACCGTGATAAACAGCCAGGCCAGCCCGGCGGCGTACTCGCGGCTGCCGTCGGCCAGATCATTCCAGACCAGCACCATGGCAATGCAGCGGGCAATACCAATAAAATCAGCCCCATCATGTATTCTGGCTTGTCGGGCAGGAGCCAAATGGCCAGCAGAAAAATGAGCAATGGGCCCACAAGCCAGTTGAGCACCAGCGACAGCCCGATAATGCGCGTGTTGCCGAATACGCTGCGTAGCTCCTCGTAGCGCACCTTGGCCAGCGGCGGGTACATCATCACTATCAGGCCCACGGCCAGTGGCACATTCACGGTGCCCACCGAAAAGTAGCTCACCGCCTCATTGACACCGGGCACCAGATAACCCAATACCACCCCCAGAGCCATGGCCAGAAATATCCACAGCGTCAGGCCCCGGTCGAGCCCGGAAAGTTTTTTTTCGGCCAGCATGGCGGGCCCAGGCGTAGCAGAAGGACGAACTGGTAGCATCAGCGGAGGAGAAAGCAGGCGAGAAGGGTTGGCCAAAGAGGCTGCGTGGGCCGGGCCGGCAGCGTAGCACTGCCGGCCCGGCCACAACGAATAGCCGAAAGTACTGCTCCGGTCATTCCAAAACCCGGTTTCCTTGCTTCCTGATGCCTAAGCGCGATGCACAGCAAACCAAACCCGTCGTTTCAGCACCTTGACCAACCATAAACGGCCCGGCACCTGCCAGCCAAATGGTAGCAGGTGCCGGGCCGTTTATGGTTGGCTACGCAGCCTAACTGAACAGCTCGCCGGTAGATGAGTTGCCGCGCAGGTGCTGGGGCATGAGCCGGCCCAGATGTTCGTAAGCGGCCTCGGTAGCTTCGCGGCCGCGGCTGGTGCGCTTCAGGTAGCCTTCCTGAATCAAAAATGGCTCGTAGACTTCCTCAATGGTTTCGCCCTCCTCGCCACAGGCCGTGGCGATGGTGCTGATGCCTACCGGACCACCTTTGAACTTGTCGATGATGGTGGTCAGGATGCGCTTGTCCATGTCGTCGAGGCCGCGGGCATCTACGTCGAGGGCCGCCAGGGCAAACTGGGCAATGTCCTGCGTGATGGTGCCATTGCCTTTGATCTGGGCGAAGTCGCGGGTGCGGCGTAGCAGGTTGTTGGCGATGCGCGGGGTGCCGCGCGAGCGGCGGGCAATTTCGTAGGCCGCCTCATCATCAATGGGCGTGGCCAGGATTTCGGCCGAGCGGCCCACAATGCTGGTCAGCAGCTTGGCATCGTAGTATTCGAGGCGGGAACTGATGCCGAAACGGGCCCGCAACGGAGCCGTGAGCATGCCCGAGCGCGTAGTAGCCCCAATGAGGGTGAAGGGCGACAGCGAAATCTGCACCGAGCGGGCATTAGGACCCGAATCGAGCATGATGTCGATGCGGTAGTCCTCCATGGCCGAGTACAGGTATTCCTCCACTACCGGGTTCAGGCGGTGAATTTCGTCAATGAAGAGTACGTCGTGCGGCTCGAGGTTGGTGAGCAGGCCGGCTAGGTCGGAGGGCTTGTCGAGTACCGGGCCCGAAGTCATCTTGATGCCCGATTCGAGCTCGTTGGCGATGATGTGCGAGAGCGTGGTTTTACCCAGGCCGGGAGGGCCGTGCAGCAGCACATGGTCGAGGGCGTCGCCGCGGCGCTTGGCGGCGGCCACGAACACCTTCAGATTTTCCACCACTTTCTCTTGGCCGGCGAAGTCGTCGAAGGAAAGTGGCCGCAGGGCCTTGTCAATGTCTTTATCGGTGGCGTCGTAGTGTTCGGTGTCACCCGTCAGGAGCGGTTCGCGCATAAGTCTGGCAATAATTCAGCGTGTCGAAAGGTAACACTTTGCCGCCGGCCTTGGTGCCTTTTTTAGCAAAAAATAGTTGACATCATGGATATAGCTAATTTTATTAGTAATGAAGCTGTTTAGAAAGCCTAAAGAACGTCATGCTGAGCTTGCCGAAGCATCTCTACTGCTTCGCCAGCGGCTTCTCTAACGTAGCGGTAGAGATGCTTCGGCTGCGCTCAGCATGACGTTCTGATTGATTTCGACTACTTTCCAGAAAGCTTCAATTCTGTCCTTACGCCGCCACTTTTTGCCCGCAATGCCTGCGTTGCTACTTCCAATCAGCAGGCCAGGGCTGTACCTTGCAGCCTCAACCCGCTGCCTCGCATATGCCCCCTTCCGATTCCTGGCTCGATACTCTGCCAGCCGATTTCTACGCCCAGCTCACCCACACCCTGAACCTACACGGCATGGCCACGCTGGAGCTGCTGAGCCGGCCCGCCACACCCGCCACCGACCGGATCCGCCAGCTTAGCGGCCTCGATACAGCTACCGTACAGCGGCTCAACGGCATAAGTAGCCATGCGCAACTGCTGGCGGCTTTGCGGCAGGAGCCGCTGGCCGTGTACCACCTGCTGCTGCTGGGGGGCCTGACGCTGGAAACCAGCCTGGCCGCGCCGGTGCTGGCCTATGTGCGGCAGGCTATGGGTATTACTGAAGAACAACTGGGGCAGTTGCTCGCTTACTGCCAGCAGTTGAGCGGGGCTTTTCTGGGGCAGTTGGAGGAGCATGTAGCGGCCCCGGCAGGCGCGGCTTCGCTGGGCCTGCATCGGCTGGCAGTTGAGGAGGCTTTTGCAGGTTTTTTGGCCGCGCAAATGGCCGCCCGGCCCGTGGCCGAGTTGCGGCCGTTGCCGCCGCAGCTGCACATTATGCGCTTGGCGCTGCTGTTGGCCGTCAGCCTGCCGCAGGACACCGACCACCCGTTTGCGCAGGCTGTGCAGGCACTGCCCCACCTGCAGCCCGCCACTCTGGAGCCCCTTATTGCCCGGCTCGGCCATGCGCAGCCTCACGAGCCGCTGCCGCTCAGCATGCCCGAAGTGGTGCAGCTTTACCAGGCCCTGCAGGTATGCGGCATGGTGTTCGTGTCGGATTTAATGAGCCACATCGGGCTGGAGGACTCCTTCCCGACCTTGTCGGAAGAAGAGCGCCGGGCCAGCGAGCCGGCCCCGGCCAGCAACCGTGAGGCCGTAGGTAGCATTGTGAGCGGCTTTACGCAGTGGGTGCAACAGCACTTCCCCGACCACCCCGAAATAGCACTGGCCCGGCAGCAAGTGCTGGCCCTAGCCGATGAGCTGTAGGCGGTGAACTGTTAACATTGAGCAGTAGAAGCACTATTATAAAACTGTCATGCTGAGCGAAGGCGCAGCCGTAGTCGAAGAATCTCTACTGCTAAAGTATTTCCCGACGACAGGATTACTATGGTAGTAGAGATACTTCGACTGCGGCTGCGCCTTCGCTCAGCATGACTGTTCTTATACAGTTCCTGATTCGTCCTACTGGGCCAGCAGCACTTCAATTTCCAGGTGCAGCCACTCATCTTCCCAGGCTTTGTGGGTGAGGCGAGCCGAGAGTGGGTAGCCGGCGTCGAGCAGACGAGCGACGGTTTCGTTGCGGCCTTCGGGCAGGTAGCCGAGCCAGAACGCCTCGCCGGGGCCGCTGGTGAGCACGCGCACGGCCCAGTCGTCGTAGGAGCTGTCGGCTTCGCGGGTGAGGGCCAGCGGCTGGCCGGGTTGCAGCGTAGGTTCGAACTCGCGCAGGCCGGGGCGATGAGTGGTGCCGGCCACGAGGCATTCGAGTAGTACCAGGGCGTTGGCGGGGGTAGAATCGGACATGGAGCAGGGAGGCGTAGTGAGGCTCTAAACTACGCAGCAAAACGGGTTTGCGCAGCTACGGGTTGGGCAACCCGACAGCACGGGGCGCGTTTGCCCGGGTTCGGCCGGCCTCTTTCGCCCGCCCGCTACCTTTGCCGCCTATGTATAGCAAAACCGAAGCTACCCAGCTCCGCCAGGCCTTTTGGACCACGCTGGGCCAGTACATGCAGCCCGTGCCCTCGGCCGACGGCGGGCCGGTGAACTGGATGAATTACAAAACCGGCCTCAAGCACGTGTATTTCCGCCTGCACGCCGATAACCGCCACGCCACCGTCAGCATCGAAATAACGCACCCCGACGAAGGCCTGCGCGAGCTGTTCTTCGAGCAGTTTCGGGAGCTACGGGCTATGCTGGAAGAAGCCACCGGCGAAACCTGGACTTGGGAGCCAACCGCCATCAATGAAAGCGGGCAGCCGCTGGCCCGCATCTACCGCGAGCTGCGCCCCGCCAACCTGTTCTCCCGCGACGACTGGGCCCGGCTCATCCCTTTCTTTAAGCCCCGGCTAATGGCCCTCGATGAGTTCTGGAGTACAGGGCAGTATGCTTTTGATGATTTGCGGTAGGGCGACGGGTAGACACCTCGACTGGAGACAAAAACGGCCGCTCTGTTTCCAGAACGGCCGTTTTTAAACTGTGCAAGACGCCAGTATATCACTCATCCGGGAAATCATCCGGCACCGCTTTCAATAACTGCCGAATTTCCTCTCGCCCAATTGACGCAACCTCTGACTTATCATAGATTGAGAGTAGAAAAACCCACTCGGTCCCGGTTTGCGCGTCCACTACCCGCCGGTAGGTGATAACCCGCGCCCCGCCGCTTTTGCCTTGGCCTTTACTGGCAATAGCCACCCTTATTTTATAGCAGTCCCGCCCCAACGGCTCCCCTAAAGCGGGATGTGCCAGTAGAGCGGTTCCAAGAACTGCCAGCTCAGATTTCAACGAGCGGTACCGCTTTACTAAAGGCTTAGCCTCGCGCTTGAAGTTAGCCGTGGCAATGACGCGAACGGGCACGGCGGGCGGTTAAAGCGAATCCAGAAAATCGTGCAAATCCTCGCCCGGCTGCTCTCCGGCTTCGATAGCGCGAGTTTCTAGCACCGCACTGCGCATACCTTCCAGCACCTCGTCGCGGCAACGAAGCTGGGCGTAATATGCTTCCAACTCCTTCCACCTTGCGATGGGAATGACGACGGCTTCGGGCTTGCCGGTTTCGTCGGTTAAGTAATGCAATGCTTGCGCCGCCATAGTCGAGGAGGATTGAGATGATTTACTTGAATGTCTGGATGCCCGTAATATCGGCGCCAGTAACCAGCAGGCTGTTGTCGTGGGTAATAGCAAACACCAACTACACTTCACTTATCCTCGTCTTCAAGCACCCACATCCTTTTTACCAGCCAGAGAACAAAACCAACTCCCAACCAAATAAAGGGCAACACAAGAAAGCGCATTATACATAAGCCCCCATCGCAACCGCCGCCAGCAGTGCTATCTAAATATGCGCCCGAAGCCAAGTAGCTAATCACACCCCACGCTAGTAACCAAGCACATCCAGTGAAAAAAGAGGTAATCCAGGATTCCTTTTGACCAGCGGTTGACGAGCGTGAGTTAGATTGTGCTAGTCCAATGGTAAGCGCCACTAAGCCAACTACTACTATTGTGAAGAGCGTCTCCATTTAAAGGTGGCTGGCTACATTTCGCGCTTACTTGAACGCCTGAATGCCGGTAATATCGGCGCCCGTAATCAGCAGGTGGATGTCGTGGGTGCCTTCGTAGGTGAGGACCGATTCGAGGTTCATCATGTGGCGCATGATGGGGTACTCGCCGGTGATACCCATGCCGCCGTGAATCTGGCGGGCTTCGCGGGCAATGTGCAGGGCAATTTCGACGGAGTTGCGCTTGGCCATCGAAATCTGGGCGCTGGTGGCTTTGCCTTCGTTTTTGAGCACGCCCAAACGCCACACCATCAGCTGGGCTTTGGTGATTTCGGTAATCATTTCGGCCAGTTTTTTCTGCTGCAGCTGGAAGGCGGCAATCGGCTTGCCGAACTGCTCGCGCTCCAGGCTGTACTTGAGGGCCGATTCGTAGCAATCAATAGCCACGCCGATGGCGCCCCAGGCAATACCGAAACGGGCCGAGTCGAGGCAGCTGAGAGGACCTTTGAGGCCGTCGATGCCGGGCAGCAGGTTTTCCTTGGGCACCTTCACGTTGTCGAATACCAGCTCGCCGGTGGTGCTGGCGCGCAGGCTCCACTTGTTGTGGATTTCGGGCGTCGTGAAGCCTTCCATGCCGCGCTCCACGATGAGGCCCTTGATGCGGCCGCTTTCATCCTTGGCCCACACCACGGCCACCTGGCACTCGGGCGAGTTGGAAATCCAGAGCTTGGCGCCATTCAGCAGGTAGTAGTCGCCCTTGTCTTCGATGCGCGTAACCATGCCGCCGGGGTTGGAGCCGTGGTCGGGCTCGGTCAGGCCGAAGCAGCCGAGCCACTCGCCGCTGGCCAGCTTGGGCAGGAATTTCTTGCGCTGCTCCTCCGAGCCGTAGGCGTAAATCGGGAACATCACCAACGAGCCCTGCACCGAGGCCGTGGAGCGCATGCCGGAGTCGCCGCGCTCAATTTCCTGCATAATCAGGCCGTAGCTGATGTAGTCGAGGCCGCCGCCGCCGTACTCGGTGGGGATGGTGGGGCCGAACGCGCCGACATCCCCGAACTTGCGCACGATTTCGCTCGGGAAATGCGCCTGCTGGGCCCACTGCTCGATGTTGGGGCTGATTTCCTTTTTTACGAAGTCGCGAATGCTCTGGCGGATGAGCTTGTGCTCTTCGGTCAGCAGGCCGTCGAGGTCGAAATAATCGGTAAAACCGGCCGCGTTGGTAGAGCCGCGCTGGGCGGAGTGGGCTTTGGCCTGGGGCGAGAGAACGTCAGCTTCGGAGGACATAAGGCGTGGGCTATCGAGTGGGAATCAAGTTCAAAGATAGGACTTTCCGGGTGCAGAACAGCCTACCGGGGCCGATGGTTCGGCCAGCGGCGGGCCGGAAAAGCTGTAACTTAACCTGCCGGATAGTCGGGTTGGCTTTTTTCCCGTATCTAGTTTTCAACCCTATTTTCAACCGCCGTCTCCCTTCTCCCGCCCTTCCTTCCTATGAGCGAACACAAGAAGCTAACCGAACTAGAAGCCACCGCCATATGCGGCAACGATATTTCCTCCTCCTGCCTCTACGTTTCAGCCCTGGCCATTGCCTACGCCGGCCAGTACGCCTTCGTGGCCCTGCTGATTGTAGCGGCGGTGCTATTTCTATTTCGTAAAATATACGGCGAAGTGGTGGGTGCGCTGCCCCTCAACGGCGGGGCCTACAACGTGCTGCTCAACACAACCAGCAAGCGCAACGCCGCTATGGCCGCCTGCCTCACCATCCTCTCCTACATGGCTACGGCGGTTATTTCGGCCGCCGAGGCCATGCACTATCTGCACACGCTCTGGGATGGGTTCAACATCAACCTGGGCACGCTGGGGCTACTGGGGCTGTTTCTGGCCCTCACCATCCTAGGCATATCCGAGTCGGCGAAGGTAGCGGTGGCCATTTTCCTGACCCACTTGGTTTCGCTCACGGTACTGGTGGGCACTGTTATCTGGTTCATGTTCACCCACGACACGAGCACACTTTCGCTCAACTTCTCAGCCCCCATTCCCGGCGGCAGCCTCGCCACGGCCCTTTTCTTCGGTTTCAGCGCGGCCATGCTGGGTATTTCGGGCTTCGAAAGCTCGGCCAACTTCGTGGAGGAACAGGCCCCCGGCGTGTTTGCCAAAACCCTGCGCAATATGTGGATCGTGGTGAGCTTTTTCAACCCGGTTATTGCCTTTCTGGCCATTGCCGCGCTGCCCATCATTCAGGTAGAGGAGCACGCCGAAACGGTGCTTTCGTATCTGGGCACCGTGGCCGGCGGCCCGTGGCTGGGTACGCTCATCTCTATCGATGCCGTGGCCGTGCTCAGCGGGGCCGTGCTCACGAGCTTTGTGGGCGTGAGCGGCCTGATGAAGCGCATGGCCCTGGACCGGATTTTGCCCCAGTTTTTCCTCAAGGAAAACGCCCGAAAAAGCAATTACGTCATCCTGGTCACGTTTTTCCTGCTCTGCACGTCGGTGCTCTTTATTACCAACGGCGACATCAAGCCGCTGGCAGGCGTGTACACCATCTCGTTTCTGTCGGTGATGGCGCTGTTTGCCATTGGCAACTTCCTGCTCAAAAGCAAGCGCCCCAACCTGCCGCGCCCGGTGTATGCCGGTATTATAACAGTTACGGTGGCACTCATAAGCGTACTGGTGGCCCTATACGGCAATGTGCAGCTGAACCCCAGGTTTCTGATTGTCTTTCTGCAGTACTTCCTGCCCTCGATGGCCGTGGTGTACATCATGCTCAACCGGGCCTCTATTCTGGAGCTGGTTCTGGCCGCCGCCAACTCGTTTGCCCACAAATATCCGGGGGTTTCGCGCTTCAGCCGTCTGCAGGTGCAAAAGGCCACCCGCGAGCTGCACCAGCAGGAATTCGTGTTTTTCACCAAGGGCGACAACGTGTCGAATCTTAATAAGGTGATGGCCTACGTGGTGGAAAACGAGTTTACCAACCGCCTCAAAATCGTGACGCTGCTCCGCGAGGGCGAAACCTACCCGCCCGAGCTGCTCAAGGACATTGAGGTGCTCGACCGGGCCTATGAACAGATTCGGGTGGACTTCGTGGCCATGCCGGGCCACTTTGGCCCCGAGCTTATCGACCGACTCTCCGAAGAGTGGAACGTGCCCAAAAACTTCATGTTCATCGGCTCGCCCGGCGACCGGTTCCCCTACCAGATTTCCGAGCTGGGCGGGGTACGCCTAATCATTTGATCACGGATTTTTAGACGACTAAAAAGGCCGCCTCAGTTGAGGCGGCCTTTCAGTTTCAGCAAGTGTTCGAACATCAGAGCGGCCCGTTCCCAGATGATGGTCCGTCTACAAAATCCATGATCAGAATTTAGCCCCTACCGATACCAGAAAGTTGCGGGTGGCCTGAGGATAATACCAGTTGAACGTTTGCTGGCGGCCGTCGGCGCCGGGGTAACCGTAGGTGTAGCCATTGGCTACGTAGCGGCGGTTGAGCACGTTGTTTACCAGCAGGCCCAGCTCTATCTCCTTGATGGACACGGGCCGGATGGTGTACCGCAGCCGGAAATCGAGCACCTGATAAGGACTGATGCGGCGGTCTTCGCTCGTGGTGTTATCGAGGTACTGGCGGCTAACGGTTTTGTAGAGCAGCGCCGCCCGCAGGCCCGGCACGGCGGCCAGCGGCTGGGCCTCCAGCGTATGGGCCGATACCACCGAAGGCGAATAGGAAATGGTGGTAGTGCGCGCTTCAGCCGCCATAACAGGGTTGTAGTCGGCGTCGTAGGTGATGGCGCGGTAGTCGAGTATGCGGTTGCGGCTGAGCGTGAGCGTGCTGCTAAGGCTGACGCGGTTCTGCAGAGCGGCGGCCGCGCCGGTTAGCTCCAGGCCGGTGCGGTAGCTGCGCGGGGCGTTGGTGCGCAGGGCCGTGCCCACATCGTTGAGCTGGCCGGTAGCCACCAGCTGGTTGCGGTAATGCATGTAGAAATAGTTGGCCTCTAAGGTCACCGAGCCACCCGCCCCGAGCAGGTTCACATCGGCTTTGCGCAAGCGGTAGCCCGCTTCGAAATCGTTGAGGCGCTCGGCCTTAGCGCTCTGGTCGCCGGTGGGGCGGTCGGTGAAATCGGAGCGCACCGGCTCGCGCTGGCCCACAGCGAAGCTGGCGTAGAGCTGCTGGCCCGCTGCCAGCGCGAAGGTAGCGCCGGCTTTGGGGTTGAAGAAGGTGTAACGGGCGCGGGTAGTTACGTCGTTCTGGTCGTCTTCGAGCCCGTCAATTGCATAGTCGATGTGGCGCACCTGCACGTCGCCGTACACCCCGAGCTTGGGCAGCACCTGCCAGGTGGCGCGGGCGTAGGCGTTGTAATCGGTTTTGGTGGCGTCGTTGAAGTAATAGCGGTGGCGGATGTTGCCCGTGGAGGCAAACCGAGCCCAGATGACCTCGCCGTAGTGGTCGTTCACGAAGCGGTTCCAGGCCCCGCCCACCGTGGCCTGCAGCCGGTCGTTGCTTTTGGGCTGGTAGTTGAGCGCGAACGTGCCGCCGTAGAAGTAGTTATCCAGCCACTTGCGGTCTACAAGGTCGGTGCGGGCAATGGTGGTGTCGCCGAGGACCACGTTGGGCAGCTGATAGTTGGCCAGGCGGCGGTTGGCCCGGAAGCTCTCGTAGTAGCCGAACCCGCGGGTGAGGTGAAGGGCCGCACCCAGGCTCCAGTCGGCACCCAGGGCCTGCGAGAGGTGCAGCTGGTAGTGGTTTTGCTGGTAGTTATCGGTCTGGTTGTCGTAGGTGTAGTAGCTGTAGCGGCGGCCTTCGCGGCGCACCCGCTCGGCATCGGCCGCGCTCAACTCCCCATTCTCCACGTATTGCTGCAACAGGGCCTCATTGCCGGTGATGGCCGGCTCGGGCACGCCGTTCCAGGCCTGGTAGGTTTTCTCGCGGCCCGAAAACGTGATGAACTTTACCAGCGTGTTCTTGCCCTGGTAGCCGGCGGCCAGATAGTACGACTTCAGATCGGAAGCTGCCCGATTCATGTACCCATCGGTACTGATGCGCGAGAGGCGGCCGTCAACCGTAAAGTGCTTCCCCAGCAAACCGGTACCGAACTGGGCCGTGTTTTTCCAGGTATTGAAGGAGCCGTACGAGTTGCTGGTTTCGCCGTAGGCATCGAGGCGGTTGTCGAGCGTACTGATGTTGAGGCTGGCCCCGAAAGCGGCCCCGCCGTTCTGGCTCGTGCCCACACCCCGCTGAATCTGGATGGAGCTGATGGAGGAGGACAAATCGGGCAGGTTCACCAGAAACGAGCCGTGCGACTCCGCATCATTGAGCGGAATGCCGTTGATGGTCATGTTGATGCCCGTATTGCTCGTGCCCCGGATGCGGATATCGGTGTAGCCCACGCCTGCCCCGGCATCCGACGTAACCACCACCGAAGGCGTCTGATCGAGCAGATAAGGCAGATCCTGGCCGAAGTTACGCTTGGCGAGGTCCTGCTTGCCCAGGTTGGTGTAGGCGGTAGCAGTGCGGTCGGAAGCACGCTGGGCCGTTACGAGCGCGTCGCCGGTGAGCACTCCGCCGGGCTGCAGGCGGGCCGCTATGCGCTGGGCCTCGGCCTGGCCCTGCAGAGTCTGCACAAAGGCTTCGTAGCCCACAAACGTGATGCGCAGCTCGTGCTGGCCGGCCGGCACGGCGGCCAGGCTGAAAGCGCCAGCCGCATTAGTGGTGCCGCTAGGGGTGCCGTCGAGTAGCACAGTGGCGCCGGGCAGCGGCTGCCCAGTGCGGGTGTCGGTAATGGTGCCGGCCACGGGCCCCTGGGCCCAGGCCACGCCAGACGATAACCCCAAAAGGGCCAGTCCGGTGGTTAGTACTTTTTTCAAAAGTGAAAAAATAGAAAAAGTGGAACGTGCCCAGGGCCAGGGGTCGGCCCCCGTGGGCGTTTCGCTCGCGGATCGTTTGTTCCCTTCGCCGGCATTACCCGAATCAGGTTCAATGGGTATGATCTCAGCCTTATTGCTACTCGCGTAGCTTGGGGCACCCCTAAACTGTGCGGCGAAGGTACGCCACTAAATCTGGTTTCGGCGGGCCAGGCGCGGCCAATTGGCGCAAAAAGGGCTGGCACCTTCGTTTTCTACTGACAATCAGTTATCTTAGAAATACGCCCCGCCCACTATGGCAATCCGGACAAAAACCCGGGCACGCTAAAAACAAGCTGGGGCCACTGCCCGTTGCAGTAAATAGCCTGTTCGGTTCAGGAGCCCTTCTAGTTCCTTTTCAGCCTCCCGTGCCATGTCCGTTCCCAGCCTGCTGTATATGCTCGTCGCGCTTCTTTTTGCCGCCTTTGTGTTACTGATGCCCGGCCGCCGCCTGCGCCAGCCGCCGGCTCCCGGCAACGACGACGACAGTGGCGGCGGCGAACCAATCGACGATGGCATGCCCGATTTTGACCTGCCCCCCGGCATCTCGCGCCCCATCAACGACTGGGAGCCCGACTACAACCGCCGCCCGGTGATTAGGGATTAGGGATTAGGGATTAGGAAGAGCACGTCATTCAGAGCGAAGCGAAGAATCTCGCGTGCCACAGTACCCCCTTACGATAGGGAGTTACTGTGGCACGCGAGATTCTTCGCTTCGCTCTGAATGACGTACTTTGATTTAACCAGCCCCTACTACTGATTTAACCGGCGCCTACTACAAATCTCTGGCCATCAGAATATACGGTTCGGTGCCGCGGTAGATGCGGTTGCCTTCGGGCTCCAGCTTGAAGGCGCGGTAGAACGCCTCGTTACGGGCGCGGGCGTCGCACCAGAGGCGGCGGGCACCACGGCGGCGGGCTTCGTTGATGACGTGGCGCAGCAGTTGCGAGCCGATGCCCTGGCCCTGACAGTCGGGGCGGGTGGCGAACTTGCGGAACCGGGCCACGCTGCCATCAATAAACAGCGAGATAACCGAAACCAGCTTACCATTGCGGAAAGCGCCAAAGTGCAGGCCTACCGCGTCGTTGCCCAGCTTGATGTAGGAAACCGGCTCGCCGGGCCAGAGTACCTGGTGGCGCAACTCATACGTTTCGTCTGCCGAAATGGCCCGGATGGTGATGTCGGAAGTAGTGGTATCAGGCAATGGTGAGACTATAAGAAGTGATAAACTGCTGGCCGGTATTCAGGCTCATTATGCCCTGCTTATCGGCCAGCTCGACGGGTGCACCCACGCTGCCCGCCAGCCCGTGCCAGGGCTCGATGCAAACGAATTCAGCACCCGGGCCCGCCGTCCAGAGGCCCAGGTAGGGAAAACCCTCGAAGCGGGCCCGCACGCTGTGGCCCGAGCGCCGGCTGCGCATCGTGAGGCTGGTGAAATCGAAGTGCTGAAAGACCAGCGCATCCTGGGCAAATAGCTCGTAGCTAAGCGGAAGAACGGTTTCCTGGTGCAGCAGCGGCGCCGTTTTGCCACTAAACAGGCCGTTTTCCAGCAGGTGCCGGTCGAGACTGACGGAGTGGTCGAAAACGAATTCGTAGTCATCGAAGGTTTCGCCGGGCAGCAACGGGCAGCGAAATGCCGGATGCGCCCCGATGCTGAACAGCAGCTCCGCCGAATCCGGGTTTTCGACCTCCCAGCCCACCGTGAGCGTGGAGCCAGCCAGCCGGTAGCTGATGCGCAGCGCAAACCCAAACGGATACAGGGCCCGGCTGGCAGCATCGTCGCGCAACTCAAACGTCAACTCGAACTCGCTGCGGTGCAACAGCGCAAACTCCCGGTCGCGGGCGAAACCGTGCTGGCCCATCTCGTAGGTCTGGCCCTGGTAGCGGTACTGGTTGTCGGGCAGGCGGCCCACCACCGGAAACAACACCGGCGCGTGGCGGCCCCAGTAGGCGGGGTCGGCCTGCCAGATATACTCCAATTCTCCATCCTCACCAAGGTGCACAAAGCTGGTCAGCTCGGCCCCACGGGTGTTTACCTGAACGCGGCAGTGCTCGTTTTCGAGGGTATGAATCATTGCAACACCTGTTTTATTCTCTGATAATCATAGCGCTGATTTCATCATCCCAGCATCCCAACCCATTTGCTACCGGGCAAACAACGGCAGCCGCCCCGTAAAGTTACTCCGGCGCTTCCTCGGACCGGGGCTGGCGGCTAAGCAGCTCATCAATATGAAAGCAGGACTGCTCGAAACGATGGGCGGGCGGGCCGCTTATTTCGGCAAAGTTCGACAGTTGGCCGCGGAGTTCGCGCTGGTAAAGCGTATAAAAATGATTGCGGTGCTGCGGATGCTCGCGCAACGGGTCGGCCTCCCAGGGCAGATCCACGTTCAGCAGCAGTACCAGCGCATACTCCTGCTGCTCCATCCGGCGCAGAATCCAGTCGGGGCAGTAGCCGAAGGAGTGCTCGGCCCATATTTTTATCACCAGCAAATCGGTGTCGCAGAACACCAGCGGCTGGCCCAGGCGTTGGGCTTCGGCTACCGCCTGCTCCTCGGCCTGCAGCTGGCCGCGGGCAATGTCCTCCAGGTCGGCCAAGGTGTAGCCGGGGGGGCGGCCGGTGAGGTAGGCGCGGGCATACTCGGGGGCCCAGGCCGTGTGGTAATGCACGGCCAGCAGGCGGCTCAAGGTGGTTTTGCCCGTCGATTCGGGGCCGGTGAGGGCAACGCGCAGCATCAGCGGGCTGCTCCGGGAAACGGAAAATCGGCTGGCAGAAAGTGTACTGGTTTTTTCATAGCAGGTCAGGCAGAAAGCGGAACGGAGCAAGTGGCGTGTTGGCGCAGCGCCCGCCGCCACTCCAGGTAGCCATACACAGCCAAGCCGAGGTAGAGCACGTACAGGGCGCTGGTGGGGAAGAGTTGCTTGTGCCAGAGAATGGGCACGTAGATAATATCAACCACAATCCAGATAAGCCAGTTTTCGAGGCGTTTGCGGATGAGCAGAAACTGCCCGGCCAGGCTGCCGGCCGTCGTGAAAGCGTCCCAATGGGGCAGCGCGGCGTCGGTGTGGTGCTGCAGGTAGTAGCCCACGCCCAGCGTGTAGGCGGCCACAAAAGCCGCACAGCCCACCCACTCGCGCATAGGCGTGCGCGTTACGGGCAGCTCCGAGCGGTTGCGCCCGCCGTACAGCCACTGGTACCAGCCCAGCGCCGCCAGCCCGATAAACAGCACCTGCAGAAAGGCATCGGAGTAGAGCGTGGCCCCCGAGTACACCACCACATACAGCGCGCAGCTGACGATGGCGACCGGAAAATTCCAGAGCGACTCGCGGGCCGCCAGCCACACGCAGGCAAATCCCGTCACGACGGCCACCCATTCGAGCGGGCCGTTGCCGGCCGCCGCGGTCCAGAGTCTGTACAGTTCTTCCAATTCGGTTTCAGCAGATGAATTGCACCGGCTCCGTACGGGCCGGTTGGTCAAAGCTAACCAGCGGCGGGGTAATTTTACGGTTGCTACCGCTTTTTAGCCCTTACCCAATGCTGCCCGAACTCACGCCCGAAGCCCTGCATGCCCGCCTGCAAAGCGGCGAAAACCTCCAGCTCATCGACGTGCGCCAGCCCGATGAGTACGCCTTCTGCCGCATCGAAGGCAGCCTGCTGATTCCGCTGGGCGAGTTAGCGTCCCGCGCCGACGAGGTGCCCGACGACCGGCCCGTGGTCCTCATTTGCCACCACGGCGTGCGCTCGATGCAGGCGCTGGCCTACCTGCAGCACCGCCACGAGCACACCAACCTGCTGAACCTGCGCGGCGGCATCGACGCCTGGAGCCGGCGGGTAGATGCTTCGGTGGCGCTATATTAGGGACTGTGGCCAAGGTGTTATAAGACGGTCATGCTGAGCTTGCCGAAGCATCTCTACCGCTTCGTTGTACTGATTGGATTAGTGTTGCGGTAGAGATGCTTCGGCAAGCTCAGCATGACCTTTTTTTTGAATACCTCAGCCTATGCGCTTCCCCGACCTGCCCATCACCGCCGCCCTGCCCGAACTGCTGGCCACGCTCGAAACCCACCATGTGGCCGTGCTGCAGGCCCCGCCCGGCGCAGGTAAAACCACGCTGGTGCCGCTGGCGCTGTTGGAAGCCGCTTGGCGGGAAGGTGGGAAGATTATCGTGCTGGAGCCCCGACGGCTGGCGGCGCGGGCGGCGGCCACCCGTATGGCCCAGCTGCTGGGCGAGCCCGTGGGCCAGACCGTGGGCTACCGCATGCGGCTGGAAAGCAAGATTTCGGCGAAAACCCGCATCGAAGTCGTCACCGAAATCATACTCACCCGCCAGCTCCAAGACGACCCCGCGCTGGAAGGCGTGGCCGCTGTGCTGTTCGACGAATTCCACGAGCGCAGCCTGCAGGCTGACCTCGGCCTGGCCCTGGCCCTCGATGCCCAGCAGGTTTTGCGGCCCGATTTACGGCTGCTGGTCATGTCGGCTACCCTGGATGCCGAGCGACTGGGCCACTGGCTTGGCGCGCCAGTCGTGAGCAGCCTAGGCCGCATGTTTCCGGTCGAAACCCACTACCTAAGCCCCCAACGCGCCACCAGCGCCTCTAAGCGCCCCCACGAAAAACTGCAGGACCTCGTGCCGGTGCTCGTGCGCGAGGCCCTGCAAGCCCACCCCACCGGCGACGTGCTGGTGTTTCTGCCCGGTCTGGCCGACCAGCGCCGGGTGGCCGCCAAGCTAGCCTCACTGCCCGACCATATTATCATCCACACCCTCCACGGCGAGTTGCCCGCCGAACAGCAGGACGCTGCCCTACGCCCCGCCCCAGCTGGCCGCCGCAAGGTAGTGCTGGCTACCAGCATTGCCGAAACCAGCCTCACCATCGAGGGTGTGAGCATCGTAGTGGATGGCGGATTTGCCCGTATCCCGCGCTTCGAGCCGCGCACTGGCCTCACCACGCTGGGCACCGAGCCAGCCAGCCAGGCCGCCGCCGACCAGCGCCGGGGCCGCGCCGGCCGCCTCGGCCCCGGCACCTGCTACCGCCTCTGGACCGACGCCGAATTCCGGGAGCTACCGCAACATTTGCCGCCCGAAATCCTGACCGCCGACTTGAGTCCGCTGGCGCTGGAGCTGGCATTGTGGGGCGCATACGCGGCCGATAGTCTGCGCTGGCTGGATGTGCCGCCGGCCCCGGCGCTGGCCCAGGCGCGTGAGCTGCTGGTGCGGCTGGATGCCCTTACGCCAGCCGGTCCGCCTACCGCCCACGGTCGCGCCCTGGCCCGGCTGGGGCTGGCCCCGCGCCTAGCCCACCTGGTGGCGCGCGGCCAGCAAATCGGCCACGGCGCTACGGCCTGCGCGCTGGCCGCATTGCTCACCGAGCGCGACATTCTACGCCCCGCCGATGGCTCGTTTGGCCCGCCCGATTTGCGTTTGCGCCTCGAAGCCCTGCATACCGGACGCGCCCCGCTGCCCGGCCTGCTGCCCGATGCGGCCGGCCTGCGCCGGGTGCGCGAGGCGGCCGCCGTGCTCCGCCAACGGGCCGGCGCGAAAGGCGAAATCGAGCCCGATGCGGCCGGGTTGCTGGCCGCTCTGGCCTACCCCGACCGCCTGGCCCAGCGCGAAACGCCCGAGCGAGTGCGCCTGCGTAGCGGCCAGCGCGCCACGCTGCCGGCGGAGCATTTTGGGCAGCAGGACCATTTTTTCGCTGTGGCCAGCCTCGATGGCTACACCGCCCAGCCCCGCGCCAGCTTGGCCGCACCCCTGAGCCGGGCTGAGCTGGAAGAGCATTTTGCGCAGCAGATTGAAACCCGCGACGAGGTGCGCTGGGACGAAGCTACCGGCCGCGTAACGGCCCGCCGCCTGCGCCGCCTCGGGGCCCTGCTGCTGTCCGATATCAACCTACCTAACCCCGACCCGGCTTTGGTGGCCGCTGCTTTGCTGGAGGCCGTGCAGGCTGGTGGCATTGCCGGGCTTCCCTGGAGCGAGGCCGCCACGCAGTTGCGCGAGCGGCTGGCCTTCATGCACCATCGCTTCCCCTCAAACTGGCCCGAGGTATCGGACGAAGTGCTGCTGGCGGAGTTGGACGACTGGCTGGGGCCTTATTTGACGGGCGTGAAGTCGATGGCCGAGCTCGGCCGGATTGACTTCCACGAGGCGCTGTTGGGCCGGCTGCCGGACGGCTGGAGCCAGCGCCAGGAGCTGGACCGCCTCGCCCCTACCCACCTCGAAGTGCCCACCGGCTCGCGCATCCGCCTCGATTACGCCGTGCCCGAAACCCCAGTGCTGGCCGTACGTCTGCAGGAGGTATTCGGCCTGCTCGATACGCCCACGGTAGGCGGCGGCGTGCCGCTCACGCTGCACCTCCTCTCGCCCGGCTACCGCCCTGCCCAGGTTACGCGCGACCTTCGCAGCTTCTGGACCAGCTCTTACTTCGAGGTGCGCAAGGAACTGCGCGGCCGCTACCCCAAGCACTACTGGCCCGAAAACCCGCTCGAAGCCCAAGCCGTGCGCGGCACCAAAAAGCAGAACGGGCTTCGTTGAACTGTTAGCAGAAAACGTCATTCAGAGCGAAGCGAAGAATCTCGCGCGAGTCGTTTAACAACAATCGTTGCAACGACTCACGCGAGATTCTTCGCTTCGCTCTGAATGACGTTTTATTAGATCCTGTAATCTAGCTTGGAAAATCGGCCGAGTCGCCGGTTTCTTCTACTTCGGCCAGTTCTTTCACCAGGGCAGTGAATTTCTCGCGAGCACCTTTAACGGCGGCTTTACCCAGGGGCAGATGAAGAGGTGCGTCACCTTCTGCGTGCACGAGGTCATACATGATTTGGGCGGCGCGGTCGGGGTCGCCGGCTTGGTTGCCGCTGGCGCTCTGGATGCCCTTCAGGTTCTCGCCCACGGTGCTGCGGTATTCCTCAATGTTGGTATCGACATAGGTGGCCGAGGCGCCGGCCCACTCGGTGCGGAAGCCGCTGGGCTCGATGTTGGTAACCTTGATGCCGAGCGGTTTTACTTGCTGGGCCAGGCTTTCACCAATGGCTTCGAGGGCAAACTTGCTGGCGTTGTAAATACCCACGCCGGGAAAGGTCTTCAGGCCGCCAATGCTGGTGATGTTGAGCACGTGGCCACTTTTTCGCTCGCGCAAATGGGGCAGCACGGCCCGCAACACGTGCAACGGCCCGAACACATTCACATCGAACTGGTGATGCACTTCTTCGGCATCAATTTCCTCGATGCTGCCCAGCGAGCCGTAACCGGCATTATTCACGATAACGTCGAGGTGGCCGAGTTTGGCAATAGCGTCGGTAATGGCCTTTTTAACCTGGGCTTCGTCGGTTACTTCCATCACGAAACCGTGGCCTTTGCCGTCGGCTTTTTTGGTGAACTCGTCGGCCTGTTCCTGCTTGCGGAAGGTGGCGGCCACTTGGTCGCCTTTTTCGAGCAGCAAATCAGCCAGGGAAGCGCCGAATCCGGAGCTGACGCCGGTAATAAACCAGTTTTTGGTAGTTGCCATAGGGTTGGAGTAGCTAAGTAAGGCCGCGCCACTCCGGCGCGGTTGGGGCTTATAACTGCAAGAGCGGGCCGGGGGTTTTAGAATATGCGACCCAGGCCCGACTGCTGCTTATTTGAGGGCATTCCGCGAAAAGGAAGCTGGCATATAACCTGAAAGCCAACTTTGCGCCCTAACTTTGTCCTGCAACAAGCCACCTTCTAACTCTCTTGTTGCCATGGCCGACCACGCCGCCAAAATTGCCTTCGAGGCCCTGACCTACGACGATGTGCTGCTGTTGCCCGGCTACTCCGAGGTGCTACCCCGCGACGTTGACACCGGCACCCCCCTCACCCGCCGCATCCGCCTGCAGCTACCCTTCGTTTCGGCAGCCATGGATACCGTAACCGAGGCCGAAATGGCCATTGCGCTGGCCCAGGAAGGCGGCATCGGTATCATTCATAAGAACATGAGCATCAAGGCACAGGCCGAGCTGGTGCGCCGCGTGAAGCGTTCGGAGAGTGGTATGATTCTCGACCCGTTTACGCTTACCGAAACCGCCACCCTGGCCGAGGCCAAGCAGCTGATGCGCGAGCATAACATCGGTGGTATTCCCATTATCGACGAGCAGCGCCACCTCAAAGGCATTCTTACCAACCGCGACCTGCGCTTTGAGAAAGATATGACCCGGTCGGTGAGCGAGGTGATGACGGCCACGCCGCTCGTAACGGCCAAAGCCGGCACGGAGCTGGCCGCCGCCGAAGAAATTCTGCAGGATTCCAAAGTCGAGAAGCTGCCCGTTATTGATACGGAAGGCCGGTTGGTAGGCCTCATCACCTATAAAGACATTCGCAAGCGCCGCCGCACGCCCAACGCCTGTAAAGACGAGCTGGGCCGCCTGATGGTAGGTGCCGCCTTGGGCGTTACGGCCGACCTGATGGAGCGCGTAGCCGCCCTGTTGGAAGCCGGCGTAGATGTCGTGAGTCTGGATACGGCCCATGGCCACAGCAAAGGCGTGCTCGACGCCGTGCGCAACCTCCGGCAGCAGTTCCCCGACCTGCAGATTATTGCCGGCAACGTGGCCACCGCCGAAGGGGCCCGCGCCTTGGCCGACGCCGGTGCCGACGCCGTGAAGGTGGGCGTAGGGCCCGGCAGCATCTGCACTACCCGCATTGTGGCCGGCATTGGCGTACCCCAGCTTTCGGCAGTGCTCGAAGCCGCCCGTGGCCTCAAGGGCACCGGCGTGCCGGTTATTGCCGACGGCGGTATTAAATATTCGGGCGACGTGGTGAAGGCCCTGGCGGCCGGTGCCAGCACCGTGATGATTGGCTCGCTGCTGGCCGGCACCGACGAAGCCCCCGGCGAGATGACCCTATTCGAGGGCCGCAAATACAAAGGCTACCGCGGCATGGGCTCGGTGGAGGCCATGGAGGAAGGCAGCAAAGACCGCTACTTTCAGGATGCCGAGGACGACGTGAAAAAGCTCGTGCCCGAGGGCATTGTGGGCCGCGTACCTTACAAAGGGCTGGCGGCCGAAGTGCTTTACCAACTCACGGGCGGCTTGCGCGCCGGCATGGGCTACTGCGGCGCCGCTACCATTGAGGAGTTACAAACGGCCCGCTTCGTACGCATAACCGGGGCTGGTCTGCGCGAGTCGCACCCCCACGACGTGCAGATTACCCGCGAGTCGCCGAACTACAGCAGCCGATAGAAAGGCCCGTCCGCGGCTTAAACGAGTACCCTGGGGCGCTGTTTCCGGGGCACTTGCTTTATTAACCGCTTGGCATATAGGGCGTAACGCCACTGAGTACACCTAGGAGTAGCCTATTATTACTGGGGCGCGTATCTTGGCCTCCTGTTTACTGCCGTCGCGCTGTTTGCCTGGGCTGGCTTTTCCTTACTTTGTCTGCATGGCTGTTCTTCGGAAGCCTTTTTCCTTGCTGGGTGTTGTCGCGCTGTTAAGCTGGCTGGCGCTGTTGGCTGCCGCACTGCTCTACGCTCATCCGGGCCTGGGCGGGGTGTCCCTTTCTCCGCCGGCCGGATTGATTCTGGTTCTGCAGGCACTGTTTACGGGCATCGTTTTTCTGTACGAGCGGAAATCACCCGAGCGCCTGCGCGGAGTTGATTTTATCGGGCTGCTGCAGCGGTTGCTGCTGGGCCCGGCATTGCTGGCAGTAGGCAGCGTAGGGCTGCATCAGTTGCTGCAGATGCTGCTACCCGGCTCTATTAACGGCTCGGTACTTCACACGGTGTTGTACACGCTCAATGTAGGGCTGTTCGTGCTGCTGCTGGCCCGTACCAACTATGCTTGGCGGGCGCTGATGATGTTTCGGGGCTCCGAGCGCCTGCAACGGCAATGGGTGGCTTTCGAACTGCTGCTGGGCGCTACCTTGTTGTTGCGCCTACTGCCCTACGCTCCCCCGGCGGCTATATCGGCGGCGGTGCTGGGCGTGCTGGCTGCCTTTGGTGCCTACCTGAGCGGCCGCCAGAAGTGGGTGGCCTACCTCAGCCGCCGCCAGAAGCTGGAGGCCGTGCTGCTGCAGTTGGCTATTATTGGGGTGATGGGCATATTCGTAGTCTACTTTCTGGACACCCGGCTTGGTTTCCGTTTGGTAGGGCCCGCCCCTCAGAACGCCTTTCTGCTGCTCAACGCCTTCTTCGCCAGTTTCTATGCGCTCATGGGCCTGCTGGTAACCCTATTCAACCTGCCCACGGCTGGTGTATTCGAGCAGAAGCGCGAGGAGATTCTGACTATGCAGCGCCTCACCCAGCTCATTCAGCGGGGCCAGACAACGGACGAGGTGTACCAGATGTTCTTCGACTCGGCCATTCAGACAACTGGTGCCAATGCGGCCTGGCTGCATGTTGAAGCCACCGACGAAGCGGACAACCACGACCTGTACTACCAGCTGACTGCCGATCAGGGTAGCGCCATTAGCCGTACGCTGGCCGAGTTCAACCTTGGCAACCTCGAGTACTTCAACAACGACCTGTCTAGCGGTAGCTTCAGCCGGTTAAAGCTGCCCTTCGGCTCGCTGATGGTGATGCCGCTAAGCTCCAGCAAGCGGCAGTACGGCAACATTTACCTGCTCCAGGAGCCGGTGCAGGCCTTCGACCGCGAAAGCCTGAGCATCTTGCAAACCTTTGCCAGCCAGACGGTGCTCAGCATCGAAAACCTGCAGCTTATCCAAGCTTCCATGCGCACCCAGCGCGTGCAGGACGAGCTCAAGATTGCCTCGGCCGTGCAGGACAGCCTCATTCCGAAGAACCTGCCGATTGATAACTGGTTCGAAATCAGTTCCTATGCCGTGGCCGCTACCGAAGTGGGCGGCGACTTCTACGACTTTCTGCACCTGCCGGGCCGGCGGCTGGCCGTGCTCATCGGCGACGTGAGCGGCAAGGGCGTAACGGCCGCCTTCCATGTGGCCCAGATGAAAGGTATTTTCCATGCGCTGATGCAGGAAAACCCCCTGGCCCGCAACGACCGGGAGAAATACCCGGTTCCCAGCCAGTTCATGACCCAGGCCAACGATGCGCTGGGCCGCTGCCTCGAAAAGTCGGCCTTCATTACGGCTTCGCTCTATATTATCGACTATGAGCATGGTGGCTTCGTATTTGCCCGCGCCGGCCACTGCCACACGCTGTACTACCACTCCATCAAGGAAGAAGTGTCGTACTTCCAGACGCCCGGTTTGGGGCTGGGTATTATCCGGCACGATGGGTACGAGAAGCACATCAAGAACCAGTTTTACGACTACAACCCCGGCGACGTGATGGTGATTTACACCGACGGCATCGTAGAAGCCCGCGACGCGGCCCAGGAGGAATACACTGAGGAGCGCCTGCAGCGGATGCTGGAAGAGTCATATTACCTCGATGCCGAACAGATCAAAGCCCACATTTTGGCCGACTTACACGAGTTCACCAGGGGCCAGCCAATGCACGACGACCAGACCCTACTAGTGATTAAATTCCGGTCGACCCAACCCGGTGCCGGGCTTTAACGTAGCTTCAAGCCATGAAAATAACGCAACACGCCACCGAAACCACCCTCACGCTGGCCCTCAATGGAGAGCTGGACGCCAGCTCCTCTGTTCTGCTCGATAACGAGCTCAGCAAGCCCGAGATTCTTCGCACCCAAAAAGTGCTCATCGACTGCCAGCAACTCAACTACATTTCGTCGGCCGGCTTGGGCGTGTTCATTTCGCACCTGCAAACCTTTCAGGATGCCAATGTGAAGCTGGTGTTCTTTAATATGCAGGAGAAAGTGCGCAACGTATTCGAGATTCTGGGCCTTGATTCGCTGATGACCATTGTGCCTTCGGAAGCCGACGCGGCTGCCGTATAACTTCCCGAAACTGCTTCGCCCCCATTCCTAAGGCATGGAACACGCCATTCGTATTAGCTGCACTCGTCGCAACCTGAAGGTGGTGCGCGACTTTGTAGGCGAGTATTTGGCCGGGCAGCAGCTTTCCGAAGTACTCGTTAACCAGTTAATACTGGCTGTGGATGAGGTAGTGGCAAACTTTATTATCCATGCCAACGCCGAAAACGAAAAGCAGTTTTTGGATGTGCGGGTAAAGGTGCTTAACCGCGAGTTTGGCTTCGAGATTGAGGATGGCACTCCCTCAACCTATTCACCCGGCTCGTATCAGGAGCCCGATTTGCGTGAGTTTGTGCGCGTGGGCAAGAAAGGTGGCGTGGGCATGATGCTGGTAAACCGCATCATGGACCGGGTGGAATACAGTACCGTCGGCGAGCATACCATCTGCCGCCTCTACAAAACCCTGACCTGAGCCGGCGGCACAGCGCGGGCAGCAGACTGCGGCCGCCGGGAAAAAATCCGTAAAATTGTAATCACCCCCATCCGGCCCGTTGGCCCGGTATGGAACTATGCCCGCTGATTCCCTTCTTTCGCAAGTATGCACAACCGTTTTTTGTTTGCCGGCACTGCTGCGGCGGCCCTGCTCGCCGGGTGCCAGACCACCAAACCTGCCACAACTACCTCGGCTGCCGCCGTCGAAACTCTGGGTACTACCGCCGTTCCGGCTTCGGAATTTGCCTACGTATACCGGAAAAACAACAGTTCCGACCCTGCTTTCGGCACCAAAGCCAGCGTGCAGGAGTACCTCGACCTCTACACCAACTTCAAGCTGAAGGTGCTGGCCGCCGAGCAGCGGGGCCTCGATACGACCCAGGCGTTCCGGCAGGAGCTGGAGGGCTACAAGCAGCAGCTGGCCCAGCCCTACCTCACCGAGAAAAGTGTAACCGACCAGCTAGTGCGCGAGGCGTATGACCGGCTGAGCAAGGAAATAAGCGCCTCGCACCTGCTGATAAACGTAGGCCCCGATGCTACGCCCAAAGACACGCTGGCCGCCTACGAGAAGACCATGAGTCTGCGCCGCCGCGTAACCGAGGGCGGTGAAGACTTCAATATGGTAGCCCGCGAAAACTCCGATGACCCCTCGGCCCGTGGGGCGAATGGCAACGGTGGCAAGCTGGGCTACTTCACGGCCATGCAGATGGTCTACCCCTTCGAGTCGGCAGCCTATTCGACTACGGCCGGGCAGGTGTCAGCCCCAGTTCGTACGCGCTTTGGCTACCACCTCATCAAGGTGGACAATGTGCGTTCCGCACAGGGCGAAATAAAGGTGGCCCACCTCATGGTGCGGGCCACGCCCGGCATGCCCGCCGCCGACTCGGCTACGGCCAAGAAAAAGGTGGACGAGTTGTACACCCGCCTGACGGGCCGCAACGAGAACTGGGACAAGCTGGTAAGCCAGTTTTCGGAGGATGCCGGCTCGGCGCCCAACGGCGGCGAGCTACCCGCTTTCGGCACCGGCCGCATGATTCCCTCGTTCGAGGAAGCTGCCTTTAAGCTCCAGAAGCCCGGTGACCTTGCCCCACCCGTGCAGACGCCTTACGGCTGGCACATCATCAAGCTGATTGAAAAGCAGCCCGTGCCGTCGTTTGAGGCCATGGAGCCCACGCTCAAAAGCAAGGTTTCCAAGGATTCGCGCTCCGAGCTTAATCGTGCTGCCTTCCTTAAGCGGGTGCGCCGCGAAAACAACTTCGTGGAAATTCCGGCTGTGAAGGAGTATGTGCTGGCCAAGGCCGACACCTCGCTGGTGCAGGGCCGATTTGCCTACTCGGCTCCGATTGCCGCCACGGGCAAGGCCAGTAAGAATATCACCGATAACTCGGCACTGTTTACCATTCAGGGGCAGCCTTACCTGGTGAAGGATTTCTTGGCCTATGCCCAGCAAAGCCAGCGCCCCCGCGCTGGTGCCGAGCCGCGCTTCGCCATGCAGCAACTCTACGACCAGTACGTGGACCAGCGCCTGACGGAGTATGAGAAGGCCAACCTCGAAAACAAGTACGAGGACTACCGCATGCTGGTAAAAGAGTACCGCGACGGTATTCTGCTGTTCCAGCTGATGGACGAAAAGGTGTGGAGCAAGGCCATTGAAGATACGGTAGGCCTGCAGCAGTTCTTCGCCGCTAACCAGGCCAACTACCAGTGGGGCCCACGGGTGCAGGCCACGGTTATCAGCGCGGCCACGCCTCAGCTGCGGAGCCAGGCGCAGTCGTTCTTCTCCAATCCTACCGCGTCGAAAGCGCCGGCTGCAGCCAGCACCTATCTGCCCGTTACGGAGGGCATTCCGGCCGTGCTGAAGTTTCAGCCCCGCACTGCCACACTGCTGCCAGCCAGCAAAGCCGCTCTCGAAGAGCTGGCCGGCCGTATGCTGGAAGCCGACACTACGATGCTGGTACAGGCAATTGCTTCCAGCCGCGCCAAGGTGCCCACCAAGCTAGCAGCCCAGCGCCAGGCTGCCGTGGAACAGTATCTTGTTGGCCAAGGCGTGCGCGCCGACCGGATAAAGCGGATGAGCAGCAGCAGCCAGCCCAAGCAGTATGCCACAGTTACCGATGTACTGCTGCTGACCGCAACGAGCCGCAACCCGAGCCTGATTGAGCAAAGCCTGAACGAGAAAAACCCGCTGGCCGTGCAGATTCAACAGCGCAGCTTTGCCAAGGGCGAGAACAAAGCCGCCGACCAGTTCATGGACAAAGCCCCCGGCTTGTACCAGACCGAAATGGAAGGCCGTTACTACACCGTAATTGTGGATAAGCAGCTGCCAGCCGGCCCCAAAGCCCTGAACGAAGCCCGTGGCCAGGCTACGTCCGATTACCAGAACTACCTGGAAAAAGAGTGGCTGGAGCAGCTTAAGGCGCAAAACCCGGTGAAAATCAACCAGCCCGAGGTAGACAAGCTGATAACCAAGTAAGCCGCTGCCATTCTAAGAGAAGCGAGAAATCCGGCTCAAACCGCTGAACGACTTTGTTCATTGAGTTGAGCCGGATTTCTCGCTTCCCCTGTACCAGCAGTTGTACTCCCTGATGCAACGCCTGGCCCCAAAACAGGCTCCTATAACCGGAAGCATGCCCGGTTTTTGCCGGTGCAAGGATTTATAACGAAATTTACGGGCGGCTTTGGGCGTTGAGCCTTTTGCCAACCCTTTCCAGGCATATTGCCGGGACGGGCTTTAGAACCAGATTCATGCATATTTTTTTGCGAGTACCAGCCTTTAAGGCCCTGCTAAGCCTGACGTTGCTGGTTGTTACAGCTACTGCCGGCCACGCGCAGCTAGGTGTCGGGCGCCCAATGAGTAGTGCCATGGTTGATGGCATCATTGCCAAGGTCGACAACCAGATTGTGCTGAAATCGGACTTGGAAGGCATTTATGGGCAGGAAGTGGCCCGCGCTGAAGGCAAGCCGCTGCCGCCCGATACCAAGTGCAAGATTCTGCAGAGCTTGGCCCTCAACAAGCTACTCCTGGCCAAGGCCGAAACCGATTCGGTGGTAGTAGAGGAAGGCCAGGTAAAAAGCGAACTGGACCGTCGGATGGGCTACTTCGTGCAGCAGATTGGCTCGGAGCAGAAGCTGGAGGAATACTACGGTAAACCGCTCAAGCAAATCAAGGACGATCTGCAAACGCAGGTAAAGGAGCAGCTGATCCAGCAGAAAATGCAGGACCAGATTGCCGGCAAGGTGTCGGTGACGCCGCGCGAGGTACGCCAGTATTTCAACCGCATGCCCAAAGACAGCCTGCCTTACTACTCCTCGGAAGTGGAAGTGGGCCAGATTGTGAAAGTGGCACAGGTGAACAACAAGGTGAAGCAGGCTACCCAGGCCAAGCTCAACGAGCTGCGCGCCCGTATTGTGGGCGGCGAGGATTTCGCTACCCTGGCCAAGGAGTATTCGCAGGACCCCGGCTCGGCCGTAGAAGGCGGCTACCTGGGCTTTTTTAAGCGTCGCGAGCTGGTACCCGAGTACGAGGCCGCCGCGTTGCGCCTCGAACCGGGCGGTATTTCGCCGGTAGTTGAGTCGCAGTTCGGCTTTCACGTCATCCAGCTCATCGAGCGCAAAGGCGATTCGTACAGCACCCGCCACATCCTGCTCAAGCCCGAAACCGGCACCACCGACACCAACGAGGCTTCGTTGCAGCTGGCTAAGCTCCGCCGGCAGATTATGGCTGACACGCTCACTTTCGCTAAGGCTGCCAAGGACAACTCCGACGACAAGCTGACCAGCGGCAACGGTGGCCTGCTCCAGAACCGCCGCGACGCCAGCACCTACCTGCCCCTCGACCAGCTCGACCCGGCCATTTTCTTCACCATCGACACCATGAAAGTGGGCAGCATCAGCCCGCCCCTGCCCTACCGCACGGAGGATGGCAAGGACGCCGTGCGTATTCTGTACCTGAAATCGAACAGCCCGCCCCACCAGGCCAACCTCGACGACGACTACCAGAAAATTGCCGCCGCTGCCCTTAATCAGAAGAAAAACAAAGCCCTCGACGCTTGGTTTGCCCTCAACCGTGGCACCGTATTCCTCGAAGTGGACCCCGAGTACGCCGGCTGTCAGCTGCTGAACTCGATCAACTAAAGAAGCCAGGAGTTAGAAGTCAGGAGGTAGAATGCCGTTTTTACGTTGACGGCCTGCTTCCCTTAACTCGTTCTAACTCCTCGCTACTAACTACTAGCTCCTCCCAGAATGACCTTCGCCTCCGATAAAGAAGCCGCCGACGCGCTGGCTGCCGCTTACCAGAAGCTGCGCCGCGAAATTGGTAAAGTCATTATTGGGCAGGAAGACGTGGTGGAGCTGGTGCTGACCGCCGTTTTTTCGCAGGGCCACTGCTTGCTGGTAGGCGTGCCCGGGCTGGCCAAGACGCTGCTCATCCAGACCGTGGCCGACGCGCTGGACCTGTCGTTCAACCGCGTGCAGTTTACGCCTGACCTGATGCCCTCCGACATTGTGGGCTCGGAAACGCTCAATAAAGAGCGCGACTTTCACTTCGTGCCGGGCCCGATTTTCGCCAACATTGTGCTGGCCGACGAAATCAACCGGACACCGCCCAAAACCCAGGCCGCGCTGCTCGAAAGCATGCAGGAGTACGCCGTAACGGTGGCTGGGAAGCGCTACAACCTGCCCCGCCCTTTCTTCGTGCTGGCTACCCAGAACCCCATCGAGCAGGAGGGCACCTACCCACTGCCCGAGGCCCAGCTCGACCGGTTCATGTTCAATATTGAGTTGGGCTACCCGAGCTACGAGGCGGAGTTGCAAATCGTGAAGAACACCACCTCCAACCACCGGGTACAGGTGGAGAAGGTGCTGCACGCCGACGAAATCCAGGCTTTCCAGCAGCTCGTGCGCCGGGTGCCGGTGGCCGACAACGTGGTAGAATACGCCGTGGGGCTGGTGCATAAAACCCGCCCTAACACCGGCCGCGCCGCTGCCCGCGCCAGCCAGCTGCTGGAGTGGGGCGCCGGCCCGCGGGCTTCGCAGCACCTCATTGTAGGGGCCAAATGCCACGCCCTCATCCACGGCAAGTATTCGCCCGATATTGAGGACGTGCAGGCCGTAGCCTTGCCCATCCTGCGCCACCGCCTCGTGCGCAACTTCAAGGCCGAAGCCGAGGGCATTACAGTGGACCAGTTGGTGAAAGAACTACTTTAGGTTAATTGATAATTAAGAATTACTCGGGGAATAATGACCCGATTTTTCAGAATTATTGATTCATAATTACTGATTGTTAAATAAAATAAAATGGAAGTAGCCGGTTACTACGAGCAGTTCGAGCGCAACCTCGTCATCATCCTTAGCGGCCTCGATGCGGGCCTCAACATCAGCCCGACGGCTCTTAACGTGTCGTTACCGCTGGAGGTGTATGTGCTGAGCGAGGTGCTCAACCAGGGCGGCGGCCAGTTTCGCCTTTCCTCCGACCTCGCGCCCCGCGAGCAGGTACGCGAGTTTCTGGCTCAGTTCCAAAGCAACGAAGCGCACAATGAGGCATTGATGCAGCGGATTCTGGCCGACAAAAAGAGCCTGATGCGCACGCCCGAGGGCCGCGTGCTGACCAAGGAAATGCTCATCCGCCGGCTCGAATACTTCAACGAGGCTGCTCGCCAGGTAAACGTGATGCGCAATCAGCACTCCCTGGGCAGTCCACCTCAGTCGCGCTCCGGCGTCGGCCTGCAGCTCGCGAAATAGCCGCTTTCAGCCGGCCGGACAATACATTGGAAAAGCCACCTCCCATGAGGTGGCTTTTCCGGTTATAACCGTTTCGCAAACGGCGTGTTCGTATGCTAGAAGCGCAGCAGTTCACATCTCGTTGTTGCTGATATGGACTGTAGCGAATTGCCATCCAACCACGAAAAGCAACTAGGCGTCTCTACATCGGATGGGCGTTAGCCCCGGCAACCCAAATATGCGTTCTGGCATCGTGGGCGGACTACAGCGTCGCGTTCTGCGTTATAAAGCGTCCGCAGCCTTTCTGTACCTATTTCCAACGCATATACGCCGCTTTGCCTGCTCCTGCCGCTGCCCCCCACTCTGCTCCGCACCTGACCGACCGCCTGCTGTTGCGGCCCTACGCGCCTGAAGATGCGGCAGCGTTTTTTGCCCTGATTGATGCCAACCGGCTGCGGCTGCGGCCGTCTTTCCCGGCCCGCGAAACGGCAGCCAGCTCGGCTAATGCCTGCATCCGGCTGCTGAAGCAGTTCGGGCACGACTGGCGCACCGGCCGGCTCTACGTACTCGGCATCTGGCACCGCACGGGCGGCCACTACCTCGGTGATATCAGCCTTAAGCCTAACTGGACCGCCCCCGTCACGCTCGAAATCGGGTATTACCTGGCCGCTGAGGCAGAAGGACAAGGGTATGCTCGCGAGGCATTGGCGGCAGCCGTGGCCTTCGCCTTCGGGCCGCTCGGGGCGGCCCGCCTGCTCATCCGCTGCCTGCCCAACAACCCACGCAGCGTGGCTGTAGCCGAGGCTTTGGGCTTCCAGCCGCTGCCGGTGCGCGCCCGCCCCGCTTGGCTGCGCCGGGTTTTGGGCAGTACGCCGGTCCTGTACTACATTTTACGGCGCGAAGAGCAGGCGCAAACGTAAGCTGTTCTATTCTTCGGCCCCTACGTGGACGCCTTCTCCAGGTAGGCTCAGCCTCCACCAGTTAGCGGTTAGGGCGCAGCGTGGTTAGCAGAAAGCTCTGGTTGAAATTCAGGTAGAGCGCAAACGAGAAGTCGAACAGTCCGTTGTTGAGGTCATAGAGGGGCTCGAAACGGGTGGTCAGAATGACCTGGCCCGGTAGCTGGTAGTCGCGTAGCACCCGCAGAATCAGCAGTTGGCGATGTCGCTCTGTGTAGTCCACATCTACAGCCGAAGACGATACCGACTGGTAGAGCCGGCCGCCGAGGGGTGAAATGTAGCCTTTTCCGCTCCAGTAGGCCACTTGCAGATTGGAAAGCCGCGTATCAGCCCCCAGGTTCAAGTAGATGCCCGTTCCGCTCTTGAAGGGCAATTCCTCGGTGAAAGAATAATCGTTGAAGTACGTCAGATAGCCATCAAAATGCACTGCCCGCACCAAATTGGAGGACAGCCCGCGCCGCACCCGCAGCCCCGTAGCGACGTTAAACAATGTCTGCAACGGCTTATCGATGGTATCAATCTGGCCGCCGCGGTGAGTAGCCGTGAACTGAAACGGCAACGCCACCAACCACCGGGCCGAATCGGTCAGCAGGCGATGTTCCAGCGTGAGGCCCCCGGCCACTTCTTCCTGGAAATTACTGAACCGGTACTGTTGCCGCACCCAGTTTACCCACGCATCCAAGCTGGTGCGCGGGGTTTGCAACTGGTACTGCATGCCTTCTTCCAGCCGATTGATCATCACCCGCTCAAAATCAAATAGCGGCTCGATGTAGCCGTGGTGCAGGTTGCCTTCCAGGTTACCAAACAATAGCGTGTGAGGCCCCTGGCGGTATTTGAGCGTGAACAGCGGCCGCACCTGCCGCAGTTGGGTCGTCCCGTAATTTTTCCACAGAAACACACCTGCCTCCAAGCGCAGGTTGCCGGCCGGATAGTACACCAGCCGCGGGGCCAGTTGCGCCCCGAAGTAGGTTAGCCCAGGATCAATCTTGTTGAAATACTCGTTGTCTTTATTGAACAGAAACCCCTGCACCTCCAGCCGCAATTGGTCTTCGTAGCTCGGGCCGAGCGGAGCCCGATACAGAAAAGCCCGATTATCGAGCTGGGCGTGCGCAGTCGGGCTGATTGCCATCCCGGCTAGCAGCGTCAGTATCAGGGGCCTGCAGGCAGGGCGGAATTCTAAAAATTTTAGCACAGAAAAAAGATGCTGAATCGGACGAATTTCTTTAGCATTGCGGGCACAAAATATAGTCGGCCGGCGTTACCAGATGCCAGCCCCTCCGGCAGCCCCCAAAGGCTTGCAGAGGCTGGCAAAAAGACTTACATTCACCAAACCTAAGCAAATCTATTTACCCCCTTTTCTGATGGCCTTAAACTCCAACAAAGCCGATAAGGCTGAGAAAGTTGACAAAGCTGACAAAGCCGATAGCAAAGACCTGACCCCGCAGCAGCAGAAGCTGAAGGCGCTGGCTCTGACCCTTGAAAAGCTTGACAAGAACTACGGCAAGGGCACCGTCATGAAGCTTGACAACAGCCGGATACAGCAGGACATTGAAGTTATCAGCACCGGTTCGCTCGGCCTCGATATTGCCCTCGGCGTAGGCGGTTTGCCCAAAGGTCGCGTGGTCGAAATCTACGGCCCCGAGTCGTCGGGTAAAACCACGCTCACCATGCACTGCATTGCCGAAGCCCAGAAGAAGGGCGGCATTGCGGCCTTCATCGACGCGGAGCACGCCTTCGATCCGGTATACGCCCGTAAGCTCGGCATCGACACGGCCAACCTACTGATTGCTCAGCCCGACAACGGCGAGCAGGCCCTCGAAATTGCTGATCAGCTGATTTCCAGCGGTGCCATCGACATTATTGTAATTGACTCGGTAGCGGCCCTGGTGCCTAAAGGCGAGTTGGAAGGCGATATGGGCGACTCGAAAGTGGGTCTGCACGCCCGTCTGATGAGCCAGGCTTTGCGCAAGCTTACTGGCACCATCAACAAAACCGGCTGCTGCTGCATTTTCATCAACCAGCTACGCGAGAAAATCGGCGTGATGTTCGGCTCGCCCGAAACCACCACCGGCGGTAACGCGCTCAAGTTCTACGCCTCGGTACGCCTCGATATCCGTCGGATTGGCCAGATCAAGGAGGACAAGGACAACATCACCGGCAACCGCACCAAGGTGAAGGTGGCCAAGAACAAGGTGGCCCCACCGTTCAAAGTCATTGAGTTCGACATCATCTATGGCGAAGGCATCTCCAAAGTGGGTGAAATCCTCGATCTGGGCGTCGACATGGGCATTATTGCCAAGTCGGGCTCGTGGTTCAGCTACGACGGCAACCGCCTCGGCCAGGGCCGCGAGGGTGTAAAAACCATTCTGCAGGACAACCCCGAGCTGGCCGACAAAATCGAAGCCCAGATTCGGGCCAAGGTGAAAGGCAGCCCCGAGGAGGCGCTGGCCGCCCTCGACGAGGACCGCACCGTGGATGCCGAAGAGGCGATGGAGCCTGTGGAAGACGAAGCGTAAGCGCGTGTCTGTAGTTTATAAGAAAGCTCCCCCGGTAACCGGGGGAGCTTTCTTTTTGCTGGCTAGTGACCAAAAAGCACATGACTACAGCCTGTACCCCGGTATGCTGCCTGCCAAACAGGCCACCTGTATGCGGTACGGTTGCAGGCCGATGGCTGGGCCACAATCGAGGGGCTGTTTAATTGCCTGGGTTCATAGTGGCAGATTTTCTGCTGCCTAAAACCCAGTATCTTTACTGGCACCGCTTTTGAAATGAATCAGCCGATTCATTGTTCTGGACCTGCTCATGCTTATTCGCCGTCGGCTTCTGCTGTCATTTGTATTCTGTTTGCTAATTACCGGTCTGGCGGCTTTCGGACCAACCAGACAACCGGCCCGCTCGGCTGACAATACCAGTTTCCAGACGGGCGAAACCTTGCAGTATAAAGTGCATTACGGCCTTATCAACGCGGCCGACGCCACCATTGAGCTCGACAACAGCCTGCACCGCATCAACGACAGGCCTTGCTACCGGGCCACCGTTACGGGCCGTACTATTGGCTCGTTCGACTACTTTCTGCGCATCCGCGACACTTGGCGCTCCTACATCGACACGAGCAGCATTCAGCCGCGGCGCTTCTTCCGCAATATTGAGGAGAACAACTACCGCAAGCGCGAAACCGTCGACTTCGACCGTCTGCGCGACGTTGCAAATGTCGAGAGCTACAAGAAAGACAAGAACGACGTCAAGCGTAGCACCTTCAAAGTACCCGACAATGTGCAGGACATCGTCAGCGGATTCTACTATCTGCGCACGCTCAACTACGACCTGCGCCGGCCTGGCGAGGTCATCCGGGTGCAGGGTTTCTTCGATGAGGAAATGATGCCCATGGACGTGATTTACAAGGGCCGCGAAACGGTGAGTACCAAGGCCGGCACTATTCGCGCCATCCGGCTGGTGCCCAAAATGCCTACCAACAAACTGTTCAAGGGCGAAAACGCCGTCTCCGTGTATCTCTCCGACGACCAGAACAAGATACCGGTACTCATTCAGGCCGATATGCTGGTCGGGGCCGTGAAGGTAGACCTCTACAAGTACAAGGGCCTGCGCAACCGGCTCAATATGGTGGCTCAGAAATAGCACATATAATTAAGCGGCTCCCAATAGGGGCCGCCTTTTTTTTGCCCTTCCAAGTTCATCAGGCTGCTCCTTTCACGTCATTTTCCACTCTGCTTCCGATGCTGCTATCTGCTCCTGCTCGCTTCCGACCGGTACTGGCAAGCAACGCCGCCCCTGCCCCAACCCGGCCGGGCGGGCTGGCCGATTTCGTGTGGCCCATTCCGAACCCGGTGCCGGCCAAGCTGCCCCGGCCGGCGCTGGTGGGCTGGCGCCGTAACCCGGGTAACGAAACGATAACACGCCGGTCACGCCGGCCAGCCGTACTTTTATCTGCCCGCCTGCTGTTCTACCCTAAACCGCCCCTGCCCGTGCAACCAGCCGCCAACCCCAACGCCTACAAGATTCTGGTAGTCGATGACGACCCCGACATTGTGGAGCTGCTTGAATACAACCTACGCAAAGAAGGCTACACCGTGGCCAGCGCCGCCGACGGCCACCAAGCCCTCGAAATGGCCCTCGAATTCAGCCCCGACGTTGTGCTGCTCGATGTAATGATGCCCCGCCTCGACGGTATTGCCGCCTGCCGCCAGCTGCGTGAGCAGCCCCGCTTCAAGGACACCTACATCATTTTCCTGACGGCCCGGGCCGAGGAGTTTTCGGAAGTAGCCGCTTTCGACGCCGGGGCCGACGACTTCATTGCCAAACCCATCAAGCCCCGCGCCCTGCTCAGCCGCCTTGCCGCCTACGTGCGCCGCGACAAAGAGCCCCAGCACGTGTCCGACACGATTGAAATAAATGGCCTTACCATCGACCGCACGGGCTTTGCCGTGTACCAGGACGGCCGCAAAATCACGCTACCCAAAAAGGAGTTCGAGCTGCTGGCCTTCCTGGCGGCCTCGCCCCACAAGGTGTTCGGCCGCGAGGAACTGCTGCAGAACATCTGGGGCAGCGACGTATTCGTGCTGGCCCGCACCGTAGACGTGCACGTGCGCAAAGTGCGCGAAAAGGTAGGCGACCACCATATTCAGACCATCAAGGGCGTAGGCTACAAGTTCAATAGTGATTGAGTCGGGAATCTGGAATCTGGAATATCATAACTGACTGCCACAACAACTGGTCTGGAACACCGCTTGGTATTAATTCGCGTTTTTTCAGCCACTACTCGCAGGCTCTGACACCTGAAATCTAATTCCTGAAAGCATGCGCCTGGTTTTATCTTCCCGCAGCATTGCGCTGCTACTATCGGGATTGGTAGCGGTAGTGCTGACGGCGTTGGTGCTGGTGGTGCCCTCGATGCCACGCGAGCAGGCAGTGCTGGCGGCCGCCATTACCGTGGCGGCGTGCTTTCTGCTACTGTACCTGCTGTTTGAAGCGCTGATTTTTCGCGAGGTCAACAACATCTACCAGGAGTTGGACTACATCAAGCGCAAGGACTTCCGGCGCCTGTCGAGCAAGCTGCTGTTCCGGCCCGAGCCGCTTAAGCGCATGCGCGAAGAAATCCTGGACATGGCCCAGCGCAAGCAGCAGGAAATCGACGAACTGAAGCGCCTGCAGGAGCTACGGCGCGAATTTCTGGCCGACGTATCGCATGAGCTGAAGACGCCCATTTTCGCCGCGCAGGGCTTCGTGCATACTGTGCTCGACGAGGAGGAGGAGAGTCCGAATGGCAGCATGGATGCAGCCACGCGCCGCAAGTTTCTGCGCAAAGCCGCTACTAGCCTCGACGCCCTCGACCAGCTCGTGCAGGACTTGGTGACTATCTCCCAGCTCGAAAAAGGCGTATTACGGATGCGCAGCCAGTCCTTCGACTTAACCCAACTGGTACGCGACATTTTCGAGCAGCTGGAGTTGCAGGCCGCTCGCCGCCAGGTGCGCCTGGAGTTGCAGTTAGCGCCCGCCGAGGGAACCGAACCGCAGACGCCCGAAGCAACGCGCTCCGTACTTGTGCTGGCCGACCGCGGCCGCATCCGGCAGGTGCTCACTAACCTGATCGACAATGCCATTAAATATGGCCGTGAGCAGGGGCAAGTAATTGTAAGCCTGGAAACCGGGCCCAGAAAAGTACTGATTCAGGTGCATGACGACGGCGAAGGCATTGCCAAGCAGCACCAGCAGCGCATTTTCGAGCGGTTCTACCGCATCGATAAAAGCCGCACCCGCGAGTCGAGGGCGGCGGGCGGCACGGGGCTGGGGCTGGCTATCAGCAAGCACCTAGTGGAGGCTCACAAATCCATCATCCGGGTACGAAGCGAGCCAGGGCAGGGTACCACACTCGAATTCAAGCTGTCCCGTCCGCGGCAGAAGTGAGAGACGTCATTCTGAGCGCAGCGCAGCGGAGTCGAAGAATCTCTACCGCAATAGTATTCTCGTTGGCTGCAACAAAGCAGTAGAGATTCTTCGACTCCGCTGCGCTACGCTCAGAATGACGTTCTTCGCTTCTCACTTCTCTACCCCTTACCTTTGCAGCTCTATATGAAGCTGCCCAATTTCGAAGACCTGATTCTGTTTGAAGACGAGGATTTCATCGTCATCAACAAGCCTCCATTCCTAGCCACGCTCGACGAGCGGTTCGGCGGGGCTCCCAACATCCTGCGCCTTGCCCGCGAACACCACGACGACGTGCAGGCCTGCCACCGCCTCGACAAGGAAACCAGCGGGGCGCTGGCGCTGGCCAAAAACCCGGCCGCCTACCGCCACCTGGCCATGCAGTTCGAAGACCGGCAGGTGCGCAAGGTGTACCACGCCGTGGCCTGGGGCGTGCACCACTACGAGGGCATACGCGTCGACCGCAGCATCGAAACCACCACCAAGGGCAAGGCCCGGCTGGCCTACAAGGGCAAACCGGCCGTTACGGTGGTGCGCACCATGGAGGCATTTGCCCGCCACACGCTGCTCGAATGCCAGCCCATCACCGGCCGCATGCACCAGATTCGGCTGCACCTGGCCTACCTGCAGGCCCCCATCGTAGGCGACACAGTGTACGGCGGCGAAGACTTTTACCTGTCAACGCTCAAGAAGAAATTCAACGTGAAGCAGGGCGAAGAGGAACAGCCCTTCATCAAGCGCTTTGCCCTGCACGCCGCACAACTCACATTTGCCAAGCTCGACGGCGAGCCGGTGACCATTGAGGCCCCCTACCCCAAGGATTTCCGGGTGCTGGTGGAAAACATGCGGCAGTACGCGTAAGTAGGAATAAGGCCTAATAGCGCGTCATGCTGAGCGAAGGCGGAGCCGTAGTCGAAGCATCTCTACCGAGAAAGCAACCCTTGTCGTTGGAGTTTACTATTACGGTAGAGATGCTTCGACTACGGCTCCGCCTTCACTCAGCATGACGCCCTTTTTGCCCTTATTTACCAGCTAATCAGCTCACCTTTCCGTCTGCTTTCCAGACAATTATTAAGCTACTGGCTTGAATATTTGCCGAAAGGCGGTAACTTTGTGTCCGTTTTGCCCCCAGGGCCTGCGGCTTCTTCTTCATTTTCAAACGTTTATCTCCTCCCCAATGGACCATCTGAGCTTCAAGACGGTTGCCGTCAACAAAGCCAACGCCAACAAGGGCTGGGTTGTGGTTGATGCCGCCGACGCCACTCTGGGCCGGTTGTGCAGCCAAGTTGCCAACATGCTGCGTGGCAAGCACAAGCCCTCCTTCACGCCCAACTCGGATTGTGGCGACAACGTCATCGTCATCAATGCCGACAACCTGCGGGTGACCGGCAAGAAGTTGACCGACAAAATCTACATCACCCACTCGGGCTACCCCGGCGGACAGAAGCGCATCAACCTGCGCGACAAGAAGGCCAAGGACTCGACCCGGGTGATTGAGCACGCTGTACGCGGCATGTTGCAGGGCAACAAGCTGGGTGCCGAGCAGTTCCGTAACCTGTTCGTGTACGCTGGCACCGAGCATCCGCACGAGGCGCAGCAGCCCAAGGCGCTTTCTTTCTCGCATCTGTAAGCCGCAACCCGGCTCCTTTTTTCTCTAATTCTCCACTTAATGGAAATCCTCAATACCTCTGGTAGAAGAAAAACCTCGGTGGCTCGCATTTACATGCAGGCCGGGCAAGGGAATATCACTATCAACGGCCGGGAAATGAAAGCCTATTTTGGCAATGAACTCCTGGAAAACATCGTGAACCAGCCTTTGGCTACTGTCGAGCAAGTCGGTCAGTACGACATCAAGGTGAATGTTCGTGGTGGTGGCATTTCGGCCCAGGCCGAAGCCATCCGTCTGGCCATCTCGAAAGCCCTCGTGGGCGACAACGCGGAGGTTCGCCCTGCCCTGAAGAAGGAAGGCTTCCTGACCCGCGACCCGCGCATGGTGGAACGCAAGAAATTCGGCAAGCGTAAGGCTCGTCGTTCGTTCCAGTTCTCGAAACGCTAATATTCCAGAGGAACCCTATCATGGCCCAGACTACCACCTATAAAGAATTGCTGGACGCCGGTTCGCATTTTGGTCACCTCACCCGCAAGTGGGACCCTAAAATGGCTCCGTACATCTTCATGGAGAAGAACGGCATCCACATCATCGACCTCAACAAGACGCTTGCTTCGCTTGAGCACGCGACCAGCGCAATTCGCAACATTGCGAAGAGCGGCCGCAAGATCATGTTCGTAGCGACCAAGAAGCAGGCGCAGGAAATTGTGACTGAGGAGGCCAAGCGCCTGCACATGCCCTACGTTACCGACCGTTGGTTGGGCGGCCTGCTCACCAACTTCGCCACCGTACGCAAGTCGCTGAAGAAGATGAGCACCATCGACAAGATGGTAAAGGAAAACACGGCTTACGCGGCCCTCGCTAAGCGCGAGCGGCTGATGCTGTCGCGCGAGCGGGAAAAGCTGGACCGGGTACTCGGTGGCATTGCCGACCTGAGCCGCCTGCCCTCGGCCCTGTTCGTAATCGACGTGAAGCGCGAGCACATTGCCGTGAAAGAAGCCCAGAAGTTGGGTATCCCGGTATTCGCTATCTGCGATACGAACTCGAACCCCGAGTCGGTGCAGTTCCCGATTCCAGCTAACGACGACGCCTCGAAGTCTATCCAGCTCATCGTGGGCATCATGGGTAAGGCTATCGAAGATGGTCTGTCGGAGCGCAAAGTCGACAAAGAGGACGCCGACAAGAAGCAAGCCGAAGAAGAAGGCATCAAGGAAAAGCAGGACGCCGACGAATAGTCGTTTTTGCAGAAGCTAGAAGTTAGGAGCTAGGAGATAGAATCAGAGGGAAACCGACTGGCCAATTCTAGCTCCTAGCTCCTGACTTTTTTTTGCTTTTGCTCGCATCTGCGCTTCCCTTTTAATTCAATTCCAACATTCAGCTTTTAGCTACCCGCTTTATCCTTCGGGATTCTGACGTCCAGCTACTGGCTCCTAACTCCTACCAAATGGCCGCTATTACCGCCGCTGACGTAAATAAGCTCCGCACCATGACCGGTGCCGGCATGATGGATTGCAAGAAAGCCCTTGTAGAGGCTGAAGGCGACTTCGAAGCCGCCCGTGACCTGCTCCGTAAGCAGGGCCAGAAAATTGCCGACAAGCGCGCCGAGAACGAGACGTCGGAAGGCGTAGTATTGGCCGCTGTAAGCGAGGATGGTACCAACGGCAAGTTGGTATCACTGGCTTGTGAAACCGAGCCGGTTTCGAAGGTTCCCGATTTCAAAGACCTAGCCCAGCGCATTCTGGCTACGGCTGTGGAGAGCAATGCTGCCTCGAAAGAGGAATTGTTGGCTACCAAGCAGGACGACGGCCGCTCGCTGCAGGAGCACATCACTGACCTGATGGGCAAAATCGGCGAGAAGCTCGACGTAACGGCTTACGAGAACATCACGGCCGAGAAAGTTGCTTCCTACATCCACTCCGACAACAAGAAGGGTGTGCTTGTAGCCATGAAGAACGTAGGCGGTGCCGACGTTGCCACCGTGGGCCGCGACGTAGCCATGCAGATTGTAGCCATGAAGCCCGTTGCCCTTGATAAGGATGGTGTGGATGCTGCTACCATCGAGCGTGAAATTGAGATTGGCAAAGAGCAGGCGCGTGCCGACGGCAAGCCCGAGGCTATGCTGGAGAAGATTGCCCAGGGCAAGCTCAACAAGTTCTACAAGGAGAACACCCTGCTCAACCAGGAGTTCGTGAAGGACAACTCGATGACCATCGCTCAGCTGCTCGACAAGACCAGCAAAGGCCTGACGGTTTCCGACTTCAAGCGCGTAGCCATTGTTGGATAATTTTTGAGCTGCAAGCTATCAGCCTCAAGCTGCAAGCTTTCCGTTCGGAATTTAAAGAGCCCCGCTGGCAATCTGCCGGCGGGGCTCTTTTTATGGTTCTTTGTATATGGATGAGAATAGAAAGAATGCTTATCGGTACTTACTGTATCAGTTTCTGATTGACATCAGAACTGTTCCGACTCCATCTCAACCCGAGCGTAGCATCGAGCAACTCATGCAACACAGCTATTATGCTGGAGCCGTAGCTTATCAACTCCACAACTTTGCATTAGCTGCCGCCACAGACTTTATCGGTTTTAATGAAGAAGCATTTTGGGAAGGTCTGGATTATTTTAGGGCTTCGAACCCGATGTTAGATATCGGTCATTATCGAAAGATTTTTGACCACCATCTATCGGAAAGTACAAACTGATTATTGCCCACCAGTCCGCTCTTGCCAAGCCCGCAGCCGCGCTACGGCGTTCTGACGGATGTTGGCGTAGAACAGGCCATAATCGGCGATGTGGAAGGAGTGCCAGAGCTGGGGTTGGCCGGGTATTAGGAAGCGCGGGTAGCCCGAGGGTTTGGGCGGATGCACCCACAGCAGGCCTTGGTGTACCTTGGCATCGACTACGCCCACATCAAGGCGGTTAAAATCCTGCCCTACCCCACCGAGGTTGAGGCGGGCGGGCGCGGCCAGCGTGTCGAGCGTCCAGGTGAGGGGATTAACGGCCACACCGTTTTGAAAGGGCGGGTAGGCGTTGCCCCAGGCTACGGTGTTCCAGGCCACGTAGCAGCCGGTTTGGGTCGAGTCGGCGCAGGGGCGCAGGGCCTGAAACTCGTCGGGTTTCACTTTAAAGCCGATAAGGTAGGCCGCTACCAGCCGCTGGCGCAACTTGGGGTCATTGTCGAAGAACTCGCGCAGCAGCCGGGTGGCGTGCACGGTGCCTTGGCTGTGGCCGGCAATGATGACGGGGCGGCCCTGATTGTAGTTGGTGAGGTAGTACTGGAAAGACGCTTTCACGTCGGAATACGCTAGCTCCAGCGCTTTCTGGCCATTGGTGCTCTGGTCATCGACGAAGAAGCTATACAGCGTGGCCTGGCGGTAGCGGGGCGCATACACCCGGGCCGCCGCATTGAACGCCGAGGCCTGATTCCGAATCACGTCGTCATCGGTGAACTGGTTGACCCGGTCGTTGCTGAGGCTGGCGTTCCACTGCTTGCGCCAGTAGTAGGTGGTGGGGTGCACGTAAAACACATCGGCCGCGGCAGTGGCCTGCTGGTCTTTGAACGGCGTGTTGCGCGGCACCGCGTCGGCCGAGTCGCGGCGGGTGGGCAGGGCGGCCCAACTGGACTGTTGGGCGTAATCGGGCGCGATGGGGTTGTCGTACTGGCCGAAATCTTTGCTCGGCTTGATGACTTTCAGGCAGGAGCCGAGGCTGAGCAGCGCAACGGAGGATAACAGAACGGGGAGGATACGCATAGCGGGATTGGGAGGGGTCAACCGGCGTAATAAGACGGTATCATGCTTCCTCAAGCGAGTTGAAATTTTACTCCTCAAAGTTGTTTTCCAGCAGCTTTTCCTGGCGCAGGTACACAATTTTAAAGTCCTTATCGAAGCGCACCCGCAGCTGGGCCGCGGTTTGCTGGCGCTTCTGCAACGACTGGCGGAAGGCGGTACCATTTTCTACGTAGGTCACCACCCGCGAGCCGTCGGCCACCGGGGGGCTCACCTGCAGCGTACCCGGCCGGATGTTGCTCTTCCCCTCCAAGAACTCGGGAAAGTGAGTGCGGGCCAGCTCGGCGTTGATAGCGGCCGGAGTCGTGTTCTGCATCAGGTAAAACCGCTCGATCTGGGGCGCAAAGTAAGCTGAGGCCGTGAAGGGGGCAGCCTGCAAATCGGTGTAGTAGCGTTGCAAAATCGTTTCTACGCGGGCCTTGGCAGCACTGGCCGACAGCCCAGCCGAGGCATCGGCGGCGGCGGGCGTAGCCGGAGCTGGGCTGGCAGCGGGCGAAGCGGGCGCTTCATCAGCAGCCGTATCGGCGGGTACGGGGGCTACAACAGGCGCAACCACAGGGGCCACCCGAATGGTTTCGGGGGCGGCAATGGGCGGCAGTTCAATCTGCTCGGTTTGGGGCCCAACTTCCGGGGCCACCGCCACCGAGTCGGCAGTGGTGCGGGAGGTGCTGGTGAGGCGCTCCGAGTCGCGGCCGTCCGTGAGCAGATACGCCACAAGGGCCAGCAGGGCCAGAATGGCGGCTACCACCACAATCGTCATCAGGGGGCTTTTACGCGGGGCGGTGTAGGCGTCCTCCTCCACATACTCCTGCTCGGCGCCGCCGATGGGCCCAGTTGCCGGGGAGTGGGTTACCGGCGGCAGCATGGGCATCATTTCTACCGGAGCCACGGTGGTCGGCTCGGGCCGGAACGGCGGGGCAGGCGGTGGCGGCTTCAGCTCGGGTACCACGCCGGGCACCGTGGCAACAGTAGGTTCCGGCTCGATGGGCCTGGGTTGCGGCAATTCGGGAATATGAAACTCCGGCGTGGCGGCTTCGGGCGTTACGTTCGGATTAGCCGGCGCAAATACCAGTTTCTGCTTCAGCGTCTGAAACTCGGCAGGCGTGATGGTGCCGGCGTCGAGCCATTCCTTGAGCTGACGAAGCGTGTCGAGGGGCGAGGGGTCTTTCTCCATAGGGAAGCGCGGCGAAAACGGCGTTACGGACGGTCGAGGTTGAGCAATCGGGTCCGATTGCGTTCCAGTTGGGACTGGCGTAGCTCCAGCAGCCGGGCATTATCGAGCAGCTTCACCGAATCTTCGGCCGATTTGACCTTGTTTTCGGCGTTCTGCTGGTGCAGCTGCTCAATGCGGGCGAGGTTGGATTTTGTGTTGCCGGCCAGATTTGCCCGGCTGCGCTCCAGCTTTTCCTTGTCTTTGGTGGCAGCGGCCAGGGCCTTTTCGGCTTCATTCACGCCGTCGCGGATGGCCTGTAGGCGGGCAGCCGTAGCAAAGCGTTGCACAATATCCCGCATAGGCCCGAACTCGCGGCCCGACGCAGCCAGAAATGTGTCGGGACCAGTAGCCGCCCACACCGACAGTTCGGCTACCGTATCGGATGGAGCCGTTATCGTCGAATACAGGTCGACGAATTGGTTGGTAGTGCTGGAAATCAGCACCTGGCTGGCCGTGAGGTAGTCACTTTTGCCCACCTTCAAAACGCCGTTGCCTTTCAGCTTGATTTTATAGTTGTCTTTGAGCCAGCGCTGCCAATAGTCACGGGTCCAGTCGGCGGTAGCTTCCACCTGCACCTGCACCGCATCACGCGACCTTTTTTCGAAGCTGACGCTACCCGCACGGGCCTCGTACAGCTGGCCCTGGGCCGTGGCAGCAGCCAACAGCAGCACCAGAAATGGCAATAGCGCTTTCATCGGAAGGGAAGTTAGGACAGAAATGAGGCCAGCGTGTGCGGAGTATGGGCCGAGCTATATGAGCTATTGGGTGAACGGGGACTCCGATAGATTCCGCACGTTATCCATTTTACGCTCACATGGCCCCCATCAGTTGCCTCTGGGTTAGATATCGTGGCGGTCGAAGGCGGCCTGCAAATCGGTTTGCATGGCGGCGAAGCGGGCCACGGCGGCCTGGACAAACTCGTTGTCGAGCAGCCGATGGATGTCCTCCTCACCGGTCAGGTCCAGCTCGCTCACCTTGTAGGTCTGCTCAAACGAGCCCTTTTCGAGCTTGATGAGGTACTTGCCATTCCAGCTGAAGAGCGTGATTTTGGCGTGCGGATTGGGGATGATGGCGAGCTGGCGCATAAGTAACGGGCAACGAAGCAGAACTGGGCAAAGATACGCAGTGCTAGCCGCCCCCTGCCGTAAACGCCGAAAGCCGTTGCTGCCAGCATAGGCAGCAACGGCTTTCAGTTCGACAATTAACTCCATTTGCGAAATGGTTTGCAGGAACGAGGTAGGGGCGGGGCTTGCCCCCGCCCCTACCTCGTTCTTCGCAACGACAAAGCTTCTGCCTACAGTTTCACAATAACATATAACGATGCTGCCGAAATGACTATCCACAACAGCACCCCGAGCCCGAACGGCCGCGGCCCCACGGACTTGATAGTTTTAAACGATAGGCCCGCACCGATAAAAAACAGCGTTACCACCAAGCCTAGGCGGGCCAACTGCACCAGCCAAGGGCCCACGACGTGCGTGGCGGGCACGTAGGTATTCAGCAGCATCGCCCCAATGAAGCCCAGAATAAACCAGGGCAGCTTCACCTTCACATCTTTCTGCTTGAAAAAATACGCCGTGCCCAGCGCTACCGGGATAATCCAGAGGGCCCGCGCCAGCTTCACGGTAGTGGCCACGCCCAATGCCTCGGAGCCGTAAGCCGACGCCGCGCCCACTACCGACGAGGTATCGTGGATGGCAATGGCGCACCACAGGCCGAATTGCTGCTGCGACATGGCCAGCGCGTGACCGATGGGCGGGAAGGCAAACAGCGCCACCGCGTTGAGCACGAACACCGTGCCCAGTGCCACCGACATTTCTTCATCCTTGGCCCCCACTACCGGCCCTACCGCGGCAATGGCCGAGCCCCCACAAATGGCCGTGCCGCATGAAATCAGGTGGGTGACTACCCGGCCCAGCTTCAGCCACCGGCCCGCAAAGTAGCCCAGCACCAACGTTCCGGAAATGGAGGCTATGGTAAACAAGAGGCCTTCACGGCCAGCCTGCACTGCGGCGTGGGCGTTCAGCCCAAAGCCCAGCCCGATAACCGAGAACTGCAGCAGCTTGGCGGTGTACCTTTTGGTGAAAGCCGGAAAGGGGTTGCCCACCGTTTGGGCCAGCACCAACCCCAGTGCCAGCGCCAGCGGCGGCGAGGCCCAGGGCGTGAGGCAGAACACTAACAGCAGCCCGAACACCGCTTTGGGCAGTAAACTGGTATGGGTTCCGGGGCCACCCGAGCCTGATACAGGAACTGCCGTTTCAGGCTTGGTAAGCAGGGCTTGGGGCATTTTTGGAGTAGGGTGATGACCTATGCAAAGGTACGTTTGCCCCTCTCCGTTCGATAATTTAATATAGTTATGAAGTATTACCTCAGGTTATAATACAGGCGAGTCAGCCCTATCCGTACTGCTGCCGGGCGTAGCGCCAGAACAACTCGGCGGGGCGGCTGAGGGGCTGGCCCTGCAACCATAGCGCCTCGAACTGCCGGGGCAGGTGCAGGCCGGCTATGGGCACCAACTCCAGCCGGCCCGCAGCCAGCTCCCGGGTCAGGGCCCGGCGCGACACGAAGCCCAGGGCTTCGGGGGCGGCTTCGAGGTAGGTTTTAATGGCCTCGGTATTATCGAAATAGAAAGCCACGCGCAGGTCGGCGAGCCGGATTTTCTGCTCGCGCAGAGCGAATTCGAGCACTTCGAGGGTGCCCGAACCCCGCTCGCGCAACACCAGCGGGTGAGCCAGGGCCTCGGCCAGTGGCAACGGCGCGGGCGGCGGCCCGGCAGTTGTGGCTCGGCGTACGGCTACAAGTTCGTCGGCCAGCAGCGGCTCGTAGTGCAGGTCGCGGCTTTTGGCGCGGCCTTCCACAAAGCCCAGGTCGAGTTGGCCGGCCAGCAGGGCACCGGCAATCTGCTCGGAGTTGGCATTAAGCAGCGTCAGCTCGATTTGTGGGTAGCGGGCCTGAAAACCGGGCAGCAGGGCCGGCAGCTCATACTGGGCCAGCGTAGTGCTGGCCCCCAGGCGCAGGCGGCCGGCGGCCTCACCGCGCAGGCCGCGCAGCTGCTCGGCTAATTGCTCGTGGCGGGCGGCTATGTCGTCGGCGTGGGCCAGCAGCAGCGCCCCGGCCGCCGTGAGGCTGATGCGGTTGCCGCGCCGCTCGAACAGCCGCTGCTGGTACGCAGACTCCAGCTCGCGCACGTGCTTGGTAACGGCCGGCTGGCTGATGTACAGGTCGCGCGCGGCCTTGGTAAAGCTCAAATGCCGGGCTACGGCCTGGAAAACCTGGAGGCGGAAATCGGGCATGGCTGCAAGGTAGAATGATTGCCGAGACGTTACGCCGGGAGTCTTGGTGCTGAATCCAGAACGGTGTAGGGCCGGGGCTTGTCCCCTACGCCGTTGAACGAAACCGTTTTGGTGGCCCGAATGGCGGACGGGGACAAGCCCCACCCCTACACGTACCCGAGTCTTGATTATCTTGCCTGAAGTTCCACCCTCCAGCCTGATGATGCACAAACCGATTATAACTGCCCTGCTCCTGCTGCCCTTGGCGGCCGCAGCCCAGAATACCTATACGCCCGAATTGCTGCTGAAACTCGGCCGCCTGGGCGAAATGCAGGTGTCGCCGGACCAGAAAACGGTGGCCTACACTGTCACGCGCTACTCGCTGACCGATAATAAGGGTCAGTCGGATATCTGGACGGTGGCGGCCGGCGGCGGCACTGCGCGGCAGCTCACCAACACGCCTACGAATTCCGAAAATACGCTCAATTGGCGGCCCGACGGCAAACTGACGTTTATGAGCGCCGAAGGTGGTTCTGACCAGCTGTACGTGATGAATGCCGACGGCTCGGGCAAGCAGCTGCTGAGTAGCTTCGGAGCCGATGAAGGGGTAGCCAACCTCAAGTACGCGCCTAAGGGCAACTTCATCCTCTATACTCAGGATGTAAAAACTGGTAAATCGGTGCAGGACTGGTACCCGGATTTGCCCAAGGCCGACGCCAAAATCATCGACGACCTGAACTACCGCCATTGGAGCAGCTGGGACGACTACAAAGTGTCGCACGTCTACTTCCAGCCCGTGGGCCCCGACGGCAAACCCGTAGGCAACAGCGGCAAGGACATCTTGGCCGGCGAGAAGTTCGACGCGCCGTTGCAGCCCTTCGGCGGCTCCGAGCAGCTGGCATTCTCGCCCGACGGCTACAGCCTGGCCTACACCTCGCGCAAGCTCACGGGCAAGGCCGAGGCCGAAAGCACCAACTCCGACATCTACCTCTACGACATCCGCACCGGCCAGACTTTGAACCTGAGCGAGGGCCTGGGCGGTTACGACACCGAGCCAGTCTTTTCGCCCGACGGCTCGCAGGTGGCCTGGCTGAGCATGGCCACGCCTGGTTTTGAGGCCGACCGCAACGGTATTGTGGTGTATGATTTCAAGACCAAGAAGCGCCAGGATGTAACGACCGGTTCGGAGCAGACGGCCGGCAACGTGCGCTGGAGCCCCGACGGCAAAAGCATCTACTTCGCCAGCGCGCTAGCCGGTACCCAGCAGATTTTCATGGTGCCCGCGAAAGGCGGCAAGGTGAAACAACTCACGAAGGGCGCGTTCAACTACAACGGCTTCGAGCTGGCGGGCAAGGACGCGGTTATCGTGAACAAAACCACCCAGGCCAGCCCCGCCGACTTGGTGCGCGTGGACCTGAAATCGGGCCGCGAAACGGTGCTCACCAACATCAATCAAACCGAGCTGGCGGGCGTGAAAACCGGCAAGCTGGAGTCGCGGATGGTGACGACCACCGACGGCAAGCAGATGCAGGTGTACGTGACCTTCCCGCCCGATTTCGACCCAGCTAAGAAGTACCCGACGCTGCTCTACTGCCAGGGCGGCCCCCAGAGCCCGATTTCGCAGAGCTTCTCGTACCGCTGGAATTTTCAGCTGATGGCGGCCCAGGGCTACATTGTGGTGGCGCCCAACCGCCGCGGCCTGCCCGGCTTCGGCACCGAGTGGAACAACAGCATCTCGGGCGACTGGGGCGGCCAGCCCATCCGCGACTACCTCTCGGCCATTGACGCGGTAAGTCAGGAATCGTATGTGGATAAGGACCGGCGCGGCTGCGTAGGCGCCAGCTACGGCGGCTACTCGGTGTACCAGCTGGCCGGCAAGCATGAGGGTCGCTTCAAAACGTTTATTGCCCACGCCGGCCTCTACAACCTCACCAGCTGGTACCCGAGCACCGAGGAAATGTTCTTCGCCAAGCACGACATTGGCGGTGCGCCCTGGGAAACGCCGCTCAACAAGAGCTACACCGAGTTCAACCCCCAGCAGTTCGCCCAAAACTGGGATACGCCCATCCTGGTCATCCACGGCGCCAAGGACTTCCGGGTGCCCGAGGGCCAGGGTATGGAAGCTTTCGGCACGGCCCAGCTGCGGGGTATTCCGAGCCGTTTCCTGTACTTCCCCAACGAAGGCCACTGGATTCAGAAGCCCCAGAACGCGGTGCTCTGGAATCGGGTATTTTTTGAGTGGCTGGGCCGCACGCTGAAGCCCGAGGGCCAGGCGCAACGGTAGGTTACCAGTTGCCGATTAACAGGAAGCCCGCCGACGCTGATGTGTCGGCGGGCTTTTTTTCGGCTTATTCGGAAGTACCGGCACTATTAGCGGTTGACAGCGTTGGGCAAGGCAACCCGGGGGCTGTATCTTGGTCCCTGGTTTCCGAATCATTTTTACCGCATGAAACAACTCGTACTTCTTCTGACCCTGCTGACCGGGGCCCTCAGCCTCCGCGCCACCCCGCTCACGTTTCGGGTCGATATGCGCCAGCAGACCGTTCCGGCCACCGGGGTGCACGTGGCGGGCACCTTCCAAAGAGCCGCCGGGTACGCCGCCGACTGGGACCCGGCCACCACGGCCCTCACCGACCCCGACGGGGATAAAGTGTACGAGTTGACGGTGAACGTACCGGCCGGCACCTACCGCTACAAATTCATTAATGGCAACGGCTGGGATGGGGCCGAGCCCGTGCCGGCCACCTGCGGCCAGGACGACGGCGGCGGCAACTACAACCGCATGGTGACGGTGGGCTCCTCGGCCCTGCGCCTGCCGGCTATTGCCTTCAACGGCTGCGCCACCCGGCTGCGCTTCGTGGTGAACATGCAGGGCCAGACGGTTTCGGCCGCCGGAATCCACGTGGCCGGCAACTTCCAGGCCCTGGCCGGCTATGCCACCGACTGGGACCCGGCCGCCACCAAGCTCACCGACGACAACGCCGATGGCGTGTACGAGGCCGAAGTACAGCTGCCCGCCCCGGGCCGCTTCCAGTACAAGTTCATTAATGGCGACACCTGGGCCGGGGCCGAAATCGTGCCGGCTGACTGCGGCCAGGATGACGGCAGCGGCAACCGCAACCGCACCGCCGAGGCCCTCCAGGATGCCAACTTGGTCGGGCCAGTGTGCTTCAGCAGCTGCGCCAGCTGCGGGGCTTCGCCCACCAACTATACCACCCACTGGTGGAACGACGCGGTGTTTTACGAGGTGTTCGTGCGCAGCTTCTACGACAGCAACGGCGACGGCAAGGGCGACTTCAAGGGCCTGATGCAAAAGCTCGACTACCTCAACGACGGCGACCCGGCCACCACCACCGACCTGGGCGTAACGGCCCTGTGGCTGATGCCCATGATGGAGTCCCCGAGCTACCATGGCTACGACGTGACCAACTACCAGGCCACCGAGCCCGACTACGGCACCATGGCCGAGTTCGAGGCGTTCATGGCCGCCGCCCACGCCCGGGGCATCAAGGTAATTATTGACCTGGTGCTGAATCATTCTTCCGAGCAGCACCCCTGGTTTACGCAATCGGCCAGCAGCGCCACCAGCCCCTACCGCGACTGGTACCGGTGGTCGGCTACCAACCCGGGCTACTCGGGGCCCTGGGGCCAGCCAACGGTGTGGCACCCGCGCAACGGCAGCTACTACTACGGCATTTTCTGGAGCGGCATGCCCGACCTGAACTGGAACAACCCCGATCTGAAAAAGACCATGTGGGATGCCACCCGCTTCTGGCTGAACAAGGGCGTGGACGGCTACCGCCTCGACGCCGTAAAATACCTTGATGAGAACGGCCTGACGCTGGAAGACACCCCCGCCACCCTCGACCTGCTTCACGAGTTCAACGGCGTGGTGAAGCAGGCCAACGCCAACGCCTTTACCGTGGGCGAGGCCTGGTCGAAAACCCCGGCCGTGCTGCCCTACGTGACCAACAACCGGCTGGACGTCTGCTTTGAATTTGATCTGGCTGAAGCCATTGTGAATGGGGTAAGCTCGGGCAGTGCGGCCGGGCTGCGCAGTCAGCTGCAATTGGTTGATGCCACCTACCCCAAGCTCCAGTACGCCACCTTCCTCACCAACCACGACCAGAACCGGGTGCTGGGCCAGCTCGGCGGCAACTTGGCCCGCATGAAGCAGGCGGCGGCCCTCTACCTCTCCATGCCCTGCGTGCCTTTTCTGTACTACGGCGAGGAAGTGGGCCTGCTCGGCAGCGGGGCCGATGAGGAAAAACGCAAACCCATGCAGTGGACGGCCGGGACCAACGCCGGTTTCAGCACCGGCACGCCCTGGCGCAGCCTCAACAGCAACTACGCCCAGTTCAACGTGGCTACCCAGGCCGCCGACCCGGCTTCGCTGCTCAACCATTATAAGAAGCTGATTGCCCTGCGTACCACCCACGAAACCCTGCGCAAGGGCTACCTGCTGCCCGTAACTACCACCGGCACCAGCCTGCTGAGCTACGCCCGCGTGTACGGCACGGAGGCCGTTGTAGTAGCCGCCAACCTGGGTAGCAGTACCATCAGTCAGCCGAAGTTCATGCTCCCGCTCTCGTCGTTATCGGCGGGCAGCTACCGGGTTACGGAGCTTTACTCGGGCCAGACTGTTGGCACGCTCACCCTTGATGCCCAAGGCGGTTTCAGCAACTGGCAACCTAGCACCACGCTGGGCGCCAACGAAACCTGGCTGCTGCGCCTCACGCCCCAGACCGTTACCAGCACCCAGACGGCCCGGCAGCTTTCGGCCCAGCTCTACCCCAACCCTGCCCGCCAGCAGGCCCAGGTGGTGGTAGCCGATCCGGCCGGCCGCAGCACCGTTACCGTGTTCGACCTGCGCGGCCAGCTCCGCCAGCAGGCCACCTTCAGCGGCCCCCGCTACCAGCTTGACACCAGCCTATGGCCCGCCGGCACCTACCTGGTACGGGTGCAGTCCGGCAAACGCACCACGGTGCAGCGGCTGGTAGTGGTGCAGTAGGCTGCTCGCCCGCCGCTTTGGTTGCAGAATAGTAAGCGTGGTCATCTGACCGTAGCTAGCTGAACTGCCGTCCACTAAAGCCCGGGGGAGCAAACGCAACGGGAGGCTTCTCGTGCTAAAACCACGATAGGTGCTATTGAATAAACCAAAAGCGCCACCCCATGAATTATCATGGGGTGGCGCTTTTATGTTGCTGTTTGATTAAGGAAACGATTGTAACCGTTCTCGGGCCGAACGCTACGCTACTCAATAAAGCAGGCAGTTAAAGCCCTCTGTTCAGCAACTGGGAAATCTACTGGGGCATCAACACCTGATTGATTACGTGGGTTACGCCGTTGCTCGACTTTACGTCGGCTTTCACGACAGTAGCGCCGTTAATCATCACGGTACCACCGCTGATGGTCACTTTCAGCTTCTTGCCATCAACCGTAGTAACTTCCTGGCCATCGGTGAGGTCGGCGGCCATTACGCTGCCGGGCACTACGTGGTAGGTCAGGATGCCAGCCAACTTCTCTTTGTTTTCTGGCTTCAGCAGGTCGTCGAGCGCGCCGGCGGGCAGGGCGTCAAACGCTTCGTTGGTGGGGGCAAATACCGTGAACGGACCACCGCTGGTAGCCTTGTCGGCGAGGCCGGAGGCTTTGAGGGCAGCGGTAAGGGTGCTCATTTGCGGTACACCCATGGCATTTTCAGCCAGGTTTTTTCCGCTCGTGTCATCCATGCCCATATCTGCGCCATCCGTCGCAACTGGAGCAGTAGCCATATCCGTAGTTGCCATGTCCGTGCTGTCGGTAGCGGCAGTGTCCGTAGTATTGGAACAGCTTACGCTGCCAAATGCCAGGGATGAGGCAATGAATACAGTGGCCAGGGTGCGGAACGGGAGGTTTGTGGTTGTCATCTTCATGAAGAAAGGGGCTAAGGTTTTGGTTTATAAGGTTTACAAACTTGACACTGAACATATTGTTCAAAAGTTTAGCTATTCCGTAGTTTGCTGACATAAACACTCCTTAAAAAAGTGCAACAACCCAAGGCGAGCCGGCACCGAAAGAGTTTATTTCAGCTAGCCGGCTGTTGCAACACCTGATAACAGACGTCCTTTTTCAATTCAATACATCTCGCATCTATGACCCTCCGCTTACCTACCCTACTACTTGCCGGCCTGCTACTGACGGCCACCGCTACGTCGGCTCAGAAGTCCCGGCCGGCCCCGGCCACCTCGGCCAGGAACGCCGAGTCGGCCATTAAAGAAGCCGACCTGAAGCGTGACCTGTTCGCGCTGGCCGGCGACAAGTACCGGGGCCGCGAGGGGGGCACGCTCGACGAGCTACGAGCCTCGAGCTGGCTGGCCGAGCAGATGCGGGCCATTGGCATGCAGCCAGCCGGCGACGATGGCACGTATTTTCAGTGGTTCAACCTGCGGCGCACCCGCCTCACGCCGGCCAGCACCTTGCGCATTGGAGGCCGCACGCTGCGGCCGGGCCACGAAGCCGTGGTGGTAGCCCCCGTGAATGCCCAACTGAAGGCTAAGCTGGTTTTTGTGGGCACGGGCACGCCGGCGGAAGTGGCCAAGGCCAAAATAAAAGGCAAGGCGGTAGCCGTACAGCTTTCGGGCGAGCCCACCGATGGCATCAGCTACCGTCGCTACCTGTTTGGCAAGCTGCGCGAGCAGGCCGCCGAGCTGGCTAAGGCCGGGGCCGTGGCCGTGGTGTTCGTATCAGACGATAAGGCGCAGGCGGTTTACGAGCATTGGAGCCATATTTTTGAGCGCGGCCGCTATGGTCTGCCTGCCGACGAGTCGTTGAAAATTGTGGGCGACCAGCTGCCGGTAGTGTGGCTGCCGATGTCGGAGGCCGAGGCCCTCAGCAAGTCGGGCCAGGAGCTGGTGGCCGATTTGCGGGCCGAAACCTTCCTGTACCCATCGGTGAACATCGTAGCCAAGCAGCTTGGCACCGATGCCCAATTAAAAAGCCAGCACGTCCTGTTCAGCACCCACCAAGACCACGACGGCGTGCGCGCCCCGGTTGCCGGCGACTCGATTTACAACGGTGCCGATGACAACGCCACCGGCTGCGCGGCGCTGCTGGCTATTATGCGGGCATTTAAGCAGCAGCCGGCCAAGCGTTCGGCGCTGTTTGTGTACCACGGAGCCGAGGAGCGCGGCTTGCTGGGCTCGCGCTATTTCTCCAATAAGCCCACCGTGCCCCGCGAATCCATTGTGGCCGTACTCAATGCCGAAATGATGGGCCGCAACGCCCCCGACTCGGCCGCGCTGCTGGGCTCCACCCCGCCCCACCTGAACTCCTCGGACCTTGTAAAAACCGCCCTCATGGCCAATCAGACCGGCCCCAAGTTCAAGCTGGATACCGAGTGGGATAAGGCCACGCACCCCGAGGGCTGGTATTTCCGCTCCGACCACCTACCCTACGCCCGCCTGGGCATTCCGGCCGTCATGTTCACCTCGCTGCTGCACGCCGACTACCACACGCCCAACGACGAGCCGGCCACCATCGACTACGGCAAGCTGCGGCGCATGACGCAGTGGCTGTACCTGACTGGCTGGGCCGTGGCCAACCGTCCGGCTGCACCCGCCCGCGAGCCGGGTTTCAGGCTGGAGCGGTAGTAGTTGGTTTTACCCGGCCCATCACCCAGCCTGCTCTTCCTGCCCCGCCACTGTTTCCGTTACCCGGTTGATGTCGCCGCTGAGCTTCTGGATAAACTCTAGTTGCTCGCCGAGCTGAACGTCGTCGGTTTCGGGCGTGGTGGCGGGCGGCAGCGGGGCGGGCTGGGGCTCTTCGGGCAGGTTGGGCTCACCGAGACGCAGCAGGCCGCGCCGCAGTTGCTGCTGCGCCTGACGTAGCGCTTTGAGGTTGGCGGCCGATAGCGTGGGGCGGATTTCGCCGGCCAGCAGCGCCGAGGTAATGGCCGCCACGTTAGCCGCCAGAATGTGGTTGAGCACCACGAACTCGTGCACTTCGGCCGGGTGGCGCTGCTTGGTGCGGGGCTCAGAAAGCATGCGCTGGAAGGCCGCGCCGAGGTTGGCCGATGTCACGTACACCTCCTTACGGGCCAGCTTGTAGTCGAGCAAGGCTACGGGCGAACCCAACAGGGCCTGTTGCAGCGTGCGCAGGTACTCCAGGTTGGCCCGCAGTACCGGCCGCAAAAAGCCCTGCAGCTGCTCCGACTCCCAGCGCGGAAACAGCAGGTAACCAACGGCAAAGGCAATGCCGCAACCCAGCACCGTATCGAAAATGCGCTCCTGCACCACCCGCACGTACCCTTCGCCCATAAAGCTGAACAGAATGAGCACAAAGGGGGTCATGAAAACAACCGTAATCAGGTAGTTGAGCCGGGCAAAACTGAACGACACAATCATAAAGCCCACCATCAGCGCCAGCAATACCAGCCGGTCCGAAATCAGCCAGAGCATTACGGCGCCCAGAATTCCGCCGAGCAGCGTGCCCATTATGCGCTGGGCATTACGCTGCTTGGTGAGGCTGAAGGCCGGCTTGAGCATGTAGGTTATCGTCATCAGCACCCAGTAGCCGTGGTAGCCGGCCAGCATTTCGGTGATAATGAAGCCGATGAGGGAGGCCACCAGCATCCGGAGCGCATGCCGGAAAATGCCCGAGCGTAGCGTGAGCTGGCCCGTGAGCTGGCGGAGCGTAAACTGCTGGTGGGCCACAAACCGGTCGAGCTCCAGGCCGGTTGTGCCGTTGGCCTGCAGGGTGAGCAGGGGCGCGGCGGCCTCAGCAAAGTACCGCTGCATGCTCTGCAGGCGGGTTGTGAGGTTGCGCAGGTTTACCAGAATTTTGCGCAGGGGCAGCACCGAGTCGGTCTGGGCGGGGGCGGCTTCAAAAGCATCGAGGCGGGTTTTGAGCTGGTTGAGGCCGGCCAGCAGATCGGGGCGGGCGGGGCGGTAGGTGTAGTTGCCCTGGATAGCAAAACCCACCTGCTCCAGCTCGGCAGCAAGCGCGTCAATTTCGCTGGCAAATGCATCGAGCAGGCCATCGGCCTCGAAGCGGCGGTGCAGCTCGCCGTAGTCGTAGCTCGTGATGGTGATCTGTTCATAGAGATCCACCAGATCCACGAAGGTGAGCACCAGCCGGCGGCCCGTGTCGGATGACTCGCTGACCAGCTGGCGGGTTTTGAACAGCAGCTCGCGCACCACATCCTGCTTTTCGCTCACGCGCACCTGCTGGGCCACCAGGCGGCGGTAGTCGGCCTCCAGGTTGGTGCCGGTGCGGTAGAACTCGGCCTTGAGGCGCAGAAAGCCCGCCACCGCCAGCACGGCCTCGCCCAGGGCCTGCTGGGCTTCGCGGTAGGGCCGCAGCCGGCTGAGGGCCAGCGCCAGCGCTAAGTACCACACCCCGCCCGCCATCACCAGGCCGGCATTGCTGAGCACCTGGCTGGGCGGCAGCGGCTTATCGAGCATCAGAATCATGACCAGCAAGCCGGCCGTACCTACGGCCCCGGCCCGGTTTCCGTACACGAGCAACATAGTCAGCCAGAAGCTGACGGACACTACCAGCGCCCCCAGCAGCCACGGATACGGCTGCACCAAACCCGTCAGCAGCGCCATCAGGCCGGTGAGGGCTACGGCGGCCAACCCACCGTTGCGCTTGTGGAGCGGCGGGCCGGGCGTGTCGGTCAGGCTCACGCACAGGGCCCCCACCGACATGGCCACGCCGGTTTCCAGCTGCCCGAGCAGCCCCAGCACCAGGCCGGGCACCAGAATGGCCAGCGTGGTGCGCAGGCCGTCGGAAAACTCCTGGCTCGAAAAAAAGTAGCGCAGCTGGCGAACGGAGGTGGCGGACATGCGCGGCGGCAAACGAGGTTTAGGGAGCAGGCTGCAGGCTACAGCATGGCGGCTTGGGCGCAATTTGCAACGCCCCGCCCATATTCTGCCCCGTAGGCGGTTGTAATCTGGTGGCGGGCCGGTATCTTCGTTCCCCTACTTTTGTTTGGTTCGATCTTCAGCCCAACTTATGCCAGATGAGATGCGGCCGACCCTACCGGCTGATGCTCCGGCTCCCGATGAGCTATTAAATACCCTGCTGGAAGTATCGCAGACGGGCGTGATGCTGATGCGCCCCATTTCCGAAGCGGAAGGCAGCATCGTCGATTTTGACCTGGAATACCTTAACCCGGCTGCTCAGCGCCTGCTCGGGCAGCCGGAGCGCCCGCCCCAGACCCTCCTCGAAATTTTTCCGCACGCGGGCTTTGCTACGGGAATATTTGCTTTCTACCGCGACACGTTCGAGTCGGGTATCAGCCGGCAGGAGCACTTCAACTACCAGTACGACGGCATCGACGGCTACTTTCGGGTAGTGGCCCGGGCCCAGGGCCCGCTGCTGGTCGTGAGCATCGCCGACGACAACGACACCCCGCGTACGGCCATGCAGGAAGCGCTGCGCCAGAGCCAGCAGGCCGAGCAGCAGGCCCGGGCCGCCGCCGAAACCGAGCGCAACCTGCTGCAGGCCATTATCACGCAGGCTACTGTAGCTATTGGCCTGTTTCAGGGTGATGATTGTACGGTAACTGCTGCCAACGACCTGATCTGCGCTATCTGGAGCTACTCCAAGGAGCAGGTGCTGGGGCGGCCCCTTTTAGAGGCCGTGCCCGAGCTGGTGGGCCAGGGCTTCGATGACCTGGTGCGGGAAGTAGCCCGCACCCGCCAGCCATACATAGGGCAGGAAGTACCGGCCCAACTACGCCAGCCCAGTGGGCAAATAGAAACGCGCTACTTCAACTTCGTCTTCCAGCCGCTCTACGGCCCGGCGCAAGAAGTGCTGGGCGTGGTAGATATTGCCGTGGAAGTAACCGAGCAGGTGCTAGCCCGCCGGCAGGTACAGGACCTCAACCAGGAGCTGGCCGCCATCAACGAGGAGCTGCACGCCGCCAACGAGGAGTATCAGTCTGCCAACCTGTGCCTGCTCGATGCCCAGCAGCAGTTGCAACAGCTCAATACCGAGCTGGAGGAACGGGTGCAGCGACGCACCGCCCAGGTGCAGCAGGCGCTGGAGGAGGCCGAGCACCAACGTGGGCAGGCCCGGCTACGGCAGGAATTGCTGGGCCAGATTCTGGGCCAGGTACCGGCCATCATCGTCACGTTCAGCGGCCCCGACCACCGCTTCACCTTCTTCAACGAGCACTACCAGCTTCTGGCAGGTGGGCGGGCAGTGCTGGACCGCCCCTGGGTCGAATGCATTCCCGAAGCCGTAACGCAGGGACTGGCAGCTATGGCAGACGGAGTGTATAACACCGGCCGGCCGCTTGTAACCCGCGAAACGCCCGCCGAGCTGGCCCACGAACCCGGCCAGAACCGCTACTTCGACATTACGGCCCAGCCCCTGCTCGATGCGCAGCAGCACGTGCGGGGCGTGCAGGTGTTTGCCATGGATGTAACCGAGCGGGTGCTGGCACGGTCGGAACGCGAAACCCGCCAGCGCGAGCTGCAGACCATTTTCGAGCAGGTACCGGTGCCCATTACCATTATGCGGGGCCCCGAGCTGGTAGTAGAGCTGGCCAACCAAGCCATTTGCGAGCTGTGGGGCCGCAGCCCGGAGCAGGTAATGGGCCAGCCTTACTTCGAGGCCGTACCTGCCACTGCCGGCCAGGGGTTCGAAGAGATTCTGGCGGGGGTAATGCAAACCGGCGAAACATTTTTCATCAATGAGCAGCCCGTCCAGCTCGACCGTTCCCACACCGGCCGGCCACCGCTGGGCTACTTCAACTTTGCTTTTCAGGCCCTGCGCGACGAAACCGGTACCATCAGCGGCTTGGTGGCCATCGGTACCGAGGTAACTGAGCAGGTGCTGGCCCGCCAGCAGGTGCAGGAGCTTAATGAGCAACTGGCCGCCATCAACGAGGAAATGCAGGCCACCAACCAGCAGATGGCCGACACCAACCACCGCCTCAGCCGTACCAATGCCGACCTCGATACGTTCGTGTACTCTGCCTCACACGACCTCAAATCGCCTATTACCAACGTAGAGGGGCTGCTGCTGGCCCTGCGCGAGCACCTGCCGACGCAGGCTTACGAGCATGAGCACGTGCCGCAGCTGCTGGCCATGATGGAGGACGCCGTCGCCCGCTTCCAGCAGACGCTGGTCCACCTCACCGACGTGTCGCGGATTCAGCAAAGCGCCAGCGACCAGCTGCCCGAGGCCGTAGACTTACCCTCGCTGGTAGAAGCCGTATGCCTCGATATGGGCCCCGAGCTGGCCGCCGCCGCCGCCACGCTGGAAACCGAGCTCGACGGCTGCCCTACCGTACAGTTCTCGGCCAAAAACCTGCGCTCGGTGGTCTACAACCTGCTCAGCAACGCCATTAAGTACCGCATGCCCCACCGCCCACCGCATGTGCGGCTGCACTGCCGCCATGTGGGCCGACAGGTAGTGCTGGAAGTACACGACAACGGCCTGGGCCTAAGCGAAATGCAGCGCCAGGAGCTGTTTAAGCTGTTCCGGCGGCTGCACAACCACGTGCCGGGTTCGGGCGTAGGCCTGTACATGGTAAAAAAGATAGTGGAGAATGCCGGTGGCAACATTGAGGTGCGCAGCGAGCCAGGCGTGGGCACCACCTTTACCGTATTTTTACCTGCCACCGAGTAGCTTCGTTGCCCGTTGGGCTACGCCGCCCGTTAAGCAACTACCCGCAATAATTCGCCCTTAACCAGCAGCGCGAAACTTACCATACCTGTATGCAAAAACTACCGAGTGTTCTGCTGATTGACGATGACCAGACCAACAATTTCCTCAACGAGCTGCTGATTAAGAAGCTGGACGTAACCGAGCGCGTGCTAGTGGCCGAAAGCGGCACCGACGCGCTGATCCTGCTGGCCCAGAACGCCCCCGATGCGCCCGACCTCATTCTGCTTGATGTGAACATGCCCGGCATGAGCGGCATTCAGTTTCTGGAGGCTTACCAGCAGCTGCCCGCCGAGCAACGGGGCGCCACGGTAATCGTGATGCTCACTACCACCATGGATGCCCGCGACCTGGGCCGCCTCGACGAGCTCTCCATTGCCGGCCTGGTCAGCAAACCCCTCACCAAAGAAAAGATGGACCACTTGCTGCAACTGCATTTCCAGCGCCAGCTGGGCAGTTAGTCAGCGCGTTGCCGTCCTGAAGAGGAAAAGGACCTGGGAAGTAGCTAATCGATGGATATAGCTACTTCCCAGGTCCTTTTCCTCTTCAGGATGCACGCATCATTTCAGCTTCCTATCAATCTTCTCCCACCTCAATGCCCATCAGCCGCATGAGTTGGCTGGCGTTGAAGGAGCAGCACATGCCGGGCGTAAGGTGGTAGTCGAAGCGCAGGGTCCCGTCGGGGTTGAGGTAGGAGTTGAAGCTGACATTGCGCACTTGGGCGGGCAGGTCGGTTTCGAGGGCAGCCAGTTCCAGGTCGTGGGTGCTGATGAGGCCGCTGGCAGCCCGCTCCCGCAGCTGGAACACCAGTGCCCGCGCCCCGCGGTGCCGGTCGGCCGAGTTGGTCCCCTTTAGAATCTCATCGAGCAGGTAGAACACCGGGATAGGACTTAGTGCTTCGTTTTTAGTGCTTAGGCTGTTGCCTGGATTACCTTCAACTTTTACCTGATTATCCGTCATGTCCAGCAGCAGGCGCAGGCGCTTGAGCTCGGCGTAGAACGAGGAGGTGCTTTCGGCCAGGTTGTCGTGGCTGCGCATGGCGGTAAACACCTGCGCGGGGCCGCACCGGAACGAGCCGGCTGCCACCACCGCGCCGGCCTGGGCCAGCACCAGATTCAGGCCCACGGTGCGCAGAAACGTGCTTTTGCCCGCCATATTCGAGCCCGTTACAATCACTGTCTGCCCGGTACCGGTGGTGCTGAAGTCGTTGCGCACGCCTTCGCCGCCGAACAGCAGTGGGTGGCCCAACGCGGTGGCCTCCACCGTCAGGGCCGCCGCCATCAGGTCGGGAGTGGCAAAAGTGGGGTTGGCGGCCCGGAAAGCGGCCAGGCTTACCAGCGCGTCCAGCTCGGCCGCGGCTTCGAGCAGCGGCTCCAGGCCCCCACTAATCCGCCGTTTCCAGCTTTCCAGCTGCCAGATACCCCACAAATCCCAGAGCAGCAGCGTATTCAGCCCGCCCGCCACGGCCGGGTTCTGGCGGGCCGAAAACCAGCCGGCAATGTTGCTCAGACGCTTCAGCAGCCGGGCGGCCGCCGTGTTGCCGGTATCGTGCAGGGTGCGGTGTAGCCGCTGCAGCGCCGGGCTCTGCCAGGTGCCGGCCTCGAAGTGCTCCAGCTGGTCGTGGGCGGCCCGCAACGCGTCGCGCATGGTGGTAGCGTGCTCGTAGTAGCGGGCTCGCACCTGCCCGAAAGCGCCATTGAGCACCACGGCCGGCAACAACAGCAGCAGCCACTGCATGCCGTAGCCGCCGAGCATCAGCCCTACGCCCGCCAGACTAAGCAGCGGCACCAGCCCCAGCAGCGGCAATATCCAGCCACGGCCCACGAAGAAATCAGGCTCGCGCAGCCAGCCGGCAAACTGGCGCGGGTCGGTTTCCTGGCGTGGGTAGTGGCGGGCGCGGGCCTGCCACTCCTGCTGCCAGCCGACTTCGGGGGCCAGCTCGGCGGCGGCCTGTTGGCGCTCCAGCACGGTTTCGGGCGCGGCCGGAGTCAGCAGCCAGCCCGCCAGCCAGTCTTGGCCCAGCCGCGAGGTGCTGCGGTTGAGGAGCTGAAACAGCGAGTGGTCGCCGAACACGTCGAGGTCAGCGGCATAGGGGTGCTGGGCGTCGAGGTAGCGGCGGCCGGGGTCGAAACCGGCCAGCTCGCCGGCCAGCCGGGCCAGCTCGTCGCGGTTGAGCTGGGCCAGCAGCCGATGATGCTCGCGGCGGTAGCCCACGGCATCGTGCCAGCGCACCAGCCCGATAAACACCAGGTAAGCGCCCACGCCCAGACCCAGCGCGGCAGCCGTCTGGCCCGCGCTCAGCAACAGCCAGACGCCCGCGCCGGCAGCCACAAATACGGCCAGTCGCACCAGCGCTACTGCCCGGTGCCGTCCGGCAAAGTGCGCCTCCTGCGCCCTATGCCGGGTTAGATTTTCCTGAAAGAGGTCGGCGGGGTTGACAGTGAGCGGGCGGTAATCGGACACGTTGGCGTGGTGCTTGAAAGGTTGGGGTGCTGGGACAAAGATACTCTCATCCCGAAAGGTGCGAAGGCGGCCATATTTCCCCGCAGTTCATCCCGCTTCACCGGCTCGTCTCTCCGTCCAAAGCTCGTTCTCGTCTAAATTCCGAACTTGAAGGGCCCCGGGTACGGTTGTTGTATCGGGCCGGCCGCATCTCGCCCCACTCTACTTCTATGAAACACGCTTTTCAATACGTTTGCCTGACCGCGCTGCTGAGCGCCGCTGCCCTTGCCCCCGCTTTCGCTCAGCAGAAACTCAAGTACCCCAAAGCGCCGCCCGCCAATGCCGTTTACGAGGCCGTAGAGCAGCCGGCCCTACCCGCCGGCGGCCTGGAAGCCTTCGCTAAATACCTGGCCGACAACCAGCAATACCCTACTGCCGCGCTGCAGGCCGGCGCGCAGGGCACGGTAACGGTGAATTTTGTGGTGGAGAAAACCGGCTCGCTCTCGGGCGTGGCCGTTGCCCAGCCTGGCAACGCCCTGCTCGATGCCGAAGCCGTGCGCCTGATTAAAGCTGCCCCCCGCTGGACACCCGCCCGGCACCGCGGTGGCATCGTGCGCCAAAGCCAGACCGTACCCGTCACGTTCCAGATTCCGGGCGAAGCAGGCGCGGCGGCCACAACCCCGGCTCCGGCCAGTGCAGCCGACGGCGGTACCCAGGTGGTAACGGCCGACCGGCCGGCGCGGCCCGTGGGCGGCACCGAGGCGTTTTTCGAGTGGATTCAAACCAACCAGAAATACCCCGCCCTGGCGCTGCAGCGCAAAATTGATGGCAAGGTGATGATGGAGTTCATCATAGAAAAGGACGGCTCACTCACCGATATCAAGCCGATAAAGCGCTTGGGCTCGGGGCTCGATGAGGAGGCCATCCGGCTACTGAAGGCGGCCCCTAAGTGGGAGCCAGCCCTGTATAAAGGCCAGCCGATAAAGCAAAAGATGGTGCTGCCGGTTGTATTCTCTTTATAAGCCCGACCGTTAGCAGGTAGTTGCCCGCCCTCGACGAGCAACCAACCGTCACTCGCGCACCCAATCCTGCCTCCGTCCTTCCGTTATGCTGTCTCCGCTGCCGCTGCTTTCTGCCCCGCCCGTTGCCTTCGGCACGCCCCTGCCGCTGCCCACCAACCACCCCATCTGGCCCTATCAGGCGCGGTTCCGGCAGGCGGCCCAAACGGTAGCCAACGGCCTGTTCGACGCCCTCGACGAAGACCTCGACCCGTACGTGTACCTGCTGGCACTGCCCCTAACGGCCGCCGGGCGCATCCATAACGACCTGTACGCGGCGGCCGAATTCGAGCCCGCCGACTCGGCCGTGTCCGCTCACCATTTCGCGCGGGTACTCGAGCGGGGCAAGGCCCTGCAGCTGGCGCACAACTGGGAACTCACCACCGACCCCGACGTGGAAAGTGAGGATATGCAGCGCCGCAAGCAGTTTGGCCGGGGTGTGCGCCTGGCCGTGCAGGAAGTGCTCGACGAGCTGGATGCTGCCGACAAGCGGCTGTCGTTTGCCGGCTGGCCGGCCCAGATTGGCCAATTCGCAGTAATGCCCGTGCTCCGGCTCAACCGCAAGGTGTACAACAGCTACCCCTCGCTGCAGCCCAACCGTTTTTATACCGATGGCCGCCAGCTGCCCCATTCGCTTATTCAGGCGGCTATTCTGCGCTTCAACGAAGACTGCATCAAGTCGCTGACCGAGCCGGAGCCGGGGTCAGGCCTGCTCATTCGACCTCGAGACGCCGACGAAATTATCCGCTCGGCGGGTAAGCTGTTTATGGATACGCCGGCCCAGGATATGGGCATGAACCCGGCCGCCACCAAGCTGTTCGCCACCTGCAACACCATTTCGTCGTTGCGCTACGAAGGGGCCGAAGGCGTGGGTAAGCTGCTGCTGGCCCGCCGCGGCCACCCCAACTTAGCAGAGGTATTCGCCCTCACCTGCCCCACCCCGCTCACCGATTACCGAGCCGTGCGCAAGCTGCTCGAAATGACGACCTCCGATGTGAGCCTGCTGGCCGACGGCGAGAACGTGTACGCATTGGGCCGGCAAATCGGCCAGTACGATGCCGCCCGGGAGGATTTGTTCGTCATCAGCTTTATCACCCACTATGCCTGGGAGTTTCAGCACGGCGGGCAGGTACTCATGCGCGCCCACTACGGCCACCCCAGCCTGCCCCGCGCCCGCCTCAACCGCACTAAGTTCCGCCGCGACCTGCGCCGCACGTTTGAGCTCACCGATTCGGCTAAAGTGGAAAAGCTCTGGGACGTGGTACTCGAAGCCAGCCGCCAAAAGCACGGCACGCTGCTCGTTATCACCACCGAGGCGCTGGCTGAAGCTGACCGCCTCAAGCTGCAGTGTACCCTCATCGAGCCCGTGCCGCTCACCCCGCTCATCACCCGCCTTGTCACGGCCATCGACGGGGCTGTGCTCCTCGACCCGGACGCGTTCTGCTACTCCATCGGCGTGATTCTGGACGGCAAGGCTACCGGCCGCGGCACCAGCACCCGCGGGGCCCGTTACAACTCGGCCATCCGCTACGTCGAAAGCAGCCCCTATCCCTGCCTGGCCATTGTAGTAAGCGAAGACGGCCTGATGGACGTGATTACGAAGGACAGTATGCTCGAGGAGTAGGTTTTAGGGGAGAACGTCATTCAGAGCGAAGCGAAGAATCTCGCGTGAATTGTTGAACAACAACTGTTGTAAAGGTTCACGCGAGATTCTTCGCTCCGCTCTGAATGACATTCTTTTTTAAGCCAAAAAAATCACCGCTTGCCCCGGAACGACCACGTAACCCGAAATACGGCCACTGTGTCGCCGGCTTCGTCGGTGCCGGTGCTAGTGGCCAGCACGGTGCGGCCCTCGCCGGTGGCGCGGCTTTCGGCAATGGCTTGGCCGATGGCTGCCCCATCGGGACAGGTAAAGCGGATAAGGCCCACGGCTTTCTTGGTGAAATCGGCTTCCAGGCCTACTACGAGCATGGAAACCGGCCCGCCGCTCTGCACGTGCATCATGGCCAGCAGGCCGCTGGCCATTTCGGCCGCCATGCTCAGGCAGGCGAAATAGATACTCCGAAACGGATTCTGAGTAAGGTACTTATAGGGCACCGTAACGACGCAACGCTCCGGCTGTACCTCGGCCAGGCGCAGGCCGGCCAGGTAGGCCATGGGCAGCTTGCGCAGCATAAATAACTTCAGCTTCAACGGGTTGCTGATGTCGCGGCGAAACTTCTCCAGGCGGGCGGTATCGGGGGCAGCAACGGAAGCGGGTTGGTTGGACATGGCGGGCGGGTTTTCCACAAGAAACGAAAATTGCTCGTCATGCCGAGTAAATCTCCCTTTGGCTCCTGCCTGGGCAGCAGCAGCCCCTCCCCTTTTCGAGTAGCAGCGGCTTTTGGCAGCCGGAAACGCTAATTTCGGTGTTTTTTAGCTGGGGCTGGTTGCTGTCCGGGCGCCTCGGCCGGAGCCGCCGCGGCGGGCCGCACCACCAGTTCCTGATAGCCAAAAGTGGGGTCGGTTTCACGCCGGAAATCCAGGGCCGGCAACTCGCCGATAACCAACTCGGCGGTGGTATAAATGATGTTGCCGTCGAGCAGGTGGCCGCCCAGCGTGCGGCCCGTCGAGTCGGCCACCGAGAGGTGCAGGTGGCTGCCATTGACTGAGAGCGTACCAACCAGCGACACGATTTCGAAATGGCCCTGGTATACCGTGGGCCCCTCCTGGTTGGCCAGCCGAAGCGTGGTCGTCGTCAGGCTACCCACGCCGGTGAGGATGCAGGCCGCCCGCAGGTTATGGGCCTGCGCGAAGGCCAGCAGCTCGCGCCGTAAGTCCTGCCCCGGCTTCAGCCGCAGGGCATACGTGCGCAAAGGCGAGGCAACGGCGGCATCGGTAGCGGGCATAGCAGGAACAGTTTGGGCAGCGGCCGGGGCAGTTATAAGCAGTAGCGCCGCGAGCAACAGACGAGGCATGGGCAGTTGAATAGTCAGAGTTGAAAGGTAGCTACTCAGCTTTGTTTGCTGCGCGCTTCGCGCACATCGTTGACCGATTATAAAAGCCGCCGCAACCTCATAGCGCGAGGTTGGAGCTTCTCGCTACGAGGTTGCGGCGGCTTTTGGCACGAGCCATAAACGCCTATTTCTTCTCCAGCACCAGCACCACTTTATTGAAATTAGCGGCCGCATTTACCACTTCGCGAAAGGCCTGAAAATCAGCTTTGGGCCAGCGGATCTGGCGGTAGTACTCGCGGATGGTGACCGTGACCTGCTGGCCCTGCTGCGCGTAGTCGGACTGGAACAGGAACTCGGGACCGGCGGCGGTGGGGCCAGCCTGCACGTCCATGTTCAGATCATTCAGGTTGCGCACCTGATAGCCGGCCGGCAGCGTGAACGTGATAGTGCGGTTGTAGCGGCGGTTGAATTCGTTTTCCACGTCAAACTGCCGCTCTTCGCTCTGGTACAGCTCCGACTGCGGCCCGAGCAGCGTCCCGACTTTAAACAGGTATTTGGGTCCGGCCCGGTCGAGCAGCGCCACCGACTCCAGCGTCGCATCCACGATAAACGGCTTCTCCAGCGGATTCAGGCCACTTTCCCCGTTCGTTACAGTCACCTTCTGGAAAACGGCATCAGGCACATTGGGTTTAATGATGCTTTCCAGCACTTCCTGGCGCTTATCGTCGGGTACGAAGGCTAAAAATGGCTGGATGGGCTGGGCCGAGTAGCCGCCCAGCGTCTGTTTGATGGTAACCGTGCTTTTGTCGAGGTTGGGGGCAAACTGCACCTGAATGGCGAGGTCGTTCGGGCTCTGGTCGGCGGTAGTAGTAGGGATGTCGCCGAGCGTGCCCACGGCCGTTTCTGTGCTGCCCAGCTGCACACGGCGCACAAACAGGCCCTTGTTGGCCGTCCACTCGGCCGGAATCAGGGGCAGGCGGTAATCGGCGCGGCCAGGGGCCAGCCACTGCTTGGTGGCGGGCAGGTAGAACGCCGGATTATCGAGGTAGTTCCAGGTATCGAAGGCCTCATCGAAGGCCGTTTCGGTACGGTCGGTGGTCATCACCAACTCGTTGGCAATGTTCAGGCGACTGAACAGCGCGGCAAACAGGCGGGCGGCGCCCATATCGGAGGCGGCGCGGGCGGCCAGCACGTCGGTGAGCTTTTCGGGGCCGCCGGCCGTGCCCAGCTGGAAGTTGGTTTTGAGGTAATTCTCCAAAACTGGCAGGGGCTGGTCCGCAGGCAATTTGAGCTGCTTCAGCAGTTTGTCCACAGCCTTCAGCTCGTCCTTGTTCCACTGGTATATCCGCTCGTGGAGGTAGCTGGCAGCATCGGACCAAGTGTAGGCCCGACGACGGCCCTGGTTGGCGTTGTAGGCCAGCTTGTACTCGAGGCGCTGACGCTGGGCAGCGGCGTGAGCAAAGCCCTCCTCGCGCAGGGCCGGCACATCGCGCAGCGAAAGGCCGATGATGCGCTTGCCCTCCCGCACGGAATCGGGCAGCAGGCCGCCGGGGTAGCGGTACATCTCAAACGTCAGGTTTTCGGGCGTGATGAGCTCCACCCGCAGGTCGCGCACGGGTACCTCACTCTGCAGGTATACCCGGCCAAACGACTGCACGGGCCGCTCGCGGGTAAACAGGTACTCGATTTCGCTGCCCTTCTCCACGCCTTCCACGGCAAACACCTTGAAGCCGCGGCCACCATCCTCGTCCTTGAGCTCCTTCATGTTGCTCTCGGCCACATCCACAATCACGCCCCGGGGGCTGATGGTGCGGGCCTTAAGCTGCACGATGCGCCCGCCCTCCTGCACCGGCAGGTAAATTTTATTGAACCGCTCGATGCCGTCGGAAGAATTCACGCGCACAATGCGGTGGTCGACCGAGTACAGGCGCATTTCCTGCCGGGCATTGGGCGCCAGCTCTTCGGTCCGGAAGTCGCGCAGCACCACGGCGGGTTGCTGGGCTTCGGCAGCTGTAAGAGTTGCGGGTTTGCGCTTGGCTTCCCAGTCGTAGCGGGCGTGGGTGAGCGTGGCGGGCAGAGCCTGGGCGTGCAGCAGCGCGGGCAGAAGCAGCAGCGCCAGTGCTAGCAGGCGGCCGGCCGAGAAGGAGGTTAGATAGTTGGTCACGAAGGGAAAATTCGGAGGGAGATAAAGAAGTATACTACCCGCTGTAGGGGCGGGGCTTGTCCCCGTCCGCCGCCAGAACGATTACCGTTGCAGCGACACGAATGGCGGGCGAGGACAAGCCACGCCCCTACGCCACAACTCAACTTCAGGCCTTTTTGCGCTTGAGGATGATGGCGTCGCGGTAGGCGGCGTTGAGCTGGTCGACGACGGTATTCCACTGGGCGAACCGAGCGGGCTCCAGCAGCAGGTAATCCACGTAGATTTCCTTTTGCTGAATGATTTTGTTGCCCTCCCGCGAGTAGCGGATGGAGAAGCCCAGCATGTCGGCGCGGCCCTCGGTGTTGGGCGGCAGGTAGGTTACCTCGTAGCCGGCGGGCACCTCAAACTCGGTGCGAAACAGGTTGGTCTGGTGGTAGTCGTTCACGCGGGCCAGGGTGCGCTTGGCGGGGTCGAGGCGGTCAGCACTGTAGCGCTGGTCGAGGTTGAGGTTGACGTACACTTCATCGTCGAGCCGCTGCACGTAGTCCTGCAGGCGGTAGTCGTAGTCCACCGTCAGGGCCTGGTCGCGGGCATCGAGGTGGTGCACGGCGTACTGATCGACGAAAAACTTGTTGTTGCCACGCTCCAGCAGGCTCTTCACGGCTTTGGCTTCCTCGGTCGGGTTCAGGCCATCAAGCGCATAGCTCTGGTTGACTTTGGCGTAGCCGCTCAGGGCCAAATGGCCCCGGCCGCGCAAGCCGGTTGTACCATCGAGCACCACTACCGAGCTATCGACGGTGCGGCTGCGCTGGCGCGCCATCACGGGCACGGGCACCACCCGGCTGTTCTGCCCATCGAGGGCCAGCAGCGCATCCTTGCCCTGAATCATGGACGAGGGCATGCCGTAGGGCGTGTACTTGCTGGTGGCATCGAGGAACACGTACTGGCCGGGGCGGGGCTCGTAGGTGGTTATCATGTGGTTATCGACGCCGGGCGTGGCCAGCTCGGCATAGCGGTAGGGCAGGTCGCGGGTGCCAATCCAGGTGCGGTACGATTTCACGCCGGCCAGCCGTAGCATCTCGTGCAGCAGGTTGGCCATGTCTTTGCAGTCGCCGTAACGGTTGGCGTACACGCGGCCGGCATCATTCGGCACGAAGCCGCGCAGACCATTTTCGAAGGCAATGTAGCGCACATGGTCCTGCACCCAGTAGTAGATGCGGGCCACCTTTTCGGGCTCGGTGCGCACGCCGGCCGTCAACGAATCCACAACCTGGCGTAGGGCGGAGCTTTCCTGCTTATCAAGGTTTTTCACGAAGCCCGCGTACAGGTTGTACAGCTCGGGCACGCCACCCAGCAACCGGCGCGGCTGCCCGTTCACCTGCGCTTCCTCCACGAAATACACCAGGTGGGGCAGGTAGTAAAGTAGCTCCGGCCCATCGGTTTCGTTGGGCATGGCCGGCAGGTTGTCGGCTGCCCAGCGGTGAATTACGTTGGCCCCCTTCTCCTGGCGGGTATAGGTGACTTTACCGGCCGGGATGTTGAACTGCTTGGTGTTGAGGCGCACCGTGCGCGGAGCCGTTATTACCAGCTCGGCGTGCAGCATGGGCACGTGGCTGGCAAACTGGAAGGGCAGCAGAAACCGGGCGTCGGAGTGGCGCACGGCGTAGTCGGACACGGTGCGCACGCCGGGCACCACCGCCGGGTAGCCGAACTTCACCACCCGTACATCGTCGAAGAAAATGCCCGGTCGGATATCGAACTTGTCCTTGAACTCGGTGACCTTGATGGCTTTGTAGCCGTTGCCGGCGGGCACAAGCGTGCGGGCCTCGATGCTTTGGAGGCGGTTGAAGTGGGAGCTGTACACCTGGTCGGGCGCGTACATGGCCGACTGTGGCCCCAAGTGCAGCATGTCGTAGTGGTGGCGGGTCAGCACCTGCACCGAGTCGCCCTTCACCTCCACCGTCAGCTCCTGGCGGTAGTCGAGGAATACGGCTTTTTCGGCGGGGTACTGCTGCCGGAGCTGGGCCAGCTGCGCCCCCGGGTTCTGGGCCCGCGCCGGCCGGCTCATTACCAGCGCCAGCAGCAGCAGCACCCAGAAGGCCGGGGCGCGGCGGCTCGTTTTAGCGGCTTCCATAGAGGTAGGTGTTCCAGTAATGGTCAGTGCGCAGGGGCTTTTTGCCCTGGGCATCGTAGTACACGGTGGGGCCGGCCTTCTCGCCGCAGCGGTAGGTTTCTTCGCGCTCCAGGGTACCATCGGGCCGGAAGTAGCGGGCGCGGCCGTGCAATTCATCGAAGCGGTAGGGCTCTTCTTCCTGCAATTTGCCGTTGGGATAGTAGGTAACTACGGTGCCGTGCAGCTGGCCATCGGCGTTGTTTTCGAGGCGGCGGTACACCTGGCCCGAGCTATAATAGTAGGTACGCGGCCCGGTCAGCTGCCCTTTCTGGTAGGTTTCGGTGGCAGCAGGCTTGCCGTTGGCGAAGCTGGTGCTGATGGCAGCCGCGGGCTGGAGCGCGCCGTCGGCCGGGGCACCGGGACTGCGGTAGCCGAGCAGTTCGTCGTTTTCGTACACCTTCTCCAGCACCGGCTCGCCGGCCATGTTGTAGATGCGTAGCACGCCGTTCAGCTCATTGTTGGTGTAGAACGCTACGCGGTCGGGCTGGCCGTTTTCAAAGAACGTCTGGAGCTCTCCTTCGCGCTGGCCGGCACGGTAAGTTGCCTTGATATTGACTTTGCCCGAGGGGAAGTACGTTATCCATTCGCCCTCGGGCTGGCCGTTGCGATACTGGCCCTGCTCAGTCAGCTGGCCCGTGAAGGGGTGGTAGCGCCGATATGGCCCTTCCCGCTTCCCCTGGTACAAGGCCGTGCTGATTCCGGTTTTGCCGTTGGGCAGCAGCCACTTTTCGTCGCCCTGATACTCGTAGCATAGCCAGCCGCTGGCAATGCGGGGCTGGCCACCGGGGTAGCGCAACGTTAGTGCCTTGGTGTCGGGCTCGATGCTGAGCCGGTCGATTACTTTCCCCGTCGAGTCGAAGGACACGATGCTCCGGGTCCGGTCGTACTGCAGCCACCGTTCCTGCGTGATTTTGCCGCCGGGGGTATAGTCGCGGGTGTAGCCGTGCTGATTTTCACCATCTAGGTTATATTCCTGGCTGAGCTGGCCCGTAGGGTAGAAATCCTGCCAGGTACCGCGCTGCTCGCCGCCCTGGTAAAAGCCGGTGCGCTTGAGTTGGCCGTGGTCAAAAAACTGCTCGTACAACCCCTCAAGCGCCCCGGCCTGGTAGGCCGAGCGCTGCTGCAGGCGGCCGGTACTGGTGTATAGCTCCTCGACTCCTTCGCGCTGGCCCTGCCGGTAATTGCGCACCACGCGCAGGCTGCCGTCGCGCCGGAACAGACGCCACTCCCCGTTCATTTTGCCATCGAGGTAAGCACCGGTTACCGACAGCTTGCCATCGGGATACTGGCCCTTGAAGCTGGTGGAGCCCTTGGCGGCCACCTTGGTCTGGCTCAGCGGCTTGCCGGCCGCATCAAAGTATGCCATCCGAACCACCCGCCCCTGCACGTAATCGAGCTCCGCGCTGAGGCGGCCCTGGGCATCGTAGTCTTTGTAGGTGCCGTGCAGCTCGCCGGTGGCGGGGTCGAAGTTTTGTTCTTCGCTGGGTTTGCCGGAGACGTAAAAGGCCTGCCAACGGCCCACCTGCCGGCCTTTGTCGTAGCGGCCCACGTTGGCGGGCTTGCCGTTGGGGTGGAAATCCTGGTAGTCGCCGTGCAGCTCGCCCTGCTCGTAGCTGCCCTTGCGCTCCAACTGGCCGTTAGCCGAAAACACCTCAAACGGCCCTTGGCGCTGGTCGGCCGCGTAGCCGAACTTAGTTTCTACCGTGCCATCAGGATAATAGAATGTGGAGGGACCTTCTAGTTTATCGGAGCGGTATCCGGCCCGGCGCTGCAGCTTGCCATCGGGGTAGTAGTAGAGCGCCTCGCCGTTGATGTCGCCATTTTCGTAGGGCTCCACGCCGCTCAGCGCGCCGCAGTAGTGGTATTTATTCACCTTGCCCACAATGGTGCCGGCTTGGTAAGTGCCTTCTACTGTGCGCGCGCCGTTGTTGAAATACTCCACGTAGCGGCCATCGAACTTCCCCTCGGCGTTGTAGTTCACCTCTTTCTGCAGGCGGCTGTTGGCGTGGTACTCGCGCCAGGGGCCCACCGGCTTATCGGCCGCGTAGGCGCCTTCTTCCGTCACGCAGCCGGCTCCGTCAATCGTCAGCCAGGGGCCGCGGCGGTTAGCCAGCGTGCCGCTTTGGTTGTCGGCCTCACCAATAGCCATTAGGTGGCCATCGGAATACCAGCCCGGGCGGTAGGTGCCGGCGGGTTGCCCGGCCACCTGCTGTCGGGCGCGCAGGCTCAGCAGCGCGCTACCAACGGCTTCGCTCATTTGCGCTACCTTTTTCTTGTTGGCATCCACCCACTTAGCCGCCCGCTTGTCATCGGCCGAATACAGGATCAGGTAGGTAAAAGCCGTCAGGTTATCGTCGCGACGCAAGGCCTCCACAAGGGGGCCGTAAGCGCGCAGCCAGAGGTCGGTTTCGTTGGGGCCGCCCGCCGGAAACTTCTCTACCAGCAGCTGCGCCTGCTTTACAATGCTGGCATCGAATTTCACCTTCGAAGTGTACTCTTTGCGCAGGGCCACGCGGGAAGTCAGCAACAGATCAAGCTCCTGAAATGCTTGGTTCGGTACGAAGGGCTTTTCGCGGTCCTTGTCCTCGACCTCCATCACACCAGCGGCAATCTTTTCGGCCAACGACAGCACCTGCAGGCTGCCTTCGGCATCGGGCTCCAGCGCCAGATAAGTCAGCAGACTGATAAGGGCGCGGGCGGTTTGGCCCTGTTCCAGGGCCAGCCAGGCCAGCTGGTAGTGTGTGGCTTCGTGCAGCGGGTTCAATTCCAGGCTACGCTGCCAGCTTTGCAACGCCTCGGGCCGGCGCTTAAGCACATCGAAGCTCACGCCCCGGTTGAAGTACAGCGGCTGGTTGTAGGGAAAGCGCTGCAGACCATCGGCGTAGGCCTGCAGCGTGGCGGCCTCGTTCTTCAGGCTTTCTTCAGCATCGGCCAGCACCAGGTAGGGCTGGGCACTGTGCTGGTGCAGCTCCATAGCGCGACGGCTAACGATGGCGGCCTCAGTAAACTGCTTGTTGCGCAGGTAAGCCAGCGACAAGTCGCCCAGCACACTCACGTAAGCCGAGTCGGAGGACGGCACCCGCAGATACTCCCGGATGGCCCCGGTATAGTCGCCTTTCTCGAACAGTGGCCCGGCCAGCTCGAAGGCCCGGGCAGCGGTTGGAAGCGTTGGAACGGGCTGGTTGGCGGTGGTAGAGGTAGCCGACTTTTGAGCCAAGGCCATACCGGCGCTGCCGGTCAAAAGGCCCAGACACAGGCCGTATGCAGAAATTCGCATCAGTTATACTTGATAGAATACCTCACTGGCCCATCCGATCCTGCGGTGTGCCCCTGATAGTTCCACAAGTATACCGGATTTGGCCGGCTTGAAAAAGCAAACTGCCTACTGGTAATCCTATTTATTTCGCTCTCCTACCCTTATCCACCTATCTGGTACCAGACCCGCCCGATGCGGGCCAAGCGAGCATCGGGGGCGCATTCGAGGCAATCGGAGCGGCGGTGCCCCCTTCCGGACGGTAGCAGCTTCGCGGGGTGCATGCGGCCAGACTGCAATTCTGGTAATGCCCTACCTGTTGAAGCTGACGTTGCCGTAGCGGACTTTGATATTCACGTTGCCGGCCTTACGGGCCGAAGCAACGCCGAACGTGCCCTGCGTGTCGCTGGAAGTAGGACTGGATTCGGCCGACGCTACTTTTACCAGACTCTTATCGACCAGCAGCTGGCCGTGCTCGGTGTTTACATCGAACCCAAAGGCGGCACCGTCGGGGAAGTTGAGCAGGATGGTGCTGTAGCCGCCGTCGAGGGTGATCTGGCGGAAATTGGGGCCGGTGTTGCGCACCTCAAAGCTAGGGCTGTACTGCACCTTCATATCGAGCGCACTGTTGAGCTTATCGACACTGAAGCGCGAATAGCCCGACGTACCGCGCAGGTTCTGGACGGTGCCCAGGGCTATGTCGCCGTATTTGCTGTGCATGGTCAGGTCGCTTACCAGCCCAATATCAATATCAGAGTAGTTACTGTTCAGTTCCACGCTACCGCCTTCGGTGAGGCGTACCTTGGCATACGAGGCATCAATAACGGCCCGCCGAACGAAAGGCACAGAAGCACGGGCATTTGTCAGTTTCAGGCTGTTGCGCGGCCCTTCCAGCCGCGCCGTACGCAGACGGCCGTATTCCACAGCCAGTTCGGTGGCCCCGGTCAGGTCGCCGGTCACGCTGATTTGGCCAAAGGCATTGTGCAGGGCCAGCGGGTTATTGGCGGGCACCCATACGGTGTAGTTTACCTCGTAGAGCTTCACCTGGCTGCGGCATTCGCGGGGCAGCTCGCCGAAGCGGGAGCGGGCCGAAATGCCACCCGTTTTGGGGTCGCGGGCCAACAGCTCCACGTCAATCATGGCCTGCAGTTCCTGCGCCTTCGCCTCGGTTTCGGCCCGGGTGATGATAGTAACATCGGTGCGGATTTCGGGGCGGTTCCACACGTTTATCTCTACCCGGCCGTAGCGGGTATCGAGGGTGTAGAGCTTAGTGGAGCTGGTAGGGAACGTGCGGCTCAGCGTCCGGACTTTCTCAACGGCCGGTACGGCGACCCCATCGTTCTGCGCGGGCCCTTGGTCGGGATTCGGGGCAGTGCTCACGCGCGGTACCAACGCGCCCGACTGGCCAGCCAGGGCCGCGGCGGCCGGCTCGCAGAAATGGGCATCGGCGGAGCCGGACGGGGCTAGTACCTGCGCCTGAACAGTGCTCAGGGTCAGGCTCAGCAACGCCGTCAACGCCAGCCCGAACTGGCTGGCCCTGTCGTTTATCATCCGGAACCAATGCATTCAGTTAAGGCAAACGGCGGCTGTCGGCCACCATGTAGGGTTGGGAGTGGTACTCGCGCATCTGCTCGCGGGTGCGCAACTGCTGGCCCAGCAAATCGAGCCGAATCTGCATGTTGCTGTTCATAGCCTCCAGCACCATTTCGGGTTCGGGGTTCTGGTAGAGCTCCGTTTTAAGCTGTTGGTAGGCCACATCGAGGGCGTCCAACTCCTGCTGCCAGTCGGCCTGCGGGGCCTCTGCGCCAAACTCCTCATCGGTCAGGCGCAGCTCCTGCTGGCGCTCGGTCAACTGGGTGGCATAGTACGTTTCCATCCGCTGCACGGCGCTGGCTAAGCGCTGCTCAGGGCCCGCCGAAGCCGGTGAGGCCAGACCGGGAACTGTATAAGGTAGCAGCTCGGCCTCTGGCCCGGCAGCTAGCGCAGCCGTAGCCGCCGAGCGGGTCCAGCGGCTGGCCTGGGGCTGCTGCCAGGCCCAAGTACCCAGCAGCAATAGGGTGGCTACGGCGGCGGCAATGCCGTAGGGTCGGGCCGAGCGCACTGCAGCAGCGGTAGCATTAGCCGTAGCGGCAGGCGTTAGTGCGGTTGGGTCTGCCTGCGGGAATAAGGCCAACACCCGGGCAGGTGCCGATTCAGATTGCGGCTCGGGGGCGACAGAAGCCGCGTCCAGGTCCTGGGCAATGGATTCCCATAGGTCCGGGCGCGGCTCAAAGGCGTCGAAATCGGCGCGATTATGGTCCACGAAGGTTTCCAGTCCGGGGTTATTGATATGCATGGCAAAGAGAGTGGCGGAACCGGGCGGCTGGTCGGGCGAGGGGTGGGCCAGCGCCGCACGGTGTTGTATGTGCTGGGTATTGAAGTGCGGGAAATGAGCAGACTAGTGAAGAGCTAAGCAGTGTGTCGCGGGCGCGCCGCATGGTTACTTGGCCATCAACAAACCGGAAAAGCTACCAAGCGGCGGGGCAGGTGGCGCACCAGCCAGCTTGCATCTTTCCGGTAGACTACTTTTTCTTCGCCTATCAAAGTCCGTGTTGCCGGGCTAATTCGAGGAGCTTCTTACGAGCCCGGCTGTATTGTGATTTAGAAGTGGATTCGCTGATGTTGAGAATACCGGCAATTTCGGCGTGGTCGTAACCTTCGAGCAGATACAAGGTGAGCACGACGCGGTAGCCGTCGGGCAGATCCTGCACGCAGCGGCGCACCACATCGGCCCGCCAGCTGGTTATTTCCGGCTCGGGGCCGTAGTCGGTAGCTTCGGCGGCGGCATCGTGCTGCTCGCCCAGCGGCACCAGACTCAGGCGCCGATTGCGCAGGCAGTTGATGCTTTTGTTGATGACGATGCGCTTGAGCCAAGAGCCGAACGACGAGTCGCCCTTGTAGCTATGCAGCTCCCGAAACGCACTCAAAAACGCTTCCTGCAGCACATCCTCGGCCTCGGCATAGTCGCCGGTGATGCGCAACGAGGCGTTGAACATGGCTTTGGCGTAACGCTTGTAGATTTCGGCCTGGGCGCGCCGGTCACCCAAGCGGCACCGCTCGACCAGCGGCGCGTTGATGTCGGTATAGGCAAAAGCTTCCATAAGGTGTGGCAGCAGTAACGAAACAAAAGAGTGGGAAAGGTAAATATCCCACTTTCCGGGCGAACCGACACGCGCCGGCAGTTAAGTAGTACAAAGACCAGCAGCCGGGCTGGTAGTTGCACTCCGCAGATAAGACAGCTGCCAATTCCGGATTGTTCACTAACAGACAGCGGTTGTCGGCCGGTGCCTCACTTGTTGAACTCAGGTTATCGCGCAACATCCCAAAACACCATCTTCGAATGGTTTTAGACCTCATCGTCCACTCTGTTTTATAAAGCGCTTTTACTCTTTGCCCGTGCTGTTCCTCAGCGCCACCCTGTTTTCTGCCTGCGAAAAAGTCAACTTCGGTGACGACGGCGGCATCACCGAACGCGACAGTACTGGACTTACCACTGGTCATGTAGATAAGTCGGACTGGGGCTCTGACGCCACCTGGAAAAAGCAGGAGCTGGACTTGTTCAAGGGCCTGGACCTCGACCTGAATGGTACCCAGCAGGGTGGCGTCAGGGACATTATTTTATACCCAAACCCTGTTGCGACCGAAGCTGCTTTTCGTGTCGGGCAGTCCGGCAGTGCCACCCAATTTGCTTGGGTAATGGTAGACAGGAAGTATAAAGTGGTGATGAAGTTGATAAATGACGCACGCATTTCGGGCAATGGCAGCGGGTACTCATTTGATTTTAGTTCGCTCAAAAAAGGGGAAACTTACCGGATGTACTATGTTTTCCATACCGGCACCAACTTGGTTAGTAAAGGGCACGGCGATATTAAGATACTCGACTAGCCTCGGCGAGCTATTACAAGCACTGTTGCCGGACTTATCAAACGCAAACGGCCCGCCCGGTAAAACCGAGCGGGCCGTTTGCGTACTCTCGAAGCGCTAAGGTTACACGTCGAACTTGATGCCCTGGGCCAGTGGCAGCGTGGTGCTGTAGTTGATGGTGTTGGTCTGGCGGCGCATGTACACCTTCCAGGCGTCAGAGCCAGATTCGCGGCCTCCGCCGGTTTCCTTTTCGCCCCCGAAAGCGCCGCCTATTTCGGCCCCGCTCGTGCCGATGTTTACGTTGGCAATGCCGCAGTCGGAGCCGCCCTGGCTGAGGAAGGCCTCGGCCTCCCGCATGTTGAGCGTGAAGATGCTCGACGACAAGCCCTGGCGCACGCCGTTCTGCAGGTCGATGGCGGCCATTACGTCGCCGCTGTACTTAATGAGGTACAGAATGGGCGCGAAGGTTTCGTCCTGCACCGTGGCGTACTCGTTCTTCGCCTCCACAATGGCGGGCGTTACGTAGGTACCGGTCGCGTATTTCTCACCTTCGAGTACTTCGCCGCCGATGAGCAGCTTGCCGCCTTCGCTTTGCACCGCTTTCAGGGCCTTCTGAAAACCATCCACCGAATCCTTGTCAATCAGCGGACCGACCAGCGTTCCGTCCTGCAGCGGGTGGCCGATGGGCAGGTTGGGGTATATTTTGAGCAGGTGGGCCTTCACGTCGTCGTAAATCGAGTCGTGGATGATGAGACGGCGCGTGCTGGTGCAGCGCTGCCCACAGGTACCCACGGCCCCAAACACGATGCCCGGCATGGCAATGCTCAGGTCGGCGTGCTCGGTGAGGATGATGGCGTTGTTGCCGCCCAGCTCCAGCAACGACTTGCCCAAGCGGGCACCTACAGCCTCCCCTACTTTCTTGCCCATGCGGGTGCTGCCGGTGGCCGACACCAGCGGCACGCGCCCATCGGCGGCCATTTTGGCCCCGATTTCAGCATCGCCAATAATCAGGTTGAAGATGCCCTCGGGTAGCTCGTTTTCCTCCAGCACGCTCTTGATGATGTGCTGAATGGCCACGCCCGTGAGCGGGGTTTTCTCGGAGGGTTTCCAGATGCAGGTGTCGCCGCAGACGGCAGCCAGCATGGCGTTCCAGCTCCAGACCGCCACCGGAAAGTTGAAGGCCGAGATGATGCCCACCACGCCCAGCGGGTGGTACTGCTCGTACATGCGGTGGGCAGGGCGCTCCGAGTGCATGGTGAGGCCGTGCAGCTGGCGCGAAAGACCCACGGCAAAGTCGCAGATGTCAATCATTTCCTGCACTTCGCCGAGGCCTTCCTGCAGGATTTTGCCCATCTCGTAGCTCACCAGCTTGCCCAGGTCGTCCTTGTGGTCGCGGAGCTTGTTGCCAATCTGGCGCACGATTTCGCCGCGCTTGGGCGCCGGAACCAGCCGCCAGGTTTTGAACGCTTCCTGAGCCTTCGTAACAACCTGCTCGTAGTCTTCGGCCGTGGCCATGGACACGGTCCCGATTACCTGACCGTCGGCGGGCGAATAGATGGTGCGGGTGTTCTTGTTGTCGGTGCCGCCCCACTCCAGGCCGGTGCTCCAGGCGGCGTTGTGGGCCTGTACGCCCAGCGCGCGCAGTACCTGCCGGATGCCGTGCTGGTCGTGGTCCTGAACGTCGGTGCCGGTGGCAACAGCTTCTTCGAGTGCTTGCTTCATGAGGTGCGAAATATGGGTGGGATTACAATTTCAAGAGAATAAGGCCGCCGGAGCAGCCTTTTACAAAGCTAACAAATTAGATTGGGGCCGGATTTTAACCGCGCCACCAGCCCTATCCGAATCAACTTCTCAGGCCACAAAAAAACCTGCCATAGCTTACGCTACAGCAGGTTTTACTTCGTACCAAACGATAAGAGCTACTCCTTACTGCCCCTGCCCAATGGGGTAGTAGGCTTTGCGGCCGTCAGGGTACACGCCTTCTACGAGGGCGCCGTCGGTTTCTTTGGCTGCTTCGAGCAGGCGCTGCACATCCTGGGGCTTTTCGACGCGGTTTTTGTCGATGCGGGTGATAATGAAGCCGTCGGCAATGCCGGTTTCGCGGAAGTTGGAGTTGCGGATGCCGCTGATTTTAGCGCCGCCCTCAATCCCCAGCTTACCTTGCTCCTGGCGCGTTACCGGGCTCAGGCTGGCACCTTCATACTTAATGGTGGTAGCAGCTGTTTCCCGAACTACATCGGTAGTACCAGTAGAGTTACGGAGCGTGGCGGTAGCCACACGATTGTTACCCTCGCGCAGATAGGCCACCTTGATTTTGTCGCCGGGGCGGAAGCGGGCAACCTGCTCCTGCAGCTGCGAAGAAGTGTTCACTTTCGCGCCGTTGATAGACGTGATAACGTCGCCTTCCTTAAGGCCCGCTTCAGCAGCACTGCTGCCTTTGCCAGCTCCCATCACGTATACGCCGCTTAGGGTGTTGAGCTTCTTTTCGGCAGCCAGCGTAGCATCAATCTCGCGAATCTGGACACCCAGTAAGGCACGCTGCACCACTTTGTACTTCAACAGGTCATCAATTACCTTGCTCACGATGGAACTGGGGACAGCAAACGAGTAGCCCACAAACGAGCCGGTTTGTGAGGCAATGGCTGAGTTGATGCCAATCAGGTCGCCGCTGAGATTGACCAGTGCGCCACCCGAGTTACCGGGATTTACCACGGCGTCGGTCTGCAGAAACGACTCGATGCCCATGCCATCTTCGCGACGCAGGATGTTGATGTTGCGGCCCTTGGCCGAGATGATGCCGGCCGTTACGGTCGAGTTCAGGTTGAAAGGGTTGCCCACGGCCAGCACCCACTCGCCCACTTTCACGTCGTCGGAGTTGCCATAGCGGATGAAGGGCAGGTTGTCGGCCTTCACCTTGAGCAAGGCCAGGTCGGTGTTGGGGTCTTTGCCCACCAGCTCGGCCTCGAACTTGCGCTTGTCGTCCATCACCACCTCAATTTTGCTGGCTTTGTCGATAACATGGTTGTTGGTAACGATATAGCCGTTGGCGGCAATGATAACGCCCGAGCCCGAGCCCTGCTGGGGCTGCTGCTGGCGGCCCCGGCCGCGGTACTGGTCAAAATCGTCGCCGAAGAACTGGCGCAGGAAGGGGTCCATGCGCATGGCGGCATCATTCTGGCCGGCCTGGGGCGAGTACTCCGTCATTACGTGTACTACGGCTGGCGTTACCGTGGCGGCGGCGGCCGTGAAGTTCAGACCGTCGGAAACGGCGTAAGTGCTGCTTTTGAGGGCGCTGGTGTAGCGCATATTAGGGTCGGCGGCCAGGGCTTGAGGCGAGTTGTCGCGCTCGGGTTCGAGCAGCTTATAGCCGCCCACGGCCACACCTCCGCCCAGAATGGCGGAGCCCAGCAGGCCGAGCATCATTTGTTTTGCTTGCATGGGTATTGAAAAGTTAGGGGTAAATAGCGAAAATTGAATTTACAACGAAAAAGTGGAGCAGACCATCAAACGGCACAGCCAAATCTTCTCTGGTTGCTTCTACAACGCCGGATACCTGATCTATGGTGCCCGGTTGCATGGGCGTTCAGGGATTAAAACAGCCCGTTGGTAGATTGTTTTGGCTAAGCGGCACATTATTGGCGCGTTAGCGGCTCATAATAAGCCAGAAAGGCACTCGACCGAAGCGCCCCTGCTGAGCAACAATCAGCGTACCTCGATTTGCCGCTTGCTTACCTTCTGGCTGTCAAAGGGCAGCGTCAGGTGCAGGATGCCGTTGGTGAGTTGGACGTTGATGGCCGTCACGTCCACGGTATCGAGCAGGCGAAAGATGCGGGCGAATTTTCCGTAGCCCGACTCGACACGGCGAAACTGCGGAACATTTTCGGCGACTTCCAGAGCTTTCCGCTCACCACTGACGGCGAGCTGGCCTTCCTGGAAGTCGATTTTCACATCATCCTTCGCTACGCCGGGCAGCACGAGCTGCAGTTGGAATCCTTCGGGGCCTCCAATACGTCGGCAGCGTATCGCGCAGCATCTCGTGGAGTGCCGAATGAAAGGAAGGCCGGGCCGGACGGTTGTTGTACAGCAATGTTGCCATAGTAGTGCAGAAAGTAAGGCTGAGATTGAATAGCCGGTCGTGCAACCGACGACCCTCCTATACCTTAAATTCTATACCAATTGAAACCAATTGAATACCAATGCCATATTGACATTTACCGCCCGATTTATTCAGCTAACTGTTTTGAGGCTAGTACCTATCAACTGAAAAAGATATTCAACGAGCGGCAAGGTGGCAATACAGGCTGCTAGTGCTGCGTGGGCAGCGGCTGGCGGTCGGCGTCGAGGGCATGGCTGCCCAGCGTTACGCGCAAATCAAGGCCAATGGTAGGTGTGAGCAGGTTGACTTTGCCGCCCGATACGGGGTTGCCATTTTGGTCGAACTGAACCAACGAGTTTATATAGTGGGTTTGCGAAGCCACCCAGGGCGTGAAGTCGAAACGGGGCGAGAGGCGCACTCCTACTTCCCCCCGCAGATTGCCGAAATCCACGAACCGCTCCTTCAACTCGTCCTCATCACGCTGGAAGCGCAGATACGTCAGCGCCTCGTAGGCAACGCGCGGCCGCAGCTTCACAGTAGGGCCTACCGCAAATTCGCGGTCAAGTCCCAGGCGTAGGCGGGCGTGGGCGCGGTTGTTACTGCTGTTGTTGCCATAGGAGTCATTAGTGACAATAGCGTATTCCGCCGCCAGTCGTTGTGTGAAGCCAAATTTACCCAGCATGCCAGCATGCCGTAGCAGTGCGCCAGGAACAAGATTACCAGGCAGCCCCAGGAAATCACCGTAGCTTCCGCCCGCATCGCTCCCGATGCGTAACGTGGAGCCCCAACTCCACTGCTCGCTCCAGAAATGCTCGTAGCCCAACCGGAGCTGCCCCCCGGCAAACGTGCTGCCCCCTCGGTTCGCTTGGCTAAATAGATTGACTCCCACCAGCACGTAGTCGTTGCCGGGTAGAGCTATTTCGGCCTGCACCTCGGGCAGCACTACTACGTCGGAAGTGATACGGCGCTGGGCCGCAGCAAACTCAGTAGTTAGCGCCAGCAGAAACGTAGCCGCAACGGTAGCAAGTAGGTGGGTGCGCATAAAGCGGAGACAAGTAATCTGGAGGCCGAATGTGGCTCCTCAATGTTACTGAAAAAGGCCGGATATCATTGGTCCGCCACCATAAGGCCCGTTCCTACTTCTCCGCCAGTTCGCATAGCGTCAGCCAGGCCATCAAGCCAGGGCCCACTTCCAGCGCGTGCGGGTCAACATCAAATGTGGGCGTATGGACGGAGGCCGTAAGACGGCCGCTGCCATCGGCGGCGGCCGTGCCAAGGCGGTAAAAGCAGGCGCTGGCGGCCTGGCTGAAGTAGGCAAAATCCTCGGCGGCCATCCACTGGTCGAGTTCCACCACGTTGGCACGGCCCAGGTATTCGATGGCGGCCTGCTCGGTGCGGGCGGTGAGGGCGGGCTCGTTTTCGAGGTAAGGGTAGCCACGGCGGATTTCCAGCTCGCAGCTTGCGCCCATGCTTTCGGCCAAGCCTTCGCAAAGGCGGCGTAGGTGCTGGTGCGCCTCGTTGCGCCACTCCTCGTTCAGCGTCCGGAACGTGCCTTCCATGTACACTTCGTTGGGAATGACGTTGGTAGCACCCTGGGCAATGACTTTCCCGAACGACAGCACCGAGGGAAGCTTGGGGTTGGCGCGACGGCTCACAATCTGCTGGGCGGCCACAACAATGTGGGCCGCTACCAGCACCGGATCCACGTTTTGCTCGGGCATGGCACCGTGGCCACCCTTGCCGCGCACGGTCAGGTACAGCTCGTCGGTGCTGGCCATATAGCGGCCGGCCCGCAGGCCCACTTTGCCAGCCGGCAGCATTGGGAAGACGTGCTGGCCCAATACGCTGGCCGGCTTCGGATTTTCAAGCACTCCTTCGGCAATCATCAGCGAAGCGCCACCGGGCAAGCGTTCCTCGCCGGGCTGGAACATAAGCTTCACGCTGCCCTCAAACTCGTCTTTCAACGATACCAGAATCCGGGCCGCGCCCAGCAGCGAAGCCGTGTGCACGTCGTGGCCGCAGGCGTGCATCACGCCGGGATTCTGCGACTTGTAAGGCACCTCGTTCTGCTCCATAATGGGCAGCGCGTCCATGTCGGCCCGTAGCGCCACGGTGCGGCTGCTTGGGTTGCGGCCCTCGATAACGGCTACCACGCCTGTCGCGGCAATAGGTTGGGGCTGCAACCCCAACTTCTGCAACTGCTCCGTTACGAAAGCCACCGTCTCATGCTCCTCAAACGACAGTTCGGGGTGGGCGTGCAGGTGCTGGCGCAGTGCCATAGTATCGGCCGCGGCTTCTGCCGCCAGCTGCTTCACGCGGGAAAGAAGATGGTTCATTCTTTTTAAGCTGATAGCTGTTAGCCTTTAGCTACCAGCTGATGTGTACTTTGACGGCCGGCCTCAGCGCAAGCTAACGGCTTAATAACCGGTCTTATTGATAATCACCTGCATAGATTCCAGTTCGGCGCGCGGAGCCAGGGGGCGCAGGCGCAGCAGGGCCTGGGCGGCTTCGAGGCGGGTAAGGTAGTCGCCTACCTGCAAGCGGAAGATGGGCTGCTTATAGGTCAGATAGTCGGTTTCTTCGGGGTAGCGGCTGATAATGGCCCGGCGGATGCTCATGGCTTTGTCCTTCTCCAGCCCCACATACGCCAGCACCCGGTAGCCTTGGGCATACTTAACATTGCGGTTGGTGTATGCCAAATCACGCAGGCGCTGCTCTATCTGGTCGTTCACCTGGTTGGCAGGTGGCACCGGCCGCACCCGCGGCGCGGTTGTCGCAGCCGGTGCTTTAGGTGCCGGAAATACTGGCCGGAAACGGCTCAGATCCTCTGGCGGCACCTGCGGGGCACGGCGCGCAGTATCGGCGGCCGGCGCCGCGGGCCCCGTGGCGGCACAGGCGCCCAATGAAAGCAGGCCACACAACAGCAGCACGTTACGAAGCAGCGGAAGTGTTGTGGTCGGAGTCATGAGCAGCAGTTTCGGAAGCAGGTTGGGCCAGCAAAGCTACGCCATCGGAAGCACCCAGGCGGTCGGCACCGGCTGCTACGAGGGCCAGAGCAGCTTCGCGGGTGCGGATTCCGCCGGAGGCTTTCAGGCGGATATGGGTAGGCAGCGAGGCGCGCATCAGTTCAATGTCGGCCACCGAGGCACCGCGGCTGGCAAAGCCGGTACTGGTTTTCACGAAGTTGGCTCCGGCCTCGGCGCATAGCTGGCAGGCCGTCACAATTTCGGCCTCCGTGAGCAAAGCCGTTTCGATAATAACTTTGAGCAACGCCCCACGCATACGGCACAGCTCGGCCAGCTGCCCGATTTCGTCCTCAACCTCCTCGTGCTGGACAGCTTTCAGGGCCCCGATATTCAGCACCATGTCCAGTTCGGTAGCGCCATCATTGAGGGCCAGGTGGCCTTCAAAAAACTTCACCTTGGCCAGCGAGTAACCCAACGGAAACCCGATAACTGTACACACGGCCACGCCCGAGTTCTGCAGCGCGTCGGCGGCCTGGCGCACGTAGCAGGGTGGCACGCACACGCTGGCAAAGCCGTGGGTTACCGCTTCGGCACAGAGCCGCGCAATCTGCTCGGGGGTGGCGTCGGGTTTCAGCAGTGTGTGGTCGATGTATGGCGCGAGGTTCATGGGTGGAGATTTTGAGGCCTAGGTGGTAACATGGGCTCACTGGGCTACAGTGGAAAGGCTGTTATCCTGACGAAAGAAGGACCTATACGGAAGCTAACATCAAATGATATTACCTTCTGTACAGGTCCTCCCTTCGTCAGGATGACAGGTGGTTGCTTGAAGCCAACCGGTCATCCAAAACCCTACTAGTCAATCAGTACGGCCCGGTCATTCAGCAGGTCTTCTTCCACCTGCTTGAACTTCACATCGCGCACAATGCGGCCATCCATGTATTGCACGCTCACCTTTTCGTTGCGGTTAGCCACTTTCTGCGAGCGGGCGGGCTGCTGTTTTTCCAGGAGCTGGGGCATGGCGCCGTCCTGCTCCAGGTCCTCGGGGCCAGCGCCCAGCGAGACGGAGGAAGTTTCCTTCTCCATCGTGAGCTTGGGCTGGGGCGGAGCCACGGGCAGCTCGTCTTCGGTGAAGTATTCAAACTCATCCTCCCCGCCATCCTGGCCGGCCTGCATCGGCACATCGGCGCGGAACAGGAACTGGATGGTGTCCTCGTTCACCTTGCTGATCATCTGCTTGAACAGCTCGAAGCTCTCAAACTTGTACACCAGCAGCGGGTCTTTCTGCTCATACACGGCGTTCTGCACCACCTGCTTGAGGTCGTCCATGGCGCGCAGATGCTTGGTCCAGGCTTCGTCGATAACCGACAGCACCACGACCTTTTCCATGCCCCGAATCACCTCCTGGCCCTGGGTGGCCTGGGCGCGGCGCAGGTTGGCTACGGCCTGAATCTGCTTGCGGCCATCGGTGAACGGTACGGCAATGTTTTCGTACGGCGCGTTCTGGCCCAGCAAATCGTTGATGAGCGGCATGGCGTTGCTGCCAATGAACTCGTTTTTGCTGTGGTAATAGCCCAAGGCCTCATCGTAGAGGAGCTGGGTGAGCTGACCGGCCGTCATACCGGCTAGCTGCTGCGCCGTCAGGTGCGTGTCGTAGCCGAAGATGCGGATGATGGCCAACTGGAAGTCGCCGAAGTCGTTGCTGCCTTTGTGGCCCACCACAATGTCTTCGCAGACATCGTAAATCATGTTCCAAATGTCGAGCTCCAGACGCTCGCCGTGCAGGGCATTACGGCGGCGCTTGTACACCACTTCACGCTGGGCATTCATTACGTCGTCGTATTCGAGCAGGCGCTTCCGAATGCCGAAGTTGTTTTCCTCCACCTTCTTCTGAGCCCGCTCAATCGAACTGGTAATCATCGAGTGCTGAATCACTTCGCCTTCCTCCAGACCCATGCGGTCCATGAGTTTGGCAATGCGGTCGGAGCCGAACAGACGCATCAGGTTATCTTCCAAGCTCACGAAGAACTGGCTGGAACCCGGGTCGCCCTGGCGGCCGGCGCGGCCTCGCAACTGGCGGTCGACGCGGCGGCTTTCGTGGCGCTCGGTGCCGATAATGGCCAGGCCACCCGACTCTTTCGAGGTTTCACGCAGCTTGATGTCGGTACCCCGGCCAGCCATGTTGGTAGCAATGGTAACGGTGCCCGGGAAGCCTGCGCCGGCCACAATTTCGGCCTCGCGCTGGTTTTGCTTGGCGTTGAGCACCTGGTGGGGAATGCCCTTGAACTTGAGCATGCGACTCACCAGCTCCGAAATTTCGACGCTCGTGGTACCCACCAGCACCGGCCGACCAGCCTGCACCAGTTCCTGAATTTCGTCGGCTACGGCGTTGTACTTCTCGCGTACCGTTTTATATACCTTGTCGTGCTCGTCTTTGCGGGCAATACCGCGGTTGGTGGGCACTACCACCACATCGAGCTTGTAGATTTCCCAGAACTCGCCGGCCTCTGTTTCGGCCGTACCCGTCATGCCGCCCAGCTTGTGGTACATGCGGAAGAAGTTCTGCAGCGTAACCGTGGCGTAAGTCTGCGTCAGCTCTTCGACGCGCACGTTCTCTTTGGCTTCAAGCGCCTGGTGCAAACCGTCGGAGTAGCGGCGGCCTTCCATCACGCGGCCGGTCTGCTCATCCACAATTTTCACTTTGCCATCCTCGGTGAGAATGTACTGGTCGTCGCGCTCAAACAGGGTATAGGCCTTCAGCAGCTGGCTGATGGTATGCACCCGCTCCGACTGCTGCTGGAACCGGTCCATTATCTGCTCCTTGGCATGCAGCTTTTCCTCGCCGTTCAGGGCCATATCCTTCTCAATATCGGCCAGCTCCGAGCCGATATCGGGCATGATGAACAGGCGCGGATCTTCGCCCTCGCCGGTAATCAGGTCGAGGCCCTTTTCGGTCAGCTCAATCTGGTTGTTTTTCTCGTCGATGGTGAAATACAGCGGCAGGTCGGCCTGAGGCATCTGGCGCGAATTGTCCTGCAGGTAGAAATTTTCTACTTTCTGCAAAGCGGCACGCATGCCGGTTTCACTTAGAAATTTGATGAGCGGCTTGCTCTTGGGCAGGCCGCGGAAGGCACGGAACAGCGCCAAGCCGCCCTCCCCTTCCTTGGGGCCTACGTTGTTTTCCTTGATGAGCTTGCGGGCCTCTACGAGGTAGTTCTGCACCAGTTTCTTTTGGGCATCCACCACCTTCTGAATCCGAGGCTTGAGCTGGTGAAATTCGTGCACATCGCCGCGCGGAATTGGACCGGAGATGATGAGCGGCGTCCGGGCGTCGTCAATCAGTACCGAGTCCACTTCGTCGACCATGGCGTAGTGGTGCTTGCGCTGCACCAACTCCTGGGGGTCGCGCGCCATGTTGTCGCGCAGGTAATCGAAGCCGAACTCATTGTTGGTACCGTAGGTGATGTCGGCCAGGTAGGCCTTGCGGCGGGCGTCGGTGTTGGGCTGGTGCTTGTCGATGCAGTCCACGGTAATGCCGTGAAACTCGAACAGCGGCGCGTTCCACTCCGAGTCGCGCTTGGCCAGATAATCGTTCACCGTAACTAGGTGCACGCCACGCTTAGCCAGCGCGTTCAGGAACGAAGGCAGGGTCGAAACCAGCGTTTTACCTTCGCCCGTAGCCATTTCGGCAATCTTGCCCTGATGCAGCACTACGCCGCCAATCAGCTGCACGTCGTAATGCACCATGTCCCAGGTGATTTCGGCACCGGCAGCCAGCCATTTGTTCTTCCAGATGGCTTTATCGCCCTCAATCAATACGTTGCCTTTACGGCTGGCGTATTCGCGGTCGTAGTCGGTAGCCGTTACAACCAGCTCTTTGTTCTCGGCGTAGCGGCGGGCGGTTTCTTTGGTAATAGCGAACGACAGAGGCAGTACCTCCATCAATACTACTTCCAACTCCTTGTTTCGCTGCTTCTCAAGGGCATCAATCTGGTCGAAAAGCTCTTCCTTCTGCAGAGCATCAAGGCCTTCGGCGTTTACGCGCTCGTGCAAAACGGTAAGCTGGTCGTCGGTCGTTTTCAGGTGCGCATTGATACGGGCGCGGACATCGTCGGTACGGGCGCGAAGCTCGTCGTCGCTGATGGGTGCCAGTTTGGCATATTCGGCGTTGATGAGCGCCACGTACGGGACAATCTCCTTCAGGTCCTTATCGGCCTTGGACCCGAATAATTTGGCGACGGTCTTCCCTAAAAAATCAAGCATGTTGCGGTTACCTTAATTGAAACGCCGGGGCGCAGGTCAAATTTACGGCGTTTTTCGAGAATCACCCCGGCTATTTGCAAGCCGCCGTGCCGCTTCGCCCCCCGAAACGACAAGCGCCTCATCCGCAAAGAGTATGCACAAATTATCCGGCCGGCCGGGTTGTCAGGACCGTGGCAGATTTTGGCTGCTGCCAGGACGAGTAACGCGCGGTGTTTGAGTTGCCTTAGTTGCTGCTGCCCTGCCAGCGTAACCGGATTTCTCGCTTTGCCCGCAATGTCAGTTCCGGCCTGCAATGAGAACTTCCGTTCGCCATTTTCTTGTTTCGGGCACCTCAGTCATCTGTATCGGCTACAACTTTCAGCCAAAAGGGCCCGCTATGCTGTGCATAGCGGGCCCTTTTGGCTGAAAGTTAGCGAACCTACGGCTTGGCCGGGTCGCGCGATACTAGTTTGTCTACCAGCTCGGTAGAGCCGGAAATAGCGGGCTTGCGCGCGGTATCTTCGGACTTCTCGGTGAGCTTCTTGTAAAGCGTGAGGGCCTGGGCTACTACCTGGTCCATGTTATAATACTTATAGGTAGCCAAACGGCCCACAAAATGCACGTTCGGGGTCTGGTCGGCCAGCTTCTTGTACTTGTTGTATAGTTCGGCGTTTTCAAGGCGCGGCACAGGGTAGTACGGGTCGCCCTCGGCTTTGGGATACTCGTACACGATAGCCGTTTTGGGGTGCTGCTGGCCGGTGAGGGCCTTGAACTCGGTGATGCGCGTGTAAAGGTTATCGTTAGGGTAATTGACCACCGGCGCAGCGAGGTAATTCTCGGTGTTCAGCGTTTCGTGCTTGAATTCGAGCGAGCGGTAGGGCAGCTTGCCATACTTGAAATCGAAGAACTCATCAACCGGACCCGTGAAAATCATCTCCTTAAAGGGAATGAAGTCGATGATGTCATGGTAATCGGTGTTGAGCATCACCTTGATATTCGGATGGTCGAGCAGGCGCTCGAACATGCGCGTGTAGCCGTGCAGCGGCATGGCCTGGTAGGTGTCGGTAAAGTAACGGTCGTCGCGGTTGGTGCGGGTAGGTACGCGGCTGGTCACCGACTTATCGAGCTCCGAAGGGTCCATGCCCCACTGCTTGCGGGTGTAGTTGCGGAAGAACTTCTCGTACAGTTCCCGGCCCACCTTGCTCACCACTACGTCCTCCGACGTTTTGACAACTGGTACCTTCTCAGCCACCGACTCAAAGAACTCTTCCACCTCGAAGCTATTCAGCTTCAGGCCATAAAGTTTGTTGATGGTATCGAGGTTGATGGGCATCGGCACCAGCTGGCCATCCACGGAAGCCAGCACACGGTGCTCGTAGGGACGCCAATCGGTGAAGTCGGACAGATACTCGAACACGTCCTTGGAGTTGGTGTGGAAGATGTGCGGACCGTACTTGTGTACCAGAATGCCATCCTCGTTATAGTGGTCGTAGGCGTTACCGGCAATATGGTTGCGCTTGTCGACTACCAACACTTTTTTATTGGAGCGGGTAGCCAACCGCTCGGCCAGCACGCTGCCGGCAAACCCGGCCCCTACTATCAGATAATCGAACATAAATCAGTGTTTGGAAAGTGGGTTGGATAGCCCGCCAACTAACCGGCGGGCATGCGTATGGAGGGTTTGTTATTGGAGAGCAGATTCTGTTTGCTTGAACAAAACAAGCTGCCTTTTGATGCCTTTTTTTAGCAAATTCAGCCAAAATAATTAGCTATTTCGGCGAAACTATTACTACTACTTTCAGGTTGCCAGCCGCTTTGCTTCAGTTCTCTGCTGCATCAGTTCTACCATTTGTTGCCAGGTCTGGTCCCAACTGATGGTTGCCAGATACTCGTCGGTGCGCTGGCGCCAGTCAGCGTCCTGGGTTTGGGTGAGGGCTGTTGCAATGGCTTGGCCGAATTCGTCGGCGGTGGCGGCAATCTGTACCAAGTTCAGCTCGCCATAGGGCCGCACCACGTCGCGGATGGGCGTACTGACAACGGGCCGGCCGGCGGCCAGGTATTCGGGCGTTTTAGTGGGCGAGATGAACTTGGTGCTTTCGTTATCGGCAAACAGCAGCGTGGCCACATCCCAGCCCGCCAGGTAAGTGGGTAACTCCTTGTAATCTTTGCCGCCGAGGTAGTGAATGTTGGCCGACTGGGGCAGCGTGGCGGAGTCAATTTTGACGACCGGCCCGATGATGACGAATTGCCACTCAGCATGCGCTTCGGCCAGCTGGCCCAGCAGCTCAATATCAAGCCGCTCATCTACTACTCCGAAGAAGCCGATGCGAGGATGCGCAATGCCGGCCTGGTCGGCGGGGTCGGGCAGCGGCTGGCGGGCCTGGCCGAAATGGTCTTTATCAATGCTGCTCGGGAACGGGTGCGCGTCGGGGTGCTGCTGGCGCTTGGCCTCGTAGAGCGTGTGGCCGCCGGTAAACACGAGGTCGGCCTTGCGGAACAGCTCCTGCTCCCGCTCGCGCAACTCGGGCGGCGCGAACTTGAAGTTGGCCAACTCGTCCATGCAGTCGTACACCGTGAGAGCCGGCGCAAAGCCGCCTGACTTGCCCAAAGCCATGGGCGTGTAGTACCAGAACAGGTAGTTGGTTAGGTTCTGGTCGCGGAAAAACTGCTGTAGGAGCGCCTGTTGGGCAGCGTCGGCTACTGGTATGTCGTGGCGCAGGCGGTCGGGCAGGTGGGCTACCACTACTTTCAGGCCGTGGGGACGCTCCTTTATTTCGATATGAGGCTGCACCTCGTCGTTGTCATGGTAGAAGGCGTCCTCCACGTAAAACACGCGCCCCTGTTGGGCAAAGCGCGACATCAGGTGCTGGGGCCGCTGCCACACGAAATCCCAGTGCAGGTGTGCAAAGCACACTACATCGGGCAGAGAATAAGTATAAGTAGTGGTTTGGCCAACGTAGTTGGCGGCAGCGGAGGGCACGGGCACCTCCGCCAGCGGGGCAGATGGCATAGAAAGCAGTATAAACGAATGAAGAAAACCGGGTAACTACACGGACCTGTCTGCCCGGCTCCCTTCGCCTATACGCCCGCCTTTTTAAAAGGATATTGTTGAGCTACTACTATTTCTCCTGTCTGGCAGAAGCCACATATAGTAGCCTGAAGATGCTGTAAACTTATTATCAGCAGGTCGGTTAAGCGCGGCAACTTCGGTGAAAGTCAGCTGCATTGTGCGGCCGGTTACAACAGGCACTGCATTTCCACAGCATCCTGCCAGCCGTCGGCGGTGCGCAGCCACTCGCGCCGCACGCCCACCCGCGCAAAGCCCGCCGCCGCAAACAGTTGCTGGCTGGCCTCATTATCGGCCCCGATAGTGCAGTGTAGCTGGTGCAGGCGTAGCACCTGTTGGGCGTAGGGCAGCAGTAACATCAGCGCGGCCTGGGCGTAGCCGCGGCGTCGGTGGCTGGCCAGCACCGTAATGCCTACGCCGGCCCGCTGGTGCAGCGGTTCGAAGCCATACAAATCCAACGTGCCCACCGCCGCTCCGCTGGCCGAATCTTCGAGTACCAGCCGCAGCTGCCGCACCTCAAAAAAATCGGCCGCCGCGCTGTCCAGATACTGCCGCAGCACATGCCGCGACACAGGCGCCAGCGTATCCGACACGCCCCACACGGCCGGGTCGTTTTCCAGCTGATACAGGAAATCGAGGTCGTCGGCTTCGAGCGGGCGCAGGCGGATGAGGTCGGATTGCAACATGAGGTGGATGATAGCAGACTAGAAATATAGTAGGATAACGGTATATCGGTGCTACTTCGCTAACCGTTAGCTTGTCTGGCATTCCACCGCGACCCTATTCTTTTTATTCTTATGCTCAAGCTTCTCTACTTATCCCTCATTCTACTGCTGCTTAGCACGTCCGTTAGCTATGCTCAAAGCAAGCTTTACCTGGACCTCCGGTCGGGCGTCAACCATAATCAAGCCGAAGGAGCTTACTTCGGCAAAGGTACGCGGCCTTTCAAGCCTTACAGCACGCTCAGAGATATGAGCTTTGACGAGCAGGGCGTCGTAATGCTACGGCTTCAGATGGAAGAGAAGTTGGGCATAGCGGCCGGCTACAGCGGCAGTTCTTTGGCTTGGGCCTATAGCCTCCAGATGCCCCAAAAATATACTGTAAATCCATTTCACGGCGAATGGAAGGGACATGGCACCGGCGTATATATGCACCAGTTGCCAGTGCTGCTCAGCAAAACATTCCGCGAAATAAATATCCGCGAAATCGACACTATTCGCCACACGTATCTGGCCAGTTTCCGGCTAGATGCGGTACTGGGTGGTGGGCTGAATCGGCTTGGCAATAACTGCTTGGATTGTGGAGGAGTGGATGCTGGTGGCTTGTTTTACGATACTATCGACTTCCGCCAAACCATTATCGTGCGTCGCAAGTGGGGCGGATTTCTGATGGGCGGCGTTACGGCCCGCTTCTACCGATTGGGTAAGGAGCGGCTGAACCTGAGCATTTACTACACGCAGGGCCTCACGGATATGCTGCTAGTGCCAGTACAGTATCAATACAATTCGCAGCGCGGGGCCACTACGCTGCATATCCGCGGCTCCGGGGTTAGCGCCACGCTGGGAGTGCCCATCCGGCTTAAAACGTTTGGCAAAACTCCACCCGGTTGAATGCTATATTCTACGCTGGTAAATCAACAAACGAAACTGGCGCACCCTCCGCCAACTGCACCGTTACCGCCTCGCCTGCTACCACTGTTGCAGCTGGTAGGCGTACTCGCAAGAGCGTGGCTGGTAGCTGCACTTCGACCTCGTAGTAGCTGCCCATAAAGCGCACGGCCCGCACGGTGCCGGCCGCGCCGGGGCTACCGGCGGGGGCCAGCTGCAGGTTTTCGGGGCGAACAAGCAGCACCGGGCTGGGCAACCGACGACGCGGGGCAGCCAGCAGGGCGCGCAAATCGGGGCCTTCGAAGCGGTTATAGTCGCCGAACAGGGCGGCGGCATATTCGCTGACCGGCTGGCGGTACACCTGTTCGGCAGTGCCCTGCTGCACTAATCGGCCGCGGTGTAGCACCAGCAGCTCATCGGCCCAGGGCAGCGTGTCGGTAGGGTCGTGCGAGACGAGCAGGCAGGTGATGTCCAGCTCCTCCCCCACGTCGCGGATGACCTCCTGGAGCTGGTGCTTGTGGGTGCGGTCGAGGTTGGAGAAAGGCTCGTCGAGCAGCAGCAGGCGCGGGGCCGAGAGCAGCAGCCGCGCCAGCGCCACCCGCTGCTGCTCGCCGCCCGAAAGCTGGTTGGTGCGCCGGGCCATCAGCGGGCCGATGCGGCAGACCTCATACACGGCCTGGGCCTCGGCCTCGGGCCGCTTGCTGGCGTAACGCAGCACCTGCTCCACCCGCAACGACTTGGGTAAATCGGACTTCTGCGACAGATATACGACACCCGGATGGCCCGGCACCAACACCTCTTGGGGTCCGCGCACCCGGCGGCCGGCAAAACGCACCTCACCCGCCGTGGGCTGCACCAGCCCGGCAATTACCTGCAACAACGTACTTTTCCCCGCCCCCGATTCGCCTGCTAGCGCCAGCTTGCGACCGGCCGGCTGCCCGAAGCTGATGCCGTTTAGTATCGGCTGGCCGTGCTCCTCCAGGCTGATATTATGGACGGAGAGGAAGTCAGTTTCGGACATGGATTAGCGTGTAGCTGATAGTGTGAATACCCAAATGAGATTCTTCGCTGCGCTCTGAATGACGTTTGGATATTCGCACTACCAGCTATGCTTTAAAAACTAAATCGTGCCTTCGAATACAAAGGTGGCGGGTCCGCTGAGGTAGATGTTGACAAATGAGCCGTCGGGGTGCGCTTCGAAGGCAACTTGCAGCTCCCCGCCAGGCGTGCGCAGGCGTACGGGGCTGGCCGCGCCGTGCCGCGAGGCAGCTAGGGCCACGGCCGTCACGCCGGTGCCGCAGCTTAGCGTTTCGTCTTCCACGCCGCGCTCGTAGGTGCGTACCGGCCAGGGTTGGTCGGGCGTAGCCGGCACCTCCACGAAGTTTACGTTGGTGCCTTTTTCGCGGAATAAGTCGCCGTTGCGCAAAGTGCGGCCTTCGGTTACCACGTCCAGCCCGCTCAGGCTGCCCGCGGGCTGGAAGCGCACTAGGTGGGGCGAGCCGGTGTCGAGGAACACGCCATACTCGTCGATTTCCTGCTGGCCACGCACGTCCTGCATGCGCAGGTGCACGGTGCCGTCGGCCGCCACGCGGGCTTCGTGGGGGCCGTCGATGGCCAGGAAATGGGTGTCGGTTTCGATGACGCCCAACTGGCGGGCGAAGGCCACCGTACAGCGGCCACCGTTGCCGCACATCGAGCCCAGATGGCCATCGGCATTGAAATACACCATCTCGAAATCGTAGTCGGCATGCTCGCGCAGCAGAATCAGCCCGTCGGCCCCGATGCCGCGGCGCCGGTCGCAGAGCCGGCGCACTAGCTCGTGGTCGGCGGCATCGAACTGTTTGGCGCGGTCATCGACCATTACAAAGTCGTTGCCGGTGCCTTGGTATTTATAGAAGTGCAGCGTGGTACTCATGGGGCAAAGATAAGGGGTAACGACGTAGGGGCAGGGCTTGTCCCAGCTCGCCATACGCATCGATTCAACGATTCTGCTCGACGGCGCGGATGGCGGACGGGGGCAAGCCCCGCCCCTACAGCGTCAAATCTTATCTTTGCCCCAGCATGTATACTTTCCTTACCACGAGCCCCTGGGCCGATTACGAGCTGCTCGACGCGGGCAACTTCGAGAAGCTGGAGCGTTTCGGCCAGCACATTCTGGCCCGGCCCGAACCGCAGGCCATCTGGGACCCGCACCTGCCGGCCTCGGAATGGCAGCGCGCCAACGCCATTTTCACCCGCGAAAAAGGCAGCCAAGAGCGCGGCCAGTGGAAAATAAAGCCCGGCACGCCCGAGCAGTGGCACATCAACTACGAGCGTCCCGACGGCCTGAAGCTGCGGTTCCGGCTGGGCATGTCGTCGTTCAAGCACGTGGGGCTGTTTCCGGAGCAGGACCCCAACTGGCAGTTCATCTACAACGAAACGCGGCGGCGTAAAGCGGCCCAGCCGCGGGTGCTCAACCTGTTTGCCTACACCGGCGCGGCCACCCTGGCCGCCCGCGCCGCCGGTGCCGACGTCACGCACCTCGACTCGGTGAAGCAGGTGAATTTCTGGGCCCGCGACAACATGGAAGCCTCGGGTATTGATGGGGTGCGCTGGCTGGTGGAGGATGCCATGAAATACGTAAAGCGCGAGGTAAAACGCGGCAGCAAGTACCAGGGCCTCATCCTCGACCCGCCCGCTTACGGCCGCGGCCCCAACGGCGAGAAGTGGCAGCTCGAAGACGAGCTCAACGAGATGCTCAAGCTCTGCCAGCAGCTGCTCGACCCCGAAGACCACTTCTTCCTCGTCAACCTCTACTCGCTCGGTTTCTCGGCCCTGATTCTGGACAACCTGGTAAGCGAAATCTTCCCCACCATGCGCGACAAGCGCGAAATCGGGGAAATCTACCTGCACGATGCCGGAGCCCGCAAGCTCCCGCTGGGCACCTTCTGCCGGTTTGCCACCTGATTGGTTTTTGGCAGGTAACCAGGTCGATGTAGGGGCGGGGGGTTTTTCCCCCCCCCCCCCCGGGGCTGTTTTCCTTTTGGGTTTTATAATTTGTAACGGGGGGGGGGGGGGGGGGGCGGCCCCCCCCCCCCCCCCGCCGCGGAAACACCAAATTCAGGGCAAAAAGCCCCCGTACAACATATCCGTTAAAGGGGGGGGGGGGAAAAGCCCCGCCCCTACATCGTTAAAAGCTAACAGCTAACAGCTAACAGCTAACAGCTAACAAAATTATGGCTGGCGCAGAATCGTTTCGTACTTCGACGAGTTGGTGGGGTCGGTTTCGGTGAGCAGCGTCACGAGACTGGTTTTCTGCTGCTGGTCGGGGCTGGTACGGAAAACGTTGGAAATTTCGTCGGCCTTGGTCTGGAAGAACGAGCGGGCGAACAGGGTGCCGGGGCGGCGCTGCACGGCCTTCTGCACATCCTGCAGAGCCGTGAACATGTTGGTGCGGGCCTCCTCGGGTTGGGTGATGAAGATATCGAGGCCCTGGCGGTAGTAGGCGTACATGCCGCTACGGAAGGCCTGTAGCTGCGGATCCTGCAGGTTGTTGAGCAGCCAGTAGCGGTTGCCACTGTTTTCATCCTTCCAGCCGGGGTCCGATTCGTTGGTAATATTCTGCGAGGCGGCGTTGGTCAGAATCTGCCGGGCCCGGTCGTAGTAAGGGCCGCCACTCAACGACGCAAAACTGTCCTGGTCCAGCCCGATCATCATATAGGCATAAAATGACAGCAGTGACGAGAGGTTGCCGACGAAGGTATTTTCGGAGTACTCCAGCGGATTCTGGGGCGAATAGTTGAAAATCCAGCCCCGGTCGGCAAAACTCAACACGTTGCTTTCGTAGCCGGTGCCATACACCGGCCGGCTGCTCACAATACGCACCGTAGCCCGGTACGTGCCGTTCTGCGGAATTTCGGTGATGCCTACGAACAGCCGGCAGCGGATGCGTTCCTCGGGCCGGAATGCGCGGTTGGTAAAGGACCGGCTGTTGAGGAAGTTCTGCATATCGTTGCGCAAATTCTGCACCAGCTGCGGGTCCGAAATCGTTACGTTCTCGGTCGAAACGGTTACTTCAGCCTGCAGCTCCTGGGCCCGGGCGGGGCGCAGCAGCACCAATAGCGGCAGCAAAAACAGCAACTGAAACTTAGACATGGCGGGCGGCTAAACGGTCGAGTACGACGCCCACAATATCGAGGGCGACGCTGGTTTTAGATTTCAGCCCGAACGGCGTTACGCGGCCGTCGGCTTCGAGCAAAGTTACCTGGTTGGTATCATGGCGGAAACCGGCCCCGGCATCGCGCAACGAGTTGAGCACAATCAGGTCGAAATTCTTGCGGGCCAGCTTGCCCAGCGCGTGGGCCTGCTCGTCCTCCGTTTCCAACGCAAAGCCCACCGAAAATTGTTCGGGCCGCTTGGTTTTTCCGAGCTCGAAGGCAATATCCACGTTTTTTACCAGCTCCAGCGTCAGCCGCTCGCCGCTTTTCTTGATCTTCTGGGTAGCTGCCTCCGCCGGCCGGTAGTCGGCTACAGCGGCCGCAAACACCCACACGTCGGCCAGGCGAGCCGCATTGGCAGCGGCATCGTACATCTCGGCCGCCGTCTGCACCCGCGTGGTCAGGATATGCGCATTAGCCGGATCGGGCAGGCTGGTGGGGCCGCTGATAAGGGCTACTTCGGCCCCGGCTTCGGCAAAGGCTTCGGCCAGCGCGTAACCCATTTTGCCGGTGCTGTGGTTGCCCAAAAACCGCACTGGGTCGAGGGGTTCGTAAGTCGGACCGGCCGTTATCAAAACGCGCATATTTTAACCTTTAATCTGTAATTCCTTCACCAGCGCGCGCACAATGTCTTCGGGCTCCAGCATGCGGCCGGGGCCGCTCAGGCCGCTGGCCAGCTCGCCGGCCGGCGACTCCCACACCGTGTTGCCGTAGCTGCGCAGGCGCGCCAGATTGGCTTGGGTGGCCGGGTGCTGGTACATGTCGAGGTCCATGGCGGGGGCCACAAACACGGGGCAGCGGGCCGAGAGGTACACAGCGTCGAGCAGCGTGTCGCAGAGGCCCAGGGCAAGGTGGGCCAGGGTATTGGCCGAGGCCGGGGCCACCACCAGCGCATCGGCCCACAGGCCCAGCTCGACGTGGTTGTGCCACTCGCCGGCCCGCTCATCCTTGAGGAAGCCCTGCAGAACCGGATTCTTGGACAGCGTGGCCAGCGTGAGCGGCGTAACGAAAGCCGTGGCGGCGGGCGTCAGCACCACGCGCACTTCGGCCCCGGCCTTCACCAGCAGGCGTACCAGCGGCGCGGCTTTGTAGGCGGCAATACTGCCACTCACACCCAGCAGAATTTTTCGACCCTGTAACGACATACGCGAAGTTAGGCGAAGCAGAAATTCGCCTGCGGATTTACGGATTTAGGCTGGCCGGCAGTATGGCAACGCATTGCCCTACACGCCGCAGCCTCCCCGTCGCCCGGGTTGGTCCGGGTGGCGGGGAGGCTGCGGCCGACCGGGAAGGCCAACTTACGCGTTCTTCTCAGCTTCCTGCTCGGGCGTGCTGTGGTACACTTTGCCTTCCAGGAACTCTTCGATAGCCAGGTTGGTGGGCTTGGGCAGGCGCTCGTAGTGCTTGGAAATCTCGATTTGCTCGCGGTTTTCAAAGACCTCCTCCAGGTTGTCGACGGTAGTGGCAAACTCGGCCAGCTTGCCGTTCAGCTCCTCTTTCAGCTTGATGGAGAGCTGGTTGGCGCGCTTCGAGATAATAGCAATGCTCTCGTACACGTTGCCGGTTTCGGGGGTGAAGTCCGACATGTTACGCGTGACGATGGAAGCGGAAGTGTTGTTGGGCGTCTTCATATGGTGAGTTTTCGAGGTTCTTAGGTGATACCGGGCGCGAAAGCCCTTACTTAACAGCAGCCGTGTCGGCCGCTTTCAGCTTGTCGGCGGCAACGCGGGCGTTGTCGTACATTTTCTCGGCGTCTTTCAGCTGCTTGCTCTGCGGAAAGGTGTCGATGAAGCTCTGGTAGAACGCCAGCGTTTCGTTATAGCGTTCCAGCTGTTTCTCCGCCACCGATTCGGTAGCCAGGTCGAACTGGGCGCTGAGCTTAAGGAAAGCGGCTTGCTCGCCGTAAGCCGAAGCTGGGTACTGCTGCTGGAAGTTGGTTAGAGCCGTAACGGCCGACTGGTAATAGCGCAGGTCGTAGTAGAGCTTGGCCGAGAGAAACGCTTTATTCTCCAGCTTCTTCTGCAACTCCTGCGACATTCCCTCCACCTCCGTCCGGAACTTGCTTTCGGGGTAGCGGTTCAGAAACTCCTGAATTACTTCCAGAGCCGTGTACGTATTCGTCTGGTCGAGTTGGAACTCGGGCGAATCCTTGAACAGCGACTTCGCGTGCATGAAGTACGCCTCCTGGGCAAAATCCGAGTTCGGATAGGTGTCGTGGAAAGTCTTGAAATAGTAGGCTGCCAGCGTGTAGTTGCGCTGGCGGTAGTTGGTGTTGGCAAAGTAAAACTGGGCCTTTTCAGCTTCGGGGCGGCCCCTGAGCAGCGGAATCAGCTCTTCGAGCAGCGTACCGGCTTTAAAGAAGTCCTCCTTTTCGTAGTACTGGATGGCGGCTTCGTACTTCTTGTTCACGTCGGTGCTCTTGAGCAGCTTCTGGTAGCCGGAGCAGGAGCCCAACAGCAGCGTGCTGAGGAGCAGAACAAAAAAAGCAGGACGGAATGACAGCATAAGGGCGCAAAGGTACGAATAATCAGTTGTGAGTTGCCAGTTGCTAAGAAGAACGTCATTCAGAGCGCAGCGAAGAATCTCGCGTTAATTTCTCGCCCGTTTGACGTTCATTTGTTGCGAGCGAGATTCTTCGCTGCGCTCTGAATGACGTTTATTGGTTACCGTTTCACCGGCGCTTTACCCTTAGATTTAGTCGGCGGCTTTCGGGCAGAAGCAGGCTTCTTTTTAGGCTTTAGCTTTACAGGAAGGGCGAAGTGCTTGCCCAACGTCTGGCGGCGGGTGGGCCGGTCGTCGGGTCGCCACCGGAAATCCTTAAGCTTGGCCTCATCAGGTTTGAGCTCGTTGGGCGGGATGAACTTGGCTTCGGGGTTGGTGATGAAACTGATGGTTTGCAGCTCGTCGTCGGCGAAGCGCAGGGCCATGGTGGCCGAGAGCGACTTGTTGACGCCCGAGACGGCCGTGTCGCCCTCAAGAGCATAGTATAGGCTCTCGGCGTTGCCAACCACGTCAATTTTTTTTATGGCCTTCTCCCCGAAGTAGGCCACCATGGTACGGCCTTTCACTTGGTTGTAGTTGCCAATGGTATCGAGGCCGATGCTGAACGCGTGGCCGTAGAGCCGCATCTGGTCGATTTTGCCCCGGCGCTGCCGGATTTCCATTGAGTCGGCCGTCAGCTGGTTTTTCTTGGTCCACAGCACCGGGTCGTGGCTGAGGTAGATGATGGAATCCTGGCGGTCGTAGGTCAGCGAGTCGGCCCGGCCCTGCAAATCGGAGCGGAAAATCCGAGCCTTTTTATAAGCGTAAATCACGGAGCCCTTGTTCAGCGGCGGCTTTCCTTCGATGCTAACCAGTGTATCGGCCGTGAGGTAGAGGGTGTCTTTGCCCGAAATGTTGCGCATCACGGGGCGGCTGCCGTACACCTTGGCGCGGCCCTGGGCCCGCCAATAGCGCCCTACATCACCCCGGATTTCGAGGTTATCTTTCTTAGAAATCATTGACACCCGGCCCGTCGCCACGCCGTACGCGGTCAGCTCGTTGTAAAACAACTTGTCGCCACCGAGCAGATATTCCGGCGTTTCTATTTTAGCGTTGCGGCCGAAGTTGGCCTCTTTAGTGGCGGTATTATAGGTGCCGTTTTCGGCATACAGGTTTTTGTCTTTGCCCGTAATGCGCGTGGGGCCGAAGAAATAGGCCACTTTGCTGACGGTGTTGTACTGCAGCGTATCGGTAGTGATAACGTTTTCGGGCGTTACCAGCTTCACGTTGCGCTTGAAGCTGAACACTTTGCTGACGGTGTTATAATAGCCAAACTGGCTGTCGAGCGTGTTTTTAGGGTCTTGGAGGTGGCCGCCGGTACTGTAGTAGGCCAGGTTGTTGGCCAGGTCGTAGTCGAGCAGTTGGGTGGTGAGGGTCATGCGCGGGTCGCGCAGCGTTACGTTGCCCACCATGCGGGCCTTGCGGGTGTCGCCGTCGTAGGTGCCGCGGTTGCCGGTTATCGTGATGGTATCGTTCTGGATAATGCGCACGTTGCTGAACGCCTCAATGGCGTTGCGCTCCAGGTATTGGTACATCGAGTCGGCGTAGAGCAGTGTGGTGCCCTGGCGTAGGCTCACGTTGCCCAGCAGCTTGCGGATTTCGACGCCATTAAAGGTGCCTCCCTCCAGCGAGTTGGCCGAAATCAGCTCAATAGGCTGGCCGCTACCAGGCTTGGCGGCGGGCCGGGCCTGCGACCACCCCAGCAGCGGCAGCACCAGCAGTAAAACAAGAAAAACAGACTTAGACAGCGACATTTCGGCGCAAAGGTAGGCAAGCAGGGTGGCTAACGTGTTTCTTTGCGGAATATTGGCTGAAGAACGATGCAGGGGCGGGGGGGGGCCCCCCCCCCCCCCCCCCCGCCGTTAACCCCCCCCGGAGGACCTTTTCCTGTGGGGGGGGCGGGAGGGGGGGGCGGGAACCCCCCCCGCCCCCACGTCGTGCATTTTGAGCAGCGTTGACATCAACGGCTAAACATAGCACGGGTTTTCGCGTCTAGCATAGAGCCACCGCGGGGGCAGTCCTACTCGCGGCGGTGGTACCGTTCTTTTTCTCCTCCTTGCTATGATGCGTCAACTACTCCTGTTAACGGGCTTGCTGCTCACATTCGCGCCGTCGGCCCGCGCCCAACAAACCATTACCGGCTCCATCCGCTTCGAAGGCACCGTGCGCGACTACCGCCTCTATGTGCCCCGGGCCTACGATAGCACCAAGGCCGTCCCGCTGCTACTCAACCTGCACGGTTTCGGATCCAACAACGTGGAGCAGGAGCAGTACGGCGACTTCCGCGCCATTGCCGACACGGCCAATTTCCTCGTCGTGCACCCCAACGGCACCGTCGGCTCCAACGGCCAGCGCTTCTGGAATACCTTCCTGCCCTACGCTGCCGGTGGGCCCGATGATGTAGGCTTTCTGAGTGCCCTGATCGACTCCATCAGTGCCAGTTACCGTGTAAACCAGCAGCGCCTGTACAGCACCGGCATGAGCAACGGCGGCTTCATGAGCTACGAGCTGGCCTGCCGGCTCAACAGCCGTATTGCCGCCATTGCCTCGGTAACGGGTAGCATGATTAGCAGCCACCTCGACGCCTGCGCCCCCGTGCGGGCCGTGCCGGTACTGGAAATCCACGGTACCGCCGATGGCACCGTACCCTACCAGGGCAACGGCCTGTTCGTGCCCATCCCCGAGCTGGTGGCGGCCTGGGCTCAGCGCAACGGCTGCAACCCCACGCCCGTCATCACGCCAATACCCGACATCAACACCACCGATGGCAGCACGGCCGAGCGGCAGGTGTTCAGCGGCGGGCGCAACGGCAGCGTGGTCGAGCATTACCGCATTATCGGGGGCGGCCACACCTGGCCGGGTGCTCCTATAAATATCGGCGTAACCAACCGCGACATTAATGCCAGCCAGGTGATATGGCGTTTTCTGCGCCGCTATCAGCTCAGCGGGCTGGTCACGTCTACAACGGCCCGGTTCAATTCGGCTGAGCTGCTGGTATCCCCCAATCCGACGCGCGGCCAGGTAAGCGTCCGCTCGACGCTGGGGGCGCTGCAGGCCAGCCAGGTGCGCGTTTCCGACGCGGCGGGCCGCACCGTGCCCGCCACCTTCCGCCGTGGCCCCGATGGCAGTCTGCTGCTCTCCACCGCTGGTTGGGCCGCCGGCAGCTACTGGCTGCAGGCCGAAGTGAAAGGCCGGTTATTATACCGGCAACTACTGAAAACGGCGGAGTGAAGCCGGGTACTGGTGATTGGAATGAAACCAGAACGTCATGCGGAGCTTGCCGAAGCATCTCTACCGCTTTGTTGGATTACTACCGTAACGAATCGGTAGAGATGCTTCGGCAAGCTCCGCATGACGTTCTTTGTAACAGCAAACCAAGCCCATCAAATCCTTGCGCCAGCCAGAGCCCCGTCCATAAAATTCTGACTGTTCCCTTCCCAACTACTTATGTCCGACCTATCCCTGCGCACTGTGGAGGTGACGCGCTACATAATTCCGCTGCGCGAAGGTGGCTCGCTGCCCGCGCTGGTGGAGGCCGACGATAACTTCATGTACGTGCTCAAGTTCCGGGGCGCGGGGCAGGGGCTGAAGGCTCTCATTGCCGAATTGGTGGTGGGCGAGCTGGCCCGGCAGTTGGGTTTGCGCATGCCCGAGCTGGTGTTCGTTGAGCTGAACGAAGCCTTCGGCCGCACCGAGCCCGACGAGGAAATCCAGGACTTGCTGCGCTTCAGCACCGGCCTCAACCTGGGCCTGCACTTTCTGTCCGGGGCTGGCACCTTCGACCCGCTGCTGCTCGATATAGAGCCCCGACTGGCCTCGCTCATCGTGTGGCTCGACTGCCTGACGCTGAATGTAGACCGCACCGCCCGCAACACCAACCTGCTCATGTGGCACCGTGAACTGTGGCTCATCGACCACGGCGCGGCCCTGTACGTGCACCACGCCGGCGCCGGCTGGGCGGCACCTAAGCCGCGGCCATTCTCGCAGGTAAAGGACCACGTGCTGCTGCCCCAGGCTACCGAGTTGCCCTGGGCCGATACCGAAGGCCGCGCCCGCCTCACGCCCGCCGTTATCGAAGCCATTGTGGCCCTGGTGCCCGACGACTGGCTGCAGGAGCCCGACGTGAGCCCCGACGAGCAGCGCGCCCAATACGTACAGTTCCTGACGGCCCGCCTGGCCGATTCTGCCACCTTCGTTGCCGAAGCTGAAGCCGCCCGCCATGCACTTGTTTGAGTATGCCGTGCTGCGGGTGGTGCCCCGCGTGGAGCGCGAAGAATTTATAAACGTGGGCGTGATTCTGTACTGCGCCTCTCAGGGTTTCCTGGAAACCCGCTGCCAGTTGCCCGAAGCGCGGCTGCAGGTCTTTACCGGCCCGACTCACGAGCTCGATTTCGACGACCTGCGGGCCCGGCTGCGGGCCTTCGAGCGCATTTGTGCCGGCCGGCGCGAGGGCGGGCCCATCGGGCAATTCGCCGTGGCCTCCCGCTTCCGCTGGCTCACGGCCACCCGCAGTACCATCATCCAAACCTCGCCCGTACACCCCGGCCTCTGCCACGACCCAGCCGCCACGCTCGAACAGCTCTACCGGCAGCTGGTGCTGTGATTTTTACTCTCAAAAATGCGCTAGCCCCGCCGCTATCTGCTATGGATAACGGCGGGGCTAGCGCGTTTTTGAAGCTAAATGCGTGGTGTAGGCTAGGCTGAAATTATAGGAGCCAGCTGCTGGAGCATCCGTAGCAACATCCCATACAGCTCCCGCAGCCGTTCCGGCTCTACCACGGCCCGCTCCAGATGGAAGGTGAGCAGCAGCGGCGCATCAGCCGCATCCGAGTCGGGGGCCAGCGTGAAACGGGCCGCAGGGTGGCGCATCAGCGTCTGGTGCACAGCCGGGTCAGCCAGCAGCCGGCGCAGGGTGTTGGGGTCGTTGGTGCTGATGATGAACGTCTGGTCCAGCTCGGCATAGCCCAGTTCCACGTCTTCCAGACCCAATAGCTTGCCGATTTCGTGTACCCAATCCTGCTCGTGCAGGGCGAAGCGCAGGGCCGGCTGGCCGGGCACTACGGCCCGGAGGGTGGTCAGCTCGTAGCCGCCTTCGAAGCCGCCGCCCAAATCAATATCCAGTTCCAGTCGCACGCGGTAGGGCGGCTGAATGAGGTCGGCGCGGTAATCGAACAAATCGGGCTGGCGGGCCATATCAGCGGCTACCTGCGCCCAAAGAGCCGGCTCGGAGTCGGCGGTAAACGTGCGGATCGTATCCATAAGCAGAAGTCAGGCAGAGAGTGGAGAGGGCCTGTTCTTCCTACTCTGCAGCCAGCGCAATGGTTGTACCCGGTCGTTGGCTACAGGTGTAAGCCCAGCCGAAATCCCACCGGCAGGTAAGCGCCCGCGTGGCCGTAGTCGCTGCTCGTAGTGGCAAACTGCGGGCTGGGCGTGGTAGTTCGGGAAGTGGCCTGCCGCAGCCCCAGACCCATAAAGATATCCAGAAAGAAAGGGGAGCCGGGTGCTTCAAGCTGGTGGCCGACTACCAGCGTTGCCCCGTACCGGTCAATGGTTTCGGTTTGGTTGCGGAGGCCGTACTGGTAGTAGTAAAGGCCATCCGCAGCCAGTTCTGGTTGCCAGCCCGGGGCCTGAAAATCAAGGCGGAAATGCTGGTAATTTAATCCGTAGGCTAGGTAAGTGCCCGCCAGCGGGGTAGGCTGGGCACCAAGGTAGAAGCGGTGTTGCGCCGCCAGCCCGAAGCCCCGCACCCGGTCGGCATTGCCCTCGTGGCGGTCCGAGGTCAGCTCGCCTACCAGGCCCCGGTAAAGTTGCGGCGTGAGCACCACTGTCTGCCGGCCGCCGAGTCCGCCCAGGCTTCTTTCCAGGCTGAAGTGGTAGCCGCTGGCCAGCAGCGGCAGCCAATCGACGGACAGCCCCCAGGTGCGCCGGGGAGCATCGGAAAGCGGCGAGCCTGGCTGCTCAGCTGCACCCGACTGGCCTCGCGCCTGCGCCAGCAGCCCCAGGCTTAGCACCCCTACCCCGAGCAATCGTTTCATTTGCTGGTCGGGCTGACGGCGAGCTTGCTCAGGGGCGTGAGCTGGCCGTTGCGGTAGCGGTATTGGTACAGCCCATCGGGACCAATGGCCAGCAGCAGCCCGCGGTGCGGAATCACATCGGACACGTTCACCGGGAAAACCTTGGGGGCCGACAGCATGGGTGTGTTGCTGGTATCGAACACCTTGAGCTCGTTTCGGTCGCACACGAACAGCAGCGTGCTATCAATACCCAGGCCCATGGGGTGCGTCATGGGGTAGGTCCGGGCCAGGCGCGGGGCGGCTAGGTTGGTCAGGTCCACTACCTGCAGTTGGTTGGCCCCGCCGCCGCAGCTGCGGCCGTCGCGCAGCGTTACGTAGGCGTAGCGTTCATCTACCACCACGGGGTCGCAGCTGGCTACGTGCTCGTAGTAGGCCACCTGTTTGGGCTGCGCGGGCACGCTGGCATCGAAGATGAACATGCCGCGCTGGGTACCCAGAAACAGGTAGGGGGCCCGCGGGTAAATGGTTTCGATACCCAATCCCAGCGGCACCACCTGCCCGCGGGCCGGAACCGCCGGGTTGGCCAGGCTAAACAGGCGCAGACTCTGGTTATCGACCACGAAGAGCGTGTTGTTGAGCACCGTGAAGCGGGCCAGCGAGCCGCCCTTGCCGTTGTCGGCGGCCAGGTTGGGGCTGGCGTCGTTGCTGGCGCTACAGGCCGACAGTAGCAGGCTCAGCAGCCCCGCAGCCAGCCCGAAAAAAGAGGAAACGTGTTTCATCGGACCCGAAAATTAAAGTTTCTGCCAGCCGATTACCACGGCATCGGCGGGACGGTTGGCGGCCTGGTACTGCTCGGGCACGGTGCCGCTTTCGGGCATGGGCAGCTCTGGCACCGCCTCGCGCAACCGGTGCACCAGGTTTGGCTGCTGCATGTCCCGCATGTCAAACGTCAGCAGGTCGGAGCCGCTGTCGGCGTAGAGCAAGGAGCCCTGCATGGCTACATCCACGTTGCCCGGAATGCGCAGAAAGGCCACTGGCCGGGGCTTGGTGGGGTCCTGGTTGTCGATGATGTGTACCCCCTCGTACCGCTCATTGATGAGCAGATAAGGGTCGCGAAGGTAAATTTTGCCGGTGTTGTGCAGCTCGCGGGGCGGCAGCACGGCTACGGCCTGCTCCAGCTGGCTGCGGGCCATCAGCTGGGGGCGGTAGCTGGGCAGCACAACCGGCTCGCCCGGATTTATCATGGGGCAGGCCGTTAGGCCCATCAGCAGGCTGATGCCCAGTAATAAGGAGTAGCGTTGGCGCATAGCTTCTTGGCGTGAAGTGGTATGCGCAGGAGTACATCCGAGAGCGAAAAGGTTGCAAGCGTGGGCCGCTGATACGGACGCTGAATAGAATACTGCCAAGAGCCAATCAGAACGTTATGCTTCGTCTGGCGTCCGCCTGCTGAAGCATCTCTACCGTTTTATTGAATCAGCATTGACTACTACTGCGGTAGAGATGCTTCGACTCCGCTCAGCATGACGTTCTGATTGACTTTCCGAACAGCTCAGTATCCAGCGCTGCAAGCAGTAAAGGGAGGAACCCCTAATAGCCGCGGCCTAACGTAACCTCGTTTTCCAGCGGCTCCCCCCGCTGCCAGTGGCTCAGGTTGTGCAGAAACACCGTAATGCGGTCGGCTTCCTCCTCCGGGTAGCCGCCGCCGCTGTGCTGGGTGAGTAGCACATTGGGCAGGCTCCAGAGCGGGTTGTCGGTAGGCAGCGGCTCCTGGGCCGTTACGTCGAGCACGGCCCCGGCCAGGCGGCCGGCTTGCAGCGCCGCCAGCAGGGCGGGCTCATCAGTGGTCGAGCCGCGGCCCACGCTGGCATAGAGGGCGTGCGGGGACAGGGCCGCCAGAAAATCAACCGATACGTAGCCGGTGGCGCTACCTGGCAGGCAGTTCACCACAACATCGATGGTGGGCAGGGCGGCCAGCACTTCGGCATGGGTGTGCAGCTGGGCCTGTGGGTCGGTGCGGGCCAGAAACTGCACCGCGCACCCAAAGCCGCCAAGCTGCTCGGCCACTGCCAGCCCAATGCTACCGCGGCCCAGTATCAGCACCCGCCGGCCCCGCAGCAACCCCAGCCGCTGCCGGAACGCACTGCCTTCCCAATGTCGGCGGGTTTGCCACACGGCTAGTCGGGGCAGACCGCGCAACAGCGCCAGCAGTCCGGCCACCATGGTTTCGGCGCAGGGCCAGGCAAACAGGTCGCCCATGTTGGCCACCGCAAAGCCGGGCCGCAGCTGCTGGTACTGGTCGATGCCGGCCGAATCTATCTGCCAGAACCGGAGTTGGGGCGGCAGCGGGGTGAGCCAGGCAGCGGGTGGGTTGCCCAGCAGCAGCCCAGCGGTTTGCAGCGCGGCCGGCGGCTGGGCACTGTGCCGGTCGGTGGCGAAATGAACGTCGATACTGGCTGGTAGCCCTTGGGTAAGCTCGGCGCGGGCGGCAGCCGAGTAGTCAGAATACACAAACAGAAGCATAGGCTCCTA
>NZ_JABKAV010000010.1 GCF_013377905.1 Hymenobacter terrestris
CGGGGTAATGATACAGGAAAAATATGGCAGCGCAGGGCACAATAGGCCCAACGGTTTGTTTGGACGCCAATCCGTTACTTTGGGCTATGGCTGATTTTCTGCGTGAACTGATTCGCCCGGCCGCCGAGCTACTCGTTGCCGACGTATGTCTGGTAGGTCTACCGCTCGATTTCGGGACGGTGCTGGAAGGCGGCCGGGGCGGGGCCGCGCACGGCCCGAACGCCATCCGGGCCGAGCTGCGGCGCTACCACAAAACCTACAACCTCGAACACAACACCGACCTGCGCCGGCTGCGGATAGCCGATGCGGGCAACCTGCCGCTGCGCGCCGCCCGTCACGCCGACAACCACGAAACCATTGCCACCGAACTGGCCCGGCTGCTGGTGCAATATCCGCGGGTAGTGGTGCTGGGTGGTTCGCACGATGGATCTTACAGCAGCGTACGGGGCCTGCACGCCGCTACCGGCAGCCAGCCGCTGGGCGGCATCAACCTCGATGCCCACGCCGACGTGAAAGACCGCCCCGGCCTGCTCAGCAGCGGTACGCCCTTCGGAAAGCTGCTGCGCGAAGGTCTGGTAGTCGGGGCCCGCTTCACGGAAATCGGGCTGCACTCCAACCTCAATACGCAGGCCGATAGTAGCTTTCTGCGCCAACAGCAGGCCCATGTAGTGCCGCTGGCCCTATTGCAGGCCGAGGGGATGCCCGCGCACATGGGCCGGGCGCTGGCGCGGGCTACGGCAGCCGGCCCGGCCTTCGTGAGCTTTGATATTGACTGTTGTGCCCAGGCCTATGCGCCCGGGGTAAGCGCGCCCAGCGCCGACGGCCTGACGCCACGCCAGGCCACCGAGGCTGCCTGGCTGGCCGGTAGTACCGCTGGTGTGCGCCTGTTCGAGGTAATGGAACTCAATCCGCTCTTCGACCGCGACCAGCAGACGGCGCGGCTGGCAGCTACCGTTGTGGCGGCGTATCTTACGGGAGTGGCCGCCGCACTGGTCCGGTAGTACCCGCTCCTCCGGCTTCCCTGTTGCCTTTGTCTGCTCTCCTCTTATTATATGAAAACGACCCTGCTATTCCTGCTGCTGGCTGCCGGCCCGGCTATGGCCCAGAAAACGACACCGCCGAAAGCCCCGGCCGCCAAAAAAAGCTCTCCTACAAAAGCTGCCCTGCCGGCCGGGCCCGCTCCCATATTTTCGCTCGATTGCGCCACCGACCTGCCACCCGCTGGCCCGTTGCAGAAAACGCACTGCGAAATCCGCCACCTGACGCTGCCCGCCCCACCCGCCGACATGCCCCTGACGGTGGATGCGCGCACCAACGGCAGCATTAGCGTGCGGGCCTGGGCCGGGGCAGATGTGCGGGTGCGGGCGCGTGTTACGGGCAAGGCAGCCACCGCCGAAACCGCCCGGGCCCTGGCTGCCGCCGTGCGCCTGATTGCCACCGCCCATACGGTGCGGGCTGCGCTGGCCAATGGCTCGGTAGAGGGCTGGGCCGTGAGCTACGAAGTGCTGGTGCCGGCCCAGACCAACCTGGTACTGACGGCCGTGAACGGGGCGCTGACGCTGGAAAACGTACGTGGCCAACTGCGCCTGACTACCACCAACGGGCCACTCGTGCTACGTGGCGTGTCCGGCGACGTGCGCGCCCAGACCACCAACGGCCGCATCGACCTAAGCCTGAGCGGCGACACTTGGACTGGTCCGGGGCTGGACGTGAGCACCGTGAATGGCGACATCAGCTGGCAGCTGCCGGCCGAGTATACTGCAACGATACTGGCCCGCACTACCCGCGGCCGGGTGGCCGCCGAACTCAATACCAAGCGCCTCAACCTGCTGCCCCACAACTTAGCCGCTACGCTGGGCAAAGGCGGAGCGCAACTTAAAGTGAGTACCGTAAACGGCAATGTGCGGGTAACGCAGCCGCAACCCGCCCCCGCCGCTGCTCCCGACACCCTCGACGTGGAGTAGGCCTGCTGGCTGTTCGCAATGTAACCGACCAGCAGGTTTACCTATTACTCTTCGCCGGCCATTACCTGAACGTGGCTGAGCACGGCGACCAGCGTAACGCCGCCGATAATGTTGCCCAGCAGAGCCGGAACTACAAAATTGCCCAGCACCTGTCCCCAACTGGCCCCGCCCACGGCCGCTACACTGAACACTTCAATCGAGCCCGCAATAATGTGGCTGAAATGTGCCAAGCCTACCAGGTACGTCATCAGGATAATAACCCACACTCGGGCCGATTCGGCGAACGGTAGCAGCCAGACCATCAGGGCAATTATCCAGCCGGCGAAAATGCCGCGTAGCAGCGTAGTGCCAAAACCAAAGGCCATGGCCTTCTCGCCCATCCGCACAAATTCAGTCTTAACATCGTCATCAAAAGCAGTGCTGTGCATAGCTACCAATGAGAGAATTAGGGCCCCAAGCAGGTTGGAAACCAGCACCACGCCCCAAAGCCGCAGGACGTTGAGCAGGGTGTCAACGTCCTTTTTGGCCAGTAGCGGCAGGATGGGGGTCAGCGTGTTTTCGGTGAATAGCTGCTGGCGAGCCAGAATTACAATCAGAAATCCAAAGCTGTAGCCAAACTTAGCAACCAAGGGCCGCCAGGGAGCATCGGGCAGGTAGTGGTTGAGCAGGCCTTCGCCAATCATGGAGAAACCCATCGAAAGGCCTGCCGCGAGTCCCGACCAAAACAGGGCTACCGTCGGGCGCCGCAACTCCATCTCGCCCTCCTGCATGGTGGTGCGGTAAAGCACTTTGCCCGTGGGGGCCTTGCGCTCATTCACCTCGCGCTGCTCGGCACGCTCTTGCTTGATTTCCTGCTGTTTGATTTTCTCGTCTTCTTCTTGCATGGCAAGCCTTAAACGCAGCCGCTTAAATTAGGCCGAAACAGGCAGCTGAAATAAACTGGTCGCACAAATAATAACTCCGCAACCGCCTGAATACATGGTGTAAACGGAAAGTCGCGGAGTTGTTATTTTTCGCTGCTGGTAGCGTTGGCAGCCGAATCAACTATGAAAGGGAGCGAACTATACAACGCAAAAGCCAGCTGGAAAGCGCCATTGGCTCAGGGTTCAGCGAGCTACCTCCTCGGTGCGGAAGCGCTTGGGTTCACCGGCTTTGGGGCGCGGGTATTGATTCTGCTGCTTTTTCTGGTACGATTTCACCAGCCAGGCTGCACCTACCAGCCCCACTAGAGCCGCAGCTGCAAGGCCAAATTTAGCCTGAATCGGGTCGTTGGGTGCGGGGGGCAGGTAGGCTACGCCGTTGGCATCGAGGCGGGCGGGGTGCTGCACGTAGCGGCCGTGGGCTGGTACGCAGAACTCATCGGCCAGCCGGCGCAGGCCCGCGCCTGCACCAGGGCCTGGCATGGCAGGGCCGTGGCCGCAGCCAATGGCCTCGGGCCGCAGGTCGGCCAGCTGCCGGATCGATTCGCCTACCTGCTGCCAGTCGTAATTAAACGGAGCTCCCGCGATGCTGATGTCTTCCAGCTGCAGCAACACCGCCGGCACCGACTCGTGGTTGCAGGTGGCAAACGCGTCGGCTCCCAGCAGCGTACGGTCTTTCTCGCGGAACAGCGCTACCTGGCCCGGAGCGTGCCCGGGTACGTGGTGCCACTGCCAGTCGGGCAGAAAGGGTGGGTCGAGGTCGTTGGCGGGCAACTGTTGCACGTAGTCGGAGAGCTGAAACGACTGGGGCGGGAAGAACCGGGCCGCGAAGGCCAGCGAGCCACCGCCGGCCACTGTTGGGTCGGCGGGCGGATACACGGCCCGGGCCGTGAGAAAGGGCAGTTCCAGCTGGTGTGCCAGTACCGGTACCTTCCAGTGCTCGGCTAGCGCCTGCGCCGAGCCGGCATGGTCGAGGTGGCCATGGGTGAGGATGATGGCCTCGGGGTGAGTGCCAGGATAAAACAGCTCGTCGGCAGCTGCCACTATGGCCTGCTCCGACCCCGGCAGGCCGGTATCAACCAGCACCCACTCGCCGGGCCGGCCGGTTTCAACAAAATACACGTTAACAAAGCGCTGAATAGTAAGCTGATTAACGCCGGGAGCTACTTGTTTCATAAGAAGGTAATGAGGTAGAAGGATGCAATCTGTACGCGCCCGCCCCCTATTTTGATTTGCCTTGCTGACACCGCCAGCCCGCCAGCATAATGATTCAGATCGGACAATCCGCTACTTTAGCGCCTTCACCCGGCCGTCAGAACCTCATATTGGCGGCTTTAAGGCATCTATGGTTACCAGCTCCGACAAAACTGCCCGCTTTCTGGAAACCCGCCAGCAACTGGAAATTGATGGTTTCCGAATCAGACACGAGGACCTGGCCCGGCCCTGGGGCGGTTTCTTTGTGCTTGATGAAACGCAGACTCAACGATTCGCCAACCAATACTTTGCCGGCCTGGCTATAGATGAACTGCGGATTGCCGGCCAGCTGAGCCCCAAAATTCTGCTCGTAGCCCCGCAGCAGCGTCTTTCGTGGCAGTACCATTACCGGCGGGCCGAAATCTGGCGCATCGTCAGCGGCCCGGTAGGAATTATTATCAGCGACACCGACCAGGAAGGGGAGCTGAAAACATACAGCGCCGGTGAGCAAATCACGCTCCGGCAGGGCGAGCGGCACCGCCTCGTCGGCCTCGATAGTTGGGGCATCGTGGCCGAAATCTGGCAGCACACCGATGCCGCCCATCCCTCCGATGAGGAGGACATCGTGCGCGTGCAGGACGACTTTAACCGCTAGAACCAGGGCGAAGGCCGGCCACCCGAATCAATAAGGCAGCACGCAAAAGCGCCCCAACTACTACAGCCGGGGCGCTTTCGTTTAACAACAGCAAGCCGTCTAAGCCAACACTTGGTTCAGGCGCTTCAGCAACTCGGCCAGGCCGGCCTCGGCGTTGCCGCCGCCCAGATGCACCCGTAGCGTGCGGCGGCCATAGTCCTGTAGGGCCTGCAGGTCGCCGGCCGCCTGGGCGTTCTGGAAGGTGCCGAAGGTGTAGGGGCGGCCGGGCAGGGGTAGGTCGTGGGGATGGTCGGTGGTGAGCTGCAGGAACAGGCCGGTATCGGGGCCGCCCTTGTGGTACTGGCCCGTAGAGTGAAGAAAGCGCGGGCCGTAGCCGGCCGCCGTAGCCAGATGGAGGCGCTGCTGCACAAGGGCACGCAGCGCATCGAGTTCGGCGTTGAGGGCCGGTGTTTCCATCAGGTAGGCCTGCACACAGAGGTAGTCGCCCGCCTTAGCCTGCCCAAAAAAGGCCTTTAACACAGCTTCGGTGCTGGTGCCGGTTACGCTGGCGTAGTAGTCGAGGCCGTTTTCAGAGGCGTTGGGGTAGCTGGTCTGGGGTAGCTGGCCCTGCTGCTCTACCACTTCCATGAGGCGGTTGGTAGCGGTTTTGGCAGCCTGCACATTAGGCTGGTCGAAGGGGTTGATGCTCAGCACCGCGCTGGCTACGGCCGTGGCCACTTCCCAGCGGAAGAATTCGGCTCCCAGATCCAGCGCATCGCGCAGTAGAATAGTGATGATGGGGTGGCCGGCGGCTTGTAGCGCGGCTACTTTCTGGCGGTTTTCCTCATCGGGCTGGTTTTCGTAGCCCACATACACAAACACCCGGTCGGAGCCGTACACGGCCGGCGCGCTGAGTGGGTCGCCGGCCAGCGGCAGGATGCCAGTGCCTTGCTTACCGGTGCTTTCGGCCACGAGCTGCTCCAGCCACAACCCGAAATCCGAAAGGTTTTCGGGTACCACCAGCGTCAGCTTGTCGCAGCCCTGCTGGGCTAATACACCTAGGGCCGCGCCCAGCTCCAGGCCGGGATTATGGTCCGCCGGGCCTTCGGCTCCGCAGGCTCGCATCATGGTTTGGGCGCGCTCCAGCAAGGTTTTAATATCGATGCCGAGCAGCGCGGCAGGTACCAGGCCGAAGTAGGAGAGGGCCGAGAAGCGGCCGCCCACATCGGCGAAGTTGAGGAAGATACGGCGGTACTTCTGGGCCGTAGCCTGCGTTACGAACTGCGAGCCGGGGTCGGTAATGGCCACAAAATTCTCGCCGGCCCTGTCGCCCTTCAACTCCTGCATCCGGGCGAAGAAATAGTCGCCGAAGGCCAGCGGCTCGGCCGTGGTGCCCGATTTGGAGGCTACTACAAACAGCGTTTCAGCCAGCGGCACGGCCGCTTCAATCTCGCGCACCGAGCCGGGGTTGGTGGTGTCGAGCACCGACAGTGGCAGGCCGCCGGCCAGCTGCCCGAACGCTTGGCGCAGCACAATGGGCGTCATCGAGCTGCCACCCATGCCCATTACCACCACGTGGCGGAAGCCGGCGGCTTTCACTTCCTCCACAAACTGCTCTATTTCGGGCACGGCGGGCAGCATATCGTCTACTACCCGCAGCCAGCCCATGAAACTACGGATACTTTGCTGCCCCTCAGCATCGGAAACCCACAAATCGGCCTGTTTCTGCCAGAAGCCGGTGGTGAAGTTCTGCGTCTGGAACTTGGCCAACTGGGCGTCGGCGGCGGACTGGTAAGAGCCGAGCTGCAGGGTTTGGGAGGCAATGGAGGAAGTGGACATCGGCAAAAAAACTAAACGAGCAAAAACAAGGGCGGCCAACCAACCGGCTGGCCGTGGAACGGGCAAAGATATGGAAGCCCGCTTACCCGACACATCGGCTGCTAGCCGCCCAAGCCTCGTCCCATTCCTGCTCCAAAGCAAGTTGGGTGCTAGGGTCCTGGAAGCTGAGCAGCCAGTCGAGGGCGGCATGCGGCGTATGAAAAAACTGCACTTCGCAACTGATAAAGTGCCGGGCGGCCCGGTGCAGCATTTCAACAGTCATCTGATTGTAGAGGCCATTCTTGGGGATGATAAACGCGGCGTGCTGTACCGCCGGCACCGCTATCCGCGGCAGCCAGTGCGTGGCTATCCACAGCTGCTGGGCGATGGTGAGGTCGGGCAGGCCGTGCAGGTCGATAAGGCTCTCGGCCACGGTGTTTTGCTCGATCAATTGCGCAACGCCCTGCACGCTGCGCTGAAACGCCGCCATATCGGCTGGGGGGCGATGAAACTGTAGCCGCACCAGCGCTGACTCCGGCACGTATTGAAGGCAGATGTCGTGCAGATGAAGTAGCATGGTGCTTGTGGGGCAGGGTGTGGCGGAGATATGGCTCGGCTAACGGGATGAGACAGGCAGTGGTTCCGCGGCCGCAGGGATACGAAAGCGAGCTGGCCTCTAACATTTCACAACGGTCTTTCTTCTGATCGGGTAAATCAACGCTTCCCCGCCGAAGTACGTAACCGCTCCTCGCCCGGCAAAATGCCGGATATTTGTACCCATGACTTCGCCTACAACCACAATCCGACCCGCCGAGGCATCTGTTATTCCGGCGCAGCCGCTTGGCCTGGCGCTGCTGCGCCTGCAGTTCCGGCTGCAGGCCGCGCTTTCCACCCAATGGGCCTTTCGCTCGGCCTGGCGACTGTTTACCACGCCGCGCCGTCTGCCCGAAAAGGCCTGGGAAGCCGCCGTGCTGGCCGAGGCCCGCCGTTTTGCGGTGCCCGGCCCCACCGGCGCGCTGGCTGCCTACGAGTGGAATCCGACCGGCACGCGCACGGTGCTGCTGGTGCATGGCTGGGAGCATCGGGCCAGCTTCTGGGGGGTGCTGGTTCGGGCATTGGTGGCGGCCGGCTACCGGGTGGTGGCCTTCGATGCGCCGGGCCACGGTGCCTCGGCGGGCCACCGTCTGACGCTGCCGGCCTACGTGGGGGCCGTGCAGGCCGTGGCCGACATGCTTGGCCCGCTACACGCCGTGGTGGCCCACTCGCTGGGTGGGGCTACGGTGGTGGGCGGGCCAGTCCATTTCAATACTGATACCACTGCAACCTTGCCGCGGCTGGTGCTGCTGGCCGTGCCCGCCAGTACGCCCGCCGTAGCCCGCCGCTTCGCCGAGATGCTGGGCCTGCCGCCGGCCGTAATGGCCCGCATGGGCCGCTACATTCGCGAGCAGCACGGCCGCGACGCCGAAAGCTTCAGTCTGACGCAGGCCGGGCCGGTTTTCCCGGTGGGGCGCGCACTGCTGCTGCACGACGAACACGACGAGAGCATCCCGTTTGCCGAGGCCCGGGAACTGGCCGCCGCCTGGCCCGATCTGGAGTTCGGGGCTACCAGCGGACTGGGCCACAACCGTATAATGCGCGAACCAGCTGTGTTGACCCGCATCGTAACGTTTCTGAGCTGAGCTGGCATACCCGTTGGGCAGGAGCCGGGCAGCAGGGAAAGCCTCAGATTTTCGACAGAATTAGCAGCTACCTTACCTGTGAATCAGCAAGTCTGTTTCAGGAATTCTGAAGATTTGAATTATAGTAGTCTATCTATACTTGCTGACTTGCCAGACAGCCTCAGCGGCTCACTTCAGTTTTATTCATTCACTTAGCTGTTCCCATCCGGTGCTTAAATCGTTGTTATTCCGTCTGGTGCTGGTCCTCTCGTTGGGTAGCGCCACGCTGCCGGCCGTGGCGCAGGTGCCGCTGGCCACCCCTGCCGATACCACCCTCAACAAGTACCAGACCCCGGCCGGAGCCGCTAAGAAAGCCTGGTACAAGGGCAAGCTGGTGCGAGCCAGCCTCGTGCCAGCGCTGCTTATCACCTACGGAGCCATTACGGCGCAAGGCGACGCGGGTATCAACCGCGAGATCCGCACGTTCGTCCGGCAGCAGTTCCGGCCGGTGAGTACCCGGTTTGATGACGCGCTGCTGCTTGCGCCCTATGCCGAACTGGGCCTAGTGGCGCTGGCAGGGGTGGAGTCGCGCTCCGACCGCATCAACACGCTGCTGGTTATTGTTAAAGCTGAGGCTATTATGCTGGCCAGCGTGTATGCGGTGAAAAGCCTAAGCCGCGAAACCCGTCCCGATGGAGATGATAATTACTCGTTTCCGTCGGGGCACACGGCGCAGGCGTTTCTGGCGGCCAGTATCGTACACACCGAGTTTCGCGACAAAAGCCAGTGGTACGGTGTGGGGGCCTACACCATTGCTACCAGTGTGGCGGCCCTGCGCATGATCAATGACAAACACTGGCAGAGCGACGTGGTAGCCGGGGCCGGCTTCGGTATTTTATCGGCTCACCTGGCTTACCTCACCCACCGCAACCGCTGGGGCCGCCAGCCCCGGCTTCTGCGCGAAACCAGCCTCTCGCCCACCTACGTGCCCGGTGGTGGCATGGGCCTGGGGCTGGTATGGCGGCCCCGCCGATAGCGCCCAGCTGTCTACTGCTATTGTTAGGCGGGCTTCCAGCCGCCTTTAGGCCTCTATTTCTTCCCCCACCACTTCGCCCCGAATAAAACGGGCTACCAGATCGGGCTGGGTAATGGGTAGCATGTGGCCGCCTTCAACCAGCTGCAGGGTGGCACCGTCTACCTGTTCAACTAGTGCCCGGCCATTAGTGGCCCAGTCGAGTACGGCATCGTGGCGGCCGTATAGTACGCGCACGGGCAGCTGTAGCTCGGGCAGGCGGGCCGTGAGGGTGGGCAGGTAGGTGGGCAGGGCTTCCAGATCGGCAATGGTGGCCAGAAACTGGGCGGGCTGCAGGCTGAGCATACCGCCCGCTCTGGTGGCGTAGTCGTGGGGTGGGGTTTCGGGCCCGAACAGGGCCTTCATTACCTGGGGGCTGCGGCGCATGGAAAGCGGCGTGGCCACCGTCCAGGCGACAAGCTGCTGCTGCCAGCGCGACGTAATCATCAGGCGCTGAAATATGGGCGGCACCGTTTCGGGCAGCGCCGACAGCGGCGCAACCAAAGCCAGACCCGCCACGCGGCCGGGGTGGTTGAGGGCCAGCGCCAGGGCCACGGCCCCACCCAGCGAGTGGCCCACTACCAGCGGCCGCCCTAGGTCCAGCTTGTCAATCAGGGCCGCCAACGTGTCGGCTTGGCTAAGCAAATCGGCGCTGGCGGGCCGCTGCGAGTAGCCCGAGCCCGGCCTGTCGACTACCACCACTCGATAGTCAGCCGCCAGCTTTTCCAGCACCTGGTAGGTGAACTGGCCCATCTGGCCACCCAACCCATGCACCAGCAGCAGCACCGGCCCCGCGCCCTGCTCGCGCACGTGCAGTCGCCCGCCCGGCAAATCCACGAACGAGCCGCTGGGAGGCAGCGCCGCCCGCACCTTGCGGGCCGTACGATGCGTGAACAGCACCAGCCCGCCCAGCGTTGCGCCGCCCAGGGTTAGAATCGAGTAAGCAGTAGTCCTGAGGTGCTTCATGTTGGTGTCCTAAGAAGAGGGAGATTTGGTAAAAGGAAGCTGTTTAGAAAGTTATGAACAGCAATGAGCTCGTCATGCTGAGCGGAGTCGAAGCATCTCTACCGCTTCGTTGTAGTAGTAATGCAACGAAGCGGTAGAGATGCTTCGACTGCGCTCAGCATGACGTTCTTTTGGCTTTCTAAACAGCTTCAAGATCTTAACTTAAGCGCTAGTTGACCGGCATTCGCCCGGCTGGCCCTAGTTGCAGCGTGCCGTCGTTGATGCGGGTGTAGCGAATATTGAGCAGGTCCTTGAGGTAGTTCTGATGAACGAACCAGGGGCGGCGGGAGCCCTGCCGGGGCAGCTCGCCGCCCGCCCGCTGTACGTAGCCCGACGAGAAGTCGAGGAGCGGCCGGGCCAGCAGGTCGGTGGGACGGCGCGGTACGGCAATGGCCAGCTGGTGGCGGTCGAGGTAGCGCAGCAGGCGGCAGAAGTAGTTGGCCGTCAGGTCTACTTTCAGCGTCCAGGAAGCATTGGTGTAGCCGAAGGCCATCAGCAGGTTGGGTACGCCGCTCAGCATCATGCCCCGGTAGCTAAGCGTTTCCGATGGCTGCACTGGCTGGCCATCGACCGTGAGCTGAATGCCGCCCAGTAGCTTGATTTTGAGTCCGGTGGCCAGCACCACTAAATCGGCGGGCAGCTCTCGGCCCGATTTCAGCTGCAGGCCGTTGGGCGTGAACCGCTCAATTTCGTCGGTAACCACCGCGGCCCGGCCCTTGCGAATGGCACGGAACAAGTCGCCGTCGGGTACCAGACAGATGCGCTGGTCCCAGGGGTTGTAGCGCGGCGTAAAATGGGTGGCAACATCGTAGTCGGGGCCGAGCTGGCGGGCCGCCAGGCGCACGAGCTGCTGCTTAACCAGCGCGGGCCGGCCCCGGGCAATGGCATACTGCACAATGCCTAGCAGCACGTTTTTCCAGCGCGTAAGCCGGTGGGCCAGGCTGCCGGGTAGCCATCTCCGGAGCCGGTTGGCCAGCTTATCTTCGGAAGGCTGGCTGACCACAAACGACGGCGAGCGTTGCAGCATGGTAACGTGGGCGGCCGATTTTGCTATGGTAGGAACCAGGGTAACGGCCGTGGCCCCGCTGCCCAGCACGACCACTTGCTGGCCGTCGTAGTTCAGGTTTTCGGGCCAGAACTGGGGCTGCACAATGCGGCCCCGAAAGTCGGATTCGCCGGCGAATTCGGGCCGGTGGGCCTGCTCGTAATCGTAGTATCCGCTGCAGGCATACAGAAACCGCGCCTTTAATTGCTGCTGCTGCCCGTTGTGCGCAACCGCTACGGTCCAGCAGGCTTCCGCACTCGACCAAGCGGCACTTAGCACTTTGTGACCGAACCGAATATGCCGGGTAATGCCGCCTTCCTCAGCCGTTTCGCGCAGGTAGTCGAGGATGGCCGGACCGTCGGCAATGGCCTTGGGGTTGGTCCAGGGCCTGAACGAGTAGCCCAGCGTGTGCATGTCGGAATCGGAGCGCACCCCCGGGTAGCGAAACAGGTCCCAGGTGCCACCCAACGCCTGGCGGGCCTCCAGAATCTGGTAGGTTTTGCCGGGGCAGCGCCGCTGCAGCACATGCGCCGCCCCAATGCCCGAAAGGCCGGCCCCCACAATCAGCACATCAAGCGGCTCGTTTTCTGTTGTCATGAGTGCTGATTTTGACTTTTGTTCTAGCCCCTGGCAGGCAGTGGGCTCAATAACCGAAAAAATAAACCGGCCCGTCTACCGTCGTGTTCAGGCAGGAAAACGAGTTGATACGGTCCTCTGCCAGCTAACCCAAATTGCGACGTAAGGGTGTTGCACGCTGTAGGGGCGGGGCTTGTCCCCGCTCGCCGCTATAACGTGCATTATGGGACCTCCAAACAGCTGTTCAATACATACGTGCTGACGGCGGGCGGGGGAAAGCCCCGCCCCTACAGCGTTTTACGCAACTTTAGCTGGCTATACTGTGTCGTGGCCCTCGGTGGCCAGCTCGCGCAGCAGCTGGCGCAGGCCGGCCGGCTCCTGCAGCAGCAGCAGTACTTGGGCCAGGTACTCGGCCTCCGCTTTCAGGTGGCGCTTAAGCTGCCTGATTTCCTGTTCGCGCTTTTTGCCGGTGGTAGCGCCCAGGCCGTTCTCGCCGTATTGCAGCGCCTGAATCTGCTGCTTTAGCTCGTTTTGCTGCTGTTGCAGGGCTTGGGTATAGCGCGTCAGCAGCGTGTCATCGGTCTGGTCGGAGGGGGCGGTTTCGGACAGCAGCTGCAGCAGGGTGTACAGGTCGTTGGCTTCGTAGGCCTCCGTGATGCGCTGCATAAGCTGGGTGCGCTGCCCATGGGTGCTTTCGTCGCGGCTCAGGTCGGGATGATGGGCGCGGGCCAGCTGGCGGTACAGGGTTTTGGTGTTGGCCAGTAGCGCCTGCTCCTGGATGCGCGCGGCCTGGGCGGCCGCTTCCTCGGTTCGTTGTTGCTTGGTTTTGCGCCGGGCCCGGGCTGCCTCGGCGGCCTGCTCGTGCGGGGCCTGACCGGTTGTGTTGGCTGGCGGCGGCACGGATGCTTCCAGGGGGGGCTGCTGCTCGTCCTCGTCCGCATCAGCGGCGCTGCGACGCGGGGCGTATTTGCGCAGCATCTCGGCGGCATCTTCCCCAAACCGGTCCTGCAGGGTGCGGGCGTTGCCCAGCAGCAGGGCCGTAATCTGCTGCTGCTCCAGTCGGCTGAAATAGCCCAGCAGCAAGGCCTCTTCCAGGGGCGCAAACAGCGCCTGCCGGGCCTGCACTACGGTTTCGGCGGCCGGGCCTACCTGCTGCCAGTAGCGGCGGCGCGCCTCGGCCTGTGCTTCCTTCAGCTCCCGTAGCCGCTGCCGCAACCCTTCTACCCGCGCTACGGCTTCGGCAAAGGCCTGTTGCGCCGGTGTACCGGGGGCCACCGAGGCCAGAGCAGGCAGCGAGTTGGCCGCGGGGAGGTCGGTATAGGGGTTGTGCAGGTGCATGGTGGGCGAGTAGTGGAGTGAGCCGGGCAAAGATACGGTCAACCCTTCGCCGCCTCAGCCCCATAGTTCATACGCCACCCGGAACGTATTGCAATGTGCGTCTACAATGTCGGCCAGTCGCTCGGAGTAGCCGCCGCCCATGCTTACGGCCACAGGCAAGTGGTGTTGGTAGCAGAGGCCGAGCACGTACTCGTCGCGCTGGCGGCAGCCGGCGGCAGTGAGGGCCAGCTTGCCGAGCTTGTCGGTGGCCAGCACATCCACCCCGGCCAGGTAAAATACGAAATCGGGCTGCACCTCGGCCAGCAGCCGGGGCAGCGTGGTGCCCAGCGTCCGGAGATACTCGGCGTCGGTGGTGCCCAGGTCCAGGGCTACGTCAAGGTCCGACTGCTCCTTGCGCAGCGGATAGTTGGCCCCGGCGTGCATCGAAAACGTAAATACGCGCGGCTCATCCCGGAAAATGCTGGCTGTGCCGTCGCCCTGGTGCACATCAAGGTCCACAATCAGCACCTGCCGGGCCAGGCCGTGCTGAAGCAGGTGGGCGGCGGCAATGGCTATGTCATTGAGCACGCAAAACCCCTCGCCCCGGTCGCGGAACGCGTGGTGGGTGCCCCCGGCGAGGTTAAGCCCGATTCCCTCACGCAACGCCCGCTTTGCTGATTCGAGGGTGCCGGCCGAACTGCTCAGCGAGCGGCGCGTTAGCTCGGGGCTTTGCGGCAGGCCCAGGCGGCGCACCTCGGCCGCGCTCAGTTGCTGGTCGCGCACCTTGTGCCAATAATCGGCCGAGTGTACGCGCAAAATATCCTCTTCGGAGCAGAAGCCGGGGTCGTAAAAATCAGCTTCGGCCGCTATGCCCTGCCACAGCAGCTGCTCCCGAATCAGGCCGTATTTGGCAATCGGGAAGCGGTGGCCGGCAGGCAAGGGTAGCGTGTAGCGGTCGGAGGTAGCAAGGTGCATACAGGATGACTGACTCCGGCCGCAGTTAGACCTTAGGTAACACGGCCACCCCGTCCCCAACCCGAACTAATCCGCCCTGGAGAATGCGGGCCGTGAGGCCGCCGTGGCCGCGCATGGCGTTGTAGCCGCCGGGCCCAAGCTCCTCTTCCATACGTGAGCAGGGGTGGCACTCCCCCGTAATTTCGAGCACAACTTCGGACCCGATGCGGATCTGCCGGTTTTTCAGGGCCAGCAGGTTCAGGCCGCTCACCACCAGGTTACGGCGTAAACGGGCCGGATCGAGCGACCCGGGCAGACCCAAAAAGCCTGCTACGGCGGCCAGGTGTTCATGCTGAATGAGGGTGATTTGCCGCTTGCCGCCGGGGCGGGGGCGGGCATGGTCGCCCAGCAGATGGCGGTCGGTTTCCGCCTCAGCTTCGGCTACCACCTGCATGGCTTCGCGGCGCACCGGGCGCAGGCCAATCCACTCGATGCGGCCTTGCTGGGGCAGCGTGCCCAGCAGCCGGGCAATGGTCGATTTATCGTCGCCGAAGTAAGGAAAGGGCATTTTGTAAACTCAGAAATTGAATACTCAGAATGATGGACGGCTTTACCTCGCAACCCAATCTACAACCCTAAAAAATCCCAGCCCACAATTAGCCTGGCTACCCCGTAGGCTGCCCCGGCGGCCAGCGAGCCAACGCCGGCCATTTTGAGTGCCCCCCACACGGGCGGCTGGCCAGTAAGGCGGCTGCGCAGGTAGCCGAAAATCAGCAGGCACACCAGCGTTATCAACGCCGACCAAACCAGGCCTTCAGCGGGTGTAGGCGTGAAAAAGTAGGCGCTCAGCGGAATCAGCCCGCCCACTACGTAGGCCCCGGCAATGGTATAGGCGCTTTTGGGAGCTTGGCGCGGGTCGGGCTTTTCGAGGCCCAGCTCGTATTTCATCATGAAACGCACCCACTGGTCGGGGTCGGCGGTCAGCTCGTGCACGGCTAGGGCGCGGGTGCTTTCCGACAAACCGATTTCAGCCAGCAAATCGTCTACCTCGGCCCGCTCTACCTCGGGTACGGTGGCTACTTCGGCATACTCACGTTTCAGCTCAGAATCGTAATGTTCCACTTCGGTGCGGCCGGCCAGGTAGCCCCCCAAGCCCATGGCAATGGAGCCGGCCACAATCTCGGCCAGCCCGGCCGTAATTACCAGGCCCGACGAGTTCACGGCCCCGCTAAGGCCGGCGGCCAGCGCAAACGGCACCGTCAGCCCGTCGGCCAGCCCGATAACAATATCCTGCAGCACTGCCGAACTGCTCAAGTGGTTTTCGTCGTGTGGGTGGATGTGCGGGTGTGCCATACGCAACGTCTGGAAAGTGGATAAAACGTGCACCGGATAACTAACCTACGCCAGTGTCCTACGTATGCTAAACCAACCGGACGGATTCGTGCCGGCATTATTTTTCTGATTTTTTCTGACCTCTCTACTTATGGCTAAGTCAAGCGCCACTACCAAAACAAAAGACACGCAAACCAGCGGCCCTGCGTCCAGCATCCAGCCCATCATGAATCAGCAGTTCGATGCGCCCAAGCCGCTCCAGAAGTACGGAACTGTATCGCAGCGGCTGCCCATCGGCCTCGATGAAAAAACGCGTCAGCAGAGCGTAACCCAGCTCAACCAGCTGCTCGCCGATACCATGACGCTGCGCGACATGTACAAGAAGCATCATTGGCAGGTGGTAGGCCCCACGTTCTATCAGTTGCACCTGCTCTACGATAAGCACTACGAGGAGCAAAGCACGATTGTAGATACCATTGCCGAGCGCATTCAGATTCTAGGCGGCGTAGCTATTGCTATGGCCCACGATGTAGCCGAGCTGACCACTATCCCGCGTACGCCCCGCGACCGGGAGGAGGCCCCAATTCAGGTGTCGCGCCTGCTGGAAGCCCACCAGATTATCCTCAAAAACTGCCACGACTATGCTAAGCAGGCCGATGAGGCTGGCGACGACGGCACCAACGACGTGGTAGTAAGCGACGTAATGCGGACCAACGAACTACAGGTGTGGTTTGTATCGGAGCACGTGGTAGACACGCAACTCGTTCGCTCTGAATAGGTAATTCCTGCTGAATAAGTAGAAAAGGCCTCTTCCCGCAGCGGGAAGAGGCCTTTTCTACTTATTCAGCAGGAAGTGTAGCTTGGCCACCTCGATGGTGACGGCGGTGGCGGCGCTTTTTTAAGTGATTTTCCTCGGCTTCCTCTATCGAGTGCGTCCGGCCGAGGTTGTGGTCCCGACGGGCCTTTTCAGCCAGCAGGCAGAAGTAGTTGTGGAGCATGTGGATTTCTTCCTCCGAGAAATCCTGCGCGTTGATGAGCCGGTTGCTGGCTCCTTTATGGGAAGCCAGCAGCTCATTAAGTTTGAGGTGAAGCACCAGCGAATCTTTGTTCTGAGCCCGCTGAATGAGAAACACCATCAAAAAGGTGACAATTGTGGTGCCGGTGTTGATGACCAGCTGCCAGGTTTCGGAGTAGTGAAACAGTGGCCCTGTAACGGCCCAGGCCAGTATGGTAGACAGCGCCAGGCAAAAAGCCGCCGTACTGCCCGACCAAGTGGTGACCCGGGCGGCAAACCGGGCAAAAAAGGGCGTGGTGCCCGCCAGCGCTACAGAAGAGAGGGGCTGCATACGAGAGGGGGGTAGGAGAGGCGGCAGAAGCGGGAGTTACTACTAAATATAAGTCCATTAAATGAATGCGGAACGAAATTTTTACGCCTGACAATGAGCCCTAACCAGTGTGCCGACGCATTATCTGACGGAAAAACGTGCCCCGTGCTTGCACCCTGACTTCCGACCCCCTACTTTTGTCATCGATTCGCCGCCTCAGCGAGTCCGGAGGCTTCGGCTTTTGAACAAGAAAGAGTGCTTGCCAACAACTGCGCACGTGGTGAAACTGGTAGACACGCCATCTTGAGGGGGTGGTGCCTTCGGGTGTGGGAGTTCGAATCTCCCCGCGCGCACTCTTGCAGGAAAATCCGCTTCGGCCTTGGCCGATGCGGATTTTTTGTTTTTAGGCATATTTCGTTTTCTGGCGCAGGCAGGAAACTTTGGCTTTCTTGGCGCGGCAAATAACGCCTATCCTGCCCCTGCTATGCAATTGCCCTCCCTGCACACTTGGCCGCCGAAACGGCCCGAGTGGCCCGCCGCTTCCCGCTCACGCTGCTGTGCGCCTTCGTACTGTGCGGCGCGGGCTTCTATCTAATCCAGCGCGATACATCTGCAGGTCCGTAGGAAAACGAATTATTATGGCTGTTTCCATTGCTGTCGGCGGCGGGGCTGGGGCTGCCGCTCACGCTGGCCCTGGCCCTCACGGCCGAGCGGTATAGCTGGCGGCCGGGTATGCTCATGGCGGGGCAACTGTGGGCATTAGCGCTGCTGGGGCTCTGGTACGCACTGGCCCCCGCCGAGCCCAATATCGTTTGGGCGCTACGGTTAGTGTTACTACTACTGGCGGCCCATTTGGCCGTGGCGGCCGGCCCTTACCTGGCCGAGCTGCGCGGCACGGCCGATACGCCGGGCTTCTGGCGCTACAACAAAACCTTGTTTCTACGGATTCTGACAGCCGGGCTCTACTCGGGTGTGCTGTTCGGGGGCTGCGCGCTGGCGTTGCTGGCCATCGATAACCTGTTTGGCGTGGAGCTGGACGGCCGCTGGTATGGCTACCTGTTTGTGGGGCTGGCCACGGTGTTCAATACCTGGTTTTTCCTGGCTGGCGTGCCCATTAGCTTTGCAGCTCTGGAGCAGCCAACGCCCTACCCCAAGGGCCTGAAGGTTTTCACCCAGTTCGTGCTGCTGCCGCTGGTTGTGCTCTACTTCGCGATTCTCTACGCTTACCTGGGCCGCATTCTGCTCACCTGGATACTGCCGCAGGGCTGGGTTTCGGTGCTGGTGCTGGCATTGGCGGTGGCCGGCATCTTCGCGCTGCTCCTCATTCACCCCATCCGGGAGGCCGTCGAAAATGCCTGGATTAGCACGTTTGCCCGCTGGTTCTACCGGGCGCTATTCCCGCTGCTGGGGCTGCTGGCCGTAGCCATCGGCACCCGCATCAGCGAGTACGGCATCACGGAGGAACGCTACTTCGTGCTGCTGCTGGCCGGCTGGCTGCTGGGTATGGCGACCTACTTTCTGTGGCGCCGGGGCCAGGGCATCATCTGGATTCCGGCCTCGCTGGGGCTGCTGGCCCTGCTGGCTGCCGGCGGGCCCTGGGGCGCGTTTGCCGTGGCCGAGCGCAGCCAGCTCGGGCAGCTGCGCGAAATCAGCCAGCAGTTCAACCTGCTGCAAAATGGCCACCTCGACAGCGCCGCCCAGCGGCAGCCGAATCTCCCTTTTAAGGCGCGGCAACGTTTAAGCTCCGTTTTCGATTTTTTTGCTGACCGTGACGCGCTATCTACCCTGCAACCGTTGTTCGTAGCCTCGCTCACGCCGCCCGATTCGGTGCGCCGCAAGCCCAATAGGCTGGAAAGCAACTGGCGTCAGAACCGTCTGTTTACCCTCACGGGCTACGACCGGGTTTCGCGCTATGTGACCGAAAGCAGTTCCCGCGAGTCAGCCCAGCGGGTAAATTTTGGGACGGAAAGAAATGACGATACCAGCGAAGTGTACGACTTGGGCAACGGCCGCTACTGGCTCAACGATATCAATGTGCACGAATATAACGGGGGTACTGCTGCAGGTAAGGTAGTAGCCCGAATTCGGGTGGCCGGGGCCGATAGTTTCCGGTTACGGGCGCTCCGTTACGGGCAGCAGTTGTTAGTAGAGCAGCGCCAGGGCATGGGCCGCTGGCAGCCGCGCTTGTCGGTGTCGCCGGGTGCGCTGGCCGATTCGCTCGCTGCCGTCCATGGCCGTAGCCTCGTCGATTACCGCGTCAATTTGACCGTGAAAGACCTTAACCTCCGCGCCGCCAGCTCCACCCTCAGCCTGCAGCTTTACCTAACCGATTTAACCCGCGAGCAGCAGGGCGACACGGTACGCTACAACTACCAGGCCCGCGCGCTGCTGGAGGTGAGGTAAGCCAGTGCCGGGGCGGCGCGAAAACCAAGCTGTTGAGTACGCTGGGCTTGGAGCCATATTTTTCAAGCCTTTTTTTACTCATTATCCGCTCGTTAATAAGCTGATAATGTCTCTGATTTTTTGGACGTTAGCTTCTGCTTCGGCACGTAGGTGGGGCAGGAGTTGGGGCCCATAATTGCGCTGGCAATCCGCAGCCGCATAATGGTCGTAACTTTCGCTGGACAGTGCGGAATTAGACGCCAGCTGGCCGTTGGGACAGTGGCACCTTTTACGCTGGCGCTTACCTGAAAACCATTCGCCTATTCCCGTGCTTACCAGCGCATTCCTCCTTTCATTCGACTTCCTCTCTCATGGAGCAAAATATTCAGCAGCAGGTACAGGACTATTACGGCCGCGAACTGACCACCAGCCAGGACCTGAAAACCAACGCCTGCTGCACCGATGATATTCCGACCGCCCACAAGCGAATTCTAGCCACGCTGGAGTCGGAGGTGCTGGAGAAATACTACGGCTGCGGCGTGTGCGTGCCCTCGGCCGTGGAGGGCCTCACGGTGCTCGACCTGGGCTCGGGCTCGGGCCGCGACGTGTACTTGCTCTCGAAGCTGGTGGGCGAGCAGGGCCGCGTAATCGGGGTGGACATGACGGAGGAGCAGCTGGCCGTGGCCAACCGCAACATTGCCGCCCACACCACCAAATTCGGCTACGCCAAGCCCAACGTGGAATTCCGCCACGGCTACATCGAAGACCTGGCCTCCGCCGGCATCGAGGACAACAGCGTGGACCTGGTGGTGAGCAACTGCGTACTCAACCTGAGCACCGACAAAGCCGCTACCTACCGCGAAATTTTCCGGGTGCTGAAGCCCGGCGGCGAGCTATTTATTGCCGACGTATTTGCCGACCGCCGCATTTCCGAGAGCCTGCGCCAGGACCCGGTGCTCTACGGCGAGTGCCTGAGCGGTGCCCTCTATACCGAGGATTTCCGCCGCCTGCTGCGCGATTTGGGCGTGAATGATTACCGCCTCATGAGCCAGCGCCGCCTCACCATCGACAACGAGGAAATCGAGCAGAAAGTGGGTAACATCAAGTTCTACTCGCTCACGGTACGCGCCTTTAAGCTGGCCCTGGAAGACCAGTGCGAGGACTACGGCCAGGTGGCCACCTACCTCGGCACCCTGCCCGACGAGCCCAACGGCTTCACCCTCGACGACCACCACCACTTCGAAACCGGCCGGCCTATGCTGGTGTGCGGCAACACCGCCGACATGCTCGCCCTCACCCGTTTCGGTGCCCACTTCCGCCTCGACGGGGCCAAGGACCGGCACTTCGGCTTGTTTCCCTGCGGGCCGGTAGCCACCACGGCCAGCAGCTCCTCCGACGACACCACCGGCAGCTGCTGCTAAGCCGGCTGCGGCCGGCGGCACGTTGCTGCGGCGCTTCCAACTTTTTCTCTCCCTGAGTCTATGATTAAGTCCCTCAAGGCCACCGGCAACCAACTGGCCGACTCTGCCTTCCAACTCACCGTGCTCAGTCGGGAGGAAGCCGATACGCACCACCAACCGCGCTTTCACGAGAAGCTGCGCGGTGCTGGATTTTTTCCGCTGCGGCCGGTGGCGCCCGCCGTAATGCAAATCAACGTGGGCAAAATGTGCAACCAAGTGTGCAACCATTGCCACGTAGATGCCGGCCCCGACCGCAAGGAAATCATGACCCGCGAAACGATGCAGCTCTGCCTCGATGCGCTGGCCCAGACCGACATTGCCACGGTAGACCTCACCGGCGGCGCTCCGGAAATGAACCCCGATTTCCGCTGGTTTGTGGAGCAAATCAGCCTGCTGGGCCGCAAGGTGCTGGTGCGCTGTAACCTCACCATCATCGTAGCCAACAAAAAGTACCACAGCCTGCCCGAGTTCTTCAAGCTGCACGGCGTAGAAGTAGTGAGCTCGCTGCCGTGCTACACCGCCGAAAACACCGACAAGCAGCGCGGCGACGGCGTGTTTGAGGATTCCATCAAAGCGCTGAAAATGCTTAACGCCGTGGGCTACGGCCAAGAGGGCTCAGGCTTGGTGCTGAATCTGGTGTACAACCCCGTTGGCGCGTCGCTGCCCGGCCCGCAGGCCGGTTTGCAGGCCGATTACAAGCGGGCCCTGTCGCGGGATTTCGGCATCGTCTTCAACGAACTGTATGCCATCACCAACCTGCCCGTGAGCCGCTACCTCGACTACCTCATCGAGTCGGGCCAGTACGCCGGCTACATGGAAAAGCTGGTGAATGCCTTCAATCCGGCGGCGGCGGCCAGCGTGATGTGCCGCGACACCATCTCGGTAAGCTGGGACGGCGGCCTCTACGACTGCGACTTCAACCAGATGCTGGACCTGCACGTGGCCAGCCCCTCGCGCCACATCCGCGACTTTGATGCCGCCGCCCTTGCCGGGCGCGCCATCGTGGTAAACCAGCACTGCTACGGCTGCACCGCTGGTGCGGGCTCCAGCTGCGGCGGCACCGTGGTATAAGCAACCAGTTGCATTAATTGGTATGAGAAAGGCCGACCAGTTCTACTGGTCGGCCTTTCTTTTTTACGGGTATTGGCGGCGGCGCTAAAAACCCAAACGACCACAAACCAGAACGTCATGCTGAGCGGAGCCGAAGCATCTCTATCGCTTCGCTGAACAACTGTAACGAAGCGGTAGAGATGCTTCGGCTCCGCTCAGCATGACGTTCTTTTTGCTGCGGATGCTTTCGCCTGAGAACCGCGCTAATTAAACGAGTAGCGCAGGCCCAGCTGCCCCTGCCAGCGCGAGTTGATGGGGTCGGTTTGCCAGGGCGTGCTGGTAGGCTCTTTGAACTGGTACACCGGCTTGTTGTTCTCGATGCGCAGGAAATTGAGCAGGGCGTAGCCCGAGTTGTTGATGTTCGGCACGAAGTACTGACGGCCCCAGTCGTTGCTTAGCAGGTTGCCCAGGTTAAGCACGTCGAGGGTGATTTCCAGGCGCTGGGTGCCGGCTTGAGTGAGGGGCAGCTTGGCGGTGAGGCGCAGGTCGAGCTGCTGGACCCAGGGCGTGCGGGCCGCGTTGCGCTCGGCGTAGCTGCCGCGGCGGCCCGACAGGTAAGGGCTGTTTTTGATATACTGGTCGAGCTGGTCGTATTGCTGCGCCGCCGACACCGGCGCGGAGCCCGTGATGGGTGCCAGCACGATGTCTTCGGGACTGCGTGGAATAAACAGCAGGTCGTTTTTGGCCGAGCCGTCGCGGTTCACGTCGCCCTCATACACGAAGGAAAACGGACTGCCCGAGCGCGCAATGTACACCAGGCTGGCCCCGAGGTTGACCCTCCGCACGTTCAGATTATAATACACGTTGCCGATGAACTTGTGGCGCAGGTCGAAGTTGGAATAGGCCAGGGCGGGGCTGTTGGCCACCAATGATTGGTTCCACTCGTAGTTGGCGGCCGGCGACACGCGCACGCCGTTCACCAGGTCCTTGCTCTGGCCATAGCTGTAGCCGGCGTAGGCTTCCAGGCGGTTCTGGATGCGCTTGCTGAGCGTGAAGGTGGCGTTGTAGTTGTAGCCTTGGTCAGTGTTGCGCATGACAAAGACGTTGGTAAACGCGGGGTCGATTTTGGCCGCGCTGCCGGTGTTGGTGAAGTAGGGCCGGTTGTCGGCGCCGGCGAAGGTGGATTTGGCATCCTTGAAATTGATGGACTGAAACAGCATGCCCGCCACCACTTTCGAGTACAGGCCCTCGACTGTGAAGGTGAAATCGTAGGGCAGCTTGACATCAAAGGCCAGCGTGGATTTCCAGTCGCGCGGCAGCTTGAAATCGTTGTCAACCAGGTTGATTTCGGCAATGCCGGGCTGCACCGACTGCAGCGCCGACAGGTCCTCGGCAATGGGCAGGGCGCCGGTGGGGCGGAAGTCGATGTTGTTGTAGCGGTTGCCCGACACGTAGTGCGCGTAGGCGTACCACACAAACGGAATGCGCCCCGTGAACAGCCCCGAGCCCCCGCGCACCTGCACGGTATTGGCCTCGTTGAGCTGATAGTTGAAGCTGAGGCGGGGGTTGAACTGCGGCACGCCGCCAAACTTGTTCTGGTACTGCGCAAACTCCGGGTTCCGGGCCACGGCTGGGTTCACGGGTATCTTATCGGGGTGCAGCTGCATGTCGAGGCGCAGGCCCAGCTGCAGGCTCAGGCGGTCGGTTGGGCGGTAGTCGTCCTGGGCGTAAGCGCTGAGCAGCAGCACCCGGTAATCGGCCGAGGGCTGGGTTTTGTTGAAGGCCGCGTCGTTGTTTTCGGTGTTGTACACGCCGCGCACGCGGTTGGGGCGGTTGGCCAGGAACGCATCTACCGAGGGGTATTGCCAGCGGCCATTGAAGGCCGTCAGGAAGCGGTATTCGATGTTGTTAAGCTCGTTGGAAGTGCCGAAAGTGAGCGTGTGCTTGTCCTTGAAAATCGTCAGGTTGTCGGTCAGTTGCGTGGTGCTCACGCTGGAGCCGTAGATGGCCGCCTCGCGGTAGGTGCCCGCGTAAATGATGGTGGAGGCGTTGTAGTTGATTTCGAGGTGCGGAAACAGGCGGTTCTGGTAGCTGCGGTCTTCGTTCACGGTGTTGTAGCCGGCAATCAGCTGGTTCGAAACCCGGTTGTTGAACGTACTTTTCAGCTCGGCCACCAGGCTGTTGGTGCGGCTGTTGTGGCGGAAGCCCTGGTTGCCGTAGTTGAGCACCGTGGGCGAGCGTTCGAGGTTGTCGGCGAAGCCGGCCACGTAGTTGTCGCGCAGCGTGAGACGGTGCTTGTCGGAGATGTTGTAGTCGAAGCGCAGCAAAAACTTGTCGCTGTTGCGCCGGATAGATGCGCGGCCAAACGTGCCGGGGTCGTAACCGTATTCCGACTTCAAAAAATCGCTCACCTGCTGGGCCACCTCCAGCGGCACGCCGGCGTCGGGGGTGCCAGGCGCGAAGGATACCGGCTCCTCGCGGCGCTGCAGCTCGTAGTTGCCGAAGAAAAACAGCTTGTTTTTGATGATGGGCCCACCCAGGCTGGCGCCCGACTGGATGTCGTAATACTTGTCGATGGGCGTGCGCAGGCCGTCCACGCTCCGGCCCGTGAGCACTTGGTTGCGGCCGTAGCTGTACACGCTGCCGGCAAACCGGTTGGTGCCGCTCTTGGTCACGGCGTTGATGTTGGCCCCCGTGAAGTTGCCCAGTGTGACGTTGAAAGGCGAAATCACGACCGAAATTTCGTCGATGGCATCGAGCGAAATGGGCTGGGTACCAGCCAGCGCGCCGGGCGTGCCCGCCGCTACCGAACCCGCCGCGCCGCTCGACGGCTCCTGAAACCCGAGCACGTCGTTGGTGGCCATGCCATCAATGCTCAGGTTGTTGAAGCGGTAGTTGGAGCCGCCGAAGGAGTTCTTGTTGCCCTGCGGCATCAGCTTGGTGAGGTCGCCGAGGCTGCGGTTCACCGTGGGCGTGTTCTGGATGGCCGTCTGCCCCAGGTGGTAAGCCTGACCGTTTTTGTCGGTCGTAAAAGGGTCACTTTTGTTGGCTGTCACCTGCACGTCGGCCAGTTCGGTGCTAGTTTCGCGCAGCGTGAACGTCTGGCGGGCCACTTTGCCCAGGCTCAGGTATAGCTCCGTTTTGGTTTCGGTGGTGTAGCCCACGTAGCTCACCTGCACCTGGTAGGGCCCGCCGGGTTTGAGGTTGTTGAGCTGGAACTTGCCGCTCGGGTCCGACTGCGTGCCGCTACGGGTGCCCGTGGGTACGTGCGTCAGCACCACCGTGGCGCCGGGAATACCGCTTCCGTCCTGGCCTTCCACCTGGCCCTCAAAAGCACTGGTTGTGAGTTGGGCGAACGTGAGCAGCGGTAGAAAGGCGGCCAGCAGCAGGAGTAGGAGTGTTTTCACGCGAAAGGGGTAAGTAGGGGAGGGAATTGAGTCGGCGTGTCATGCTGAGCGCAGTCGAAGCATCTCTACCGCTTCGTTGGATTACTACCGCAACGAAGCGGTAGAGATGCTTCGACTGCGCTCAGCATGACGTTCTGTTTTTGGTCTTTAGAAGGCCCATCACTGGCCCAGCGTGTGGAAGGCGTAGTAGAAGCCCGCGCTCAGCAGCGCGGCCACCGGCAGCGTGAGCAGCCACGACAGCCCGATTTTGGCAATCTCGCGGGAGTTGGCCGTGCCGTTTACCAGTCCGATGCCATAGATGCTGCCCACCGATACGTGCGTGGTGGATACCGGCAGGCCAAATTTGCTGGCTGCAATCACCAGCAGGCTCGTTATCAAATTGGCTGTGAATCCCTGGCCGTGGTTGAGTTTCGATATCTTCTTGCTCATGGTGTCGGCCACTTTCCGCGCATTCAGCAAGCCGCCAATGGCCATGGCCACGGCCAGAATAAGGACGTTGACGGGCATGGCGAAGAACTTGCACAACAGCAGCAGTCCCACCAGCTTGGGCGTGTCGTTGAGGCCGCGGGCAAAGCTCATGGCCGCGGCGCTGGCGTAGTGCAGGTTGTTGATCAGGGGCTGAAAGTTCAGGCCGATGAACTGGCCCTGGTAGAGGTTCTGGCATTCGGCCTGGGTGCCCGTGCCGGCTCGTAGCGTGGGCAGCGTCGTGAAGGCCGCAGTAGGCACCGAGGCCACTGGCACCCAGGCGTCGCCCACGCACACGCACGATGCTTCGGTGATGCCCGCCGCCCGGCGGCCCTGCCGAAACAGCACGTACACCAGGCTACCCAGCACCACGGCCAGTACCGGCCCCAGAATGAGCGGCAGAAAAAAGCTGGCCCCCAGCTTGGCAAAATTCACCGCCGTGCCCACTGCCACCAGTCCGGCCCCCACCAACGCGCCCACCAGCCCGTGCGTGGTAGAAATAGGAAAGCCAAACCGCGTGGCCAGCAGCACCGTGACGCCCGCCGCCAGCGCTACCGACAGCGTGAACTCAACCGACTGAATAATATCGTCGGGCACCAGCCCTTTGCCCGAGAAGTTCTTAATCAGCTCCTCGGCAAAAAAATACGAGCAGATGGAGCCGGCAAACGTAGCCACCGTGGCCAAAATCAGGGCCGGGCGGTAGGCCATTGTACCGCTGCCCCACAGCGTAGCTACGCCCTTAAAGTTGTCGTTGGCGCCGTTGGAGTACGTGAGCAGCAGAACCGCCAGAAACAGGAACAGAAGCAGCATAGGGAGCGGTACTAAAAAGCCTAAGCAAAAGCCCCACGCCAGATACCGGCGTGGGGCTTATGGGGCAATCTACGGCGGTATTCCGACCGTTGGTTTCACCGGCTCAGGAAATAGTTTCCGGCTGGCTCGTGGCGCAACACCAATCGAAGTACAGCGCAGCTACACCTCGCCCTTCGGGCCGAATCAAGGCGTGCGGTTTCCGCTTATTCCCACTCAATAGTAGCCGGCGGCTTGGAGCTGATGTCGTACACCACGCGGTTGATGCCGCGCACCTGGTTGATGATTTTGTTGCTGACTTCGGCCAGGAACTCGTAGGGCAGGTGCGACCAGTCGGCCGTCATGCCGTCCACGCTGGTTACGGCGCGCAGGGCCACCACCTGCTCGTAGGTACGCTCGTCGCCCATTACGCCCACGCTCTGGATGGGCAGCAGCATCACGCCGGCCTGCCACACCTCGTCGTAAAGGCCGTGCTCTTTGAGGCCGTTGATGAAGATGGCGTCGGCGCGCTGGAGCAGGTCTACTTTATGGGGCGTGATGTCGCCCAAGATGCGGATGCCCAGGCCGGGCCCGGGGAAGGGGTGGCGGTGCAGGATATGGCCCGGCAGGCCCAGTGCAGCACCCACTTCGCGCACCTCGTCCTTGAACAAGGCCCGCAGCGGCTCCACAATCTTCAGGTTCATCTTCTCGGGCAGGCCGCCCACGTTATGGTGGCTCTTGATTGTCACGGCCGGGCCGTTTACCGATACTGACTCGATTACATCGGGGTAGATTGTGCCCTGGGCCAGCCAACGGGCGCCATCTACTTTCTGTGCTTCCTGATCGAACACCTCGATGAACGTGCGGCCTATGGCCTTACGTTTCTGCTCGGGGTCGGTGAGGCCTTCGAGGGCCGCGTAAAACTCGGCGCTGGCGTCCACGCCGCGCACATTCAGGCCCAGGTCTTTGTAGGAGTGCAGTACGTCTTCGTACTCATCCTTACGCAGCAGGCCGTTGTTCACGAAAATGCCGTGCAGCCGCGAGCCAATGGCGCGGTGCAGCAGCAACGCCGCCACACTCGAATCGACGCCGCCCGAAAGGCCCAGAATTACCTGATCCTGCTCGCCAATGGTGGTTTGTAGCGTGGCCACCATGCTATCCACGAAGTGCTCGGGCGTCCAGTCCTGGGCGCAGCCGCACACGTCTACCACGAAGTTGCGCATCAAGCGCTTGCCGTCCGTTGAGTGCGTTACTTCAGGGTGAAATTGGATGCCGAAGGTTTGCTGACCTTCGATTTCGTAGGCCGCCACCGCTACATCGGGCGTGCCGGCAATGGCCAGAAAGCCCGCCGGTAGCTCATTGATAGTGTCGCCGTGCGACATCCAGACCTGCGAGCCGGGCTCCAGGCCATGCAGTAGTGGGTGGTGCTGGTTGATGTGGCTGAGGCGGGCGCGGCCGTACTCGCGGATGGTGGCTGGCAGCACCTCGCCGCCCTGCTGGTGGGCCAGCAGCTGCGCGCCGTAGCACACGCCCAGCACCGGCACCCGGCCCAAATAAGCGCTCAGGTCGGGGTTGGGCGAGTCGGCGTCGCGCACCGAGCAGGGCGAGCCCGAAAGCACAACGCCCCGGATATCCTCAGTGAGGTCCGGGGCGTGCGTAAACGGGTGGATTTCGCAATAAACATTCAGCTCCCTAATGCGCCGGGCAATGAGCTGGGTGTATTGCGAACCGAAATCGAGGATGAGAATTTGTTCAGGCATAGGCAAAATTAGTGTGCCGAATCCATACCAACCCTACTTTCTGGCTTTTTTCTGCCGTCGCCCCGCCGGGGCTGCGGCCGCCGCCGGCCAAACGGCGGCTTCTGCGGGGCCAGGGCAGGCGTTGGCCGTAAATGCGCCCTGCCGGTTTGGCGCCCGTTCCGAAACAGGGTACTTATGCACTAGCTCACTCCTGAAATCACTGCCCCGACCCGAGATGCTGAACTATCAGCAGCGGCTTCGGTCGTCTGGTCTTTAGGCTCTCGCAAAGCAATGTTTTCGTTCTCAACCTTCCTGTTATGCTACTTTCTTCTCTGATTTGGTCGCTGCTCTCCTGGAGCATATTCGCATGGCCCGGGGCTCCGTTGCCGGCCACGCCGGGGGGGCAAGGCCCCGCTACCCGCGAGGTATACGGCAACGTCACCGACCTTAAGGATACTCCCGTAGCCGGTGCCTCAGTCTCGGTCGGCACCGACAGCAGGACCCTGGTTGTTACCAACTCAGAAGGCCGGTTTCTACTTAAAGGCAGCGCGCTGGAATTCCGCCTGCTCATCACTTCCGCGGGCTACCACGATACCAGCGTGGTTGTGCCAGCTGCCAGCACTGCCTTCAATGCCCGGTTGCGGCCCATTGCCAACTACAAACGCCAGTTCAAGCGCCAGTACAAATCAGCAAAGCGAGCCTACAAAAATTAAGTCCTCTGGCGAACAAGATAAGTGCTTCAACGCAAAGTAATTGCTGCCGGAAAGCCGCGTAAACCGCATTTATTTTAGCTGGCATGCCGAATTCCTGCTAACTGTGCCTACCTTTGACCCGGCGAGTCAGAACGACCAGCTCCTGCTGAATTCCCCCAGGACCGGAAGGTAGCAAGGGTAGGTGGTTGAGCGGTGCGATTTTGGCTCGCTTTTTTTTGCACCACGGAGTAGCGCGAATTTTTTTTGGATTGCACGGATTTTGTAGCCGGACCAATCTGCTCGTCGCTGACCTAAGTATACAGTTTGAAGAAAACATAAAAGGCGGCCCGTTTGGGCCGCCTTTTTGTTTTTGCGTACTTTGCGCCGCCGGCCGTTGCCGGCTTCCGGAGGCAGAGCGGCCCGCTCAACGGCTCGTTCCTGAAATCCGTGAAATCCGATAAAATCTGCGCTAATCCGTGATCTGATGAAGTTTTTTCTCGATACCGCCAACCTCAAGGAAATTCAGGAAGCCGTAGAGCTGGGCGTGCTTGATGGCGTGACCACCAACCCTTCGCTGATGGCCAAAGAGGGCATCAAAGGCACCGATGCCGTGATGAGCCACTACAAGCAGATCTGCGAACTCGTGGACGGCGACGTGTCGGCCGAGGTAATCGCCACCGATTTTGAGGGCATGATCCGTGAGGGCGAGGCGCTGGCCGAGCTGCACCCCAATATTGTGGTGAAAGTGCCCATGATCAAGGAAGGCGTGAAAGCTATCCGCTACTTCTCCGATAAAGGCATCAAGACTAACTGCACGCTGATTTTCTCGGCCGGGCAGGCCCTGCTGGCCGCTAAAGCTGGTGCCACGTACGTGTCGCCCTTCGTAGGCCGCCTCGATGATATCGGGCACGACGGCCTGCAGCTGGTGCAGCAGATTGTGGACATCTTCAGCAACTATGGCTACCCCACGCAGGTGCTGGCCGCCTCGGTGCGCCACGTACCGCACCTGCTGCAGTGCGCCGAGCTGGGTGCCGATGTGGTTACCTGCCCGCTGAGCGTAATTATGGGCCTGCTCAACCACCCGCTCACCGACAAAGGCCTGGCTACTTTCCTGGCCGACCATAAGAAGGTGAATGCCTAAGGGATTTTAGGGAATTGGTTTGTTGAGGTCCTGGATGACGTTCAACGGCTTTCTGCAGGAACGTCATCCAAGGCCCCACCAAACCACGACCGCAAGTTCCCGCCATGTACATCATCAAAGTAAAGGGTAAGGCCAAGATTCCGGACTACATTCAGTTGCGAGACCAGGAGTTTGTGCTCATTGCCTACTTCCGGGCCGACCGCCCGTTGAAGGATCTGCACCGCTACGGCCTCGAAGGCAAAGAAACCGAGCTGGCCGGCGTCATTAGTGACCTCGAATTTGGCAGGCTGCAAAAGCTGGAAATATAGGCTTCGGATCAGAGGATTTTCTGTCATTTTGAGCGAAGCGAAGGACTTGGGAAGCAGGTAACTACTGATAGCTTTTCCAGGTCCTTCGTTCTTGCTCAATGCGCAACATGCTCAGGATGACAGGCTTTTTCGGACAAAAATGCCCCATAACCCCACACTATGACCGTTATTGAGCTGCACGACGCCTACATAATGCAGGACGTGAACACCGTACTGCAGAAGGTAACGTTTGCACTGGAAAAGGGTGAGTTTGCCTACCTGGTCGGCCGCACGGGTTCGGGTAAAAGCTCGTTGCTGAAGACGCTGTACGCCGATTTGCCGCTGCCCGCCGGTACCGGCTCGGTGGTGGGCTTCGGGCTGCCCCGCAACATGGGCAGTAGCGGCAGCGACAAAGTGCCCTACCTGCGGCGCAAGCTGGGCATCATCTTCCAGGATTTTCAGTTGCTTTTCGACCGCTCGGTGGCCGACAACCTGCTGTTCGTGCTTAATGCCACCGGCTGGAAAGGCAAGGCCCGCAAGCAGCAGCGCATTTCGGAAGTGCTCATGCGCGTGGGACTGGCCAGCGTGGCCGGCAAAATGCCCCACCAGCTTTCGGGTGGCGAGCAGCAGCGGGTGGTAATTGCCCGGGCGCTGCTGAATGAGCCGCTGCTGCTGCTGGCTGACGAACCCACCGGCAACCTCGACCCCGACGTGTCGGACAGTATTATGAAGCTGTTCGTGGAAATCAATAATGCCGGTACGGCCGTGCTCATGGCCACCCACAACTACCAGCTCATCGAGCAGTACCCGCACCGGGTATTGAAGTGCGAGCAGGGCCAGCTGATTGACTCGGCCATTACGCCTTTTGCCCTGAGCTAAGCCCGCGCGGTCCAAAAAAACTGGGCGCTGCTGACAACCAATTGGCTCGCCTGAGCCTCCAGGTGTAGGCAGCTGTCCCGCCCAACGCTCCTTTCCCATCCGCAAGCCCCTACCCGTCGCGCATGATTGGGCTCTCCGTGCTGATTCCGGTATTTAACCACGACGTGCGGCCGCTGGTGCGCGCGTTGCTGGCGCAGGTCGCCGATTGGCATGGTCCTGTCGAAATCCGCTGCCTCGACGATGGCTCACAGCAGTCGTTTCGGGTGCTGAACCGGGAGCTGGACGGGCTGCCCGGCGTGGTATATGCCGAACTGGAGCGCAACGTGGGCCGGGCGGCCATCCGCAACCAGCTGGCCGCTACTGCCCGCTACGCGTGGCTGCTGCTGCTCGACAACGACAGCCGCCTGCCCGACGACCAGTTTTTGGCGCGCTACCGGGCCGGCCGCTACCTGGCCCCGGTACTGGCTGGCGGCACCGTCTACGAAACCACCCCTCCCGACAACGACGCCCTACACCTGCGCTGGCTGTACGGCTGTAGGCGCGAAGCCCGGCCGGCCGCCGTGCGCCAGCGTGCCCCGCATGGCCAGCTCACGCTCAACAACCTGCTTATTCAGGCCGGCGTTTTCCGGGAGTTGGGCCTCGACGAAAGCCTGACGCGCTATGGCCACGAAGACACCAAGTTCGGCTGGCTGCTCCGGCGCTCCGGCATAGTGGTGCAGCACCTCGACAACCCCGTGTTGCACGATGGCCTGGAAGCGGCCCCCATATTTCTGCAGAAAAGCCACGATGCCGTGCGCAACCTCGTGCAGCTGTACCGGGCCGAGGGCCTGGGCGCCGAAACGCGCCTGCTGGGCGCTGCCCTGCGGTTGCAGCGCTGGGGCCTGAGCGAGGCCGTGCGCACCACCTTCAGCCTGCGCCAGGCCCAGGTGCAGCGCAACCTGCTCTCGGCTCGCCCCAGCCTGCGCCAGCTCGACGCCCTCAAGCTCTACTGGCTGCTGACGGAGTTGCGCTAAGGTGCAACCAGTGCCGGCCGAGTAGCGCGCCTCTCGGTGAGGGTACGCAAAAGCGCCGGCTCTTCCAGAGAAGAACCGGCGCTTTCAGCGGTTTTGCAGACAGTTTGCAGGCTAGTCGTTGTCGGTGTTTTTCACTTCCGACTTCACTTCCTTGTAGGCACCTTTCACGGCTCCACCTACTTTACTACCTACTTTGGCGGCTCCCTGGCCAACGTCCTTGCCGGCTTCCTTTACATCGGAGGCAGTGTTGCTAGCGGCCCGGCCCACAGCCGAACGCTCGTCCTGGGTTTCGTTGGCTACTTCGTTGGCCGCGCCTCCAATAGCGTCGGCTCCCTGCGCGGTGCGTGCTTCGGCCTTATCGAACGATTTGAAGGCGGCGTATTTCAGCTTTTCCTTCTGGATCTCGGCCAGATCATTAACCGGAATGTCGCCTTTTACGTTGTCGTAGGCTTCGTCGAGCGCCCGCCACTCGGCGTTGATGTTGCGCCAGTCGTTGATGTCGTATTTATCCTCGTTTTGCTTGATGTCGTTGACGAACGACTCGTACGTCTGGCGGGCGTTGGCCGCCGTTACGCGAGAGGCCGGCGAGCTAGGTTTGTAATACTTGCCCAACTGCATTTCTCCCGCCGAAGCCATGCCCGAACGGTTGGTCCAGGAGGCCTCGCGCTTATCGTAAGCCGTAGTGTAACGGTTACGCAACTGCTCGATTTCCTGACGGCGAGTGTCGTCATACTGGTCGGCGTATTTGTCTACGGCCGCCACCCGGCTGTCAAAGTCGGCCTTCATCTGGGCCGTTTCGCGGTTATAGTCCTCCTCAGTTGCGTTGGCCGCGGCTTCCGCTCTGGTTTCGGCGTCGGAAACGAAGGTCTGAAAATCGTTGTAGGCCTGGTCTTTATCGGCGGCCATTTCGGTTTGCTGAGCGTTGCTGCAGCTGGTTTGCGTGAACATACCGCCGGCCAGCAGCAGAGCCGAGAGAGCCGGGATGGTGAGGGTTTTACGAAGCATAAGAAGGGGGTTAAAAAGGAAAGGGGAGTTGCTGGAGAGAGCAAAATTGGCCGGAGCCTTTGGGGTCTAACGCAAACCTGCAACTTGCGGTTGCGGTAGCTTAGGGTGCGGGTACGTAGGGTACAGCCCGGTGTGGCGCGCTGTATATTTGCCGTTCTGGTTGCTTTCCTTTTCGATTTGTCCGTGTCTGTTTCGCCCTTGCCTGTCGCGCCGCCTGCGCCTATCCAGCTGCTCGATTTACCGGCCCAGCATGCTCCGCTGCAGGCCGAGCTAAACGCCGCCGCTGCCATCTGCCTGCACGAAGCCGCTTTCATTCAGGGCCCGGCCGTGGGGCAATTTGCCGCCGAGCTGGGCCAGTACTTGGGCGGCCCGCACGTGGTGCCTTGCGCCAACGGCACCGACGCGTTGCAGCTGGCCCTGCTGAGCCTGAAGCTGCCGGCCGGAGCCGAGGTAATAGTACCGGCCTTCACCTACGTGGCCACGCTGGAAGCCGCCGCCGTGCTTGGCCTGCGCCCAGTGCCGGCCGATGTGATGCCCGGCACTTTCAACCTCGACCCGCAGGCCGTGGCCGCCGCCCTCACGCCCCGCACCGGGGCCATTATGGCCGTACACCTGTTCGGGCAGTGCGCCGATTTGCAGGCCCTGCGCCAGCTGGCCGACCAGCACGGCGTGTCCCTCATCGAGGATAATGCCCAGGCCATCGGGGCCACGTTTCAGGCTGAAGACGCGGCCACCTGGGTGGCCGGCACGGTAGGGGAGGTAGGCACCACTTCGTTTTTCCCCAGTAAAAACCTAGGCGGCTTTGGTGATGGAGGTGCGCTATTTACGCGGGATGCCGAACGGGCCGACTATCTGCGTCAACTAGCCAACCACGGCCAGACGCGCAAATACCACCACCAGCATATCGGCCTGAATTCGCGCCTCGATACGCTGCAGGCCACCCTGCTGCGCGTGAAGCTGCCGCACCTGCCCGTCTGGACGGCCGCCCGCCAGCGCGTGGCCGCCCGATACGATGCGCTGCTCGCGGGCCTGCCGGGCGTTGCGGTGCCGGCCCGCGACCCGCGCAGCACCCACGTTTTTCATCAGTACACGCTTACCATAGCCGACGAACCCGGCCGCCGCGACGCGCTGCAGCAGTTTCTGGCGGCGCGCGGTGTGCCTACGGCCGTGTACTACCCGCTGCCAAACCACCTGCAGCCGGCCTACGAGTACCTGGGCTACCGGGCCGGGCAGTTCCCGGTGGCCGAGCGCCTGTGCCGCACCGTCCTCTCGCTGCCCATCCACCCCACGCTTACCGATGAGCAGGTGGCCTACGTAGCAGCGCAGGTGCGGGCGGGGCTGGAATAGGGGCTTGGCCCGGTTTTTTCTTTTCGCCCTCGTAGTTCTGTTTTTCTCCTCCTGATTCCCTCATCTATGCGCGTTTCCTTCCTCACCATTCTGCTGCCGCTGGCCGGCGTTGCGGCACTTACCACGGCCGCTATAACCAAGCCCGCACAAGGCTTCAACATCTTCTCGGTGCAGCAGGATATTGAGCTGGGAGCCCAGGTAGCGCGCCAGACTGATTCGCTCTACCGGGCAAAAGGCCAGCTGATGAGCCGCAGCAGCAACCCCCGCGCCTACCAGTTGCTCGACGGCGTGGTGAAGCGCGTGCTCGACAGTGGCCAGCTCAAGTACCGCAAGGAGTTCCCCTGGGATGTGCAGCTCATCAAAGACGACAAAGTGCAGAATGCCTTCGCCACGCCCGGCGGCCATATTTACGTGTTTTCGGGACTGATTAAGTATCTCGACAACGAGAACCAACTGGCCGGGGTGCTGGGCCACGAAATTGCCCACGCCGACCGCCGTCACAGCACCCAGACCATGCAGAAGCAATACGGTACCAGCATGCTGCTGGGGCTGCTGCTGGGCAACCGTTCCAACGGCCAACTCGTGCAGATTGCCGCCGGCCTGGGCCAGCTCAAGTTCAGCCGCAGCTACGAAATCGAGGCCGACAAATATTCCACCGTCTACCTCAACGGCACCCGCTACTACGCCTGCGACGGTGCGGCTGGCTTCTTCATCAAGGCTGAGAAAGAAGGCGGTGCCCGCTCCCCGGAGTTTATGAGCACCCACCCTAACCCGGGTTCCCGCGTCCAGAACATCCAGAACAGCGCCCGGCAGCTGGGCTGCACCGGCCGCACCGTGAGCAACAAGAATTTCGAGGAGTTGAAGCGGGTGTTGTAGCGCACGGCAGTAACGCCGAAGCCGCCGAGTAGGGCATGGCTGTCCTACTCGGCGGCTTCGGCGCTACTGCCCGTTTCGGACATTTGGTATGGGGATAATAGTGATTTGGCCGCCCGCTTTGGCCGAAACGCGTACTTTCGCCGGCTCTTGGCTTCCTCACTCCAACTCCCTTGCTTATGGCTACTCCGCTCGTAACGCCACTTGCCCCCGATGCTAACCCTGAAGTGGCAGAGATGGCGGCTTTCTTCAACGAAACGCTGGGTTTCTGCCCCAACAGCGTGCTCACCATGCAGCATCGGCCGGCCATTGCCACGGCCTTTATCCAGCTCAATAAGGCCGTAATGGCCAACCAGGGCCGGGTAACCAGCGCTCTAAAGCGCCTTATCGGCTACATCAGCAGCCACGCCGCTGGGTGTCAGTACTGCCAGGCGCACACTATTCTAGCGGCCGAGCGTTACGGGGCCGAACAGCAGCAGCTCGACCATATCTGGGAGTACCCTACGCATCCGGCTTTTTCGGAGGCCGAGCGGGCCGCCTTGGCATTTGCCGTGGCTGCTTCGGCCGTGCCCAATGCCGTGAGCGAGGCCGTTGGCCAGACGCTGCGCCAACACTGGACGGAGGGCGAAATCGTGGAAATTCTGGGAGTAATTAGTCTTTTTGGCTACCTCAACCGCTGGAACGACTCGATGGGTACCCACCTGGAAGAAGGTGCCGTTGCTGCTGGGCAGCAGCACCTTGCCGGCCGCGGCTGGAGCCCCGGCAAGCATGCCTGATCCGTTAGCCTAAGCACGAAAATCAGCAGTTGTTCGACCTGATCCGGGCGTAGCGCTTAGTCGGCGTCGGGGGCGGCAGTGGGGGCCAGCAGCACTCGGTTTAGTTCGTTCCGGTGCGTACGCCAGTCGGGCATGAACTGGTCTACCAGGCCCCAGAAACGGGCGTTGTGCAGTCGCTCGTGCAGGTGGGTCAGCTCGTGTACCACCACGTACTCCAGGCAGGGCAGGGGCCGCTTGATGAGCTCTAGGTTCAGCCAGATGCGGGCCGCCCCGATATTGCAGGTGCCCCAACGGGTCCGCATCTGCCGGATGCCCCAGGCCGCCGCCGTGCGCCCTACTATCGGCTCCCACTTGGCCAGCAGCCCGGGCAGCCGCTGCCGGAGCTGCTGGCGGTACCAGGCCGCCAATATGGCCTCGCGCTGAGCGGCAGTGCTGTCGGCGGGCGCGTAGAGGTGCAGTTGCTGGGTGTCGGGCTGCAGCTCCACGCGGGGCCGGATGGCGGGGCGCACTTTTAGCGCGTAGGGTTGGCCGAGAAAGGGCACGGCATCCCCTGTTTCATAGTGCAAGGTTGGGGCCGGCTCGCGGGCGGCAAACCGCTGTTGGTGCTGCTCAATCCAGGCCCGGCGGGCCTGCACGAATGCCTCGATGGCCGCCGTAGGCGTGTGCAGCGGCACCGCCACCCGGATGCGGCCGCCGGCATACACCGTCAGTCGCAGGCTGCGCATGCGCTGGCGCACGAGGTCAATCTGGAGTCCGGCAATTTCCATGTTTGAAAGTTTCAGGCCGCAAGCTACAAGCTGCAAGTCTTTCTGTTACGCCTATCTTTCTGAGGCGCTAGTTTCTCGGACTACCTGATGGAGGCTTGTTGCCCGAAGCTTGTAGCTTGCGGCCTGAAGCTTGCAGCTCACTATGGAATCAGCCGTTCGTTTTGTTATCTGCGGAGTGGGCCACATCGGCCGCCGCCACGCCGCGCTGGTGGCCGCCCACCCCGAGGCCCAGTTGGTGGCGCTAGTCGATAGCCGGCCCGAGCTGGTTCCGGCGCTGGCCGACGATTTTCCCGGCGTCCCGTTCTTCGCCTCCCTCGACGACTACCTCAGCCACGGTCCCGCCGCAGACGTGCTGACGGTAGCCACGCCCAACGGCTTGCACGCGCAACAGGCCATTCAGGGCCTGCGGGCGGGGTTGCACGTGGTGGTCGAGAAACCGCTGGCCCTGCACAAATCCGACGCCGAGGACATCGTACATACGGCCCTGCAAACCGGCCGTTTTGTGTTCGGAGTGATGCAGAACCGGTACTCGCCGCCCGCCGCCTGGCTTAAGCAGATAGTGCAGGAAGGCCGGTTGGGAAAGGTGTTTCTGGTGCAGCTCAACTGCTTCTGGAACCGCGACGAGCGGTACTACACGCCCGGCAGCTGGCACGGCACCCGCGTCGCCGACGGTGGCACGCTCTTCACGCAATTCAGCCACTTCGTCGATTTGCTTTACTGGGTGTTCGGCGACATCACCAACATCTCGGCCCGCTTCCGCGACTTCACCCACGAGCACCTCACCGAGTTCGAGGACTCGGGCCTGGTGACGTTTGACCTCGTGCGCGGCGGCAGCGGCACGCTGCAGTACAGCACCGCCGTCTGGGACCGGAACCTGGAAAGCTCGCTGACGGTGGTGGCCGAGCGTGGCAGCCTGCGCCTGGGCGGCCAGTACATGGACAAAGTAGAGTACTGTCACCTGCAGGATTACACGCTGCCCGCGCTGCCGCCCACCAACCCCGCCAACCAATACGGCCCCTACCAGGGCTCGGCCGCCAACCACGTCCACGTTATCGACAACGTAGTAGAAACCCTCCGGCAACGCGGCGTAGCAACAACCAACGCGCTGGAAGGCCTGAAAGTAGTAGAAATGATTGAGCGGATTTATGCGCTACGGTGAGCGGCCCTTGTGCTAGCTGAAATGTATATTCACCTCTGATGCTAACCCCCGACCCTTACGACCAGCAAGCCCTTACTGACCTGCGCTCTTGGCAGCAGCGGATGCAGCGCAAGCCCAGCCTGCTGAACCGCTTTACGCGCCAGCTGCAGTCCCGGCTCAATGCCCTGCTGCCCGAAAAGCTACACCGCGCCCTCACGGCTACCATCCAGAAAATGGTGGAGGGCGTGCTGTTCGGCTCGCAGCATACCACCCGCCAGCCGGTGCAGCAGGGTACGCTGGCCGAGCGCGAGGAGCAAGTGCGGGCCCGCATCCGCAACTACCGCAACGCGGCGGCCGTGGAGGGCGGCGCTACCGGGGCCGCCGGCTTCCTGCTGGGCCTCGCCGATTTCCCGTTGCTGCTCGGCATCAAGCTCAAGCTGCTCTTCGATATTGCCGCCCTCTACGGCCACGATGTGCGCCAGCTTTCCGAGCGGCTCTACCTACTGCATATCTTTCAACTGGCCTTCAGCAGCCAGCACACCCGCCGCGAAACCTACCACCAACTGGCCGACTGGCCCGCCACCGGGGCCACTGCCACTGCCGAAACCTTCGATTGGCGCCAGTTTCAGCAGGAGTACCGCGACTATATCGACCTGGCCAAAATGGCCCAACTGCTGCCCGTGGTGGGGGCGGCTGTGGGGGCGGTGGCCAACTATCGTTTGCTGGCCCAACTCGGCGAAACAGCCATTATGGCCTATCGTATGCGCTTGTTCGCTCAAGCACCCGAGTCGCAGCCGACTATCCCGCCGGCCGCGTTGCCCGAATAGTCCCGGTCTGCTGAGGAATAATATCAAAAATGCCCCGACGGTTGCCATCGGGGTATTTTTTGTGTGTATTGAATAGAAGGAAGAACGAGTTAAAATGCGCTTTCTGCCGCCGTTTACGGCACAGGCCGCGCGGTAAATGGGTGCTGAGAAGGTAGCGCAGACGGGCGGGTAGTTGCCGGGGCAGCAATCTGGTTCTACCTTTGAGGCATCAATTCTTTCTTCCCCGAAGGATTGTTTTTATAAAGAGGCGCTGAGAGACAGGCTCGATGAAGCGTCGGCAACCATCCGCAACCGCGGGCACGGTGCCAAGTCCTGACCATATAAAAACAAGTTACCGTGGACGCCTCCAACAACGCCCTGCTTTCTTCCGCCGCCCTTATTGCTACGCCCGCCGTGTTCCGGCACCGGGCTGGTATGTGCTGCTGTTGGGGCTGTTGTTGCCGGGCCTAATTACCGGTCGCGGGCCACTGTGCCCGCCTAGCCGCTGAGTAAGCGCGAGCCCAAGGCCCGCCGCTCCGCTGGCGTCCCCTCTTCCCTTTTTGCTGGATTATCCGCTTGGCCTGCGCAGGTCTGGTCGGGCCGTTGGGCTCGTCTGGGTTTGGGGCGTTTGCGCCATAATATGGGCTGGGGAGCGTCCGGCTGCGGGCCGGCAGGGGTGGCGTTGGCTGTGCTCAGGGGTTTTCTGCCTGCTTTTTCACCCTTTTTTTTCCTGGATATGACTGCTGCCACCAAGCCTATTGGCATCTACTTCGAGCACCCCGAATGGTTTAAGCCACTGTTTGCCGAACTCGATCGGCGCGGGCTGGCCTACGAGAAAATCGACGCCGCCCACCACCTTTTCAACCCCGCCGAGCAGCAAAGCCCCTACAGCTTGGTGGTGAACCGCATGAGCTCCTCGGCCTACCTGCGAGGCCACGGCCAGGGCATTTTCCACACGGCCGGCTACGCCACGCACCTCGAGCGCATCGGCACGCGCATCATCAACGGCTCGGCGGCTACGGCCATCGAAACCAACAAGGCCCGGCAGCTTTCCCTGTTCGAGACGCTGGGGCTGGGCTACCCCGCTGCGCGGGTGATAAACCACGCCAGCCGGGCAGTAGAGGCCGCCCGCGAGCTGCGCTTCCCAGTGGTAGTTAAGGTGAACATCGGGGGCAGCGGGGCCGGCATCATCCGCTTCGATACGCTGGCGGGTCTGCAAGCCGCAGTGGAGGCCAATCAGCTGGATCTGGGCCTCGACCAAACGGCGCTGGTGCAGGAGTACGTGACGCCCCGCGGGGGCCACATTCACCGGGTCGAGACGCTCAACGGCAAGTTTCTCTACGCCATGAAGGTGTACACGACCGGCGAAAGCTTCAACCTGTGCCCGGCCGAAATCTGCCAGATTCCGGAGGAGCAGTCGGCCGAGTTTTGCCTGACCGAAGCGCCTAAAAAGGGTATTCAGGTAGAAGCCTTTACGCCCCCGGCCGAGGTAATCGAAGCCGTGGAGCGCATCGTGGCCGCCGCCAGCATTGATGTGGGCGGCGTGGAGTACCTGATTGATGAACGCACCGGCCAGGTGCTGTACTACGACATCAACGCGCTGTCCAATTTCGTGGCCGACGCCGTGAACGTGGTCGGCTTCGACCCCTACGCCCGCTTCGTGGACTACCTCGAAAGCCAGCTCCCGGCCGAAGCAAATACGCTGAAGGCCCCGTTGGCCGCATTAGCAGTCTGATTGCCTGTTTTCCTGAAAACCCGAAGCCCCAAGGCTTCTTAACCACTCTGCAACTATGAAATTTGGCTATTGGATGCCCGTTTTCGGGGGCTGGCTGCGCAACGTCGTCGACGAGCAGATGCCCACCGACTGGACTTACGTGAAGGAGCTGGCTCGCCGCAGCGAAACGCTGGGCTACGACCTGACCCTTATTGCCGAGCTCTACCTCAACGACATTAAGGGGCCCGAGGCGCCCGCGCTGGAGGCCTGGAGCACGGCCGCCGCGCTGGCCGCCGTAACCGAGCAGCTGGAAATTATGGTGGCCGTGCGGCCCACGTTTCATCAGCCGGCGCTGCTGGCCAAGCAGGCCGCCAACATCGACCTAATTGCCCCCGGCCGCCTTTCGCTCAACGTGGTGAGCTCGTGGTGGCGCGATGAGGCCACCAAGTACGGCCTGCACTTTGAGCAGCACGACGACCGTTACGCCCGCACCCGCGAGTGGCTCGACGTGGTGAAAAACGTGTGGGAGCACGACCACTTCAGCTACGACGGCAAGTATTACCAGCTCACCGACAACGTGCTGCAACCCAAGCCCGCCAAGGCCCCGTTCCTGTACGCCGGCGGCGAATCGGAGGCGGCCAAAGACTTGATTACGACCCAGTGCGACGGCTACGTGATGCACGGCGACTCGCCTGCCCATATTGGGGCCCGCATTGCCGACATGCGCCGCCGCCGCGAGCAGAAAGGGCTGCCACCGATGAAATTCGGGGTGGCTGGCTACACCATTGTGCGCGAAACCGAGCAGGCCGTCAGCCGGGAACTGGCCCGCATTACCGACGTAAAAGCCACGGCTGCTGGCTTCGGCAACTACCAGCAGTGGCTGGCCGGTACCCAGCTCGAGCAGCAGGTGTCGCTGCAGGATTACTCGGTTTCCAACCGGGGCCTGCGCACCGGCCTCACCGGCACGCCCGCCCAGCTCCAGGACCGGATCGGCGAGTTCGAGCGGGTTGGGGTCGATTTCTTTCTGTTGCAGGCCAGCCCGCAGCTCGAAGAAATGGAGCGCTTCTCGGAGTCGGTTATTCGGGTGCTGGCTTGAGTGCTGGTCTGATTTTATTACCCCAGTGGGCCGCTACCGGCCCGGTTCATTTTTACCCGGATGCGCGCTGCGGCAAGCGGCGCGCATCCTTGCTTGTTGTATGCTTAAAAAATCATTGGAACTGCTGCGGCAGGAAGCGGCCGAAACAGGCAGCAACACCCTCAAACGAAGCCTCAACGGCTTCAACCTCATTACCATCGGTGTCGGCGTAATTATCGGGGCCGGGCTGTTTTCGCTAACCGGCATTGCTGCTGCCAACAACGCCGGCCCGGCCATCACGCTCTCGTTTATCGTGGCGGCCGTGGGATGCGCGTTTTCGGCCCTATGCTACGCCGAATTTGCCTCCATGGTGCCGGTGTCGGGCTCGGCCTACACCTACGCCTACGCCACTATGGGCGAGCTGTTTGCCTGGATTATCGGCTGGGACCTAGTGCTCGAATACTCGGTGGGCGCGGCTACGGTGGCCATCAGCTGGTCGCAGTACCTGCTCAATTTCCTGGCCAAATACGGTATCCACCTGCCCCCGCAACTGGTTATGTCGCCATTCGAAACGGCCACGCTGGCCGGCGGCGGGGGCGAGGTACACGGGCTGGTGAACGTGCCGGCCATGCTCATCGTGCTGGCCATTACGCTCATCATCATTCGGGGTACGGCCGGCTCGGCGTGGTTCAACGCCCTAGTCGTTACGCTGAAAGTGGCCGTGGTGCTGGTGTTCATCGGCCTGGGCTGGCAGTACATCGACCCCGCTAACTACCAGCCCTATATTCCGGCCAATACCGGCACGTTCGGCGAGTTTGGCTGGAGCGGAATATTACGCGGGGCAGGCGTCATTTTCTTCGTGTTCATCGGCTTCGATATCGTGGCCACTATGGCGCAGGAAACCAAGAACCCGCAGCGCAACCTGCCCATTGGCATCCTCGGCTCGCTGGCGGTCTGCACCGTGCTGTTCGTGCTTTTCGGCTACGTGATGACGGGTTTGGCCAACTACACCGAGTTCAAGAACAGCGCCGCGCCGGTGGCCATTGCTATCGAAAAAACACCCTATGCCTGGCTGTCGGGCGCGGTTATTCTGGCCATCATCATTGGCTACACCTCCGTCATTCTGGTGGATTTGCTGGGCCAGAGCCGGGTGTTCTTCAGTATGGCCAAGGATGGGCTGCTGCCCCCGGTGTTTGCCCGCATCAACGAGCGGTTTCGCACGCCGCTGCAATCCAACCTGCTGCTGGGCCTGTTCATTGCCCTGTTCGCGGGCTTTGTGCCCATCTCGGTAGTGGGCGAAATGACGAGCATCGGCACACTGCTGGCCTTCGTGATGGTGTGCGCGGGCGTGCTCATAATGCGCAAGCGCGAGCCCGACGCACCCCGGCCTTTCCGCACGCCCTGGGTGCCGCTGGTACCCATTCTGGGCATTCTCACCTGCGTAGTGATGATGGTGTCGATGCCCTGGGAAACTTGGCTGCGCCTAGCCGTTTGGCTGGCCATTGGGCTGGTCATTTACTACGGCTACGGCCGTAAGCACAGCAAGCTGGGCCAGCAGGCCCGGGCCGCTGCCGCACGGCCGGTGCTATGACCCCAACGTCGGCTGGCACCACCAGCGCAGGCCGGAGGGAGCATTAGAATTCACATAAGCGACAGGGCCCCGACGATTAATCGTCGGGGCCCTGTCGCTTATGTGGTTGCTAAAATGGTCTTGTTTAGCCCTTGTTCTGACGCTTCGCTTGGTGCTTGGCCTTTTTGTCGGCCTGCATCTGTGCGTATTTGGTGTACTGGTCGGCGCTCAGGATCTGCTTAAGCTGGGCGTCGTATTGGGCCCGCTGACCTTTCATGGCCTGATGGCGCGCCTTTCTATCGGCTTTGGCTACCGTGCCGGCCTGGCCTTTGTTGGCCTGCTGCTGCTGAATACGGGCCAGTTGCAACTGGCGCACCTGCTGGCTCTGGGCGGCCGAGAGGTTGAGGCTTTTAGTGAGCTTCTGCGCGGCGCGGTCGGCACGCTGCTCAGGAGTCAGGTCTTGCTTCTGGCTCTTCTGGTACTGGCCACGGACGGTTTTTACCGGAGTGATCTGGGCCGAAGCGGCCGCTGAAATCGAGAAGGCGGCAAGAAGGATGAGGAGCTTTTTCATGGCGTATGTATGGGGAAAGTGCTGTTTGCAGAAATGGTGTCCGACAGCCAGCCAATCCGGCTGCGGGCTTCTGATAGAGCAATTGCAACTCCGGTGCCAGTTTGTGCCGATGTTGCCCTAAATACACAGCTTTTAAAATTTAAATTTTCCCGTTAAACCTTTGGTTATATTTTCTATCGTTTATGCTAATTTATTGAATAACAGGTATTTATATTTTTACGGACAATATAATCTGCTCAGGGTGTTATTCAACCAGCAGCAGATTTCTTCGTCGGATATAGGCCTCCCGGTCCTGCCAGCGCACCCGATACCACAGGTCCTGCCGGCCCACCACCTCAAACCGGTCACCGGCGGCGGCGGTGGTCAGCCAGGTAGCCCCGGCGCTGGGGCCGGCCATAAGCGGGGCGCGGGCGCGCGCTACAAGCCCTACCCGAGCGGAGGCCAGCACGTTTAGCGCCAGGCCCACGCCCAGCAGGTAGCTGCCGTACACGGCCCACCAGACCCGGTCGGCGGTGCGGCGGCGTAGCAGCAGAGCTGCCCCGGCCACTATGGCCAGCAGCAGAAGGCCCTGCAGCAAGCGGTAATAGTAGCGTTGCAGTGTGATAAACAGGCTTTGCCGCCAAGTGTCGGGGTAGCCCGTCAGGCGGTGTTCCTGGGCCAGGCTCACCATTTTCTGCCAGGTAGCGTAGCGCGGCTCCAGATTCTGAGACACACTTAAGTAATAGAGAGCGGCCGGATAATGGCCCAGCACCTCCTGGGTGTAGGCCATGCGCAGCGCCTGCCGGCCCGATTGCAGGCCGTCGGAGTCGCGAGCCTGCCGGTACCAGGGGTACGCCTGGGCCACCTGCCCGACCCTGTACAGCGAATCGGCTTTTTGAAGCGCCGGACTAACTTTTTGGGCCTGAATCGGTTGAGCGAAACTCAGGAGGAGCAGGAAAAAAAGGGGGGCTTTTTTGAGCAAAACAGTTGCACAGTTAAATCCGGGACTCTACTTTTGTGCCACAATCAGCCACAAGGGCTTATTGCCAGCACAAAGAAACTGATTCTGTAGCTCAGCTGGTAGAGCAATACACTTTTAATGTATGGGTCCTGGGTTCGAATCCCAGCGGGATCACCAAAACCCTTCCTACGCTTTGTAGGGAGGGTTTTTTCTTTTAGCACGATTGGCAGCGGTGCCACCTGACCGCGCCGGCTCCACCCGGCCTAGCTGCCCAGTCGACCTTTTTGCACGCTATATTTGTTGACTCCCCGCTGACTCTCGCATCGGTTTAGTCAGCGCCTAAAATCAGCGTAATCTGTGATTGTTTGCATTGCCGAAAAGCCCAGCGTGGCCCGCGAAATTGCCAACGTGCTCGGCGCCGACCGCCGGATGGACGGCTATTATGAGGGCAACGGCTATCAAGTAACCTGGACGTTCGGCCACTTCTGCCAGCTGCGCGAGCCCGAGGACTACCGCCCCGAGTGGAAGCGCTGGAGCATCCACGATTTGCCCATGGTGCCCGAGCAGTTCGGTATCAAGCTCATGCTGCGCGATGATGGTGTGGTGCGCCAGTTCGCCGTTATCAAGCGTTTGCTGGCCGCCGCCGATGAGGTGGTGAACTGCGGCGACGCCGGCCAGGAAGGGGAGGTGATTCAGCGCTGGGTGCTGATGGAGGCCAAGTACCGCAAGCCCACCAAACGCCTCTGGATTTCCTCACTCACCGAGGAAGCCATCCGCCAGGGCTTCCAGAACCTGCGGGAGGGCTCCGAGTTCGACTCGCTTTACCAGGCCGGCAAGAGCCGGGCTGTGGGCGACTGGCTGCTGGGCCTGAACGCGACGCGCCTGTTCACGCTCAAGTACGCGCCCGGCCAGCGCCAAGTGCTCAGCATCGGGCGGGTGCAAACGCCCACGCTGGCCCTGCTGGTCGACCGCTACCACGAAATCCAGAACTTCCGGCCAGAGCCCTACTGGGTGCTGCGGGCTGAATACCGGAGCACTATGTTCAGCCATGTGGCCGTGGTGAAACCGGGCAAAGACGACGACGAGCCCGACGAAAAGGCCCGCCTCAAGGCCCGCGGCTACTTCGTGACCCAGCAGGAAGCCGACGAGGCCCTGGCCCGCGTAACCGGCCAGCCGCTCACGGTGACGAGCGTCATCATCAAAAAGGCCCTGGAGAGTCCGCCCGCACTGTTCGACCTGACGTCCTTGCAGGTGCAGTGCAACAACCAGCTGGGCCTCTCGGCCGAGGACACGCTCAAAACGGTACAGGGTCTCTACGAGAAGAAAGTAGTGAGCTACCCGCGTGTCGATACCACGTTTCTGCCCGACGACCAGTACCCCAAAATTGCCGGCATTTTGCGCGGGCTGGGCGGTTACGCGGCCCTCACGGCCCCGCTGCTGGCGGCCCCCAAAATCCGCAAGAGCGCCAAGGTTTTCAACAACAACAAAGTCACCGACCACCACGCCATCATCCCAACCGGAGCCAGCGCGGGCGGCCTTGGCGGCAACGAGCAGCGGGTGTACGACATCATCGTGCGCCGCTTCCTGGCCGCTTTCTACCCCGATTGTGAGGTGTCGAATACGACCGTAACGGCCGACGTGGCGGGCCTCACGTTCCGCGTCCGGGGCCGGCAGATTCTCAGTCCCGGCTGGCGCGAAGTGTACGGCGACCCCGAGAAGCAGACCGTAGCCAACGAAAAGAGGAGCAGTAGTAGCAGCAGCGACGACGACGACGTAGTGGGCACCGTGCTGCCGGCCTTCGTGAAAGACGAAAGCGGCCCCCACCAGCCCCGCCTCGACGCCAAGCAAACCCAGGCCCCACGCGATTACACCGAGGCCATGTTGCTGCGCGGCATGGAAACGGCCGGCCGCAACGTGGACGACGACGAGCTGCGGCTGGCCATGAAGGAAAACGGCATCGGTCGCCCCTCCACCCGCGCGGCCATCATCGAAACGCTATTTAAGCGCGGGTACATCATCCGCGACCGAAAGAAAATTGTGCCCACGCCCACGGGAGTCGAGCTGATTGGCCTCATCCGCAACCCCACACTGAAGTCGGCGGAACTGACGGGGCAATGGGAGAAAAAGCTGCGCCAGATTGAGGGCGGCGAGCTAGACCAGGAGCAGTTTCTGGGGGAGCTGAAGCAGCTGGTGCGCGAAATGGTGCAGGAGGTGAAGCAGGATGGTTCCGGCCGCGCTATCAGCACCACGGCTCCGCCTGCTGGCTCCGTTTCTGCTGGGAAAGCGGGAGCCCCGGCCGGCAAAACAGCGGCACCAGTTCCCAGAGCGGCAGCTACCCCAGCCATACCCGGAGCACTTGGGACTTGCCCGGCTTGCGGCAGCGGCCATGTGCTGCGGGGCAAATCGGCGTTTGGCTGCTCGCGCTGGAAGGAGGGTTGCCAGTTCCGGCTACCGACTGAATTCGAGGGCAAGAAAATCACCGACAAGCAGGCCGGCGACCTGCTCAAGAAAGGCCGCACCCAGGTGATGAAAGGCTTTCTGGACGACGACGGCAACAAGTTCGATGCCGCCGTTCTGCTCACGCCCGCCCGCACCCTGGAGTTGGCCCGCGCCGCCGAAAGCAAGCCCACCACCGCCACCGACCCCGGCCAGATACCCTGCCCCGTCTGCCGGTTGGGCCAGATGCTGCGCGGCAGCAGTGCTTGGGGCTGCTCCCGCTTCCGCGAAGACTGCCAGTTCCGGGTCCCCTTCGCCTGGGGCGGCAAAACCCTGACGGATGCCCAAATGAACCAGTTGCTGCGCAAGGGTAAAACCGGCGTCATCCGCGGGTTTGTATCCAGCAAAACCGGCAAGAACTACGAGGCCGTGCTGCAAATTGGGGCCGAAGGGCGCATTGAGCCGGTGTTTGGGCAGGGGTGATATTATAACCAGATGGGCAAACCGCACGTCATGCTGAGCGGAGCCGAAGCATCTCTACCGCTTCGCTGAACGAGTGCAACGAAGCGGTAGAGATGCTTCGGCTCCGCTCAGCATGACATTATTCTAATCCTGATAAACCTATTCCCCATGTCTCCCCAATTCGGTAAAACCCTTTTCCTGCTGGGCCTGGGCCTGATGCTGCTTGGGTGCCTGCTGTGGCTGGGCGGTGGCTCGGGGTGGTTTAGCTGGTTTGGGCGGCTGCCGGGAGATGTGCGGGTGGAGCGGCCGGGCTTTCGGCTGTACGTGCCGTGGGTGTCGATGCTGCTTATTAGCGCCGTGCTGAGTTTGCTGCTGGCGCTGTGGCGGCGGCTGGGCGGGTAGGGGCGAAGCTGAACAAAGGAGCGGCCTCGCGGCTTTTAACAGCCAGCTGGCTCTTGCCGGTCGGAACCGCGTACCTTATTGACCCGGAGTTGCGGCTTCGGATGCTTCCTTTCGCCATCCAACCCCTTCTTCTCCCATGCCCAAAATCGTTTCTCCCCAGGTCGAATTCGACCACCTGCTGGCCCAGACCAAAACTGCCGCCCCCGAAATATTTGCGCCCGACGGCACCGGCTACCTCAACCTGATGGAAGGCCGCTGGCAGGAGCCAGGCAAGCCCCGCGACTTCGTTTCGCCCATTGATGGCAGCATTATCGGCCGCCTGCCGATGCTCGATGAGACCACCGCGTTGCGCGCCGTGCAGGCCGCCAAGGCCGAAGCCGCCGCTTGGGCCAACACCGACCTGGATGAGCGCAAGCGCCGGGTGCAGGATTGCCTGACCCAGCTGCAGCCCCACGTCGAGCTGGTGGGCAAGCTGCTCATGTGGGAGATTGGCAAAACCTACAAGCTGGGCTTCACCGACATCGACCGCGCCATCGACGGCGTGCAGTGGTACGTCGATAACATTGAAAGCATGCTGGGCAAGCGTACCCCGCTGGGGCTCGTCAGCAACATTGCCTCCTGGAACTACCCCATGTCGGTGCTGCTGCACGCGGTGCTGGTGCAGGCGCTGTGCGGCAACGCGGTCATCGCCAAAACGCCCACCGATGGCGGCTTTATTTCCTTGAGCCTGACCTTCGCCATTGCCCGCCGCTGCGGCCTGCCCGTGACGCTGGTGAGCGGCTCGGGCGGCGAACTGAGCGACGTGCTGGTGAAGCACGCCGCTATCGACTGCCTCAGCTTCGTGGGGGGGCGCAAAAACGCCCGCAATATTTCCGATGCCTTGTCCACTACCGACAAGCGCTACATGCTGGAGATGGAGGGCGTGAACACTTACGGCATCTGGGACTACTCCGACTGGGACGCCATGGCCCAGCAGCTCAAAAAGGGCTACGACTACGGCAAGCAGCGCTGCACGGCCTACGTGCGCTTCGTGGTGGAGCGCCGGCTGTTTCCGCAGTTCCTCGAAACCTACTGGAACACCGTCCGGGACCTGAAAATCGGTAACCCCACACTGGTGGACGCCCCCGATGACGCGCTGCCTAACCTGGCGTTCGGCCCCGTCATCAACGCCCAGCAGGCCCAGGACCTGGACCGCCTCTACCAGGATGCCCTCAAAACCGGGGCCACGCCCATCTACGAGGGCCAGCTCGACGACGCGCTGTTCCTGCCCGGTCAGGACCGGAGCGCCTACCGCGCCCCGCGGGCGCTGGTGAACCTGCCGCGCCAGAGCGAGCTGTACTTCAAGGAGCCCTTCGGCCCCATCGACAGCATTGTGCTGGTGGATCGGGTGGAGGAGCTGGTGGGCGAGATGAACATCAGCAACGGGGCGCTGGTGGCCGCCATTGCCTCCGACGATGCCAAGCTGGCCGCGCGCACGGCCAAGGAGGTGCGCGCCTTCAAAGTGGGCCTCAACCAGCTCCGCTCCCGCGGCGACCGGGCCGAAGTGTTCGGCGGCTTGGGCGAGTCGTGGAAGGGCGCTTTCGTGGGCGGCGCGCTACTGGTCGAAGCCGTAACGGAGGGCGACAAACCCATCCTCGGCAATTTTGAGGACGCTATCCGGCTGCCCGAGAACATCTAGCGCTCCGCTGCTGAACTGCGGCGGCAATTGCTAGAAACAGAAAGCCCCGCCTGAAGCTACGTGCTTCGGGCGGGGCTCTATTACAGCTGTTATAGTCTACATTCACAAAACATGTAAGCAGGAAATATTTCCCTATCAAGCTCGTAAGATTAAGTAGACCTGCTTACACTTTGAAATAATCTAGCTCTATTTCCTCTTTATGCCAAACAACGAGAGCATTCATTGTTTTTTATATTTCAGCCCTGCTGGTATAAATAGCGGCCCTTTATTATATATATCAACATAGATTACTAAAGTATCTTTTGTGGTTGACGTAATAAAATAATATTTGTCAAGCAGTCCCAACTTGCCACTAATAGGCAAGCCTGTTTGTCTGCTATTTATTCTAACCGCCGTTTTCTTATATATTGGATTGTTTACAGTTTTTCTCAGTAAGATTTCCAGACTTTGATTATCAGAAGTTTTAAGCCCTTTCAAAAAAATATGCGAATTATAAATACTTGAATTTGGATCTCCTTTCTTAAGAAGAAGAGGATTATGAGCATTATATCCAAAAGTACTATCTGCTGATGTTGCTAAATTTGCAAAATCGTTTTGCCCGTATGATATCCTTGCAAGAAGAATAAAAATCAATAATGCTAGACAAAACTTCATGTTTTTAGATTATGTATTTTATGAAAAAGTTAATAAAGTTTATTTTTTATTATTCGCTCATGCGATGAAAAATTTACCTAATTTAATGCAATTTGGTGTCTAATATCATTCTCTTTAAATTACACAAGCTTTAAATTACACAAGATTTTATCTTAGAATCAGTTAATTTTCAGTGATTTGTATATGTAAAATTTATTTCAGTAGATGGTGACGATAATATCCTATTGCTAATAACGTCCGCCTGAGTACCGCTAGGCATGCACATTATTCACATCAAAACCGGTCGCCGGGTTATTCATCTTAGAAATTTTATTCTGCTTTAATTCTCATAATCTTGCCGTCCCGTATCACTACAAGGTCCGCGTTTTTAGACTTCTTGAATTCAATCAACCGCTGATAGGCTAAATCGAGCCCGGCTAAGATTTTGCCTTCTAGTTCCAGTTGCTTTTTAATCGTGGTCATATTGCTTCTTTAATTGTTTAAACTCTGATTTACTCAATACATCAAGTTTCCCACTGATGGTTTGACGGGCAATCAGCTTACGTTTACCGAAAGAATTATCAAACAGTGACGCTCCGTCAACTATCGGCAAGTAGATATCAAACAAATTTTTGATTCCTCTGCTATATCTCCTTTCGATTACTTCCGGTTCGATGTTATGTCCGCCCTCTAACACTCTGAGCTTCACCCGCTCCTTCGCGAGTTCTACGTTCTGAAGCCAAAAGAATAGCAAAGTAGTGGTGTAACCCTGTCGTTTGGCCTGCTCTATTTTCTGCTTGAAGCTTTTGGTTGCCAGCGTAGTTTCAAACGCGAAAGTTTCATCGTTAGCCAGGAGCGTATTCATCCGTCCCAACATTATCCTTCCCGCTTCAAAAGCCACTTTCTCGGGCTGAAACGGAGAAAGACCTCTGGCAATTTCATCGGCATTCACGAACTCTTTGCACTCCAGTATTTCGGGTAGAATAGTGAACGAGGCTGTCGTCTTGCCTGCGCCGTTACAACCCGCTATAATGAAGAGATTCTTGTCTGGCATAACTGCGAATCGGTGGGTCTGGCTGGTGGAATGTCAGAAGTGAGTGAGCTGAGAGGCTGAGTTGTCCCACCAAACGCCGCCGGCCCCAAAAGCCCCACCACGGCACCCAAGATACTGCGTTGGCCGTATCTTCGCATCATGCGCCTACTTTCCCGCTTCCTTCCGCTGCTGGGGCTGCTCCCGGTGGCCGCCTGCGTGCCGTTGGGTACGCCCATCACCGACCCCAACGCCGCCCGCCGGCCCGCCACGCCCGGCCAGGTGGGCACCGAGTACTACGTTGATAAAAAGCTGCGCTACGAGGACTACATCTACGACCCCAACGTGCGCACCGTGCTCTGCTACGTGCCCACGGGCCAGGCCGGGCAGGTGTTCAACCCGCCGGTGGTGCCGCTTAGCCAGGGCCAGTCGCCGGTGCTGGAGTTCGATGTGCTTGGCGGCTCGGGCCAGCGGCTCACGGCCAAGCTCATCCACTGCGACCTGAACTGGCAGCCCTCGATGCTGACCGACATGCAGTTTCTGAGCGAAATCAACGAGCAGCTCATCAACAACTACCGGCCCTCGGTGAGCACCAAAGTGCCTTACCAGCACTACCAGGTGCAAATGCCGCGCGTGAAGCTGTCGGGCAACTACCTGTGGGTGGTGCAGGGCACGAGCGGCACGCCGCTGCTGAGCCGCCGGGTGCTGGTGTTCGAAGATGGTGCCGTGCAGATTGCCATGAAGCAGGGCATTCTGGTGGCCGGCGAGGAGCGTTTTCGCTGGCAGCAGATCGACTTTGGGATTCGCTACAATATGGCCCTTGTCAATCCGGCCCAGGAAGTGAAGGTGGTGCTGCGCCAGAACTTCCGCTGGGATAACGCCCACTATAACCTGCGGCCCACCTTTGTGCGCGACGCCGAGCAGCAGCTCGACTACCAGTATTTCAACTTTGAAAACGCCTTCCCCGGTCTGAGCGAGTTCCGGTTCATGGACCTGCGCACCTTCCGCTCGGCGGGGGCCGGGGTGGCTAGTCTCGATGCTACCACCACGCCCCGTAGCGTGCTGCTGCTGCCCGAAGCCTCGCGGCTGGGCGAGCGGTACACCCAGTACGACGACATCAATGGCCAGCGCCTGATTGAGAGCCGCGAGTACCCCGGCGACCCCAGCACCAACACCGAGTATCTCGACGTAACCTTCCAGCTAAATGCCGAAGTGCCCGCTGCCGGCCCCGTATATGTGCTCGGCGCCCTAAGCGACTGGCAGCTACGCGACGAGTTCAAGCTGACCTATGACGCTGCAAACCGCCAGTACCGGGGCCACGCGCTGCTCAAGCAGGGCTACTACAACTATTACTACGCCACCCAAACTCCCACCGGAGCCAACAGCATTCCGTGGGAAGGCAGCCACCAGGAAACCGAAAATCAGTACGATTTGCTGGTGTACTACCGCCCGCCCGGTACCCGCACCGACCTGCTCATCGGCTACCAGCGCTTGGATGTGAACAGCCGGCGGCCGTAGGGATTACAGGGAACTCAGGGGCCGGGTTAACGTAGGAACGTCATTCAGAGCGCAGCGAAGAATCTCGCGTGCAGTCGTTGAGATACTAATCCAGCGTCAGCACGCGAGATTCTTCGCTGCGCTCTGAATGACGTTCTTTTAGACTAAGAGCATGTTTGGGAATTGTTATGCTGAGCTTGCCGAAGCATCTCTACTGCTTCGCCAGCGGCTTCTCTAACGAAGCGGTAGAGATGCTTCGGCAAGCTCAGCATGACGGAAACGCTGTTTTAATAAATTCCCAAACACGCTCTAAGCTTCCCATCACCTAACTATGTACAACACCATCCTTGTCGTGCTCGGCGTGGCAATTCTGGGCGTGGCCTGGCTGCCGTCGCTGCTCAAAAAGTATCCGCTTTCGTATCCGATTTTGTTTGTGGGGCTGGGGATGCTGATTTTTACCCTGCCGCTGGGCCTGCCCGACCCCGACCCGGTGGAGTTCTCCACCTTCGCCACCCACCTCACCGAACTGTGCGTGACGGTGGCCCTCACCGGCACCGGCCTCAAAATTGACAAGCGGTTTTCGATAAAAGCCTGGCGCATTCCGCTGCTGCTGGTGCTGGTGCTGATGGTGCTGACTATCGGCGGCTTCGTGGGCGTGGCCTGGGGCGTGTTCGGGCTGCCGCTGGCCTCGGCCGTGGTGCTAGCCGCCACCCTCGCGCCCACCGACCCGGTGCTGGCCGGCGACGTGCAGGTAGGCGAGCCCGGCAAGGGCGGCGAAGACAACGTGCGCTTCGCCCTGACGGGTGAGGCAGGCCTCAACGACGGCCTGGCCTTTCCGTTCGTGTATCTGGCCCTGGCGCTGCTGCCTATTGCCAAGGAAAGTATGAGCGAGCGGCTCTGGCACTGGACCTGGATGGATATGGGCTACCGCGTGGCCATGGGGGTGCTGGCCGGTTGGCTGGCGGGCCGGCTGCTGTCGTACCTGATTTTTGATTTGCCGCGCCGCGCCCGCATCCGGCCCAATGCCTACGGCTTTGTGGCGCTGGCCGTAACGCTGGTGGCCTACGGGCTTACCGAGCTGGTGCACGGCTACGGGTTTCTGGCCGTGTTTGTAGCGGCCGTTACACTGCGCCGCCACGAGCGCAGCCACGAGCACCAGGACGAGATGCACGACTTCACCGACCAGTTGGAGCGCCTGCTGATTGTGATAATTCTGACCCTGTTCGGCGGCTCTATTGCCTGGGGGTTGTTCAATTACCTGAACTGGACGGGCGTAGCGCTGGGCCTGATTCTGCTGTTGGTGCTACGGCCTTTGGGGGGGCTGCTCACGCTTTGGGGTAGCCGCCTCGACTGGAGCGAGCGGCTGGTGGTATCGTTTTTTGGTATCCGTGGTATCGGCTCCTTCTTCTACCTGGCCTTTGCCCTCGATACCCGCTATTTCCCTAACAGCCGCGAACTGTGGGCTACTACCGGCTTCACGGTGCTCGTGTCCATCGTGCTGCACGGCACGCTGGCCACGCCCGTTATGAACTGGCTCGACCGGCGCCAGGGCCGCCCCACAGTAGAGGAGCAGGAAGAGCAGGATACGCAGCAGCAGCAGGAAGGGGAGTCCGCCAGCACGACGTAGGGGCTTGCCCCCGCCCGCCGCTGGAACAGGCCCCGTCGGGGATGTAACGCTAAACTCCCGCTTCGCGTATCGTTGCGCCATGTCGTTTAGCTGTCAGCAACGACACGCAAAGCGGGAGCTTCATGCCATATCCCAACACCAGCCGCCGCGTTGCGTTCAAGCATTATCTCTCACCAACTCCTGCTCCTATGCTTCTACGTTCTATTCCCTCCCTGCTACTTGCCGGCCTGCTGCTGACCGGTTGTGCTACCAACCCGGTAACGGGTAAAAAAGAAGTCATGCTCGTGTCGGAAGGGCAGGAGCTGGCGATGGGTAAAGAATCGGACCCGGCCATTATTGCGCAGTTCGGTTTGTACCAGAATGAGAAGCTGCAGAACTACATCAACACGATGGGCGACAAGATGGGCAAGGTGTCGCACCGGCCCGAGCTCAACTACCAGTTCCGCATCGTCGATTCGCCGGTAATTAACGCCTTTGCCGTGCCGGGGGGCTACGTGTACTTCACGCGTGGCATTATGGCAAACTTCAACAACGAAGCCCAGTTTGCCGGCGTGCTGGGCCACGAAATCGGCCACGTAACGGCCCGACATTCGGCCAAGCAGCAAACTACCTCCATCCTCAGCCAGGTGGGCCTGATGGGGGCCATGATTGCCTCACCCCGGTTTGCCCAGTACGGCGAGCAAGCCATGCAGGGCCTGCAGCTACTCAACCTCAAGTTCGGCCGCGACGATGAAAACCAGGCCGACGAGCTGGGCGTGGAGTACTCGACTAAAATAGGCTACAACGCCGCCGAAATGGCCGATTTCTTTCGCACCCTGGAGCGCGAGCAGCAGCAGGCCGGCGGCGAGGCCATCCCCGATTTCCTGAGTACCCACCCTAACCCCGCCGACCGCTACGAGCACGTGAACCAGCTGGCAGCCCAGTGGAAAGCCAAGCCCGGCACGCCCGCCAAGCTTGCCATCAACCGCGACGCTTACCTGCGCCTCATCGACGGCATTACTTATGGCGAAGACCCGCGCCAGGGCTTCGTGGAGAACAACGCTTTCTACCACCCCGAGCTGAAATTCCAGTTCCCGGTGCCCCAGGGCTGGAAGACCCAGAACTCGCCTCAGCAATTCCAGATGGCCGATCCGGCCGGCAAAGCCATGATGTTGCTCACGCTGGCCCCCGGCAGCTCGGTGCAGGAAGCCGCTCAGGCCGTGGCCAAACAGCTGAGCCTGCAGGTAGCCGAGTCGCGCGAGCTGACGGTAAACGGCTTCCCGGCCCTGGCTTTCGTGGGTACCCAAGTGCAGCAGGACCAGCAAACCGGCCAGCAGCAAACCGGTATGCAGGTGCTGAGCTACATTATTCAGGACGGTAAAACGCTTTATATGATGCTCGGCGGCAGTGCCCCGCAGGATTTTGCGGCCTATGCGCCCGTGTTCACCCGCACCATGGAAGGCTTCCAGCGCCTCACCGCCGCCGACAAGCTCAACCGCCAGGCCGAACGCCTGCGCATCCGCGCCACCACAACCAGCCAGACGCTGGCCCAGGCCCTGAGTGCCAACGGCGTACCCACCAAGCGGCACGAAGAAATGGCCATCCTCAACGGCATGCAGCTCTCCGACCGGCTCGGCCGCGGTATGCTGTTTAAAGTGGTGGGGAAATAAGAACTGGCGGGGTCTTTGGTTACTACCGGGTGGGCCGCCTCCCTATCGGCGCCGCTGCCCTGGCGGCGCCGCAGGGCCCGGCCAACTTTTCTACTTAGCGTTTCTGTCATGAAAAACTTCCTCTCGCATCCCTTCCTCCGTACCGGCGCCATGGCGCTGGCGTTGCTGCCGCTGGCCGGCTCGGCTGGTTTCCGCCCGCCGGCCCCAGCCAAGGAGCCCGACCCCCAAGTGCTGGCCCAGTTCGGCCTGCTCAATAACCCGGCCCTGCAAAAGTTCATCGACCTGAAAGGCCAGCAGATGGCCGCCGTGTCCAGCCGCTCCGATTTCGGTTACCAGTTTACCATTCTGGACTCGCCGATGATAAACGCCTTCGCCGCGCCCGATGGCAACATCTACTTCACGCGCGGCATTATGGCCCATTTCAACGATGAGGCGCAGTTTGCCGGCGTGCTGGGCCACGAGTTGGGCCATGTAACGGCCCGCCACGGTGAGAAACAGCAAACCCGCTCGACGCTGGCCTCCGGGGCGCTGCTGCTGGGCTCCATTCTCTCGAAGCGGGTGGCCTCCATTGCCCAGCCGCTGTCGCAGGGCGCGGGCCTGTTGTTTCTCAAGTACGGCCGCGACGATGAGCGTGAGGCTGACAAGCTGGGCGTGGCCTACTCGAGCAAAATCGGGTACGATGCCTCCCATATGGCCGATTTCTTCCTCACGCTCCAGCGCCAGGAGCAGGCCAGCGGAGCCGGTGGCACGCCCACGTTCCTGAGCAGCCACCCCAACTCGGCCGACCGCTACAGCACCGTGCGGCAGCTGGCTGCCCAGGCCAAGCAACAACAGGGCGGCCGGGCCCTCACGGTAAACCGCAGCGGTTATCTGCGCATGCTCGAAGGCATGCCCTACGGCGAAGACCCACGTCAGGGCTTCGTGGAAGGCGGCGTATTCTACCATCCCGAGCTGAAATTCCAGTTCCCCATTCCGCAGGGCTGGCAGAGCCAGAACTCGCCCCAGCAGTTCCAGATGGCCGAGCCCAACGGTAAAGCCGTGCAAATCCTGACGCTGGCTCCCGGCAACTCAGTCGATGAAGCGGCCCAGGCGTTGGCCAAGGAGCTGAACATCAGTTCGCCACAAGCCAGCCGCACCACCATCAACGGCCTGCCCGCTATTGCCCTGCAGGGCGACCAAGTGGGCCAGGATCAGCAGGGCCGCCAGGGCATCCAGGCCAGCACGCTTTCCTACATCATTCAGGATGGCAAAACGCTGTACGCCCTCATCGGTCTCTGCGGCCCCGGTACGCTGGGCAGCTATGGCCCCGCCTTCCAGCGCACGGCCCAGGGTTTCCGCCGCCTCACCGACGCCAGCAAGCTGAACCGCCAGAGCGAGAAAATTCGCATCCGCACCGCCAAAGCCGGTCAGACGCTGGCCCAAGCCCTCACGGCCAATGGCGTGTCCAGCAAGCGCCACCAAGAGCTGGCTATTCTGAACGGTATGAAAACCACCGACAAGCTCAGCGCCGGTACGCTGTTTAAAGTGGTGGGGAAGTAGGTTTAACTTTGCCTCCATTCGTTTTGAAAGCTAGACTTCAAGTTTTTTGAGGTCTAGCTTTTTTATGAAAGACTGAATGGTTTCGGAGTTGAGCAGTATCCAGACATCATCTCCTGTGGGGTCTTCGGGGATAAAATCGAACTCCAAATGACAATTAGCTATTGCTAATTCTAAGCCTTCAAAGTTGAGTAGCAACAGGTGCGGCCGGGTGTCGGGAAATCCAAAAACATCAAAACCGGTGAGTTGTCTGCCCACCAGCTGCTGCCAGTAGGCTGTCTCGGGGGCAAACTTTTCGCTGGCCAAGCAAAACGAGGTAGCTGAAGCACATAACGTGTAGTGAAACCACCCCTTAACCCCGTTCCACCCGATAAAGACGGTTTGTCCATTCTCGAATTGCAATTCTACCTGCTGGGCAATGATATCTATCCCTTGCTCATTCGTTGTCAAAGCCTCTATCCCGAAAACATCATGGTAGAAGTATGCAGCTAACCTTTGGCGCACGACGCTGGCCACGGGCCGGAGCAGGTGCTCCAAGAGAAGTGGATAACTCATCTGGATTAGAGTAAAAAAAGCACCTCAGTCTAACTACTCGAATTAGGCGCGTAATTAATAGCAGCGAAATCAGCGACAATCTGTGATTTAGTCCTCCAGCGCGTTGGTCAGAAACGTGTTCTTGAGGCCCAGCCAGAGCAGCCAGAATCCTAGGCACCAGTAGAGGTAGGTGCGGTAGTAGTCCTGGGTGTTGCGGTAGCGGGTTTGTTTGATTTCGGACTTCTCGTAACTATTGATCTGGTCGAACACCTGGCGCAGGCCGGCGTTGTCGGTGGCGCGGAAGAAGCGGCCGTCGCCGGCCTGGGCAATCTGGCGCATGGTGGTTTCGTCGAGACGCGTTTCCACGAAACGGGGCCGGCCGTTCTCGTCGGTGCCGTAGGGCACCACGCCATCCTGCCCCAGCCCGATGGTGTAGAGTTTAAGGCCATAGGCATGGGCCAGTTGGGCGGCCGTCAGCGGGTCGAGCGAGCCGGCTGTGTTTTCGCCGTCCGAGAGCAGGATGCACACTTTGGTGCGCGAGGGCGAATCGCGGAGGCGGTTGGTGGCCACGCCCAGCGCCGTACCGATGGCCGTGCCGTCGTTGGCAATCAGGCCCAGGCGCAGGCCCTGCAGGTTTTCGCGCAGCAGCTCGTAGTCGGTGGTGAGGGGAGCCAGCGAGTAGGCGTTGCCGGCGAAGGCCACCAGCCCCACCCGGTCGCCGCGGCGGCGGTCCAGGAAACCGAGGGCCACGCGCTTAGCAGCCTCCAGGCGGTTGGGGCGCAAATCCTGCAGCTCCATCGAGGCCGACACGTCGAGCACCAGCACAATATCAATGCCCTGGCCGGTTTGCGCCACCCGCTCGTCGGTGCGCTGGGGCCGCGCCAGCGCCACAATCCCGAAGCCCAGGCTTAGGGCCAGCACCACATCGGGCACGAAACGCAGGGCCGCGCTCCAGTCGCGCCGCAGCTCGCCGGCCACGAAGGCCACATCCAGGTGCGCCCGCCGCCGCCGGGCCAGCGCCCAGCGCAGCACGAACAGCAGTGGCACCAGCGGCAGTAGCAGCAGCAGGCGCGGCTGCTCCCAGCTGTAGCCGGCCAGCGTGGCGTAGCGCAGGCTGTCGAGCAGTTCTTGCATTTATGGTGGAAGGAGAGCGTGAAATAATGACTTAGCGAGCAAAGAACGTCATTCAGCGCGCAGCGAAGAATCTCGCGTGCAGTCGTTGAAGTATACTAATCCAGCGTCAGCACGCGAGATTCTTCGCTGCGCGCTGAATGACGTGCCCTTGATCATTCGCCTTCTTGCGTCATCACCTGCCCGTACTGGCGTTCGGCAAACTGGCGGAGCAGGTCGAACATGACGTCGGTTTCGGTGTCTTCCTCGAAAAACTGATTGCCGTAGATAACCCGGTCGGCCAGGGCCAGGGCCTGCCGCACATCGGGGTCGTGGTGGTAGCGGGCCACGATTTCGCGGGTCGTGAGGCTGGTGATGTTGAAGTTGGTGAGCGTGGAGAGGTAGTTTTTCCAGAGCGTAATGGCCCGCTCCATGTTGTTGAGCGAGCGGGAAAGCGTGAATCGCTCGACGTGGCGGGCATATTGGGCCAGAAAGTACGCATGGTTCTTCCGCAAGCGGTAGCGGCGGTAGCGCAGGCGCAGGCGCTGCCGGAAGCCCAGCACCAGCCCGCCGGCCAGCAGCAGCAGCCCGGCCAGTCCGGCCAGCCAATAGGGGTAATTGAAGCGCTGGGCTACGGGCAGTAGCTGCAGATTCTGGCGTAGCGCCGGCGCCTCGGCGGCGGCAACAACCGGAGCCGTAGGCCGCAGCCGCACCTGTGCTGCCGGCGTGGGCACCACCAGCGTATCGCGACCGCGCAGCACGGTTACGGGCACGCTCAGCGTCTGCACCGAATCGAGGCTGAAGGTGCGCAGGCGGTATACGGCTTGGTCGAGGCTGCGGCCCTGGCGGGTGCGAGTGGGCCGGTAGCGGCGGCCCACATACTCGAAGGGCGCGAAGCTGGCGGCCGAGTCGGGGAAGATGATTTCCAGCGCCGGCGCGTGGTCCGAGGTCAGCTCGTATTCAATAATTTCGCCCACCCGCACGCTCGCCTTCCGGAACCGGCCCTGCGCCACTGCCTGCTGCTGCTGCGCCGATGCGCCGGCTACCGTAGCTGCGACGGGTACCTGAGCCGGCACCTGCGCGACGCCCGCGCCGGCCAGCAGGAGCAGGACCACCGTTGCCGACAACCGCCGGCCAATGCGTTGCGGCCAATACCAGTTCAAGCCCGCGCCCTCACCCACGACCTCCGCGCTGGTTGCGCCGCCGGAACAGGTTCACCAGCTGGGGAACGAAGTCGTCGGCGGTGCTGATGGACAGGAATTCGGTGCGGTGGCGGCGGCAGATCTGGCCAATCTGGGCCCGGTTCTGCTCGTAGGTGGCCCGGTAACGCTCCCGAAAGGCCGCCGACGAGGTATTCGTCCACACGGTACGGCCCGATTCCTGGTCATGGAGCGGGATGATGCCCAAAGGCGGGAATTCCTGCTCGCGCTGGTCGAGTAGTTGCAGCACCACCAAATCGTGCTTGCGGGCTAGCATCGTCAGCTCCCGCTCGTAGTCGGCGTCGATAAAATCGGAAATCAGCAGCACAATACTGCGCCGCTTCAGCAGCCCCAGCGCCTGCTTTATGCCGGCCGCCACCGCCGTTTGCCGGTGCTGGGGCTCCAGCTCGTACAGCCGCTTGATGAGCGAGTAGGCGTGGTGGGTGCCTTTGCCCGAAGGCTGGTACAGCTCTTTCTGGTCGGAGAAGGCCAGCAGGCCCAGCTGGGCATCCTGGCGGGCGGCGGCCAGTGCCAGCACCCCGCAAATGTCGCGGCCCATATCGAGCTTGCGGCGGCCGGCCGCGCCTACCTGCTGCGAGGCACTCACATCGAGCAGCAGCAGCACCTGTTGCTCACGCTCTTCCTTATAGGTTTTTACAAACGTGCCGTGGCCTTTGCTGCTCACGGCCCAGTCGATGGCTCGCACTTCGTCGCCGTACTGATACAGGCGCACCTCATCCACTTCCAGGCCCGTACCTTTAAACACGGAGTGAAAATTGCCCTGCAACTGGGCATCCACGGCCTTTAGGATGCGGATTTCCATCTGCCGCAGGCGGCGCACAAGCTGCTGGAAAGGCGAATCGGCGGGTTTCATTCGGCCTAAACTACGGTATTGACCTAACTTTGCCTTCGTGAAACGAATTTCCCATTGCCTATCCGCTGCCCGCCGGGCCCTGCCGCTGGCCGGGCTGCCGGCTTTGCTTACGGCTTTACTGCTGACTGCCAGCGCCTGCCAGAAAGCAGAAGAGGTGCCCGCGACCGCCCAATTACTGCCGCCCGACAAAATGGTGAGCGTGCTGATTGAACTGCACACGCTGGAAGCGCGCACCGAGGCGGCTCTGCTGCCGCCCGATTCCAGCCGGGCCCTGTTCCGGCAGGAGCAGAAGAAAGTGTACTGGCGCCACGAGGTATCGGACTCCACCTTCACCCAAAGCTTCCGCTATTACGCCGTCCGGGGCAAGGAGCTGAACACTATCTACCAATCCGTTATCGACAGCCTTGCTACCCGCGAGAAGATGGCAAAATAGGGTGGAAAACTTTGTTTAACGAAGGCGGCTGCCGTTGGGAAGAGGGGCCGCCAGGGTGGCCAGCACAATGTGGCCGGCCGCATCGGGGGCACCAGTAACCAGCACCTCGGAGCGTAGCGGCCCGATTTGTTTGGGTGGGAAGTTCACCACGCACAGCACCTGCAGGCCCGGCAAGTCAGCCACTTGGTAATGATGTGTAATCTGGGCGCTGGACTTACGCAGGCCGATTTCGGGCCCCAAGTCAATCAGAAGCCGATAGGCGGGCTGGCGCGCCTCCGGAAATTCGTGCGCCTCCACAATAGTACCCACGCGCATATCCACGCGCTCAAATTCCTCCCAGGTTAGCATATTTTCAGGTTAGAGAGATTGAGGGCCGGGAAGTCAAAAAGTGCAAACTACCTTATTCGGCAAAGGGCGCCAACTGCTCGAGGCGCAGGCGCGTTTTCTGCTCCCACTCGGCTTGTTTGGGGGTGTTGAGGCCGTGGTTGCTCTCCTGGTCGTAGCGGGCTTCGTCGCGCTGCCAGGCCAGAAAGGCCACTTTCGTGATGTTGTTGAAAGCCGGCTGCAAGTGCAGGCAGTCGAACTTGATGAGACTCAGCTTCTGGCGCAGCAGCCGGGTATGTACCTCGGTCAGGTCGAAATGCAGCTGCTCGTGGCGCAGCAGCGCGGGCGAGGCTTGGGCCGCGTTGCGCACCCACGACTCGGAGGGCGCAAACGTGGCCTGCACCTTGCCCGAAAACTTGAAATCGATGCAGCCAATTGTGGCGTCGATGGAGGACGAGGTGAGGGCCGCCAGCCGGTCGGTGTTGGGGCGGGCCCGGAAGTCTTCCCAGCTAAGCGGCCGGGCGGCACTCCAGGTAATTTTAGGGGCCGGCGGCGTAACCTGGGCCGGCGCGGCGGGCATCAGCAGGCTAAGCAGCCAGAAGGGAGCAGTAAAGAGCATGAGGGGGGAGCTATTGGCTTGGCTTAATAGCGGTCAACTGACTGCTTTAGTTCATTCGGTGAGCTACTAACGCACGGCCAGCACGGGCTCGGCAAGCGAAGCCGCTACCAATGGCCGCCGATAGAAGCGCAGTAGCAGCATGCCGGCTACCAAAGTCAGCCCCGTAAGCAAACCCAGCCACACGCCCACTGCGCCCATATTTAGTTTGAAAGCCAGTACGTAGCCCAGCGGTAGGGCTACCACCCAGTAAGCCAGCAGGGCTACCACCGACGGCACCTTCACGTCTTCGAGGCCCCGGAGCGCGCCCAGGCCAACCACCTGCAGTCCGTCGGAAATCTGGAAGGCGGCGGCAATCAGCAGCAGCGTAGCAGCCTGAGCCACCACGGCGGGGTCGTCGTTGTAGTAGAACGGCAGGTAGTTGCGCACCAGCACCAGAATAAGGCCCATCAGGCCCATAAAGGTAAGCGTGAGCAGGTAGGCCATCTGGCCTGCCTGCCGGGCCCGCATCCCATCGTGCGCCCCAAAAAACTTGCCTACCCGAATGGTAGCCGCCGCCCCGATGCCGCTGGCAGCCATATAGGTAACCGAGGCCACGTTGATGGCAATCTGGTGGGCAGCCAGCTGGGTAGCGCCGAGCCAGCCAATCATGATGGCCGAAAAGCTGAATGCGCCCATCTCAAACGTCATCTGCACGCCAATGGGCGCGCCCAGGCCGAGCAGGCGGCGCAGGCCGGCCGTATCGGGCCGCAGGTTGGCCTGCGCTGCGAGCCGGTAGGGTTGCAGCCGCTTGGCCCGCAGTACATACCAGGCCATTAGCCCGGCCATCAGCACGCGGGCTATCAGCGTGGCCCAGGCAGCGCCCATCATCCCCATATTGGGCATGCCCAGCTCCCCGAACACCAGCCCGTAGCAAAGCACCGCATTCACCACATTGGCCTGTATTGAGAGCGACATAGCCTGCTTGGTGAGGCCCAGGCCCTCGGCAAACTGCTTGAAGCCCTGGAAAATCATCAGCGGGAAAAACGACAGGAACAGTACCTGCACCCAGGGTGAGGCCAGCAGCACCACCGCCTCGGGCTGCCCCAGATGGGGCAGCAGGGCCGGTACCAGCAAGCCCAGCGCCGCCAGCACCAGACCAGCCACCACGCTCAGCCACACGCCGTTCACGAGCAAGCGGCCATTGGCGGCCACATCCTGGCGACCATCGGCGGCGGCTACCAGCGGCGTAATGCCCATCGTCAGGCCCAGGCCCAACACCATTACCACAGTGCTTACACTCACGGCCAACGACACGGCCGCCAGCGGAATCTTGCCCGTCTGGCCCACTACCATGCTGTCTACCACATTCACCATAACGTGGCCCAGCTGGCTAAGCACCACCGGGTAGGCCAGGCTAAGTGTGGGATTTAGGTGAGAGCGGAACGTGGAGGGAATCATAGCCGGGCTGCAAAAGGATGCGCAAAGGTACGGCTTTGGTGAGGGTGGAATAGCGAAAAGGTGAGTTGCTGTAACGGGGTGCCGACGCGCTGGAATTGCAACGGTGCAACAGCGCCCGAGCCCTAACCCATCCGCCTTATCCTTTCACCAGCTCATCATCCGGCCTGTTACCGCAACACCGCTGCCATTCGGTCGCAGGCCGTTGCTAAATCGGCATCGGGCACGGCGTAGGAGAGGCGCGCAAAGCCGGGCGCGTGGCAGCCGGCACCGTCCACCACATCGACGCCGGCCGTGCGCAGGCGCGCCACCAGCTCGGCCGAGGCTGCAACCGGCGACTGGCTGGGGCGCAGGTAGGCCCGCAGGTCGGGGAAGGCATAGTAGGTGGCGGCCGGTAGCGGCGGCTGTCGGGCGGCTGGCAGGGCCGCCAGAAAATCGTGCAGGTAGGCGCGGGTGGGGCGTAGCTGCTCCAGCAGGCGGCCCGATACCTCGGCGGCGGCTTCGGTTACGGCCAGCGCCGCGGCTTGCTGAGGCGCTGGCACGGCCGCTCCGGTGGCGTGCTGCCAGGCCGCGCAGGCGGCCGCCACTGGGGCCGGGGCCACCAAATAGCCCAATCCCCAGCCGATAAGGCCCAGCGACTTACTGAACCCGCTTACCACTAAGTGCCGGCCACGTGGATCCGGGAAATCGAGCAGCGAAACCGGCGGCTCGGACTCGAAATGAATGAGGTCGTAAATCTCGTCGCTGAGCAGGTAGAGGTCGGGGAAGTCGGCGGTTACCTGCAGCCAGCCGGCTAGCTCGGCCCAGCTGTAGCGGCGGCCGGTGGGGTTGCCGGGGTTGGTAAACAGCAGCACCCGCGTACGGCCGGCCGATAGCGCCGCACGTAGCTGCTCGGCTGGCAGGTCGTAATTGTTGTCGGGGCTGAGTGGTAGGGTGCGGAGCGTGCCGCCGGCGCGGGCCACCAACTCATCGAACCCAAACCAACTAGGTGTAAGCAGCAGCACTTCGTCATCGGGGCGAAGCACGGTTTTCAGCAGCGCAAACAGAGCCGCTTTGGCCCCGGGCGTGATGACCACATTGGCCGGTCCCAGCGGAGCGGCGTCAGTGGAGCGCGGGCGGCCGGCCAGCGCCGCCCGCAGCGCCTCGGAGCCGGCGGCGGGCAGCACCGGCAGCGGTGAAGTCTGGAAAGCGCGGGCAGCCGCAGCGGCAGCCTCGGGAGGTATGGCGAAGTTGCCGTAGCCCGAAGCCAGGGAAACAGGAGCAGTCATGAGAAAGCAGGCAGGTGAGGGCCGGAGCGGAGAAGTTGCAGCGCGAAAGCCCGGGAGTTTTCGCGCTGCAAGCTAAGCGTCTTTCCGCAGCAACACGTCGGCGAAGTAGTCCTGCTCGTCGGTGAAGAACTCGGCAACCTGCAGGCCTGCTTCCTGCGCAATATCTTCGATGGCGGGCCGGGTAAATTTGAAAGAATTTTCGGTGTGAATCATCTCCCAGGCCCGGAAATCAACCGACCAGCCGGGCTCGGCAAACTGCACGGTTTGGGCGCGGGTGCTGGCCAGAAACGAACGCACGGCCCCCGTAAGCGGGTTGTAATCGGTGTAGTGCTGCCAGTGGGCGAGGTCGAAATCGGCCCCCAGCTCCCGGTTGATCCGGTGCAGCAGATTGTAGTTGAAGGCAGCCGTTACGCCCTGGCTGTCGTCGTAGGCCGCGCGAATCACGCGCGGGTCTTTCTGCAGATCGAAGCCGATGAGCAGCCGGTCGTCGGGGGTGAGCGGGCCGGCGAGGCGCTGCAGAAACTGCTGGCGGTCTTCGGGGCTGAAGTTGCCGATGTTGGAGCCCAGAAACAGCACTGCCTTGCGGCCCGGCCGGCCCGCCATCAGTCCCAGCGCATCGGCATAATCGGCTACCACAGGCTCCACGCGCAAGTCGGGCAGTTCGGCCTGCAGGCTGCGCGCCAGCCCCTCCAGCGCCGCCGCCGAAATATCAACCGGTACATAAGTAAAATCGGCCCCCGATTCCAGCAACTCGCGCAGCAGAATCTTGGTTTTTAGCCCGTCGCCGGCCCCCAGTTCCAGCAGAAAAAACGGCTCGGCCGGATTTTGGGGCCGCAACGCCCGCGCAATGGCTGCCCGGTGGCGGCTGAACAGTGCAAACTCGGTGCGGGTAGGGTAGTACTCCGGCAGGGCCATAATCTGCTGGAAAAGCCGGCTGCCTTCATCGTCGTAGAAATACATCGACGAAAGTGCCTTGAAAGGTCGGTTGAGGCCTTCCCGCACATGGTCGCGCAGCAGCAGATTGGGGTCGGCAATGGTATTAGAAGAAGAAGCCACTTCGGTGGCCGAAACAGTGTTATCGTGGGGCATAGAGAAGGATGTATGAACTAATAACTAACCGCTACCAGAACGTCATTCAGAGCGCAGCGAATAATCTCGCGAACAATCATACGGTTTACTTTTACAACGTCAGCAAGCGAGATTATTCGCTGCGCTCTGAATGACGTTTCTTCCGCTAACAGCTAACAGCTAACAGCTAACAGCTAACAGCTAACGGGCCAGGCGGATGCCGGTGAATTGCCAGCGTTTGTCGGCGTGGAAGAAGTTGCGGTAGGTGAGGCGGATGTGGCTTTCGGGGGTGGCGCAGGAGCCGCCGCGCAGCACCAGCTGGTTTACCATAAACTTGCCGTTGTACTCGCCCAGCGCGCCGGCCGCCTTCTGGTAGCCGGGGTAGGGGTGGTAAGCCGAATAGGTCCATTCCCAAGCGTCGCCGAGCAGCTGGTGGCACTGGTCGGGAGCGGCATCGGGCGACAGGGGCTGCGGGTCGAATAAGCTACTTTCCAGGAAGGTGCCGGCCTCCGGATTGGGGCCGAACTGGCGGGCTGCAATTTCCCACTCCTGCTCGGTAGGCAGGCGGCAGCCCCGCCATTGGGCGTAGGCATCGGCCTCGTAAAAGCTTACGTGCGTAACCGGCGCGGCCATATTTACGGGCTGCAGGCCGTGGTAGGTAAAGCGCAGCCACTGCCCGTCGCGCTCCAGCCAGTACAGCGGGGCCTGCCAGCCCTGCTGCTGCACCAAATCCCAACCGTCGCCCAGCCAGTAGCGGAAATTCTGGTAGCCGCCGGCCGCCATAAATTCCAGGTACTCGGCATTAGTCACCAGTCGGTTCTGTAGCTCGAAATCGGCCACGTAGGTATCGTGCGGGGCTTGCTCATTGTCAAAGCAGAATCCGTCTCCCTCGAAGCCAATCCGGTGCATGCCGCCCGCTACCAGCAGCCAGGCGGCTTTCGGAGCGGAAGAAGCCGATGCAGGTGCCGGTTTATCAGCTATATAAGCCGGGGCTAACGGACTGCTACTGAGGATATATTTAATGTCGGTGGCCAGCAGCTCCTGGTGCTGCTGCTCGTGCTGGAGGCCCAGCTCGAGCAATTCCCAGAAGGCTGGCGGCAAGGTGTCAGCTTGTTCGGTGAGTAGCTGCTGCATGGCCGCATCCACGGCCTGACGGTAGGCATACACATCGGCCAGGGGTGGGCGCGAGAGGGTGCCACGGTCGGCCCGGTTCACGCGCGAACCCAACGAGTTGTAGTAGGAGTTGAACAGGAAGGCGTAATCGGGGTGGAAAACCTGGTAACCGGGCAAGTAATCGCGCAGCAGAAACGTTTCCCAGAACCAGGTAGTGTGCGCCAAGTGCCACTTAGGCGGGCTCACATCAAGCATGGGTTGCACCACTGTGTCTTCGGGCAGCAAAGGCTGGCACAAGGCCACTGACTGCGCCCGTACGGCCGCAAACCGATTGGCGGAGGCAAGGGGTTGGGCCGGCTGCAGAGTTGGGGCTAAGGTGGGAGCGAGAGAAACGGACATAAGGAGGGACAGATAGGGGGCAGAAGTTACTGCTAAACGCTAAACCAGCCGAGTAGTTTACAAGGAGCTAAAGCCGGTGGCAGTCATACGGGTTTACCCCGATTTTGATGAAATGCATGCGTAGTTATACGGATTAGCTCATCCGTAGAAAGCGGTATTTTGCTGTTTTGTCTTGGTAAATACCCCTAATTCAAGGATAAAAGATCCTTGTTGACCGTAGAAGCTAAACAATATCGTCGGCGTGTTTTCCCCTCAGCCACCTTATAGAAATTCCGCTTCGCTTGTCATCTACCCATCTTTTGTTCCCGGAACATATGAACGCCGACCTCACTGCTCGCCCCGCCGCTATTACTACATCTGCTAAAGTTGCCGGCGCCAAAATAACCTCGGGTAAAGCCGCTGCCGACAAAGCCGTAACCAAGCGCCCCCGTGGCTTTGCCGCCATGGACCCCGCCACCCAGCGTCGTATTGCCAGCGAAGGTGGCCGCGCCTCGCATCAGAGCGGGCGGGGCCATCGTTTCACATCAGAGGAGGCTCGCGCCGCCGGCCGCAAAGGTGGCCAGGCTACTCGTAGCACCGCTGCCAAGAGCAAAACCGACCAATAGCCGGCCGCAAGTCCGGACATCAACGCCAACGCCGCCTTCTATCCGGGTCATCCGGACGGGAGGCGGCGTTGGCGTTGGTGGCCGGGTTGTATATTGCCTGAATCCCGCCGCTGCGGGCTGCTTTTTGCTTATCCTGCTATGCTTCAGCTTCGCTCCGTTAGCCGCGCCCTGCGCTTCAACTTTCCGGCCCGCACCTCCCGCGGCGCCCTCACCGAGCACTTGGTTCATTACCTGATGCTCTCCGATACGGCCGCGCCCGAGCAAGCCGGCTGGGGTGAGGCTGCCCCGCTGGCCGGCCTCAGCCCCGACCACGGCCCTGCTTTCGTGGCCACGCTCGAAGGCTTTGTGCGCGAGTTCAACCGCCGCCAGTTGCGCGAACTGCTGCCCCAGGAAGCGGCCGAGCTGGTTGGTCCCGAGTGGCCGGCCCTGCGCTTTGCCCTCGAAACGGCGGCCCTCGACTACCAGCACGGCGCCCGCCGCCAGCTCTACAACAATGCCTTCAGCCGCGGCGAGGCCGGCCTGCCCATCAACGGGTTGGTGTGGATGGGCGACGCCGACTTCATGCGCGAGCAGATTGAGGCCAAGCTGGCGGCGGGCTACGACTGCCTGAAACTCAAAATCGGCGGCCTCGATTTCGCCACCGAGCTGCGCATTCTGGCCGACATCCGGGCGCAGGCCGGCCCCGACCGCCTCACGCTGCGCGTAGACGCCAATGGAGCCTTTACGCCGGCCGAAGCCCTGGGTAAGCTCGAACAGCTGGCCCGCTTCGACCTCCACTCCATCGAGCAGCCTATTGCCGCCGGGCAGTGGTCGGCAATGGCCGAAGTATGCCGCCACTCGCCGGTGCCGGTAGCCCTCGATGAGGAGCTGATTGGCCTGACCGCCCCGGCCCGGCAGCCAGAGCTGCTGGAGCAGGTGCGGCCGGCCTACCTTGTGCTCAAGCCCACGCTGCTGGGTGGGCTGGCCGCCAGCCAGCACTGGGCCACGCTGGCCGACAGCCACGGCATCGGCTGGTGGCTTACTTCGGCTCTGGAGTCGAACGTGGGCCTGAACGCCATCAGTCAGCTGGCTGGCACGGTGGCCCTGCCCGGGTTCCCGCAAGGGCTGGGTACGGGCCAGCTCTACCACAACAATTTGGCGGCTCCGCTCAGCATAGCGGGAGGCCAGCTGCACTACCATCCGGCCGGCGTGTGGGAGGCCCCCGGGTAGCGTTTTGCGGGTTCCGGGCGATTATGCTTCATGTGTAATTTTAAGTACCTTACCCGGGAAGTTTATTCCTTGTATGCCGCTACGAATCGGGGCTTTACTGCGTGCGTACCACCAGCGCCGGCCGTGGCGGCTTAGTTGGCTGCTGTTGTTGCTGGGGCTGATGGGCCCCGTTGTGCCGGGCCGTGGGCAGATAAGCGAGCCAGTGTTTCGGCTGTTGCGGCCGTGGGCCCGCCAAGCCAAAGTGCCCTTTGTCCTTCAGCGCAACCTGATTGTGATAGAAGCACGGCTTAATGGGCAGGGGCCGTATAATTTTCTACTCGATACGGGCCTGGCCAGCTCCCTCATCACCGACCCCGCCGTGGGCCGTGAGCTGAACTTAGCTACCACCGACCGATTCCTGGTGTCGGGGGCCGGCGAGGAAAGTGCGCTGGAGGCCTTCCGGGTGCCGGCTGTGGCTGTGCAGTTCGCCGGCCAGGTAGGAGCCACTCGCGCTTCGTTTCTGATGCTTTCTGAAGACGTGCTGAATATTTCGGGCTATGTGGGGGTGCCCGTGCATGGCCTGTTAGGCGCCGATGTATTCCGGAACCTGGTAGTGCAGGTTGATACCGAGCAGCAAACGCTGGTGTTCCGCGACCCGGCCCGCTACCGGGCGCCCCGCGGCCGCCGCTGGGCTCGCCTGCCGCTCGAGTTCGATGGCTCTAAAGCTTTTCTGAACCTGCCCGTGCAGGTTTCCGACTCGCTGCAACTGCCCCTACGGCTGGTACTTGATACCGGTGCCGGCCACGCCCTATCGATCGAAACCACTTCCGACCCACGCCTGCGCGTGCCCCCGGCCCGATTGCGCACCCAGCTTGGGCGCGGCCTCAACGGCAATATAAACGGGTTTCTGGGCCGGGTGCCGGCTCTGCAGCTGGGTCGCTACCGCATCAGTAACCTGCTCACGTCCTACCCCGATTCGGCCGATGTGGCGGGGCGGGCCGAAACGTTTCGCAACGGTAATCTGGGCTTCGAGCTACTCAAACGTTTTACAACCATCATCGACTACCCACACAACCGGCTGCTGCTGAAGCCGAACAGCCTGTTCCGCGACCCATTCGAATACGACATGTGCGGCTTCGACTTGCTCGCATTCGGGCCCGACTACCAGCGCTACCGTCTGCTGCGGATAGAGCCGGGCGGCCCCGCCGAACAGGCCGGGCTAAAAGTGAACGACGAAATTATATCCATCAACTTTATTCCGGCCGAGTTCTTTTCGCTCACCGACATTAGCCGAATGCTGCACTCGGTCGATGGCCGCCTGCTGCTGTTTGTGGTGCGCCGCGCCGACACCGGCGAGCTGCAAAGTGCCCGCGTGCGCCTGACCCGCCGGATTTAGGCTCTGCCGTCAGCTCGCCGGAACCGAACGGACTTTTTTGCGAAATACCGGACCGGCGCGCAACTCGGAGGCGGCTAAAAGCAGTACATTGAAAGCCCGACCGTCTTCCCGCCCTTTATGACGAACCCCGCCGCCGCAACTCCTGCTGGGCTGCCGCCGGCCATTGTGGCCAATCAGCACATCTACTCCGATTATTTCGACGAGCAGTTCGTCGAAACGCTCGACCAAAATATCATGCAGCTGCTCGACCGGGTGTGGTTTCGCTCCGAGTTGGTGGGCTTCGATGACTACCCTCAGCGCAACCGGCCCGATCGGCCCCTGCTGTTTGCCTCCAATCACTCGGGCATGGCCTTCCCCTGGGATGCCATGGTGGCCCTGGCGCACCTGTGGCGCTACCTGCCCGACCTGCGCGACCTGCCCCGGCCGCTGTCGGCGCCTATGCTCTCGCAATCGATTTTGATGAATCCGTTTCTGGTGAAAGACTTCTGGAAGCGGGCTGGCTGCGTGGATGCCACCACGCTCAATTTCGAGACGATGATGTACTACAACGACCACAACCTGATGCTGTACCCCGAAGGCGTGCCGGGCATCGGCAAGGGGTTCAACAACAAGTACCGCCTCCAGCGGCTGGCTACCAGCATCGTACGCCTGGGCATCGAGCACCGCACCGACATCATCCCGTTCTACACCATCAACGGCGAGTACCTCAACCCGCATACCTACAGCTGGGAATGGGTAAACCGGCTGAGCAAGAAAATCGGGATTCCGTTTATTCCGGTGGGGCCGGTGCTGCTGCTGGTGCTGCTGCAGCCCTGGTTTTTCTACATGGCGTTTCCGGCCAAGCTCACCTTTGTGCTCGGCACCCGCGTGAAGCCCTACGAACTAACCGACAAGGACCCCGCCGACCTAACCCGCGACGACTACCGGGATATTTCGGAGCAGCTGCGCGCGCGCATGCAAACCGAACTGGACGCCGCCGTGGCCAAGTACGGGCAGCAGCCCTACCGCTGGTCCGAGCTGTGGCAGCGCATCAAAACCAACTGGCGTTACTTTCCGTTTTTTCTGCCGTGGGCCTGGCCCGCGCTGTACCAGGAGTTCGAGCGCCAGTACATTCGGGCCGGCCGCCGCCACTTCGACCTCGACCTGCGCACGCCCGGGGCTTACTGGCGCATGCTCTGGCGCAACCCGTTTACGCTGGCCTTCTTTGTTCCATTATTGGGCTGGATTCCCATTGCCATCCGGGGGTATAGAAACCACCGGATAAATCGGGCGTCATAACAGCGGAATTTTTAGTTCTACCCAGCCTCCATCTCAGATTCTTCTCCACATGTCCTCGCCTCAACACGCGGTATTGCAACAGTTTCTGGTGGCTGCTACGGGCCCGCTGGCTGAGCGGCGGCCCCGGCTGCCGGCCATGCGCCTGTTTGCCGAGCTGCTGGCTTTCGGGCAGTTTATGCCCTGGAACGTGTTTCTGGAAGATGTTGATGTAGAAGGCATTCCGGGCGAGTGGGTGCGGCCGGCAGAGGCGGCTGAGGGGCGGGTGCTGCTGTACCTGCATGGTGGCGGCTACGTGCTGGGCTCGCTCAATACCCACCGTTCGTTGGTAGGCCGGCTGGCCCAGAAATGCGGTGTGGCGGCACTGGCCATCAACTACCGCAAAGCCCCCGAGTACCCATTTCCGGCTGCCCTCGAAGATGCCCTGACCGCCTACTTCTGGCTGCTGAACCAGGGCTACGCGCCCGCCGACATTGTGGTGGCCGGCGACTCGGCCGGGGGCGGGCTGGCGCTGGCCCTGCTGTTGGCCCTGCGCGATGCCGACGAACCGCTGCCCGCCGCCGCCGTAGGCCTCTCGCCCTGGACCGATTTGCAACTGCCCGCCGGTACGCTACGCAGCGTGTGCCACGATGAAAGCCTGCTGCTGGAGGCGCTCGAAATTCGGAACTGGGGCCCGCTTTATGCCGCTGAAACCCCGCTAAGTCACCCCCTTATTTCGCCGGCCCGCGCCGAGCTGCACGGGCTGCCGCCGCTGTTGCTGCAGGTTTCCGACGCCGAGGTGCTGGGCGACGATGTGCGCCGCTTTGCCGAGCGGGCCCGTGCGGCCGGAACGCCCGTAACACTGCAGATTTTTGATGGGCTGGTACACTGGTGGCACTTGTTCTGGCGCTTCGTGCCCGAAGCCGATATAGCCCTCGACCGGGTAGCCGACTTTACGCGGCAAATATGGGTGCTGCCAGCCGCCGCCCCGGCTGGCAGCGCCGCTGCAATTCGGCAAGCAGCCTGAAAATGAGACGCATCAGCAGAAATAATGCAGATTGCAGCTTAACTATATAGCAGGTATTTCGTAGGTTTGTAGAAACTAGTAGGCTTGCATACTAGTTTTGGCCCGCTGGCTTCGCAAACGCTGTTCTTCGCTGGTTTTCTTCACTTTCCACTCATTCAAACCCAACTCCTCATGGAAGATTTGTTCAAGAAGTTCGTAAATGCCGGTGTGGGCTTCGTTTCGCTGACCAACGACCGGGTGCAGAAGACCATTGATTCGTTGGTGAAGGAGAGCAAGCTCTCGGAGAAGGAAGGCGCCAAAATTATGGACGACCTTAAGAAAAACACCGATGCCAAGCGTAAGGAGTTGGAAAAGCAGGCCCAGAGCCTGGCTTCCAAAATGCTGAAAACTGTTGGTGTTGCGCCGAATTCGGAGTTGGAAGAGCTGAAGCGTAGCACCAAGTCTGGCAGTAAGTCGGCGGCTGGCAGCAGCGCCGCTTCGGGCAGTAAGAAAGCCGCGCCATCGAAAGCCGGTAGCGCCGCCAAAGGTGCCGCCGCCAGTGCCACCAGCAAAGCGGCCAGCACCGTGAAGAAGGCCGCTGACAAAACCAGCGCCGCTGCCGGCAAAACCCAGAAATCGGCCGCCGGCTCGGCCGGAGCTGCTAAGAAAGCTGAGAACAAGGCTGACGACAGCAAGTCGTAAGCTTTTAAGCGTAGTTGAAGTGAAGTAGAAAACCCCGTCCGTGTTTCGCGGGCGGGGTTTTCTACTTCACTTTCGCCGTATCTTGCCCTTCCTATGTTCAAGAACACCATCTCCAATCTTTCGCGCATCCGGCAGGTAGCCGAAGTGCTGATTCGCTACGGTTTCGAGGACGTGGTAACGAGCACGGCCCTGCGGCGGCTGGTGCCCCAGAGTCGGCGGCGCTCGTGGCTGGAAGGCGAGCAGGCGGTGTTCGAGACAACCCGCTGGGAGCGAATCCGGATGATTATCGAGGAGTTGGGGCCCACTTTCATCAAGCTGGCCCAGGCCCTGAGCAACCGCGCCGACCTGCTGCCTCAGCCGCTGATTGACGAGTTTGAGAAGCTGCAGAGCAACGTGCCGCCGTTTCCGGTGGCGCAGGCCCGCCAGATAATTGAGCGTGAGCTGGGCCGGCCGCTGGAGGAGGTGTTTGCCGATTTTGAGGAGGTGCCGCTGGGCTCGGCCAGCATCGGGCAGGTACACGGCGCCCGGCTGCTGACGGGCGAGAAAGTGGTGGTAAAAGTGCAGCGCCCCGACGTGCAGGACAAGGTGCGAACCGACCTAAGCCTGCTGCACGAGCTGGTGCGCCTAACGGCCGGCTTCCTCAAAAAACAGGGCCTGAGTAACCCCCAGGACATTGTGGACGCCTTCGAGCGGAGTATGACCAAGGAGTTGGACTACACCTCCGAGGCCCGCAGCATGGAGCAGTTCCGCAAGCTCTACGAAGACTACGACACGTTCTATATTCCGAAGCCCTACCGCGAGCTGAGCACCAGCTGCATGCTGGTGATTGAGTTTGTGAGCGGCTGCAAAATTACCGATAAACCCCAGCTGCTGGAATGGGGGCTGAGCCCCGAAAAGGTGGCCGAAGTGGGCATGGACGTGTACCTGACCCAGATTTTCGAGTTCGGCGCCTTCCACGCCGACCCCCACCCCGGCAACGTACTGGTGCGCCCCGATGGTACGCTGGTGCTCATCGATTTTGGCATGGTGGGCCGCCTGACCAAGCAGCAGAAGTACGCTTTTGCGGGCGTGTTCATCGGCATGGCCCGGCAGGATGCGCGCAGCATGGCCCTCAACTTCCGCCGCCTGGCCCTCACCTCTGAAATACCCGATATGCGGGCTTTTGAAGCAGATTTGAGCCAGCTGATTGAGGATTTCGCCTCGCTCGACGTGAAGGAGATGAGCATGTCGGATCTGGCCGATTCGCTGCAGGACGTGATTTACCGCTACAAGCTGCAGGTGCCGGGCGCTGTGTTCCTGATTCTGCGGGCGCTGGTTATTCTGGAGGGCATCGGTAAGGTGCTGCACCCGCGCTTCAACACCTTCGAGTTCGTGCGGCCCTACGGTGCCAAAATCATTGCCGAGCAGTACTCACGCGAAAACATCCAGAACGAGGCCCTCTACACCGGTACCCAGCTGCTGGCCCTGCTCCAGACGCTGCCCACCGACGTGCGCCAAATCGTGCGCAAAATCTCGCGTGGCGACCTGCGGCTGCGCGTCGAACTCAGTGGCTACCAGCTGCTCATGGCCAAAGCCGACGAGCTGGTGGGCCGTGGCATTCTGGCAGCCATTACGGTGGCCATCATCCTGTTTGCGGGCCTGAGCCTATTGGGTAACTACTCGCCGGCCATGCCCTACTACCGCGGGATTCCTGTCATTACCTGGTGGGCGCTGGCCGCCGGCGCGCTGCTGCTGCTGATTTTATTGCTGCTGGGCACCCGTCGGCCGCGCCGCCGCAAGCCGCAGTAGGCCAGGCTTTACTCACGAAACAGCGTGTAGGCCGCCCGTATGCCCACCGTCTGGATGCCAGACTGCAGGATATCCTCGAAAAAAATATCGGACGGAAAATACCGCTGATAGAAGGCACTCAGCCGCACCTCCTGCCGGGGAGGCAGCGGTAGTGCCATACCCACTGAAACCGCCAAGTGCGGCGTCACATTACCGCTTTCGCTATACTGCTCCCTGAGGACAGTGGGCCCACCTCCCCGCGGCCGCCGGTAGATTTGGGTGTTATTGTGCACCCGGTAATTGAACCCCAACTCCAGGCCCATTAGCAGGCCGGGGCGGCCCGGTTTGCCCAACCGCTGGCTGATGCGGGCCAGACCGGTGAGGAAATGAAACTGCCCGCGCTCCTGCTCCTCCGTTGGCGGCGCCGAACCAGAAGTATCTTCGGTCCGAAAATCGGACCGATAAGCCAAGTGAGTATAGCCCAGGCCAAGGTCGGTTTGCAGGCCGCTGGCCCGCATCAGGTTCCAGGCCAGTGCCACCCTCTGGCTCGTGCCCTGGCTCAACTTTTCGAACGACGCGTTGCCGATGCGCACGAGGCTAAAGTCGGCCTCCAGGCCCAGACCGTGGCGGTAGGTGCTGCGCAAAATACCTGCCGCCGGCTGCCATCCGGGCGCCACGCAGCGGTTGTAGCGGCTGAGTAGCTGCCCGACGTAGCGCTCCTCGAAGAGTAGGCGCAGCACCTGCTCCTCACTCAGGTTCAGGTCGGGGCAGCCGGCGAGGTAGCTGTTGAAGAGCAGGTGCCAGTTGTAGGCGTTCAGTTCGTAGAGCGTGTCGGCGGCGGGGGATGGGGGCTGCAGCAACAGGCCGGTTTCGTTGGCGAAGGCATAGAGGGCAGCCGGCCCCAGCAGCCGGGGCAACACGAAATAGCGGGCCGTGCCGCCTTCGGCCAGCCGCACTACGGCGCTGGCAACCAGGGCTTGGCCACGCAGGCCGTATCCCTGAATCTGAGTTGGGTCGAACTGCTGGAGCTGTCCATCGGGGCCGAGCAGGTGCACTTGCCGCTGCTGGGGCAATTCGGCCAGCGTGCCGTGCAGTGTGTCGCCGCCTAGCGTGAGCACGTAGCCCGGCAGGCCTTGGGCGCGGGCGCCCGATGCGGCCAGCAGCATAAGAAGCAGCGCGGTGGTAAGGTAGCGGTAGCGCATTGGCAAAGGAGAATAACGAGGATAATTCGGAGGCATAGCAAACCGGCTGTGCAAGGGTAAAGATAGCCTGCCGGCAAACCAATCGGCCGAAAAAACAACCCTGTTGCCCCTGCCTTGCGTATTAAGAAGCAAGCTGCCCTACCGGGGTAGCATTTACTTATTCTTTCCTTATTTCCCCTACTCCATGTCCGATTCCAAAAAGACCACTGATCAGAACGACGACAAAGTATATTCGACCAAAACCGGCAGCACCGCTACCGACCTGACCGGAGCTACCAAAGTGATGACTACCGCCGCTGACGGTGAAACCGACGCCAGCGCCCCCATCAGCGACCAGGTAGACGAGAAAACTATCCGCCAAGACGCCAAGGACGACCAGAATAAGAAGTAAGTCCGGCCCCATAGCTCACTAAAGCAAAGCCCCCGCACGGAACCGTACGGGGGCTTTGCTTTGATAGTGATTGTACCACTCAACTCTGATTCGCAACGAGCCGAGCGAGCTTTCATTTGTCAGCTAGTAGCTTATGCGAGCTGCATGTCCTGGATGATGCGCTGGATTTTCTCGTCGGCGAGGCGGGTGGCCAGATCGAAATCGACGGCGGAGGCAAGGGGCTGCTTCACGCTGAAGTAGAACTTGATTTTGGGCTCGGTGCCGCTAGGGCGGGCCGAAATCTTGCTGCCATCTTCCAGGATGAACTGGAGCACATTGGAGCTTTCGAGGCCGGTTTCGGTTTCGAGGCCGGTGCGTAAGTCCTTTATTTTACCGGTTTTAAAGTCGCGCATTTCCACTACCGGCTGGCCGGCTAGGTTGGCGGGCGGGTTGGCCCGTAGGTCGCGCATCATCTCCTGGATTTCCTCGGCCCCGCGCTGGCCTTTTTTGGTGATGGAAATCAGGTGCTCCTTGTAGAAGCCGTAGCGCAGGTACATGGCCACCATTTCTTCATACAGCGTGTGGCCCTGGTCTTTGGCTACGGCGGCCATTTCGGCCAGCAGCGCGCAGGCCGAAATAGCGTCCTTGTCGCGCACGAAGTCGCCGAGCATGTAGCCGTAGCTTTCCTCGCCGCCGCCCACGTAGGTTTCCTGGCCTTCCAGCTCCCGGATGATGCCGGCAATGTACTTGAAGCCCGTCAGCGTCCGGTAGGCCTTTACGCCTTGGTAGCGGGCAATGTCGCCCAGCACCTCGCTCGTGACAATGGTGTAGACGATGAAATCCTTGTCGGTAGCCTTGCCGGCCTGCTTGCGGGCCGAGAGCACGTAGTGCGTGAGTAGGGCGGCCGTCTGGTTACCATTGACGAGCACCCACTCACCGGCCGGGTTTTTCAGGGCAATGCCCACGCGGTCGGAGTCGGGGTCGGTAGCCAGCACGATGTCGGCGTCGAGGGCCTGGGCTTCATCGAGAGCCATCTGCATGGCCGCCTGTTCCTCGGGGTTGGGCGACTGCACAGTGGGGAAGTTACCATCGGGCGTCGCCTGGGCGGCCACGATATGCACGTTATCGAACCCGAGCTGGGCCAGGGCCGGTGGCACCATCGTAATGCCGGTGCCGTGGATGGGCGTGTACACTATTTTTAGGTCGTGCTGGCGCCGGATGGCCTCGGGGTTGATACTCAGACCTTTCACCTTCGCCAGATAAGCGGCATCGAGCTCGGCCCCGATAAGGTGAATGCGGCTGGGCTCGGGCTGGAACTTCACTTCCCGCACCGAGCTGATGGCGTCCACTTCGCGGATGATGTTCTGGTCGTGCGGCGCTACCACCTGCGAGCCATCGGCCCAGTACACCTTAAAGCCATTGTACTCCTTGGGGTTGTGTGAGGCCGTAACTACGCAGCCGCTCTGGCAGCCCAGCTCGCGGATGGCAAACGACAGCTCGGGCGTGGGCCGTAGGGCTTCAAACAGGAAAACTGTAATGCCGTTGGCCGAGAAAATATCGGCCGCAATGCGTGCAAATTCGGGGCTATTGTGGCGCGAGTCGTGGGCCACGGCCACCTTTATCTCCTGGCCCGGAAACGACTGGAGCAGGTAATTGCACAGGCCCTGGGTGGCCATGCCCAGCGTGTAGCGGTTCATGCGGTTCGAGCCCGCGCCCATCACGCCGCGCAGCCCGCCGGTCCCAAATTCCAGGTTGCGATAGAAGGCGTCGGACAGCTGCTCGTGCTGGCTGTCGTCGGCCAGCAGTTGCCGGATTTCGGCTTGCGTAGCGGCGTCGTAGTCGTCGGTCAGCCAGCCATTTATTTTGGTTTGCAGGTCAGAGGAAAGCGGCATTGGTTTAGAGCTTAGTTGTTAGGGCTTAGGTTTTAGGTCGGGCAGCCAGTTTGGTGCTTCGGGCTGTTGGATTGGTACTCAACGCAAGTTGCGAAGAACGGTGTAGGGGCGGGGCTTGTCCCTGCGCGCCATTAAACGGTTGCTGTCGAATAAAGTCGGCACGCTCGTCCCACGATTCCGTTCCTGCGGCGGGCGGGGACAAGCCTCGCCCCTACACCGTTCTTCGCAACTTGCGTTACTTAAATGACGAGCGAAGCAGCTACAGGGGGTAAGAAGTGACGGGCCGCTAATGTATAGTGCTTAGGTTGATGACCGAACAGCGCGTTCAATCATCAGCCTAAGCACTGCGCACTAACGACTAGGCGCTAAACCTTACAGGTTGCCCCGCAGGCCCTGCTCGCGCTCAATGGCCTCAAACAAAGCCTTGAAGTTGCCTTTGCCGAAGCTCTTGGCTCCTTTGCGCTGGATGATTTCGTAGAACACGGTGGGCCGGTCCTCCACCGGTTTGGTGAAAATCTGGAGCAGGTAGCCCTCCTCGTCGCGGTCGATGAGCAGGTTCAGGGCGCGGACGCTTTCGAGGTCCTCGTCGATGTGGCCCACGCGCTCCAGCAGGTCGTCGTAGTAGGTGGCGGGCACGTTGAGGAACTCCACACCGCGGCGGCGAAGCTCCGTTACCGTCGTGCGGATGTCGTCGGTGAGCAGGGCCATGTGCTGCACGCCGGGGCCGTGGTAAAAGTCAAGGTACTCTTCAATCTGGCTCTTTTTCTTGCCTTCGGCGGGCTCGTTGATGGGGAATTTTACGAAGCCGTTACCGTTGCTGACCACCTTGCTCATCAGAGCCGAATACTCGGTCGAAATATCGTCATCATCAAACGTGATGAGCAGCTTGAAGCCCAATACATCCTCGTAGAACTTCACCCACTGGTTCATTTCGCCCCAGCCCACGTTGCCCACGCAATGGTCGACTACCTGCAGGCCCACCGGGTTGCCCTGGGGCACGTTGCTGGTGCGCGCCACGAAGCCCGGCAGAAACGGCCCGGTATAGTTGCTGCGCTCCACGAAGGTGTGGATGGTTTCGCCATAGGTATAGATGCCGGCCAGCGTGACTGAGCCGTTTTCATCCTCAATGGTATAGGGCTCGAAAGCCACTTTAGCACCGCGCTTGGTGGTTTCCTCAAACGATTTGCGGGCGTCGTCCACCCACAGGGCCATCACCTTCACGCCGTCGCCGTGCTGGGCTACGTGGCGCGTAATGTCGGAATCGGGAAGGAGGGAAGTGGTGAGCACCAGCCGGATTTTGTTCTGCTGCAGCACGTAACTGGCCCGGTCGCGCACGCCGGTTTCGGGACCGGCATAGGCCACTAGCTCGAAGCCGAATGCAGCCTGGTAGAAGTAGGCCGACTGCTTGGCGTTGCCGACGTAGAATTCGAGGTAATCGGTGCCGTTGAGGGGCAGGAAATCTTCGGCCGGATGGGCCAGTACGGCCGGGGAAGTCATGGTTTGCATAGAAGGATGGCTTACGTGAGCGGGGAATTAGTTGGGTTGGGTAAAAATACGGGTTTTTAACTTCCGGTTTTTGCTGTGTGGCTTTTTGCTGCCGGTTTGAGGCATATCAGGGAGAGCCCGCGGAAGCCTAAAAGAGCTTGCTAAAATCCATAAACAAACGGGCATCAACTGAAAACCAAACCTCAGTTCTTACCTTTGCCAACGAACCTATTGCCATTCGACCTATGAATTCGGAAGAGTTGAACAAAGCCCTCGTGGCCCTTATCGATAAGAAAGCCGAGCTGCAGAAACTCACCTACGATGATGCCCGCTACGACGACATCGAGGAGGAACTTCATGACCTGGAGGACGACTTCAACGAGGAGTATGGCCCGTTTCTGGAAGCCGCCCTCGAGAAAGTGCATGACGAGCTTAGCTCCGACACCGATGTGCTGTTGCCCACGGCCTACCTGCCCGTCGGCACCAGTACCAAACCCACTCCCAAGGAGGGCGTCTGGATTGATTCGGAGAAATATTCGGGCAAGGAAGCCCGCCTGACGCTGGTGCCCAACCCCGTCCGCCTCGTGCTCACGGTAGGCAAAGCCGTGCAAGAGGACGTGTGGAAAGCGTAAACTCCACCGAGTAAAAGGTTAACGAGCAAAAGCGAAACGGGAGCAAGCGGCCAAGGTCGTTGGTTCCCGTTTTATTTTTGCTCGTTAACCTTTTAGTTTGAAACTATGCTCTACCGCATCAGCCAGCCCGACGATTGGCAACGGGCGCAACAGAACGGCTTTTTTGCCAGCCCCGACCTGGTGGCCGAAGGATTCATACATGCCTCGGAGCTGGCGCAGGTACTGGAAACGGCCCGGCTTTACTACGCCGATAGCCCCGGGGCGCTGCTGCTGGAAATAGACGAAGTGGCTCTGCTGGCCACCGGGGTGCGGGTGGAGCGCGAGTGGGCTGCGGGGCGGCAGGCATGGTTTCCGCACGTGTTCGGGCCGGTGCCGTTGGCAGCCGTGCGCCGGGTGTGGCAACTGCCGGTAGCCGCCGATGGGAGTGCCGCGCTGCCGCCGGAACTGGTGGAACAGTAAGGATCTGAAAGAAAGGATAAAAGCGTTATTATTATTGCGCAAACCCACTATATAGCGCCGGGACGGTAAGACCACACTGGTATTTATCTGCCGATTCTAAAGTGCCGTTTTATGTCCTCAACAACTACTGTTTCGCCTTTGCTGCGCCGGCTGCCGGGCGGTTGTTCGGCACTGCTATTGGGGGCTTTGCTGACGGCTTGCGCATCCAGCCAAACACTGAGTATTGTGCCGGCCGGTTGGGGGAGATTCCCGGTCACAAGCCTGATCAGCCACCCCGACAGCGTGTACGTGCGCTTCCATTTCGTGCGGGCCGACCCGAAAGAGCTGGTTTTTGAGGCCGAGTTCAGCAACGCTGCCAACCACCCGGTTACTATTGACCCAGCCAGTTTCTACTTCCTGCCATTGCCCGACAGCGCGGCCAAACCTGCCGCCGTTGCGGCCGCTTCCCCGGTTTCTGCGGCGAGCCGCCGGCTGGCTTTCAACCCCGAAATGCGGCTGGACTCGCTGGCCCACCGCCGCGACGAGCTGGCCGATAAGGCAAGCCGCGTTAGTCTGGTAGAGGTGCTGCTGCTGGTGGCCAGTACGGCCGAAAATGTGGCCAGCGTCAACAGGCGCGAAACGCCTATTGAAAGAACCAGCCGGCAGGTGCGGCAGCAGGGCGGCCAGGTGTTTTTTGAGGTGCAGCGGGTCGTGCGGGCCGCGCAGGCTCAGCAGCTGCACACCACCGTTGCGGAACAGTCCGTGAGCAGCCTGCGTCGCGCCACCCTGCAGACTGGCGACCGAGCCGTGGGCCTCGTGTACTTCCCCCGCCTCGATGCGGCCCGGCAGCTACGGTTCGTGCTGGCCTTCGACGAGCAGCCGGTTTCGTTCGATTTCACGCAGGAAACCCGAAAGCTGAACGGGAAACAAGCAAACCCCTGAACGTACAGCGGCCCGCCCGAACAGCTTGGTTCGGGCGGGCCGCGTCGGGCATATAGCACGCGTGAGCTATACCAGCTCGGCTAGCTCCAACCAGCGGAGCTCTTTGGTTTCCAGCTCCTGGGTGAGGGTCCCGAGGCGGGCGCCCCAGGCCGCAAACTCGTCGGCGCTGCCGCTGCCGCCGTTCAGCTTGCCGGTTACCTGCTGCTTCTCGGCTTCGAGGGCCGCCATGTCCTTTTCGAGCTGCTCGTACTCGCGTTTTTCGGCGTAGGAGGCGCGGCGTTTGGGGGCGGCAGCCGGCGCAGACGCTGCGACTGGCGCGGGCTTGGCGGCTTCAATTTTAGCCTCAGCGCGGGCGGTTTTAGCGGCTTTTTCTTCCTCTATCAACGCGGCTTCGGTTTCGCGCTCGGCCAGGTACTCGCGGTAGTCGGTGTAGTTGCCGGGGAAGTTGAGCACGGCCCCACCCGGCTCCAGCACAAACAGGTGCTCGGCCAGTTGGTCGAGGAAATACCGGTCGTGACTCACGATGAGCAGGCAGCCGCCGAAATGCAGCAGGAAGTCTTCCAGGATGTTGAGCGTGCTCAGGTCGAGGTCGTTGGTGGGCTCGTCAAGAATCAGGAAGTTGGGGTTCTTAATGAGTACGCGCAGTAGCTGCAGGCGACGCTTTTCGCCCCCGCTCAGCTTGTTTACCAGCGTGTACTGCTGGGCCGGCGGGAACAGAAACAGGCTCAGGAACTGGCTGGCCGTGAGCACGTCGCCGTTGGCCAGCTCCACTACTTCAGCCACTTCCTTCACGATGTCAATTACGCGCTGAGTGGGGTCAAACTCCAGCTCCGTCTGGGTGTAGTAGCCAAACACGGTAGTCTGGCCGACTTCAATGGTACCGGAGTCGGGCGCGAGCTTGCCCGTGAGCATGTTGAGCAGCGTGGATTTGCCCGCGCCGTTGGGGCCCACGAGGCCAATGCGGTCCTTCTTCTTGAACACGTAGCTGAAATCGTCGAGCACCACATTGTCGCCGAATGTCTTGTTCAGGTGGCTGGCTTCGATGATTTTACCGCCCTGGCGGGTGGTTTTCACGCTCAACTCCACGTTCTGCTTGCTCAGGTTGGTGCTGGCCTTTTCCTTCGTGATGTAGAAAGCGTCGATGCGGGCCTTCTGCTTGGTGCCGCGGGCCTGGGGCATGCGGCGCATCCACTCCAGCTCCTTCTTAAACAGCTGGCGGGCCTTTTCTACCTCGGTGGCCTGGCGCATTTCGCGGTCGGCTTTTTTCTCCACGAAATAGGCGTAGTTACCCTGGTAGCGGTACATCTGACCCTTGTCGAGCTCCACGATTTCGTTGGCCACGCTGTCCAGAAAATACCGGTCGTGGGTGACCATGAGCAGCGTGAGGCTGGGGGAGGAGAGGCGGTTTTCGAGCCACTCAATAGTGGCTAAGTCCAAGTGGTTGGTTGGTTCGTCGAGCAGCAACACATCGGGCTCCTCGATGAGCACGCGGGCCAGGGCCACGCGCTTGCGCTGCCCACCCGAAAGCTTGCTCACGTTGCGCGTCAGCAGCTCGCCCAGAATGCCGAGCCGGCTCAGAATCTGCTGTACCTGCGCCTCATAGTCCCAGGCCTGCAGCGAATCCATGCGCTCGAGCACCCGCTGGAGGTCGTCGGCTTTGTGGTCGGGGTCGTTTACCACATGCTCGTATTCCTTGATGGCCTTGAGCGTGTCGTTCTGGCTGGCGAAGATGGTCTCTTCCACCGTCATCGTTTCATCGAATACCGGCTGCTGGCCCAGGTAAGTTACCCGGATGCCCTTGCGTACGCTCACCAGGCCGGTGTCGGGGATTTCGAGGCCCGCCAGAATGCGCATCAGGGTGGTTTTGCCGGTACCGTTGATGCCCACAAAGGCCACCCGCTGGCCCTGGAGCAATCCGAAGTTCAGGTCTTTAAACAGCCAACGGTCGGCGTAATTTTTGGAAAGATTTTCCGCGGAAAGAAGATTCATGCCGCAAAGGTACGGCGGTGAATCGGGTGATGGGGTAATGAAGTAAAGAGAAGGTGAGGGAAAAAGAACTGTCATGCTGAGCGAAGCCGGAGACGACGTCGCAGCATCTCTACCGCAATAGTAAAATTGGGGTCAGGATTGGCATTGCAGTAGAGATGCTTCGGCTGAGCTCAACATGACGTTCTCCCTACCTTTGTCCTTCCCATCACCTCATTCGTCGTCACATATGCCTTTCCCCATGACTTCGCGCCGCTGGCTGTGGCTGTTTCTGCTGGTGCTGGGCGGGGCCTTTTGCTGGCAGCTGGGCAGCTGGGGGCCGTTGGACAGCAGCGAGGCCCGCTACGCCGAAATCGGCCGCGAAATGCTGACGGGCGGCGACTGGCTGCACCCGCGGCTTTTGGGCATTCAGCACTTTCATAAGCCGCCGCTCACGTACTGGCTCACGGCGGCAGGCCTAGGGCTGTTTGGCGTGAATACGGTGGGTGTGCGGCTGCTGCCGGTGCTGGCGGTACTGCTGCAAGTGGGGCTGGTGTACGCGCTGGGCCTGCTGCTGTTTGGCAACGACCGGGCCCGGGCGCTGGCCGCGGCCGTCATCTACGGCACGCTGCCGGTCGTGCTCATTTCGGCCCTCAACGTCACGACCGATGTGTACCTGGCCACCCTGGAGCTGGCCGCCGCCTACGGCATTCTACGCTACTACCACGACGGCGGCCGACGCTGGCTGTACCTGTTCTGGCTGGGGCTGGGTCTGGCATTTCTAACCAAGGGCCCGGTAGGCTTCGTGCTGCCGCTGATGGCCGTGGCGGGCGCCTACTTCCGGGTGCCGGCCGCCGAACGGACGGGACCAGCGCGGCGGCCGTTCACGGTGCATCATGTGCTAGGGCTGGGGCTGTTTTTGGTGGTGGGCCTGAGCTGGTACGGCTATCTGGTGGCCGAAAACCCGGCTTTCGTGCGCTACTTCTTGTATGAGCACACGGTGGAGCGCTTCGCCAGCGCAGATACCTTCAACCGTAGCAAACCCTGGTGGTTTTACCTACTGCTGGCTCCGGCTGTTAGTTTGCCCTGGGCGGTGGCGCTGGTGGTACGGGCTGCGCGCACACCATGGGCCACGGTGCCGCGCCAGTGGCGCAACGTGCTTATTTTCTGGGTGCTGGTGCCGCTGCTGTTCTTTTCGCTCTCCAGCTCCAAACTGCTGTTTTACGTGCTGCCCATTTTTCCGGGCGTGGCGTTGCTGACTACTTATTACTTGGGTCGCTGCACCGAGGCCATGCTCCACCGCTGGTACGTGGGCATTCTGGCCTTCTTCGGGTTGTTGCTGGGGGCATTATGCGTGTTGCCGATTTTTGCAGCTGTATTCGAGCTAGGGCTGGAGTTGCGCCCGCTTACCTCGCTCTGGCCAGCTGTTGGTGTAGTTGTGCTGGTGCTCACGCTTAGTATGTGGGACCAGGTGCGCATTGCGCCCCGGCTGCTGGCTGGCACGGTCATTTTTACGGTCTTTCTGCTGCTGTCGGCCAAGCCTATTATGCAGCAGAACGAGCTGACCTTCAACGGTAGCCGCCCGCTGGCCGAGTTCATCACCCAACAAGGTCTGCAAACCCGCCCGATAGTGGTGTACAACCAGTTAATGCCCTCTTTGGCTTTCGAGTTGGGCACGCTGCCGGTGTTTCTCCACGACGGCAACATTAATCTCGACCGCGAAACCAAGTTCGAGCCCGGCACCAGCTGGCACCGCTACCTGCTTTACTTCGACCAGTCAGAAGCCGAACTCCACTGGCTGCTCGCCAGCAAACCGGTGCTGCTCATAAAAGGCGAGCTGAGACCCGAGCGCAACTGGCTACTGCAAAGCTTTACCCATCAGGAAAAGCTGGGCGAGTGGACGGTATATTGGTGAGAATAGAACTGAACGAGGTAGGAGCGGGGCTTGTCCCCGCCCGCCGCGGGGACGGGTGCCGTGCCCATCACCGATAGCACGGCAACCGTTCCCGCGGCGGGCGGGGGCAAGCCCCGTTCCTACGTCGTTCATTTACTGCCCGCTGTACACTGCCGCTGCCTTTTCGCGCAGGTTGTAGCTTGATGACATGACCTCGCCATAGGCGCCGGCCGAGCGGATGGCCAGTAGGTCGTGGCGCTGGGTTTCGGGCAGCAGGCGGGCCCGTCCGAACGTGTCGGTCGATTCGCAGATGGGCCCCACCACATCGTAGGCTAGCTCGGGCAGCTGGCTGCTGAGGTTTTCGATGTGGTGGTGGCTGCCGTAAAGGGCCGGGCGCATCAGTTCAGTCATGCCCGCGTCGAGAATAGCGAAACGCGTGTGCTGGCTTTCCTTCACATAAAGCACCCGGCTGAGCAGCGTGCCGCACTGCGCGACCACCGAGCGGCCCAGCTCCACGTGTATCTGCTGGCCTGGCCGCCGCTGCAGGTGCTGCTCAAACATGCCGAAATACGTCTGAAAATCAGGAATCGGGTACTCGTTGGGTTGCTCGTAGCTGATGCCCAGGCCGCCGCCCACGTTGAGGTGGGGCAGGCGGTGGCCGCGGTCTTCGAGCCAGGTCTGCAGGTCGTTGAGCTTGCGGCTGAGGGCGGCAAATACGCTCATTTCCGTTATCTGCGAGCCGATGTGGGCGTGCAGGCCCAGCAGCTCCACATTAGGCAGCTGCTCCAGCTGCTCCAGCACGCCGGCCAAATCGGGCAGACTGATACCGAATTTGTTGGCATCGAGACCCGTCGTGATGTGGGGGTGCGTGTAGGCATCCACGTTGGGGTTGATGCGCAACGCCACCCGGGCCCGGCGGCCCTGGGCGCGGGCCAGCTCATCGAGCACCCGCAGCTCGGGCACCGACTCGGCATTAAAGCAGAAAATATCGGCCTCCAGGGCCAGGTTTATCTCAGTGTCTGACTTGCCCACGCCCGCAAACACTACGTCATCAGCCCCGAAACCGGCCTCCAGGGCCCGCGCCACCTCGCCGCCGCTCACGCAATCGGCACCCAGCCCGGCCTGCCGGATGCGTTCCAGCACGGGCAGGTTGGTGTTGGCTTTAAGAGCATAATGCACCCGGAAATTGCCCGGCCGAGCGGCGGCCGTCAGGGCCGCCAGCGTCTGGTCGAGCAGGCCGAGGTCGTAATAGTAAAAAGGAGTAGGCTGATTCAGAAACTCAGCTGGAAGCTGGAAAGGCATGGAGTTGGATGATTAAGTTGTGATGGGCTGGGGTTGTTTGAGCAAGTGGGCGTTGGCACATGAATCCTGTCATGCTGAGCGAAGCAAAGCGTAGTCGAAGCATCTCTACCGCTTCGTTACAGTCATCCGGGTTACTACTACAGTAGAGATGCTTCGACTACGGCTTGCGCCTTCGCTCAGCATGACAGGAGTTTCTGTCTCCGCTATTTCCGCTCCTCAAACAGCCCCGCATTCAATGCCCGTAACGCGCGCACTTTGTCTTCGGTGCTCACCAGAATGCTGATATTGTTGGGCGAGCCGCCGTAGCTGATCATACGTACCGGCACGTCGCGCAGGGCGGCGAAGGCCCGGTGGGCGCTGCCGTTGGCGTCCTGCGTGAGGCTGCCGACAAGGCAGATGATACTCTGGTTTTCATCAACTGCCACCGCGCCGAAATCCTGCAGCTCGGCCACAATCTGGGGCAGACGGCCGGCATCGTCGATGGTAAGCGACACGGCTACTTCCGAAGTCGTAATCATGTCGATTGCGGTGCGGTGGCGTTCGAACACCTCGAACAGGCTCCGCAGAAAGCCGTGGGCCAGCAGCATCCGGCTCGATTTCACGTTGATGGCCGTGATGCCGTCTTTGGCGGCAATGGCCTTGATGGACCCGGAGCCGGTGCGCGCCGAAATGAGCGTGCCGGGCGCGTCGGGCTGCATGGTGTTCAGCAGGCGCACCGGAATGCCGTGCGCCCGCGCCGGCAGCACCGAGCTGGGATGCAGGATTTTGGCCCCGAAATAGGCCAGCTCGGCGGCCTCATCAAACGATAGCTCCCGCACCGGATAGGTGCCGGCCACCACCCGTGGGTCGTTGTTGTGCAGGCCGTCAATATCGGTCCAGATCTGGATTTCCTCGGCCTGCAGGGCCGCGCCAATCAGCGAGGCCGAGTAGTCGGAGCCGCCGCGCCGCAGGTTATCAATGCGGCCGTGGGCGTCGCGGCAGATGAAGCCCTGGGTGATGAACAGCGCGTCGTTGGGGTAGGGGGCCAGCGCGGTGGCCAGCCCCTGCCGGATGGCGGCGACATCCGGCTCTCCGTCGGCATTGAGGCGCATGAAATCGAGGGCGGGTAACAGCACGGCCGGGCGGCCTAGCACCGTCGTTACGTAGCCGTACATCAGCCGCGTGCTCAGCAATTCGCCCTGGGCCAGGATGACCCGCTCGCCCTCGGCTGTCAGCGGCAGGTTGGCGGCCAGCTCGTGCAGGGTCTGGAATGATTGGTCCAGCGTCGGCCAGAAAGAAGCCGCCTCAGTTGCGCCGAGCAGTTCGTGGGCCACCGCTTGGTAGTGTTGGCGTAGCTGTTCGAGGTGGGCGGCTGCCGGGGCGGCGTTGCGGGCGTACAGCAGGCCGGCCAGCTCGACCAGCGCGTTGGTAGTCCCGCTCATGGCCGACAGCACCACCAGGCGCCGCTGCAGGTGCGGCGCGTGCATCAGTTCTGCCACCTCGCGCATCCGGGGCGCCGACCCGACGGAGGTACCGCCAAACTTTAAAATCTTCATAAGAACTACGTGTGGAGCGAAGCGCTGCTTTGCCCAAGCCAAAAAAAGCGCCGACCCTTGAGAGGACCGGCGCGAAAAATGTTCAAAATCAGGTATAGTGAACTAGTGCGACGGTCGGGTCGGGGTGCGTTTCTTCGATTTCTTGCTCATTGGCCGGCTGCTGCCCACCTGCTGCCCGCGCAGCCCTGCATCCCCAGCCGAAAGGCGGTTGAAACAGAAGGAAGCACAACAGAAAATAGATGTTAGCATAGTAGCAGGCCGGCACACCCGGCGCATTTGCGGCCGCAAGTACGCTCCGGATACGGGATATTCAAGAAAAGGAAAGGAAAAAGCCGGCCCTATCGCACTGGCACGGGCATTACCGGCAGGCTTTCGTGGCCCTCGGCATCCACGCTCACCACCCCAAACAGGAAGTTGTCCTTGTTGTAGGGCAAATCGGCTTTGAGGTCGGTTACAAAGAACTTCTGCTCCCATTCGGAGGCGTTGGTGGGGCGCATGAGTATGTAGTAGCCAGCCGGTTTTTCGCCCGCGGCGGGTGCTTCCCACTGCAGTTCGGTGCGGTTGGTGAGCTTGGCCGTGAGCACGCCCACGTTGCGTGGGGCGGCCGGGGCCAGCGCCAGGCTGGCCAGCGTGGCCAGATTTACGCCGGTGTTTTGGCGCAGGTAGGCGAAGTCCATGAACTTGGCCAGGTCGCCGTATTCCTCACCATTTTCGGTGCGCAAATCCTGGTGCTGGTGGCGAAAATCCTCGTTCACCTCCGTAAAGCGCACCGCCGTGAAGCCCTGCTGATTGAAGGGCGTGTGGTCGCCGCCGCGTAGGAAACGGTCGGGGCGGTACACCAGCACTACCTCGTGGCCGGGCACGTACTGCTTGGTGGCCTCGCGGGCGTAGCGGGCCAGCAGACGGCTGGGCGAATCGTTTTCCGAGCTGAGCGTGCGGCGCATGCGGGCTTGCTCAGGTGTTTCGCTGGCCGGAATGCCTTCGCTGAGCACGCGCAGCTGGGTGGTGTTTTTGATGGTCGGGTCGTGGCCGGTTGAGTTGCCCACGATGTCGTTGTTGAGCATGGCCACCAAGTTCCAGCCCTCCTTTTTGGCCCGCTTGGCTAGGTGGGTCGAGCCATACAAGCCCTGCTCTTCGCCCTGCACCGCCACGAAAATAATGGTGGCCGGAAACTGCTGCTGGCTCATCACGCGGGCCAGTTCCATCACGGCCACCGTGCCCGAGGCGTCGTCGTTGGCGCCGGGCGCGTCGGCTGTGGCGTTCATGACGTCGCTCACCCGCGAGTCGATGTGGCCGCTGACGATGAACACGCGGGTGTCGGTGGGGTCGGTACCGGGCAGCGTGGCCATCACGTTGGCCATGACCACAGGCGCGTTGATGCGGCGGCCGTCGGGCTTGATGGTAAACGTATCCTGCTCGACCTTAAGCCGGCCGCCGCTGGCCTTGCTGTATTTGCGGAACTCGCTTTCCACCCAATTCCGGGCCGCCCCAATACCGCGCTTCTTGCTCTTGGTATCAGACAGCGTATGGCGTGTGCCGAAGCTCACGAGCTTGTCCACGTCGTCGCGCAGATTCTTTTCCGACACCTGCTGGACCATTTGCAGGATGAGCGGGTTGGGCGTGGTAGCGGGCTTGGTCTGGGCGAAAACGGGCGCGGTCAGGCCCAGGCCGAGCAGCAAAAGGAGGGAGCGGGACATAGTGGAGAAGTGGTTGGAACAGGAAATATAAGGCGGAGTGAGGGGATATAATGCGAAGCTCCCGCTTCGCATATCGTTGCTGAACGCCAGAAGACGTCATACCGCGGTATGCGGAACTGCCGGAACTGCAACGGTTTCGTGCAACGATACGCGAAGCGGGAGACTCGCGCTACATGCCCATAGACACAACCACACTCGCCGCGTTGCCCCCGAAGCCAGCAGCATTCACCAGAACTCGCCGCACGGGCAGCGTGCCCGGGCCGTTTACATCGGTAACGAAGGGTGGCGTGGGCCAAGTTTGGGTTTGGAGTACGTGCAGGGCAAAGTCCAGGCTGAGCGCGGCCGAAGCGCCCAGCGTGTGGCCCAGCAGCCATTTGTTGGAGAGTAATAGCGGCAGTTGCTCTCCGAACACAGCCCGTAATGCGACCCGCTCGGCCGCGTCGCCAGCCGGAGTGCCGGGCGAGTGCAGCACTACCGCATCAATATCGGCTGGAGCCGTGCCCGCCTGCTGTAATGCTGTGCGCATGGCCTGTTGGAAATGCTGGCCGTCGGCCGAAAGTCCGGTTTTGCTGCCTAGCCCTTCGAAGCCGAAGCCCACGCCGTCGAGCAGCAGCGCACTTTCGCCCGCCGCCTGCAATGCGGCCCGGCTCCCGCGTTCCAGCACGAACACGGCCGCGCCCTCACCCAGCACAAACGTGGAGGGCCGGCCCGCGCCCGGCCGGCAGGGCCAGGGGGCGGCCGTGAAGGGCGAGTAGATGCCGATAGCCCGCATCTGGGCCAGCGTGAAGGCCGTGAGCGGAGCTTCGGTACCACCGGCCAGGAACCGGTCGGCCATGCCGGCACGCAGCCAGGCCACGGCGTTGCCCAAGGCCTGGAAGGCGCTGCTGCAGGTGCTCGAATGACTCAGGGCCGCCGCGCCTGTCTGCCCAGCATCGAAGGCCACCCAACTGGCCACGTTGCCCAGCGTGGTGAGGGGTGAAGCGGCGGCCGGTACGCGCCCTTCCATCATAAATGCCGCATGAAACTCCTCCAACCGCCCCGTAGCGCCCCGGCTGCTCCCGATGCTGACGGCTAGATTATCGGCTGCCAGTTGCCAGTTGTCAGTTGCTACGTTATTATCACTGCTGGTGCTGCCAACCGACAACCGACAGCTGGCTACTGCCAGCCTCGCAGCCAGCATGGCCAGTAGCACGGTGCGGTCGAGTTGGCGGTACGCCGAGTGGGCCTGGCGCAGCGCGGCCACGGCGTCCTCGGCCTCAGCCGGCAGGGCTGCTACGGGTAATCCCGCCGCATGCGTGCTGAAAGGCGAAGCGGGCGCGTTCCAATCGGCTCCCAGCCCCAGCGCCGATACCCGGCCCCGACCCCGGATGACGATTACGGTGTCCGAAGCGCGGTTAGTCATGCAGAATGTGGGGCAGATTGGCGGCGGGCACGAAGTCGAGCACTAGCTCGCGCATCTGGCGCAACACAGCGTAAAGCAGCTCCAGCTCGGTATCGGTGGTGCAGTAGGGCGGCAGCAGGTACACCACGTTGCCCAGCGGGCGCAGCACAATGTGGTGGTCGAGGGCGAGTTGGTAGAAGGCGTCGCGCAGGCGGCTGAAGTAGCTGGTGCCCTCGCCCGGGTCGTACTCCACGGCCAGAATGGTGCCCCGGTGCCGTACCGCCCGGATGCCCGGCTGAGCCTCAATCTCGGTTCGGAAAGCGGCGTGGGCGCTGGCGATACGCTGGCGCTGGCTGGTGCATTCATCAGTGCGGGTGAGCTCCAGGCTAGCCAGGGCGGCGGCGCAGGCCACGGGGTTGGCCGTGTAGGAATGGCCGTGAAACAGCGCCCGCATCTTGTCGTCGCTCAGGAAAGCATCGTAAATCGGGGAGGCGCAGGTGGTGAGGCCCATGGCCAGGGTGCCGCCGGTGAGGCCCTTGGAAAAGCACATCAGGTCGGGTTGTTCGGTTAGCAGGCTGCTGGCAAACAGCGGTCCGGTGCGGCCGAAACCGGTCATCACTTCATCGGCAATGCAGAGCACGCCGGCCGCGTGGCAGCGGCGCAATAGTTCGCTCAACACCTCGGGCTCGTACATCACCATGCCCGCCGTGCCTAGCACTAAGGGCTCAAAAATGAAGCCGGCCACTTCAGGCTTTTGCAGGACTTCGTCGAGCTGGGCCAGTACTTCCGCCTCGCGGCCCGGCACCGGCACATCGATAAACTCCACGTCGAACAGCAGCGGCCAGAAGGGCTCGGTGAAAGCCCCGCGGCTGCTCACGGCCATGGCCCCAAATGTGTCGCCGTGGTAGGAATTGTTGAAGCAGATGAATGTCCGCCGCTCGGGCTGACCCTGGTTATGGAAGTACTGGAGCACCATTTTCAGGGCTACTTCCACGGCCGTCGAGCCGTTGTCGGAGTAGAAGGCCCGGGCCTGGTTTGCGGGTAGGATTTCCAGCAGCTGCTCGGCCAGCTCCACGGCGGCCGGGTGGGTGAAGCCGGCAAACAGCACGTGCTCCAAAGTGCGCAGCTGCTCGCTTACGCGGGCCGCAATGTGCGGGTGAGCATGCCCGTGCAAATTCACCCACCACGACGAAATAGCGTCGAGGTAGCGGGTACCGTCTTCGGCTACCAGCCAGCTGCCCTCGCCCCGCATGATGGCAATGGGCAGCGGAGCGGTCTGCATTTGGGTATAAGGGTGCCACAGCACGGCGGCGTCGCGTTCAGAAAGGGTAGGCATGGGGGCAAAGGTAGGCCCGATACCGTTTCCCGCAGAGGACGCGGTGTTTTCGCGGGATACGCTACCCCTCAAACCACGCCCGGTACTCCGCCGCGTACCGCGCCACCACCGTCGCCGACACCGCCGGCTCCTCCAGTATCCGCGGCAGCACGGGCCCGTCGTAGTAGCTCAGAATAGCCTCCTCGGTTGCCGGGTTGGGCACTCCGTTGAACACGAGGCCGCGCACCGGAATCTGCCGGGCTCGCAGCGCCTCCAGCGTGAGCAGCGTGTGGTTGATGCTACCCAGATAGTGCCGCGACACCACCACCACGGCCAGCCCCAGCCGCTGCACCAAATCGGCCACCGAGAAGCCGGGGGCCAGCGGCACCAGCAAGCCGCCCGCGCCTTCTACCACGAGGTGGTTGGCCGTGGCCGGCAGCTTGAAATCGTCGGGCCGCAGCGTGATTCCCTCGGCAGCGGCGGCGGCGTGGGGCGAGGCCGGCAGCGCCAGCCGGTACCGCTCGGGCCAGAAGCGGCTGACAGAGTTCGGGACGAGCCCACGCACCGTGCCCGCATCGGTAGTCGGCGTGAGGCCCGCCTGCACGGGCTTCCAGTAATCGGCCTGCAAAGCCTCGGTAAGTATGGCCGCCACGAGCGTTTTGCCCACGTCGGTGCCGATGCCGGTGATGAAGAGGTTTTCCAAAGGCGGGAAGTCAGGCGGGGTGCAACGGTAACGAGTTCTTTACAAGAACAACTTATTTCTTCAGCAGCTTATACACATCTTCAGAATCAGCGCCCAAATCCCTCGTAAACTCAAGCTTGCTGCCATTAGAAACCAGCTTGTATTCTCCTGATAGGATGAGCGTCCAATCAAACTCCGCTGTCCAGGGGCAGGCATTTTCGAAATTGATAGTATTGCCCTTGATGGTGTAGGTTCCACTACACAAGGCCGGGTATTTTTGGACTTGACTTTCCCCGCTCCAGTTTCCGTCTGAAAAAGTGATAGTCACGTTGGAAATTGCTCCCCCAGCCGATGTCAGCCTCTGAAACGTGCCAATGTAAGTGCCTTCCGGAATAACACTCGGCTCAGTTTTCTTGCAGGAAGTCGTGAGAAGTAGCAGAAGCAAGAAAGAAAGGAGTACGTGTCTCATCGTATTGAATTGAGGGAGGCAGTAAGATGCTACTTGCTGGAGGCCGGTTCTGCTATGAAAGTTGCATTCTCGTTCTTATTGTAAGAATTTTCCATCACTTGCCATTAGCCACTTAATTTCCCAGCACAATCCGGTTAGCAACTGCTGGATTTAGGCCAGGGATATTGCTAGTAATCAGTCTGATGTGAAGGCGCATCTCCACGCCTGTCCGTTAAGCAAAACTGGCTGAACGGCACGGATTACGAGACGTAAAGATGCGTTTATACAGTAGCCTACCAACTTGCTAACCTGTTTCCTAACCTGTCTCGTTATCTAGATGAGCAGGCCCTCATTTATATAGCGTATTATCGGCCAGCCCATTCAGATAGAACTGCACGCACGCCTTCAACTCGTTGCCGTACTGTCGCAGCTTGATGGGGTTGGGGCTGGCGAGTGGGGCGGCGGGCAACTGGTGGCGGCGGTAGGGATAGAGGCGCACTTGGTTGTCAGCCGTCAGTTCGGTTACGTAGTCGGTGTGGATGAGCCAGTAGCTGCCGCCACTCAGAAACAGGGCGCGCCCGGCAGTGCCGGAGTCAAATACTGAGGAGCCGAAGGGCAGCAACTGCCCCTCGGCGGGTAGGCCTAGTAGGTCGAGCACGGTGGCCGGTACGTCGGCCTGCTGGCTGATGCGGGGCTGGGAAATAGCCGGCAGCGACTGGCCGGGTGCGAAGAGCAGCAGCGGCGTTTTGTACTCGCCCAGCAGGTTCTGGTAGTCGGGCGCGTCGGACTGCGAGGTATGGTCGGCCAGCAGAATGAAAAGCGTGTTGGTGTACCAAGGCTGCTGCCGGGCCGTGGCGAAGAACCGGCGCAGCGCTAAATCGGTGTAGGCAATGGTGGGTTGAATGGCCAGCTTGCTGGTGGGCAGCTTGCCCTGATATTTGGCCGGCAACCCAAACGGCTCGTGGGCGCTGAGCGTAAACAGCGTGCTGAAAAAGGGCTGCTGCTGCCGGCTCAGCTGCTGGCTGAAATACTGCAGATACGGCTCATCGAAAATGCCCCAGTGACCGTCGAAATCGGAGCTGTTGGCCGCGCCGGGATACTCATCAAGCCCAAAGTACTGCTGCATGCCAGTCATGCCGCCGAAGGTGTTGAAGCCCATTGTGCCGTTTTGGGCACCATGAAACAGGCTGGTTTGGTAGCCGTGGCGAGCCAGGATGCTGCCCAGGCCGTGCAACTCATCGGTCTGGAAATCGGAGGTAATGAACGAGCCTTCCATCAGGCTCGGCAGGCCCGCCAGCACGGCCGGCAGCGCCTCGATGGAGCGGCGGCCGTTGGCGTAGTGGTCGGGTAGCAGCAGCCCGCCGCCGCGGGTGGCCAACGAGTCGAAAAAGGGCGTGTAGCCGCGCCGGCCGGGGTTTTCGACGCCGGTATACTCCGAGCTGAAGCTTTCCAAAATCAGGATGACCACGTTGCGGCCCGGCAACGGCGCGGTAGTTCGCTTCGGCAGTGGCCGGGCCGCCAGCGCCGTCTGTAGCTGTTGGGGCGAATCGAAGTAGTTTTTGCGCTCGGGCACAGCATAGCCCAGGCTTTTGAGGAAGGTAAAGGTGCTGTTGAGCGCCAAGTGCCCCAGTACGGCTGGTTGCTGCACGAAAGCGGCCCCGGTGCGCAACGGCTTCAGTTGCAACCCGCCCCGAATACCTAGAACTGCCAATAGGGCTATAGCTACAAGCTGCAAGCTGTAAGCTGTAAGCTTTTTTCTCCACTCTTTAGCAGTGTTCGTCTCTCTACCAACTTGAAGCTTGAAGCTTGTGGCTTGGAGCTTTTTATGCGCTTGCGGCTCCTCAAGAGGCATCGGATAGAAGTACCACAGCGTGGCCAGCAGCGCGCCGAAAGGCAGCAGTAGCCACCAATAGCTAAGCAGCAGCTGGCCCGCTTGCCGCTGCACATCGGCCCCGATGGTGCTCAGCTCGTTACTCGTGCGCCGGCCGATGAAGCGAAAGTACTCCCAATCCACTAGGTTCAGCAACAGTCCGAAGCCGTTGAGCAGCAGGTATACCGCCCGCGTCAGCCGCTGCCAGCTCCGGCCCCGGCTGGGCACCAGACTCAGCAGCAGCCACGGGATATTGAGCAGCAGTAGCGCCGACAAATCGAACCGGAATCCGTGCCAGAACGCCAGCACCACCTGCCCCGCCGGGGCCTGCCGGAACGCGCCATAGTTCAGCCCGAAAAAGCCCGCCCGCAGCAGCACGTACGCCCCCAGCAACAGCGCAAAACGACGGACAAGCAAACGCAGAAACTCGGTGGGCATATGCTAATAGAGCAGCAGTAGAAAGTGGCGTGGGGATATTGAACGGGTAGGGGTGGGGCTTGTCCCCGCCCGCCATTGAACGATTCAAACCCGGACCGTTTAACGGCGGGCGGGGGTAAGCCCCGCCCCTACATCGTCCAGTATATTTCGACGGTTTCGGCTAGCGGTAGACATATACAACCTCTACAGCGGCACCAGCTTTACAGCTTGCCCATCGGGCAAATCTTTTATCTGGCGGTAAAAATCGGCCAGCCAAGTCAGCCGACTAACTACAGGTACAGGTTTGGCCACGGGTGGGGTTATGGCGTTGCTAGCAATGCACAGCGGCGGATACAAACTCAGCAGTTGCCCCGGCTGCAGTACGCCGCCAGCCTGCTGGAAGGAGCGGAGCGGCTCCAGGCCCAGCGCATCCATCGGAAACTTCTCGGCCCCGAACAAAAAGTGCTTGAAGTCCACATCGAGGTCGGCCAGCTCGCCGGTTTCGGTATCGAGCAGTAGCACGGCGTCGCCGCGCAGCAGAAACTGATTTCCCACGCAATCCTGGCCGAACGGAATGTCGGACTTGCGCAGTTCGGCATAGGTGCGCCACAGGGCCCGCTCGCCCTGCCAGACCTGAGCCAACGCGTGCCAGCCCGGCGCGGCTACGCAGCCCCGGATGTGTAGCCCGCCAAAGTAGGCCACCACGCCGTTCTGCGCCCGCAAAAATGCCTGTAGGTAGGTCGGCAGCCGCGCCAGCGTCACGAGGTCAGTCAGCTCGCCGCCGGTATAGATGATTCCTTTCATATGGTGTCAGATGCTAAGCTAGCGCCTGTTTCTCGAGGGTTCAGCCCCACAAAACGGGCGCGGCATATTCCTACAGAAAAGCCTTTCCCGCACGAGTCGGGAAAGGCTTCTCAAGGTAACAGGCAGTGAAATTATACTGACAGGAAAGTGCTTTCCTCGAACATTACATTCTCGTTGAGCACCTGGTTGACGTCGGTCAGCTCCAGGCCCCAGGCGTCGGCCACACCTTTGTACACCACCTTGCCATTCACCACGTTCAGACCCAGACGCAGATCTTCGTTGAGCAGGCAGGCCATGCGCCAGCCCTGGCTAGCCAGCTTGAGAGCGTAGGGCAGCGTAGCGTTAGTGAGGGCCAGCGTGGAAGTGTAAGGCACCGCGCCCGGCATGTTGGCCACGCAGTAATGCACAATGTCGTCGATGATGAAGGTCGGGTCTTCGTGGGTCGTGGGCTTGCAGGTTTCGATGCAGCCACCCTGGTCCACGGCCACGTCCACGAGCACGGTGCCCGCTTTCATGGTCTTCAGCATGTCGCGCGTAATGAGGTGCGGAGCCTTGGCGCCCGGAATCAGCACAGCCCCGATGATGAGGTCGGCCGTTTTCACGGCAGCGCGGATGTTGTACTCGTTGGAGTACTGGGTGGTCACGTTCTTGGGCATGAAATCATCCAGTTCCCGCAGGCGGTTGAGGTTGATGTCCATAACGGTTACCTGCGCACCGAGGCCGGCGGCAATTTTGGCGGCCTGGGTGCCCACAATACCGGCGCCGAGCACCAGCACTTCGGCTGGCTTCACACCGGGTACGCCACCGAGCAGAATGCCACGGCCCTTCAACGGCTTCTCCAAGTACTTGGCACCTTCCTGCGGGGCCATACGGCCGGCCACCTCGCTCATCGGAATGAGCAACGGCAAAGCGCGGTTCGGCGACTCTACCGTTTCGTAGGCCAAGCATACCGCCTTGCGCTCGATCATGGCGTGGGTCAGGGCCTCGCCCGAAGCGAAGTGGAAGTAGGTGAACAGCAGCTGATTCTCCTTGATAAGCGGGTACTCCGAAGCAATCGGCTCCTTCACCTTGATAATCATCTCGGCCTTGGCGTACACATCCTCAATGGTGGGCAGCATGCTGGCGCCAGCCTGCTCGTACTCCTCATCCGAGAATCCGCTGCCTTCGCCGGCCGTAGCCTGCACGTACACTTCGTGGCCGTACTTCACAAATTCGGCCGCCCCGGCGGGCGTTAGGCCCACCCGGTTTTCGTTGTTTTTAATCTCTTTTGGAACACCAATCAGCATGGCTGGCAGCAATAAAAGTGGGTGGGTGGAAATGGGTGGGTTAACAGGCCGCAAAGATAGGCACGCCAGTAGTTAGAAGCTAGGATATGGAAGGGATGGGCGAGAGGTGAGAAAAAGAACGTCATTCTGAGCGAAGGCGCAGCCGTAGCCGAAGAATCTCTACCGCTTCGTTGCCACTGACAGGATTACCATTGCAGTAGAGATTCTTCGACTTCGCTCAGAATGATGCCCTTTTTCTCACTACTACTTAAACGGCACCGAAGTCCCGCTTTCCTTCAGCATGCTACCGGCGTTCAGGTCTTTTACCAAGTCGGCCGTAAACGTGAGTTTGGCGTCGCCGGTCAGGTCGTTGCTGGTGATGACAACAGCCTCCTGCTGCTGGCCCACCCGGCGCTGGTTGTACACCAGTTCCACCACGGCCGTTTCGCCGGGCTTGATGGGGGAGGGCACGTTCTTATAGCCCACGCAGTAGCACCCCGACGTAATGGCGCTCAGCACCAGATCCTGCTTGCCACTGTTAGTTACCTTGAAGCGGGCCGTGAGTGTCTGGCCGGCTTCGGCCTTGCCGAAATCGTGGCGGGCGCGGTCCAGCGTCAGGCGCGGCGACTGGGCCAGTTGGGTGGGCGTGAGTCTGGAGCGCATCTGCTCCTTGTTCAGCACATTGCCCTTAATGGTAAGCACGGCACTGGGCGTAGTGGCGTTGCTGACCACCGTTACGGTTTTGTTGAACACGCCGGGCCGGCCGGCGCTGCTGTACACGGCCTTCACCATGCCGCTTTTGCCGGGCAAAATGGGCGTTTTAGTCCAGTCGGGCGTGGTGCAGCCGCAGCTGGCCTGCACGTTGGCAATGATGATGGGCTGGTTGCCCGTGTTCTTGAACCGGAACTCGTGGGCCGCCATTACGCCCTCCGGAATGGAGCCGAAATCGTGCTGCTCGCCCTGGAAGGTGAGCACGCCCTGGGCGCGGGCGGCCGTGAGCGTAGCAATGCTAAGGAATAGGAAAAGCAGGTGTTTCATAGGAGAAGATTTTGGGAAGTCGAAAGCACTTACCTGACGTTGTTGTTAGCCGATCAGTTCGCCGACCTTACACAATCAAAGATACTCAACGAAATACACCCGCCGCGGCATCGGCC
>NZ_JABKAV010000100.1 GCF_013377905.1 Hymenobacter terrestris
CCGCCGTTGAACGGCGTGGAGGGGAGTCTTTCGCCGACCCAGGCCCGAACCGCTTGATGGCGGGCGGGGACAAGCCCCGCCCCTACGTCGTTCTTTATTTCGCGTCGTACATCCGCTGGTAGTATTCGGTGGCCATGCGGCCCGACTCGAACTCGGGCTCCACGTCGCGCATGGCGGCTTTGCGGATGGCCAGGAACTTCTCGGGCTGGTCGTAGTAGAGCGGGATGATGTCGTTTTCGAGGGCGTCGAGGATGCCGGTGGCTTCGAGGTCGTCCTTTTCGTTTTCGGCGGCGTTGAGTTCGGCCAGAGGAAGCAGGAAGCTGTTTTCGCCGTCGCGGGCGAATTCGGGAATCCAGCCGTCGGGAATGCTCAGGCTGATGCAGCCGTTCATGGCGGCCGTCATGCCGCTGGTGCCCGAGGCCTCGCGCGGGAAGCGCGGCGTGTTCAGCCAGATATCGGAGCCCTTTTTCATGGCCGCCGACAGCCCTAGCTCGTAGCCCGTGAGCACGGCGCAGGTGTTGAAGTTTTTGGTCTTCTCGATGAGGCCGTTGAAGACGGCAATGGCGCCAAAATCCTTGGGGTAGGGCTTGCCGGCCCAGATAACCTGCAACGGCCGGCCGGTATCGGTTACCAACTGCCGGAACCGCTCGAAATGGCGCAGAATAAGGTCGGCGCGCTTGTAGCCAGCGAAACGGCGGGCCCACACCAGCGTGAGGGCGTCGGGGTCGAGCAGCTTGCCGGTCTGGTCGGCCACGATGTCGAACAGGCGTTTTTTCAGCTCCCGCTTGCGGGCGTCCAGGGCCTTATCGTCGTTAGCTTTCAGGGCTTTGTGCAGCTGCTCATCGCGCCAGTAGGTGCCGTTTTGCGAGTTGGTAATGGCGATGATGGGGCTGATGCCTTCATTGTGGCCCCACATTTCGTTGGCCACTTTGCCATGCACCTTCGACACGCCGTTGCTGATGCGGGCGAAGCGCAGGGCCGTGAGCGTATAGTTGACCCGCTCGTTTTCCACGATGCCCAGGTCGCGCACCTCGCCCAGCGTCAGACGGCCGAAGAACGACATCTTGTAGAGCAGCTCCAGTGGGTGCTCCTCATTGCCGGCCAGCTCGGGCGTGTGGGTGGTAAACACGAGGTGCTCGCGCACTTTGGCCCGGTCGCGGCCGAACTTCTCGTGCAGGAAAAACGCCAGCGGCAGGCCGTGGCCCTCGTTGAGGTGATAGACCTCGGTTTCGCGGTTGAGCACGTCGAGCAGCTTGCCGCCGCCCACGCCCAGCAGAATGCTCTGGGCCACGCGGGTGGCCGTGTCGCCGTCGTAGAGGTAGTGGGAGATGGTGCGCGAGAGGTGGTCGTTTTCCGGAATGTCGGTGGTCAGGAAGAACATCGGGGCCGTGCCGAACGTCTCGGGGTCGAGGTACAGGGCGCGCACCTGCACCTGAGCCTCGTGGATGGTAATGGGGAAGGTGATGCCGGTGTCCTGCAGGAAGCTATAATGCTTGCGGTGGAACTCGGCCCGCATGGTCTGGTCGTCGCTACGGCCCTGGTCATAGTAGCCGTAGCTCCACAGAATGCTGATGCCGATGACGTTCTGCTTCAGCTCATACACCGAGCGCATATGCGAGCCGGCCAGGAAGCCCAGGCCGCCAGAGTAGGTTTTCAGCGCCTGATCGAGGGCGAATTCCATGGAGAAATACGCGGCCGGGGTGCTGAACTCGGGGGCGGGCTGGTAGGGTTTGAATTCGAAAGCCATAAAGGGAAAGTCAGAAAACAGAAGATGCCAGCCGTTTTGCAAAGCACAGCGGATCCAAATATCGGATTTTTCGCGGGCTACGCCACCAATGCGGCTTCATAAGGCAAAAGCAGCAGCAAACTAGTCAACGGAGCATTAGCCGACGGGCATTTCCGGGCACGGCCAGCACGGTGGGCGGCCCCGCGCAGCCGCGTGTGGCAATTAACGCCGCTGGGCTATATCAGCACCGCTCCGGCCCGCTGCAATCTGCGGCAGACGCGTGGCTACCGCCTCATCCAATGCCCATTAAGTTAACACAAGCTTAACCGCAGCGGTAGCCTTATCGGGGAGAGGGTAGGGTAGCTTTGCGTTCTTTTTCGCCCTTACTGACCCCTTCAACCAACCGTATGAAGTTTCACTTTGTCTGGGCAGCCGCGCTGCTGCTGTCTGCCTCCTGCGCCAAGCAGGACCTGAGTCCTGCAACGCCGGCCGCCACCGCCGCCACCGCCGATGTGAGCAGCGCCGGCTTCCCCGAAGGGTTTGAAACCGGTACCAAAACAGCTTACTCCACCGGATCGGTTACGCTCAGCTCCGGTTCCTGGACGCTGAACGATGCCCTGCTGGGCAACACTACCTCCGACCGCAAAACCGGCAGCAAGTCGGCCCGGGTACGCAATACCGGTTCGCTGGCCACCAACTTCGACCTGACCACCGGCGCGGGAGTCGTAACCGTGCAGCACGCCAAATACGGCACCGATGCCACGTCGCAGTGGGAGCTGTGGGCCAGCCAGAACGGCGGCACCTTCATCAAGAAGGGCGTCACCATCACCACCAGCAGCACCGCGCTTAGCACGGCCTCCATCAACGTGAACCTGACCGGCACGGTGCGCCTACAAATCCGCAAGACCTCGGGTGGCACCAACCGCCTCAACTTCGATAACATCACGGTGGAGCAATACGGTGGAACCACGCCGCCGCCGCCACCGCCCGTGGCTGGCGACAACCAGCACCTGACCATGGGCAACCCCAGCGGGGCTGCGGCCGATATCAGCATGCCCACCAACTACCTGCTCAATAAGCCGGAGTATGCGCTGAGCTACCACCGCGACCGGGGTACTCCTACTTGGGTGAGCTGGCACCTGGATACCAGCTGGCGCGGCTCCGCCGCCCGCCAAGATGACTTCCGGGCCGACAACACCCTGCCCACCGGCTGGTACCGGGTGCAGGGCACCAGCTACAGTGGCTCCGGCTTCGACCGTGGCCACAACTGCCCCTCCGCAGACCGCACCAGCACTGTGGCTGCCAACTCGGCCACGTTCCTGATGACCAACATGATTCCTCAGTCGCCCAACAACAACCAGCAAACTTGGGCGGCGCTGGAAAACTACTCCCGCACGCTCATGGACCGGGGTAACGAGCTCTACATCATCATGGGCGTATACGGCCGGGGCGGCACTGGTTCGGCCGGCTACGCCGAAACCATCGACCAAGGCCGCATCCAGGTACCGGCCCGCGTGTGGAAGGTTATCGTGGTGCTGCCCGTTGGCAGCAACGATGTGAGCCGTGTTTCGACTGCTACCCGCATCATCGCCATCGACACGCCCAATCAGCAGGGACTGACCAGCAACTGGAGCCAGTATCGCACCAGCGTTGATGCCATTGAGGCTGCCACTGGCCTCGACGTGCTTTCCGCTTTGCCTACCAGCATGCAGCAGGTAGTGGAAGCCCAGGTCGATAACGGCCCGACCAACTAAAGTGCCCTAGCCTACCGGCGTGTCCTGATTTTCTCCTCCTGACGTTCCCGCCTCAAGGCTCTTTCATCTACTTTCTTCACCCGCCTGCTGACGGCTCTGCTGCTGAGTCTCGGCGCCGGTCCGCACCCGTTCCCGAAGCCCCGAAGCCCCGTTGCCTGATTTACAGGTGGCGGGGCTTTTTCGTTTCCAGCGTGCCTGGCCGGCGCTTAGTTACCCTTCGTACTTGCTGAAACACCAAAAATCGGTCAATAGGACACAATTTCCGCGCAGTTCAGCATTATCTTCTGCGGGCGTTCCGGCCGTAACTTGGCAGCCTTTCTGACCAATTCCCTTTGTGCTTATGTTCTCATTTCGTTTCAGGCCGCTACTGGCGGGTATGCTGCTGGCCACCGCCGCCGCTTCCCCGGCGCTGGCCGCTCCGGCCCTGACCGTTACTGAAGCCGCCGCTCCGGCCGCCAAAGCCGCTCCCATTAAGCGTATCGACCCCACTTTCTGGTGGGTGGGCATGAAAAATCCGAAGCTCCAGCTGCTGGTACATGGCCCCGGTATCCGGACGGCCACGGCCGCGCTGCGGGCTTACCCGGGCGTGCGCCTCGACAGCGTGCAGCAACTGGCCAGCCCGAACTACCTGCTGCTGCACCTCACCATCGCCCCCGAGGCCCGGCCCGGCCGGCTGCAGCTCGATTTCAAAGGGGCCAAAAAATTCAGCTACAACTACGAGCTCAGGCAGCGCACCACACCCGGCGACGACACGAAAGTGCAGGGCCTCACGCAGCAGGATTTCATCTACTTCCTGATGCCCGACCGGTTTGCCAACGGCGACCCGAAAAACGACTTCATCAAGGATATGCGCGCCCCCAAAGTGGCCCGCGACTCGATGTACAGCCGCCACGGCGGCGACCTGGCCGGCATCGAGCAGCGCTTCGACTATTTCAAAGACCTGGGCGTGACGGCGCTGTGGCTAACGCCGGTGGTGGAAAACGACATGCCCAGGGCCAGCTACCACGGCTATGCCCTCACCGACTACTACAACACCGACCGCCGCTACGGCACCACCGAGCAGTACCGGCAGTTTGTGGAGCGCGCCCACCAAAACGGCCTGAAAGTGGTGCACGACGTGGTGCTCAACCACATGGGCTCGAAGAACTACCTGTTCCTCGACCAGCCCGCGCCCGACTGGTTCAACCAGTGGCCGGGCTTCACGCGCAGCAACTACAACGCCTCGGCCCTCAACGACCCCTACGGCTCCGTCCTCGACCGGAAGCTTTACAACCAGGGCTGGTTCGATACCACGATGCCCGACGTGAACCAGGCTAATCCGCTGGTGTCTACCTACCTGATCCAGAACTTTTTGTGGTGGGTGGAATACACCGGCCTCGACGCCTACCGTATCGACACCTTCCCCTACTCCGACCCCAAGTTCCTGATGGATTGGGGCCGGGCCATGCAGGAAGAATTCCCGCGGCTGGCGCTGTTCGGTGAGGCCTGGGTGGGCAGCACGGCCCAGCAGGCGTTCTTCGCACGCAACATTTTCCAGCCCGTCGATGGGTTCAAGGCTAACCTGCCGTCGGTACTCGATTTCCAGTCGAGCTTCGCGCTGCACGATGCGCTCAAGTCGGGCAATATGCTCAAGCTCTACGAATCGTTGCAGGGCGACTGGCTGTATGAGGATGCCTCGCGCAACGTCACGTTCCTCGACAACCACGACGTGAGCCGCTTCTACTCGGTGATTGGCGAGGACTTTGCGCGCTACAAAATGGGCCTAGCCTGGCTGCTGACCACCCGCGGCATCCCGCAGCTGTACTACGGTACCGAAGTACTGATGAAGAACTTCAGCAACCCCGATGGGCTGGTGCGCGCCGACTTCCCCGGCGGCTTCGCGGGCGACTCGCTCAACTACTTTAAAAGCCGCCCCGGCCAGCCCGGCGAAGCGTTTGACTACGTGCGTAAGCTGGCCCAGTACCGCAAGTCGCACGCCTTTTTGCACAGCGGCAAGCTGATGCAGTTTATCCCGCAGGACGGCGTGTACGTGTACTTCCGCTACGCCCCCGAGGGCACCGTAATGGTGGTGCTCAACGGCAGCAAGGAGTCCCGCACGCTCGACGGCGCCCGGTTCGCGGAGCGCACGGGCGGGTTCACCTCGGGCCTGGAAGTAACCACCGGCGCGGTGCTGCCCAATTTGAAGTCGTTTACCGTGCCGGCCGCTACGGCCTGGGTGGTGGAATTGCGGTAGATTGGAGGTATTGTAGTATCAGGAGTACATCGTCATCAACCGGGCCTATTCCTCCACTCTACCACTCCCTCACCCCCGAGGGCCTCTTTTACAAAGTAAACTGCCGGTGAAACTTCGGCGCCCGCTGCGGGCTAAAAACGCCAGAATAACCTGACTATGAAACGCCTTCTGCTCCTGCTCGCCCTAGCCGCCTGCTCGCCCAACAAACCCGCCATGCTCGCGCCCGACGCCAACACCACCGAAGAAGCCCCCCAGGACCATAAGCTCATCATCTACCAGCTGATGACGCGCCTGTTCGGCAACCAGACCGCCACCAACAAAACCTACGGCACCGCGCAGGAAAATGGCGTCGGCAAGTTCAATGACATTACCGACCAGGCCCTGCAAGCCATCAAAGGCATGGGCGTGAGCCACGTGTGGTACACCGGCGTGCTCGACCACGCCACGCTCACTGCCTACGAGGGCATCCCGGCCGATGACGCCGACGTGGTAAAGGGCCGCGCTGGTTCGCCCTACGCCATAAAGGACTACTACGACGTGGCTCCCGACCTGGCCGTGGACGTGCCCAACCGCATGGCCGAGTTCGAGGCCCTGGTGAAGCGCACCCACAACAACGGCCTCAAAGTCATCATCGACTTCATTCCCAACCACGTAGCCCGCAGCTACAAGTCGGATGCCAAGCCGGCGGGTGTGGTGGACCTGGGCGAGCAGGATGATAAAACCCAGGCCTTTAAAGCCAGCAACAACTTCTACTACCTGCCCGGCCAGCCCTTCGTGGTGCCCGCCGACTACAACCCACTAGGCGGATTAAAGGCCCCCAATGAGGATGGCCAGTACCAGGAAAACCCCGCTAAAGCCACTGGTAACGACGTTTTCGCGGCCGCGCCCAGCGTCAACGACTGGTTCGAAACCACCAAGCTCAACTACGGGGTTGATTACCAGAACAACCGTCAGCCCCACTTCGACCCGATTCCGGATACGTGGCTGAAAATGCGCGATATTCTGGTGTTCTGGGCCCGCAAAGACGTGGACGGTTTCCGTTGCGACATGGCCGAGATGGTGCCGGTCGAGTTTTGGGCCTGGGTGATTCCGGAGCTGAAAAAGGTGAAGCCCAGCCTGCTGTTCATCGGCGAAGCATACGACGCCAAAACCTACCAGATGTACCTGGAAAAAGGCCACTTCGACTACCTCTACGACAAGGTGGGCCTCTACGACGGCCTGCGCCGCCTGACCCGCAACGAAGGCACGACCCGCGACATCACCAAGGTCTGGAGCGAGGAAAGCCGCGGCTTTGGGGGCCATATGCTACGCTTTTTGGAGAACCACGACGAGCAGCGCATTGCCAGCCCCGATTTCGCCGGCAACGCCCGCGCCGCTCTGCCGGCCATGACGGTTTCGGCCACGCTGGGCACCGGCCCGGTCATGCTCTACTTCGGGCAGGATGTGGGCGAGCCGGCTCGTGCTTCCGAGGGCTTCTCGGGTGAAGATGGCCGCACTACTATTTTCGACTATTGGGGTGTGCCCGAGCACCAGAAATGGCTGAATGGCGGCAAGTTTGATGGCGGCGGGCTGAGTGCTGAGCAGAAGCAGCTGCACACATTCTACGTGCGCCTGCTCACGCTTTCGGGCCAGCGCGAGGCTATTCGGAAGGGCCGCTTTTACGAGCTGCAAAGCACGCTGGCGGCCCAGAACCCCAGCTACAACGCCGACCGCGTGTATGCCTACCTGCGCTACACCGACACCGAAACGCTGCTGGTTGTCGTTAATTTCAGCCCCAGCGAAAGCCATACCCTCGACCTGAACCTGCCCGCTGCCATGCGCGCCAGCCTGAACCTGCCCGCCGACAAGCCGCTTACCTACAACGATTTGCTGACTCCGGCAGGCAATGCAACGGCCGGAACTACTGTTACACTGGCCCCGCAAAGCAGCCACATTTTCGAAATCAAGTAGTCATGCTGAGCAAAGGCGTAGTCGAAGCATGACGCTTT
>NZ_JABKAV010000101.1 GCF_013377905.1 Hymenobacter terrestris
ACTATCTGGCAGTTGGTTGAGCATGTGCGCATTGCGCAGTGGGATATTGTGGAGTTTTCCCTCGGAGCCGAGCACACTTCTCCGAATTGGCCCGCGGACTATTGGCCCGCCCAAACCGCTACCGCCGACGAAGCGCAGTGGAACCAGACGCTTGCCCAAATTCAGACTGACCGGCAGCGCTTCATCAACCTGTTGCAGTACCCCGACACCGATTTATTGGCCCCCATTCCGCACGGCGACGGCCAGACGGTTCTGCGCGAGGCGCTACTGATTGGCGACCACGCGGCCTATCACACCGGCGAAATCATTCTGATTCGGCGGCTATTACACCTTTGGTAGTAGCCGTGGCGGCTCTTTGCAGGTAATCAGGAATACTTCAGGATGGAGGAGCCGTTGGGTTTGCGGAGTCCTGGCGCAGTTGTTCGCACCAGCTGAACGGCCGTATAGCTACCCTGTAGAACTTAATTCAATCGCCACTCATATGCGCCCTCAACCTCATACCACCACCCTGCAAAACGTAGCCCGCGGGCTGCTGGGCACCTTTATGGTCGTGGCCGGCACTGGCCACCTCACGTTTCAACGGCAAGCATTTCAGGCCCAAGTGCCGTATTTTGTGCCGCTCGATAAGGACACGGTCGTACTGGCTTCGGGCGTGGTAGAAATTGGGCTGGGCCTGGGGCTGCTGCTGTTACAAGGCCGCAACCGGGTGCGGATGGGCTTGGGGCTGGGCCTGTTCTACGCGGCCGTGTTTCCGGGCAACATCCACCAGTATACCCACCAACTGTCTGCGTTCGGCCTCGATACCGATGCCAAGCGCTTGGGCCGCCTGTTTTTCCAGCCCGTGCTGATTGGCGTGGCGCTGTGGAGCACCGGGGCCCTGGAGGCGCTCATGGCCCGGCGGCCGCTTTAAACAGAACCCCGCCGCCGCCCGTTTACCCTGCATGAATCCTTCTGATACCGAATCTTCCTTCGATGTGGCCGTAATCGGGGCCGGGCCCGTGGGGCTGGCCTGTGCCTTGGAAGTGCAACGGCGCGGCCTCACGGCGGTGGTGCTCGATAAGGGCGCGCTGGTGAACTCATTGGTGGGCTACCCCACCAACATGGAGTTCTTCTCGACGCCCGAGCTACTCGAAATCGGGGGACACCCGATGGCTACGCTCCACTACAAGCCCCTACGCGAAGACGCCCTCGATTACTACCGCCGCGTGGCCTTCACCGAAAACCTGACTCTGCGCCTCTACGAGCGGGTAACTGGCCTCGAAGGCGAGGAAGGCAACTTCACGGTAGTCACTGATAAAGGCCACATTAAGGCCCGCTTCGTGGTGGTGGCCACCGGCTTTTACGACCTGCCCAACTACCTCGATGTGCCCGGCGAAGACCTGCCGCATGTATCGCACTACTACAAAGAGCCCTATGCCCATGCGGGCCAGGATGTGGTGATTATTGGGGCCAAGAATTCGGCGGCCAAAGCGGCACTGCAGCTGCTACGGGCCGGTGCCCGCCCCACCCTGCTCGTGCGAGGTCCCGACATTCCCGAATCCGTCAAATACTGGATTCGGCCCGACCTAGTCAACCGTATTAAAGAAGGCCGTATCGGGGCGCTGTTCAACAGCAGCGCCACCCGCATTATGCCCGGTGCGGTAGAGGTGGCCACGCCCAAGGGGCCACGCACGCTGCCGGCCCAATTCGTATACGCCCTCACCGGCTACCACCCCGACTTCTCCTTCCTGGCGGCCCTGGGCATTACCTGCGGCACCGACGCCGCCCAGACGCCCAGCCACGACGCTGATACGCTCGAAACCAACCGCCCCGGCCTGTATCTGGCCGGTACCGTGTGCGGCGGCCGCAACACCAGCCGTTGGTTTATCGAAAACGGCCGCTACCACGCCCAGCTTATTGCCGCCCGCCTGGCCGGCGAGCCTACCCCTGCCCTGCCTGATGTATTGCAGCCAGTGCAGTTAGGAAACTGAAACGGGGGAAACGCCCGTTTCAGTTTCTGTGTCTTGCCAATCCCTGAACGCAAAAAAGCGCCCGCCTCAATTGAGGCGGGCGCTTTTGCAGAAAAGCTGATAACCCAACTATTACGGGAATTTCACGCCCCGGTAGTTGTTCGGGTTTACCGTGGGCACCTTGGCGCCGTAGGTGGAGTTGATAACCTTGATCATCTCGTTGGCCACAATAGCGTAACCGCGAGGTGTAGGATGCACACCGTCGAGCGAGAATAGGTTGCCGCTAACGAAGCCGGCGGTATTGTTCACGCCGTTCACCACGATGCCATTGGAGGCAACCGTCGAGAAGAAGGCGTTGGCATCGAATACAGCTAGACCCTTAGCCGCAGCCTTGGTTTTGATGGCGGTGTTGAAGTTGTTCGTAGCAGTCCGTATTAGGCCTTGCTCTACATCATCAAGCACAAACAGGCTCGGGATTGGGTTGCCGGCCGACACGCCGAAAGCAGCCGTGGTGTCAACGCCGTAGGCAGCCAAGAACAATGGGAAACCTGCAGCGGGCTGGCCGCTCTGGCCGTATACATAGCGCCAAGGGCGGCCGGTTCTGGTGCCCACTAAGGGCAGGAAAGGCGACGAGAGCAGCGTAAACAATTGCCGGCCCGAGCCATCTACCGCTTTGATATCGGCCGTCGTGATTTGCTTACGATTAGTTGAGGTAGCACCACCGGGGGCAGAGCCCGTTTGAATGACCAGACCAGGCACATTGCCCGCTGCCAGCGTAGCCCGGAAACTAGGACCCACGGTGGTGAAGAACGGAATTGTGGTTACGTCGGGAATGGTGGCTACTACACCTTTGGCTCCACCGGCAGTCAGCGCATCAATCACCTTCGAGTTCTTGTCGGTGAAATCAGTTAGTGGAGTCAGCGAACTGGCAGCACCACCAGCCGTAGCGTACCCCAATACATCATTGTTACCCAACCAGTTGGTAAAGAAGGTAGGAGCAGAAGCGGCTATCCGCTGCAGGTACGTCTGGGTGCTGCCATCGGGCGAAATACGCTCGAAGTAGGGGTTGCCCGCCGTGCTACCGTAGCCTGCCGTTTCAACGTCCGAGAGGCGGATACCGGGTATGCCCAAGTTGTTTACCGGGCCAGCAAATTTGGTGTAGAGCGGTCTGCCGGGAGCCGCGAAGCCGCGGATAGCTAGCATATCGGTTACGCTGGCCGTTACAGGCACTCCGTTCACGATATTGGCCAAACGCAGATAGCCCGAGCCGTTTTCCTGGCCCGCACCGAACAGCGGCTGCACAAACTCGCCGCCGCCTACCGTGGCGAACTGCTGCGCCAAAATAGCCGGAAACGAGTTTTGCTGGCCTTCCAGATAAAGGCCCCCGTCGGAGAAGCCGGCCGTGAGCGAGTTGCCTACGGCAACGTAGTTGGAGAAATCGGCCGTGCCATTGCTGGGCTCGAAGTCCTTTTCCAGGTCGGGCTGGCAGGCGCTCAGGCCCAGGCCCAGCAGGGCCAGCATCGGCGCAGATTTGCGAAACAAAGTAGTATTCATGGAATCAGGAGTGAGTCGCGGTTAGAACTAGAAGGTGTAATTCAGGCCGATGCCGGGAATCACGATATTGGTCTTGTAGGTGCCGGCAATCCGGTCGGTGGTGCCGTTGTTCAGCAGATCCTGCTGGGTCTGGGTGCGCTTCTTGATGCCGATGTACTGGGCCGAAAGGTCTATGCCCAGCTTTCCAAAGTTGTAAGAAGCACCAATGGTACCACCCAAACGGTCGTTGTCGGGCGTTTCGGGCGTTACGAAGCCATCCTTCACTGGGCTCTCGTCGTACGAGCCGCCGACGCGTACTACCAAGCCGCTAGTCAGCTTGTACTGGGCACCCAAACGGAACGTGAGGGCGTCCTCGTACTCGCGGCGCGACTCGCTGAAATCGGCCCCGTTCACCGGCTGGGTGAAATCGAAGCGCAGCGTCCGGTAGGCGCTCCAGTTAGCCAGGCTGGCATCGAAGCCGATAGTCAGGTTTTCGGTAGGCATCACACCAATACCAATGCTGGTAGTGGCAATCAGCGGCAGCGTGGCCGCGAACTTCGTGCCCGCCTGAAAACGCGGCTGGAAAGTAGTCGGAATGTTGGTAAACGTTACGTCGCCGTCTTTTACCTGCGCATCAATTTTCGAGCGGTAGTTGATACCTAGGCTAAGCTTTTCGGAAGGCTTGAAGAAGATACCGGCGTTGAAGCCAAGCTTGGTTTCGGCCTTGCCGTCCAGCTCAATGTGGCCGAACGAATCGGGCAGTGGAATGTCGCGCTGCAGGTTTACGGCTCCATAAGCCAGCACTACCAAGCCGGCACCCACGCTCAATTGGTCGGTGATGGCGTAGCTAACTGTTGGCTGCACGAAAATTGACTTCAGGTCGATATCGGTCAGCGAGGTGCGGCCTTCCCAACCGTCGGCGTACTGCAACTTGCTACCGAAAGGCGTGTACACCGCAATACCGGCCCGAAATTTACCCTCCTGCGGGCCAAAACCGGCAAACAGGCTTACCGGCGTAACCACGCTGTTGCGCAATTCGCGCTGCTGGTTGCTGCCTTCGGCCACAAACGAGTTGCGGGCAAACGTGAAGTTGGCACCAAGCTGCACCCCCCGGTCGCGCACCATGGCCAGAGCACCGGGGTTGTAGAACATGGCGGCCTGATCGAGCGACAAGCCGACGCCGACACCGCCCATGCCATTGTTTTTAATGCCGGCCAGCGTTACCTGGTAGCCACCTGCCGAAACCGCGGTAGCCGAGAGCAGCGCACTTCCTGTCAGAAGTAGAGACTTAAATTTCATACGAATAATGAAAGGGTGAGAATTTGAGGGCTTAGCGCTCCTAAATGTAAAGTAAAAACCCAATTTATAGTAGGCAAGCCGAACAATTTTGCAATACGCGCAAAAGCACTTCCGCGCCTCAAGGCTTGTGTTCAGGCGGAATTGCTGATTTCGTGAGAAATCAAATCGAGCTGCTGGCCCGCTACCAGCAAGTGCAGGCGCAAGTCCTGGCCGCTCACGGGTTCGCCCCGCCCGATGCGGCCCACGTTGGTGCCGTGCGCCCCGCTGGCGTCCATTACCGTCGCCACGCCGTCGCCGAACACGGTGGCATAGCGGCCACCACGAACAATAATGCCGGTTTCTTCGGCCAGGCCCAGGCCCAGGCAAGCGGGGTGGGCCAGCAGGGCGTGGGCCAGCCGCCCAAAGCGGCCGCGCTCGGCAAAGTGCTGGTCGATGAACAGGCGGGGCAGCAGGTTGAGGCCCGGCCCGGTTTTGATGCCGCCCTTGCGCAAGGAGCGCCAGCCATAGCCGTCGATAATCATCTGCTCGGGTAGGCCGGCGGCGCCGGCGCTGGTACCGGCTACTATAAAGCTTTCGTCGTTGTAGAAGCGCTGGCGCAGTTGGCGGGCGAATTCGGTGCCGGCCAGTAGCTGCAGCAGCCGCTCCTGGTCGCCGCCCGAGAAGAATACGAGGCCGGCCCGGGCCAGGCGGCGCAGCGTGGCCGGCGCGTCGGCGGGCTGGTGCTCACTGATGGGCAGGTGGCGGGCCGCCGGGCAGCCCAGCTCCCGAAACGACCGCTCGTAGGCCGCGCCGGTCATGGCCGCGTTGGTCCAAGAGGCGGCCGTTACGATTTCGACCGGCATTTCGGGCATGGGCAGCAGCTCGCCGAGCAGCGCCAGCATGGCATCGTCGTCGCCGCCGCCGAGGGCGACGAGCGTGCCGAGAGGAAGGGCGGCGGGCGGTTGGGGCATGGCAGAGCGGCAGGAGCGAATTCAAAAGTACACCCCCTATTGGTTTCGGCAAGCCCTACACCTATTCGACCAGGCATTCGGCAAACCAAGCGACAGCCCAAAGCGGGGTGGCAGGACTTGGCGCAAACCGATTTGCCAGACGTAAGCCCGGCCCTTCCTTTGGCTTCAGTAGCCGCCAGGGCCGCCAGCCAGCCGGCAGAAAGTTGCGCTTTGCCGAACCGATTGGCCCGGGAAAGCCGTACTTTTGCGCGCCGGTTCGGCCCAGTCACCAATAGCTTCTGCCTAGCGAAAAACTGCTTCTTTCCCCTCAGTCCATGAATCAGCACCCGACCCTCGAACACATTACGTCCCTGATTCAGGAAGGCGAGTTTTTCAAGCTCAAAGAAGCGCTCAAGAACTTCGAACCCGCCGAGGTGGTGGAGTTGCTGGAAGAAGAGGAAGAACGTGAGCAGCTCATCATCTTCCGACTGCTGCCGCTGCAGCTGGCTACCGAGGTGTTCGAGTATCTCAACCTCGACATTCAGAAGCACTTTCTGGCCAATCTCAGCCAGGAAAAAATGTCCGACATTCTCAACGAGATGTCGCCCGATGACCGCACGGCGCTGCTGGAGTTTCTGCCCGACGATTTGGTGCGGGAGCTGATTCAGACTCTTTCGGAGCCTGAGCGCAAGATTACGCTGGAGCTGCTGGGCTACCCCGAGTACTCGGTGGGCCGGCTGATGACGCCCGACTACATTGCCATCCGGGAGCACTGGACGGTACAACAGGTGCTCGAATACATTCGTCGCCACGGCGGGCAGTCAGAAACGCTCAGCGTGCTGTACGTCACCGACGAGCGGGGCAAGCTCATCGACGACATCCGCATTCGGGAGTTTTTGCTGGCTGGGCCCGAGGTACGGGTGAGTGAGCTGCTCGACCGGCGCTTCGTGTCGCTTAGTACCATGCAGGACCAGGAGGAGGCCATTGACGAGTTCCGGCGCAACGACCGGGTGGCCCTGCCCGTCATCAACAGCGAAGGTATCCTGTTTGGCATCGTCACGATTGACGATATTCTCGACATTCGGGAGGAAGAGGACACCGAGGATATCCAGAAGCTGGGCGGCTCGGAGGCACTGGACGAGCCATATCTGGCCACCTCTATCTGGAGCATGGTGAAGAAGCGGGCCGGCTGGCTCGTGATTCTGTTGCTGGGTGAGATGCTGACCACCTCGGCCATGCATCATTACGAGGACGACCTTCAGCGGGCCGCGGTGCTGGGCCTGTTCATTCCGCTCATCATCTCGGCCGGTGGCAACGCCGGCTCGCAGGCCACTTCGCTCATCATCCGGGCCATGAGTTTGGGCGAGTTTACGGTGGCCGACTGGTGGATGATTCTGCGACGGGAGCTGCTGTCGGGGCTGCTGCTGGGCTTGATTCTGGGTGTGGTCGGCTCGTTGCGCATCGTGTTGTGGGCCAAGTACATCGACCCTGGCTATTTCGGCCCCTATTGGTCGCTGATTGCCGTAACGGTAGGTTTCTCGCTGCTGGGCATTGTACTATGGGGGGCGCTGGCCGGGGCCATGCTGCCCATGCTGCTTAAGCGCCTGGGCCTCGACCCCGCCACCTCTTCGGCTCCGTTCGTGGCCACGCTGGTCGACGTAACGGGCCTGATTATCTACTTCACGGTAGCGACTATGGTACTCCGGGGCACGCTGTTATAGGGCTTTTAATCAGATAGATAATCCAACTTACTAGAACGCCGTGGGGGCGGGGGGTGTTCCCCCCCCCCCTTCCTTTCCTTGGAAGAAAACGTTTAAACGGGGGGGACCGCGGGGGGGGGCGGGCACCCCCCCCCCCTCCCCGCCCCCAAAACCCCCCCCACGCCACCCAAGATCCTCCGTGGCCCGTATCTTCGCACCATGCGCCTACTTCCCCGCTTCCTCCCGCTGCTGGGGCTGCCCCCGGTGGCCGCCTGCGTGCCGTTGGGTACCCCCATCACCGC
>NZ_JABKAV010000102.1 GCF_013377905.1 Hymenobacter terrestris
GGAAAACCCCCGCCCCTACGTCGTTCTTCTAGCTCATTAGGCTATACACCAGCCACGAGGCCACGTAGGCCAGGCCGGTCATGTACACCAGCTGCAGCATGGGCCATTTCCAGCCTTTGGTTTCGCGGTAGGTGGCGGCCAGGGTGCTCATGCATTGCATGGCAAACACATAGAACACGAGCAGCGAAAACGAGCGGGCCGGCGTGAAGAACGGCTGGCCGTAGATGTCCTTTTCGGCGGCCAGTTTCTGCTGCACCGTTAGTTCGTCGGCATCCTGGCCCACGCTGTAAATCGTGCTCATCGTGCCCACAAATACCTCGCGGGCCGCAAAGGAGGTTATCAGCGAAATACCAATTTTCCAGTCGAAGCCCAGCGGGCGGATGGCTGGCTCCAGCACATGGCCGAAGATGCCAGCATACGAGTTTTCGAGCCGCTCGGAAGCCACCCGGGCGTCGGTTTCGTCGGGCGTCAGGCGCTGGGTGGCGGCGGTGGCGCGGGCCTGGGTTTCCACCTGCTCCAAACGGCCGGGGGGGCCGTAGGTAGCCAGCACCCACAGGATGATGGAAATAGCGAGAATCACCTTTCCGGCCTGAAAAACGAAGGTTTTCACCTTCTCCAGAATGGTGATGCCCACGTTCTTCCAGCGCGGCCAACGGTACACCGGAAACTCCATAATGAAGTAGCTCCGCTCGGTGGTGCGCATGAGCAGCTTCATGGCCCAGGCTGAGAAGATGGCCGCAAAAAAGCCCAGCAGGTATAGTCCCATCAGAGCGAAGCCGCGCAGGTTGAAGATGCCCAGCACCGCCTCATCGGGTACTACCAGCCCGATAAGCACGGTGTACACCGGAATCCGGGCCGAGCACGACATGAGCGGCGTGACGAAGATGGTAATAAGCCGGTCTTTGCGGTTTTCGATGGTGCGGGCGCTCATAATGGCTGGCACGGCGCAGGCCACGCCCGAAATCAGGGGCACGATGCTCTTGCCGTTCAGCCCAAAGCGCCGCATAATGCGGTCCATCATGAACGTAACGCGGGCCATGTAGCCGGTTTCTTCCAGCACCGCAATGAAGGCGAAGAGCAGGGCAATCTGCGGGATGAAAATCAGCACCCCGCCCAGGCCCGCCAGCACACCTTCGGTGAGCAGGTTGATGAGCGGGCCGCTGAAATTGGTCTGGATGAGGCGATTAATTCCGGCCACGCCCTCGTCGATCAATTCCATGGGGTAGCTGGCCCAGGCAAACACGGCCTGAAACATCAGAAACAGGATGCCGAAGAAAATGGCGTATCCCCAGATCCGGTGGGTCAGGACTTTATCGAGGCGGTTGCTGTAGGGCTCGTTCTGCTCAGTGCGCGTCACGGTTACGCAGTTCAGCAGAATCTCATTGACGCGGGCGTAGCGGGCAATGGTTTCCTGGGCTTGCCGGACGGTGGGCTTGAAGTCGTACTGCGTTGTCAGCTCCTCAATGTACGTCCGGTCATCAGGGCTGAGGAACGCTAAGTGGCGGTACTGGTGGGCGTAGTGCAGCGCCAGGTAATCGTTGTGCAGGTTGAAGTAATAGCGAATCTGCCGCACCATGGGCAGCAGGTCCTCCTCGGGCTCGTAAAATCGCTCGGTAGGGGCGCCAAGCGTCTGGCTCATCAATATTTTTAGGGCCGCAATGCCCACGCCTTTGCGGGCGTTCAGCGGCACCACGGGCACACCTAACTCAGCCTGCAGGGCCTCAATATCAATCTGGATGCCGTGCTGCTCGGCCGTGTCCATCATGTTGAGGGCCAGGATGGCGGGCAAGCCTAGGTCGGCCAGCTGGGTGAACAGCAGCAGATTGCGACGCAGGTTGCTGGCGTCCACCGTCACGACCACAAAATCGGGGTACTGCGGACTGGTGTGGTCGTAGAACAGGCTGGTAATTACCTTCTCATCGAGGCTCTTGGGGTAGAGCGAGTAGGTGCCCGGCAGGTCGATTATTTCGGCTCGCAGCTGGGGCGTGAGCTGGCTGATACCGGTTTTGCGGTCGACGGTAACGCCGGGGAAGTTGCCGACTTTCTGGTTGAGGCCGGTAAGCTGATTGAACAGCGACGATTTGCCCGAGTTGGGGTTGCCCACCAGCGCAATGCGAGCCAACAAGCCGCCTGCCCTTCCAGCGGCCGCCTCCAGGCGCTCCGCCGATCCGACCACCCCGGCCGGATCCGTCACAATATCTTCCCCACTCGTCATCCGGGCCTTCGCTATTTCAGCAGGATAGTGGCCGCTTCGCTTACCCTGAGCGACAACGTGTAATCGCACTGTTCGCCCACTATCAGCGTGATGGGACAGCCCAGCGGCGCCCGGCTGTTGAGGCGAACCTGGGTGCCGGGAATGCAGCCCATCTCGAGCAGCTTGAGAGCCATTTCCGGGTCCTCGAGGCAGCAAATTGTGGCCGATTCGCCCAGCTTGAGGTCTTTTACGCTACGGCGCACAGTCGGGGCGGAGACGAAGGTGGAGGTATCGGGCACGGTATGGAGTTATTTAGATTCTCTTCAAACAAAGATACTACCCTTTTATGTTTCAGCCAAAATTCGCTCCTGCCACCCAGTTGGATAGCGGCCTGCTAAGTAGCTGACCTATAATTATTCCGAAATGAAATTGCATCAGTATAAATATTCTTTGAAGTATTGCGTGTAGTGCCTATTTTCATTGTAGTTTTGGCATATATCTTAGTCCGGCTACCCATGATCACACGCTTACTTGCCCTTTTTTGCCTGCTACTGGCATTTCCACTGCTAAGCTTTGCCCAAGAGGCAAAAATTACCGGCCGCATTGTTGATGAAGCTAGTAAAGAACCCATCCCGTTTGCTTCCATCGGCCTGAAGGAAGAGCAGACCGGTGCCCTGACCAATGAGTACGGTTTTTTCCAGATGGGTATGCCCCAGAAAAACCCCCAAGACTCCCTGGTTATCGTGGCCCTGGGCTACCGCCGCAAATCGGTTCTCATCAAGCCCGGCCAGAAGGTGCAGGACATGATTATTGAGGTGACCAAGCTGGCCATCAAGCTGGAAAACGTGAATGTAGTCAGCAGCGCCAAAATCAAGAATCTGGGGCTGGGTTCACGCTCCAACACGCCCGGCGAGGGCATGATTCAGGGCATGCCCGGCAGCCAGTATGCCTTCTTCGTGAAGAACGAGAAGGGCAAAGATCTGGGCAACGTGCGTACCGTTTCGTTCTACATTGGCGAAAACGGCTTCCCCCGCGAGCCGTTCCGCGTGCGGCTCTACAAGGCCGATGGCAACTACAACTCGCCCAACACCGACCTGCTGACCGAGAACATCGTAGTGTCGGCTCCGAAGGGTGGCGAGTGGTACACCGTCGATCTGACCGAGTACAACATTGAGGCGCCCAAGGAAGGCTTTTTTGTGGCGATGGAGTGGATTGTGAGCGGCGACAACTTCTATACCGTCAACTTCATGGATAATTATACGCCCTACGGCCAGATTCTAAAGCCTACCTTCGAATACAAGGAGGCCCTCACCTGGAACTACACCATAGGCCGCGGCTGGAGCCTCATTACGCTGGCCAACGACGGCAAGCGCTACAATGCCATGATTCGCGCCGAAGTCGATCAGATCAAATAAATCACAACAGATATTGCAGATGAAAAGGATGACGCAGATTCCAGGCGCATCTTTTCTTGTAAACCATAGACAAAAAAACAGCCCGCTCGCAGCGGGCTGTTTTTTTTTGTGCGGAAAGAGGCAGGGAAGGAGCCAGTTTCAGTTGAAAAGGCTATTCGAAATCTGCATCATCCTTTTATCTGCAACATCTGTAATTATTACTTGAGCACGGCAATTTCTACACGGCGGTTCTGCTGGCGGCCGGCGGGCGTGGCATTGGTGGCCACGGGAGCTTTTTCGCCCATCGATTCGATGCTCACCATATCGGCCTTCATCATGCCCTTGGTTATGAGCCATTCCTTCACGGCGGCGGCCCGCTCACGGGCCAGGTCCATGTTGTAGTCTTTGGCCCCGCGCGAGTCGGCGAAGCCCAGTACGCGCACTTGCTTACCTTGATAGCGGCGGTTGATGGAGGCGCCGATTTCGGAGAGGGCACGGGTGGCTGTGGGCTTGATAACGGCCTTATCGGTGTCGAAAAGCACTTCCTCGTCGAGGCCGTAGAGGTTCAGGCGGTCGTTTTCGCGCACCTTAATCTCGGGCAGATCGATTTCTTCCATTTTGGCATCGCGCATCTCGGCATCGTTCACCGTGAAGGCATCTACAACTACGTTTTCGGTGGCGTTGGCGGCGGAAGTGGCCATGCCCTCGGCGGTGCGACCATTATCAAACACCACGGCCGTGTCGGCGGTGGCCTCGGAGGCTTCGTTTACCTCCGCCGGGTTCTTGAGGTCGGAGCAGGAAGAGGCGAGTAGGGCAATAGCGGCCAGAGCAGGAAGAAAGGACTTTTTCATCGGAGCAATATTATATAGGTGAATGGAAAGGTTATAATCTACTTTACGCAGACATGGCTCTTGCGTTGGATGCTACGACGAGGCCTGCACCCAAAATTCGCCCCGACCCCGGACTCCAGGCCACTACCGACCTAGCTGTTTTAGTCCTGCTCACGACCCCATTGCACGGTGCCCCTACTCCGCCACGAAGACCCGCTTCACCCGCTCGCTCACGTTGGTCAGCAGCTCGTAGGCAATGGTGCTGATGCGGGCGGCCAGCGCGGGCAATGGCAGGCCCTCGCCGAACACCACGGCCTCGTCACCGGCCCGCACATTGGGCAGGTCGGTGACGTCCACCATGCACATATCCATGCACACGCTGCCGACTAGTGAAGCGCGTTGCCCGCGAATAATCACCTCTCCTACTCCGTTGCCGAAACGCCGGTCATAACCGTCGGCATAGCCAATGGCCAGCGTGGCAATGCGCCGCTCGTGGGCCGTGGCCTCGCCGCGGCGGCCATAGCCCACGGTGTAGCCGGCGGGCAGAGTTTTCACCTGCGAAACCGTAGTGCGCAATGTGCTCACGGGCCGCAGCGCGTCGGGTTGCTGGCCGCTGGCTTCTACGCCGTACAGGCCAATACCCAGGCGTACCATATCGAACTGGGCCTCGGGAAAGCGCAGGATGCCGGCCGTGTTGAGGGCGTGTTTGAGCACAGGGTAGCCGATAATATGCTCCAACACCGCCGTGAGGCGGCCAAAGGCGGCCAGTTGGCCCCGCGAAAAGCCGTCGTGGCCGGCCTCGTCGGCGCTGGCCAGGTGGGTGAGGATGCTGGCCACCGGCACCAACACGGCGTTGGCATGCAGCAGCGCGCCCAGCTCGGCTACGTCTTCCTCGCCGAAACCCAGGCGGCGCATGCCGGTGTCGAGCTTGAGGTGAACGGGCGGCATCGAGGCCTGATGGGCAGCATCGAGGTAGCCCTGCAGTAACTCGAAGGAGTAGATTTCGGGCTCGAGGTGGTACTGGCGTAGGGTGGCGAACGAGTCGGGGGCCGGGTTCATCACCATAATAGGCAGGCTAATGCCCTGGCGACGCAGCTCCACGCCCTCGTCGGCGTAGGCCACGGCCAAGTAGTCGGCGCGGTGGAACTGGAGCAGGTTGGCCACTTCCATCGAGCCGCTGCCGTAGGCGAAGGCCTTCACCATCACCATCAGCTTCACGCCGGGGCGCAGGCGGCGGCGGTAGAAGTTGAGGTTATGCACCAGCGCGTCGAGGTTGACTTCGAGCACCGTGCCGTGGAGTTTCTGCTGGAGCGCGGCCACCACCCGCTCGAACCCGTAGCGGCGGGCGCCCTTCACCAGCAGCAGTTCCTGCCGGAAATCATCAGCCCGAAAATCGGCCAGCAGCGCCTCAGTATCAGGGTAAAAGTGGGTTTTCAGGCCCGCAAAAGCGGCTTGGTGCCGACTGATTTCGGGGCCGACGCCGATGAGGCGCTGGACATCGGAAGCAGGCAGGAGCGCAGCCACGCGGGCGTAGAGCTCGGCGCCTTCGAGGCCCGATTCGAGCACGTCGGAGAGGATGAGCGTGCGGGGCAGGCGGCGGGGCTGGCGGCTTAGCGCGTCGAGGGCCAGGCGCAGGCCGGCCAGGTCGTTGTTGTAGGTATCGTCGAGCACGTAGCAGCCGTTGAGGGCCTGCTTCATCTCCAGGCGCATGGCCACGGGCTGCAGCCGCTCCAGCCGGCGCTGAATTTCGTCGGGCGCCACGCCGCGGTGCAGCAGCACTACTAGGCCGTGCAGGGCGTTTTCCAGCGAGGGCTCGTCGGCGAAGGGCAACGTGAAGGTGTGCGACTCGGCCCCGGCTTGTTTTATGCGCAGCACGGTACGGTCGGCCAGCGTTTCTTTCACTGACACCAGCCAGCGGGCCTCGCCGGTCTCGTACACGGCCCGCTGGCGCGTCCAGGCGGCCAGGGTTTCGGGCGGCAGCTGGCGGCGGGCGGCAGCGTGTACCAGCGGGTGGTCGGCGCAGTAGAACAGGGTTTTCACCTGCTCGAACAGGCGCATCTTCTCGGCTACTTTTTCTTCCCAGGAAGCAAAACCGGCATCGTGGGCGGTGCCTAGGTTGGTGAAGATGCCCAGCGTGGGCTGGATGACGTGGGCCAGCCGCGCCATCTCGCCGGGCTCAGAAATGCCGGCCTCAAAAATGCCCAGCGTGTGCCGCGTGTTCAGCTCCCACACGCTCAGTGGCACGCCTACCTGCGAGTTGTAGGAGCGCGGGCTCTTGCATACCAGCTCCTCGGGGCTCAGCAGCTGCGCCAGCCACTCCTTCACAATGGTTTTGCCATTCGAGCCCGTGATGCCGAATACGGGCAGCGCGAACTGCCGCCGGTGGTGGGCCGCCAGGGTTTGCAGCGCCGCCAGCACATCATCCGCGGCCAGCAAACCCGCCTCCGGATAGGCCGCCGCGCCGCCCGGCAACTCCACGCCGGCCTCCACCACAAACTGCCGTACGCCGGCCTGGTACAGCTCGGGCAGGTAGCGGTGGCCGTCGTGCTGGGGGCCGCGCAGGGCAAAGAACAGGCTGTCGGCGGGTGTTTCGACGCGGCGGCTGTCAAGCAGCAGTCGTTGCACCGGGGCCGTGGCAGTGGGTTGCTGGAGCACGGT
>NZ_JABKAV010000103.1 GCF_013377905.1 Hymenobacter terrestris
GGGGAACAGGCCCCGCCCCTACGCTGTTCCAGCTTCCTATCCTGCATTCATGAAATACGCTCCTCTCCTACTGCTCTTGCTGCTGACCGCCTGCGGTTCTGATAAGACTGCTGAGCCAGTTGAAACTGCCGCGCCTGCTCCGCCGCCCAGTCCCGACGAAGTGCGCCTTAACTTGGCCCAGGAAAAGGCTGCGGGGGTGGAAACCGGTGGTTTTGTCTGGAAAAACATGACTTCTGATGTACAGGCCAACGGTGTAATCGACGTGCCACCTCAGAGCATGGCCGCCATTTCGGCCATCATGGGCGGCTACGTGCAGAGCGTGGCCGTGCTGCCCGGCCAGCGCATTGCCAAAGGCGGCACCGTGGCCGTACTCCGCCACCCCGATTACATTCAGCTGCAGCAGCAATACCTACAGAGCAAGGCCCGGGTGCAGTTTCTGACTCAGGAACTGGACCGGCAGAAGATCCTCGATGCCGAGGACGTGGGGGCCAAGCGCAAACTCCAGCAGGCCCGCGCCGACTACGCCTCCGAGCAGGCCACCTTACGCGCCACCACAGCCCAGCTGCGGCTGCTGGGCGTACCCATGGCCCGCCTCAACCGGGGCGACATTACGCCCAGCGTGGCCCTCACCTCTCCTATCGGGGGCTACGTTAAATCGGTGAGCATAAACCCCGGCCAGTACGTGAACCCGCAGGATGTGCTGGTAGAAGTGGTGGACCGCTCCGACCTGCACCTGGAGCTGCAGGTGTTTGAACGTGACATTGCACGGGTAAAAATCGGCCAGCGCATCCTGTTCAAAATCCCCAGCCGCGGCTCCGATGAGGACTTAACGGCGCGAATATTTTTGGTGGGCAAGGCCTTCAACGATGGCCCCCAGCGTACCGTGAGTGTGCATGCCCACCTAGAGCCCGAGCGCGACGACGTGCTGCCCGGTCAGTATGTGGCGGCCCACATCCAAACCGCCGGCCGCCGCCAGTCCACACTACCCGAAGATGCCGTAGTGCAGGCTGGCGAGTTCAGCTATGTCTTCACCCAAACCAAGCCCGGCACCTACCGTCGCTACCGCGTGCAAACCGGCCCCTCCGAAAACGGCGACGTGGCCCTTACCCTGCTCGATACCGGCGCCGACACCACCCGCTTCGTCCGCCACGGCGCCTACTTCCTCGACGCCGAGCTGAAGAAAGGCCAGGAGGAAGAGGAGTAATCAGGTATTAGTGGTTAGTCGAAAACCCACAATGTCATTCAGAGCGAAGCGAAGAATCTCGCATGAGTCGTTGAACGTGCGCCCGTTCAACGACTCATGCGAGATTCTTCGCTTCGCTCTAAATAGCGTTCTGTGTTTGGTCTCTAGTTTCCCTTCTCCTGCCGTAACTGCTGCAGCTCGCGCTCCAGGTCGAGGGTACGGAACATGATTTTGGCTTCCAGGTCGGAATAAGCGCGCTCCAGTTGCTCCTGTAGCTCTTTCTGGTCTGTAACGTCGGTATTGGTACCGCACCACCGGACGATGTGGCCGGCTTCGTTGCGGATGGGCTGCGCCCGGCTTAGAAACCAACGGTATTCGCCATCGTGGCGGCGGAGCGGAAAAGTGTCTTCCCACGCATCGTGACCCTCGGTAACGGCCTTGCGGAAACCAGCCGTAACGCGCTCTACCTGCTCCGGATGATGAACTTTCTGCCAGTTCCAGCCCTGCATCTGCTCCAGCGTAGTACCGGTAAAGTCGAACCAGCGCTGGTTGTACCAGAAGATACTGCCCGCCTCATCGGCCATCCAGGCCAGTTGCGGAATAGTATCGGCCAGCGTAGTAAAATCCTGCTCCCGCTTCCGTAGCGCCAGCTCCTGCATCTTCTGGTCGTGGATGTCGGTACAGGTACCAAACCACTTGGTAATGCGGCCGGCCTCATCGTGCACGGGCAGGGCCTGGCCCAAAAACCAGCGGTAGTCGCCTTCTTTGCTTTTGAAACGGTACTCGATTTCGTAGAACTCGCCGGTTTCGAGCGAGTGCTGCCAGCGTTTTGAGGCCCGCTGCCGGTCATCGGAATACAATAGATTGTTCCACATCTCGTCGCCTACGCTATCTTCCAGCGTGTAGCCCGTGTAATCAATCCAGCGCTGGTTGAAATAGGTATGATAGCCGCTGGGGTCGGTAGTCCACACAAGTTGCGGGATAAGTTCGGCCAGAAAGCTGAAGTCGGCGGGCGTAGGGCGAAGAGTGGCGGAAGCCATGGGCAGGCGAGCGAAAAACGGACGAAAAACTTACGGCTGGGTGAGCTGCATTTCCATTCCAGACTGGAAATACAGATTCAGATGGCTCTCCGAGCCAGTACGCGAACGGCGCAGCCGCGTTACGAGGGCGCGGGTCTGCTCATGGCCCAACTCCAGGGTCAGGTAAGGCCGATTCAGTAACTCGTCGCGCTGCACCATCCAACTGCCCTGGTCTGATTGTCCCGGTCCCTCTATCTGCACCCGGCCTGGCTGTAGCGCCAGCTGCTCGGCGCAGGCCATTAGGCTGGCCGGATCGGTTTGGTTGAGCACCCGGCTAGACACCCGCCACACGCCCGTCAGGAACTCGTCGGGCAACTGTTGCAGGTTCACATCAAACAGGGATTGGGACATAGAATGCAGATAATTGTGCAACCGACAGCACAGCAAATAAAAGGCCGTGCTGGCCTAAAAAGACCACTTCACATAAATATAATATGGCTGCGCAGCTAACCTATCTGAACAGTAAGCTACTGTGCTGCAGAAAATATACAACAGAAAAAAAGCTCCCCGGCATTGGCCAAGGAGCTTTTCTAAAAATCAGTCGCGGCTACTGAGAGCCAACACGACACTTGAACGCAGAGGAGGAGGGATTCGAACCCCCGGAGGTGTAACCCTCAACGGTTTTCAAGACCGTCGCAATCGACCACTCTGCCACTCCTCTAAAAACTAAAAGTGAAGAATTAAAAATATCGTCTCGGAGTCGGCACAAATGCTTATCCCGAAATTTTCAATTCTTCACTTCCGTTTATCACCTTTAAAAAGCAGAGAAGGGGGGATTCGAACCCCCGATACCGTTGCCGGTATAACGGTTTTCGAAACCGTCGCATTCGACCACTCTGCCACCTCTCTGTAAAGGCCCAAACACGGCGGTTTGGGATGGCAAAAGTAAAGACGATTTGGAAACGAACAAGGCGTAGAGCGAAATTTTTCTTTCGACAGGTCCTACTCAACTCACAATCAAGCCTTAATTGTTTCAGCATCGGGCCGGCGGCGGCGCGAAAAAAAGCCCGGCCGGCTGAATCCCCCCGTCACGGCATCAATGCTCACGTTCACCTCGAAGCCCAGAATCAGGGTCATACACACGAAATCGAGCCACACCATAAAGCCTACCAGTGTACCTACCGAGCCGTAGAAATGGTTGTAGCTGTCGAAAATTTTGACGTAGAGGATGAAAAGAAACGATACCAGGAAGATGAGCAGCGTGGCAACAATAGCCCCTACCGACACGAATGGCCATTTATCGTGTACAGGTGGCACGTAATAGTAAATCAGGCTGGTCGTGAGCAGGAACAGAAATATCACTGAGCCATAGCGCAGCACAGCCGTCATCTGGTCGTTGAGGGCCTCGGGTACAATTTCGCGGTACACCAGCGTGTCGATGATGTAGGTGCCAAAGAATATACCGGTAACGGCTATCAGCAGCACTGCCGCCAGCACTATGGTAAGCAAGGTGGCAATTACGCGCTTGCGGATGTAGGTGCGTTTTTTAAAGCTGGGGTATTTTTTCTCGAAGGCGTCGAGCAGGGCCATGATGCCGTTGGAACTGAGCACCAGCGCCGTGGCAAAACCGAATGAGAGCAGCCCACCTTGCTGAATGGTCACGACGTCCTCGATGGTACCTGATACGGCCCGGTACATCTCCTTCGGAATCAGGTCGGAGAGAAACTGCAGGATATCTTCGTCGAGGTGAGGTATCGGAATCCAGGGGATGAGCGTGAACAAGAAAATGATGGTGGGGAAGATGGCGATGGTGAAGTTGAAAGCCATGTAGCTGGCCCGCTTAGCAATACCATCGAGCTTGATTTCCTGTAGCAGCTGTACTACCACATCGTAGACGGAGGCCCGGCCACGGGCAAACCGCAGCCGCTTCAGCCACACAATAAAGCGGCGGTACGAGCGGCGGCGCTGCACATCGGGCAAATGGTACCGGCGCACGGGAAACTTCATTTACAGAAGTGAGAAACGAGAGGTGAGAAGTTAGGAAGTTAAGGAAATTGACCGGCAACCCGATTTAAAACCTTCCTAACTCAGAAATGCAGCTGGTGCTGGCGCGTCCGTTGGCGTGGCGGGAGGCGTAAGCGGACTGGCAGTTTCGTCGTCGGAGAAATAAGGGGCCAGCTTAGCGGCAATATCGGCCGGTATGGGCACAGGGCGGCCGGTGGTCATGCTCGCGAATACCATCAGTGTGTGCCCTTCGGTTAGTAGCACCTGGGCCTCGTTGTAAATCTCGTATTCGAACAGAATGCGGGTGCCCTCGGGCGGCTGACGCAGCAACAGACGCACCGTCAGCAGGTCGTCGTAGCGGGCGGGCCGACGGAAACGGGTCCGGATTTCGCCCACCGGCATACCCACCCCCTCGGCCTCCAATGCTTTGTAGCTGATGCCCAGCTGCCGGAAAGCCTCCGTGCGGCAGACTTCGAAATAGGCCGCGTAATTGCCGTGGTACACGTAGCCCATCTGGTCGGTTTCGGCGTACCGCACGCGGATGTTGGTGTCGGATTGATACATCTTTACTGCTTACAAATTGGTGCTTGGCAGATAATACTCGATAGTTAGCAGCCGTACGCAGACAAGTGCTCGCTACGCACTAGCCACTCTGCATAAAGCAACAGTTACTACTTCATAATGCCGGCGCGGCTGAGGGCGGCCTGGTAGCGGCGGGCGTTGACGAGGTGCTCTTGCTCGTTGCGAGCAAAGGCATGGTAGCCGCTGAAGTCTTCCTTGGCGCAGAAATACAGATAGCTGTGCTCCTCGGGGTTCAGCACGGCATCAATGCTGGCAATGCTGGGCAGGTTGATGGGACCGGGCGGCAGGCCACCGTACTTGTAGGTGTTATAGGGCGAATCCTTCACTAAGTGCTTGTTAAGCACGCGCTTAATGGTGAAATCCTGATTGGCAAACACCACCGTGGGGTCAGCCTGCAGCTTCATGCCCCGCTTGAGGCGATTGAGGTACACACCTGCGACCCGGGGACGCTCGTCGGCGTGCTGCTGCTGCTCGGCCTCTACAATAGAAGCCAGCACGCTTACTTCGGACCGACTCAGGCCCAACGCTTTACGCTTGGTGTCGCGGGCGGGTGTCCAGAACTTTTCGTGCTCCTTCTTCATGCGCTGCATGAGGTTTTCGGCCGAGGTATTCCAGGCCAGGTCGTAGGTGTTCGGGACGAACATAGTGAGAATGCTCAACGTGTCGAAACCCAGGCTTTTGGTGTAGGCCGGCGAACTGAGCAGTGAGTCGAACTTGGCGGCAGGGGCATCAATGGCTTCGCCCAGGCGGCGGGCCAGGTCCTGGCGCAGACGCAGGCTTTGGAACGTGAGGCGCAGCGGCAGGCGGTTGCGGCCAGTGCGCAGGTCGCCGATGAGCTGGCGGTTGGTGTAGCCGTTTTTAAGCTCGTAGCGGCCGGGCTTCACCAACTGATCGTACTTCATAACGCGGGCCACAAAGCGCAAACTAAGCCGGTCGACTACCACGCCGCTGGCCTCAATCGAGTCGAGCACCTGTCGGCTGGTGTAGCCGGGGCGCACCGTCACGTAGGTGGACCGGCCCTTGGTTTCAATATTGGCCTCGAAGAAAACCTGGTAGAAATAATAGGAAAAAGTAATGAGAATGAGGCCAAAGAAACCGGTCAGGTAAGCAAAACGCGTACGCCGACGGTCAGCGGCGGCTTTGTACTCTTCAATACGGGAGGTAGCCATGTAGCGGAACGGGGGTTAAAACAGTGGTAACATATCCGGGGCCGTTTACGTGTTGCAACCTACGCCTCTAAACTGATACCTTTAGGATTCAAAAGTACACGTTCTGTTTCTTCACCCTTCAATTTATTGTACCATGCAACACGCTTACACTCCTTCTAACCGGTTCCGCTCGCTGCTGGGCTTGGCCTTGGGCTTGGCTGCTACCGCCGCCACCGCTCAAACCGTTACACCTGTCAGCTTCAACGGCACAACGGTTTATAACCAGAATTTTGATGTTATGGGCGCGACTGGTGTGGCTTACCCCGCCGGTTGGGGTGCCGTACGCCTCAGCGGCTCCGGGGCCGCCAACACGCCCCTCGACCTAACCACCACTACGGGCGACGCCGTTTCGGGCGGGGTATACAACGTAGGTGCCACCAACGACCCTGACCGGGCACTCGGCTCCATTGGTTCCGGCACCACGGTACCCGCGTTCGGTGCAGCTTTTACTAACGGCAGCGGCGCGGCCATTAGCAGCCTCACGCTTGCGTTCCGCACCGAGCAATGGAAGTCGGGCTCTAATGTTGACGTAGTAGAACTATTGGCGTTCGAATACAGCCTCGATGCAACCAGCCTGTCTACCGGAACCTGGACGGCCGTGACTGCCCTCAACGCAGTGGAAGTAGCCAACGCCAACATATCAGGTACTCCGCTTGATGGTAACGCCGCCGCCAATTCGGCCAACGTGACTGCCGGCATTACGGGCCTAAGCTGGGGAGCCGGCCAGACTATGTGGATTCGCTACAAGGACGCCAACGACTTTGGTACCGATGCACTGCTGGCCATTGATAACTTCTCGTTGCGCAGCGGCACCACCACCAGCAGCAGCTCGGCTAAATTGGTCGGCAACGTACTGGTATACCCCAACCCGGCTACCGATCAGTTGACGATTCGCGTGGCTGGCCGCGCCACCAAGGCAGCCGTAACGGTAACCGACCTGATGGGCCGCACCGTGCTGAAGGGCACGGCCGCCGCCGATGGCACTTTCAGCCTGCGTAGCCTGCCCGCCGGCAACTACATGGTGCTGGTGCTGGATGGCAATACCCAGACTTCGCACAAAGTGAGCAAGCAGTAAAGCGGTTAACTGTTGCCGGATAGTTTTGCGTCCAGCACCCTGCTGGCAACAGGCCTCTGACAGCTGATTTTCGAGAACGAGCCCCGGCCCAACCG
>NZ_JABKAV010000104.1 GCF_013377905.1 Hymenobacter terrestris
CCTAATCTTTGGACCAAACTTTTAACCAAGGGCATCACCCGGATACTACTTTGTACCGGTCGGAAATGAATCAGCCCATGAAATACTGAGTGGCTCATGGGCTGCTTGCCACTACAGAATGACGGTCCGCTAGCTTAGGCGGCGCAATAAGGAGCTAAAGTTAAGCTGGATTGTGCTCAGCAAGCAAGTGGTTGTGCGAGCCATGATTTTTTGGGTGGTGAAAAGAAGAACAAAAGATGCGTCAGTTAGCCCGTTAGCTTGAAAAATAGAAATCTGAGAAAAGCAGTCCGGAAAAATTAACCTGGCTAATGAATTGTCGGGCGTAACAATACCGTAGCTTTGCAGCATGCTTCAACCAAAAAACCAGTTGATGAAGCGTGGAACCCAGCGCGACTGGGAGCCGCGAGTGGACCGGAAGGTCTTTGGTTCCGTCGGTTTTCCCGATTCTGCCGCTGGTATTTCCGTTGTTTTTTCTGGGTATTGCCCCGCCACCGTTTCGTATTCCGAAACGGTTTTTTTATGCCCGATTAGTTCGAAGGGTGCTGTTCTGCGGCGGCCATCGTCCCGGCTACCCCGGCACTCGCCGCCTCAACTCCAAGCCCTGTTTCCGGCCACTTAGTGAAATATGGAGGCTACTAAATAAACAGGGCAACCTCCTGTGGCTCGTAACTACTGACTGCGTACTTCACTTCCCCAACCTGGTATGGCACGTAAAGACCTGATCGACATTGCATCCCTGCACCCGGAGGAAATCGAGTTCCTACTCGATCAATCCAAGTCCTTTAAAAAGCTCTTCACCCATTCGGTGAAGCGGATTCCTGCCCTGGAAGGCAAGTCCGTGCTCATGCTCTTCTATGAGGCCAGCACCCGGACGCACTCGTCCTTCGAGGTCGCGGCCAAACGCCTCTCGGCGGAGGTCACGAATTTCGACGTGGCCCACTCTTCCATCTCCAAGGGCGAGTCGGTTCGCGAGACGATTGAGACGCTCCAGGCCATGCGAACCGACTACATCGTCATTCGCCACAGCCACCCCGGCCTGCCCGGCATGATTGCCCGCCAGACCACGGCGTCGGTTATCAATGCCGGCGACGGGGCCCACGAGCACCCTACCCAGGCCTTGCTGGACGCTTTTACCATCAAGGAAAAATTCCCTGACCCTCGGGGCAAAAAGGTCCTCATCATCGGCGATATTCTCCACTCCCGCGTCGCGCGCTCTACCAGCACGTTGCTGCAAAAGCTGGGCATCGAGGTGGCGTACCTGGGGCCGGGCTCGCTGGTGCCCAAGTACGGCCCGGCCACCATCCGCCGCTTCACCGACTACGAGGCAGCCATGGCCTGGGCCCCCGATGTAGTGTACCTGCTGCGCGTGCAGATGGAGCGCCAGGACGTGCAGTTTTTCCCCAGCCTCCGCGAATACCACCGAGTGTACGGCATCACTACGGCCCGGCTGGCGGAAATCAGCGACCAGGGCCTCTACATTATGCACCCCGGCCCTGTAAACCGGGGCGTGGAGCTGTGCGACGCCGTGATGGACTATGAGCGCAGCCTCATTACCAATCAAGTCGAAAACGGCATTTCGGTGCGCATGGCCGTACTCGACTGGCTCAAGCCGGGCGGGGATTTTCCGAAGCAGGAATCATACGTCGCGCGGCCGCAAACCAGCTCAACGGTGCTGATACCCTGAACGCCGCCCGCAACGGCTGACGCCGCTTTTCAACTTTATTCTCTTCCATAACCCTCGCCGGTTTACCGAAATTAACCCTTTATGCTGCTGCTTCAAAACGCTCGTATCGCCTCCGAAAATTCCCCCGTACTTGTCGAAAGTGACGTCCTGATTGTCGAAGGAAAAATTCAGGAAATCGGCAGCGGCCTGGCCGTTCCCGAGGGTGCGCGGGTTATCGACGCGCGCGGCCGGGTGCTGATGCCCGGCATGTTTGATGCCCACGTCCATTTCCGCGCCCCCGGGTTTGAGAACAAGGAAACCATCACCACGGGCAGCGAAGCGGCCATCAATGGCGGTATTACCGGGGTGGTGATGATGCCCAATACCCGCCCGGCCCTCGACTCGGCCACCGCCGTGGCCACCGTGCTCGATAATGCGCGGGACCGGTCGCGCATTCCGGTATACACTTCCGGCTGCGTTACCAAGAATCGGGAAGGCAAAGAGCTGGCCGAAATTGAGGGTATGCGCGAGCTCGGGGTGACCATGCTCACCGACGACGGCGACACCACCGCCGATCCGGCCGTCCTTTTCCGTGCCATGCAGTATGCCACCGAGTTCGGGATGTTTTTCGCCAGCCACTGCGAGGTGCCGGAACTGGCCGGGCCGCGGGCCCTGAACGAAGGGGTGATGAGCTACCGGCTCGGCATCAAGGGTTCACCGGCATGCGCGGAGGAAATCATCATCGACCGCGACATTCGCCTGGCCCATGCGGCGGGCGCGCACGTGCACATCCAGCACGTTTCCAGCAAGCTGGGCATGGAAACCATCCGCTGGTGGAAATCGCGCGGCGATGTGAAGGTGACGGCGGAAGTAACCCCGCACCACCTGATGTTCACCGACGAGCACATCGGCGACTACGACACAAACTATAAGATGAACCCGCCGCTGCGCACCCAGGCTGATTGTGATGCGCTGCTCGAAGGGCTCATGGAGGGCGTATTCGACATCATTTCCACCGACCACGCGCCGCACACACCGTTTGAAAAAGCCCAGGATTTCATCACCGCGCCCAATGGCATCACCGGCTTGGATACGGCCCTGGTGTCGCTCTACCACCACTTTGTCGAGCCCCAAAAAATCGGGTGGGACCTGGTGGTGAAGCGCTACTCGGCGGAGCCCCGTCGCCTGATGGGCCTGCCGGTAGCCGCCATTGAAGTCGGCCAGACGGCCAACTGCATTTTGTTCGATACCGAAGCGGAAACGACCTTCACGCGGGACTTCATGAAATCCAAATCCCAGAACACACCATTTATCGACCAGACGTTGAAAGGCCGGGTGGACCTGGTGATTTTGGGGACCGAAATCCTGCTGGAACGCGAATAATCGCGCCGCCTTTTGCCCACTTCAAGGAATACCCGGCTTCCTCTACAACGCTCCTTATGAATACCCCTTCCAACTCCGACCCTTCAACATCTAATATCCCTAAGCCCCTGATTGGCGTGGTGATGGGCTCCAGCAGCGACTGGAAAACCATGGAGCACGCCGTGCAGATGCTCACCCACTTTGGTGTGGCCCACGAGGCGCGCGTCGTGTCGGCCCACCGCATGCCCGACGACTTGTTTGCCTACGCCGAACAAGCTAGTCCGCGCGGCTTGCAGGCCATCATTGCCGGGGCCGGGGGAGCCGCCCACCTGCCGGGCATGCTGGCAGCCAAAACCACGGTGCCCGTGCTGGGCGTGCCGGTGGCCAGCCGGCATTTGCAGGGAGTGGATTCGCTGCACAGCATTGTGCAGATGCCCAAAGGAGTGCCCGTCGCTACGTTTGCCATTGGCGATGCCGGGGCGGCCAATGCCGCGCTGTTCGCCGTGAGTATGCTGGCCCTGCACGACCCGGATCTAGCAACCAAACTGCACGCGTTTCGCGCCGCACAAACCGAGGCCGCCCGCGCCATGACGCTGCCCGTATGAGCGACCAAACGCATAGCCTCGCCATGAGCCCAATTTTTCCGGGCAGCGTGGATGCTGCTGGCCAGCGGGCAACCCTGGGAGTGCTGGGCGGCGGCCAGCTGGGCCGCATGTTTGTGCACGCCGCCCAGCGCCTGGGGTACTTCACCGCCGTGCTGGAGCCCGACGCGCAAAGCCCGGCCGGGCTGGTGAGCCACCACCATATCCAGACCGACTACGACGACCCGGCCGGGCTGGCGCAACTGGCTCGCCTGTGCCAGGCCATCACCACCGAGTTTGAAAACGTACCTGCCCAGGCTCTTCAAACGCTGGCCCTTACCCGCCCCGTGGCCCCGGGTGCGGCCGTGGTGGGTATTGCACAAAACCGCATCGATGAAAAAGCCCACTTCACGGCTGGCGCCGACCTGTCGGGAGTGGCCTGCGCGCCCTACGCGGTGATTGAAACGCCGGCCCAGCTCCAGGCCGTGGAGAACGACCGGGCGGAGCTGCTGCCCGGCATCCTGAAAACCGCCCGCATGGGCTACGACGGCAAGGGCCAGGTCAGGGTGAAAACCGCCGCTGAACTGGCCGCCGCCTGGGCCGAGCTAGGCAGCGTGGCCTGCGTGCTGGAAAAGATGCTGCCGCTCATGGCCGAGTGTTCGGTGCTAGTGGCGCGCGGCTGGGACGGGCAGGCCGTCAGTTACGCCCCGCAGCGCAACGTGCACGTTGATGGCATTCTGGCCGTAACCCACGCCTACGAAGGAAATATGCCGCCCGCCCTGGCCACTAGGGCCCGCAGCGCGGCCGTTTCCCTGGCCCAGCATCTGGGCTATGTGGGCGTGCTGTGCGTGGAGTTCTTTGTGGTGGAAGGCAACGACGAACACGGCGACTTGGTAGTCAACGAGATGGCTCCACGCCCGCACAACAGCGGCCACTACACTCTTGACGCCTGTGACGTGTCGCAGTTCGACCTGCAGGTACATGCCATGGCAGGCCTGCCCTTACCATCGCCGCGCCAGCATTCCCCGGCCATCATGCTCAACCTGTTGGGCGAGGTGTGGTTTGACGGCAACGGGCAACGGCGGGAGCCGGACTGGCACGCCGTGCTGAGTCTGCCGGGGACGCATCTGCATCTGTACGGCAAGGCAGAAGCGCGTGCCGGCCGCAAGATGGGCCACCTGACCATTACCGGCCCGGATGTCGCCAGTGTAAAAACCACGGCGCGCCGCGCTGCTGGTTTGCTTGGCCTGCCGGGTCTGGATGATATCTAAATACCATTTGTGTTAATAAAAATCACCCTAAACGAACGGTCATGCTGAGCTTGTCGAAGCATCTCTACCGCTTCGGCTGAGCCATTCAACGAAGCGGTAGAGATGCTTCGACAAGCTCAGCATGACATTTCCCTGCGTTCAACTATCATGTCCCAAACAGTAAAACTCCTCCTCGAAGACGGCACCACGATAGAAGGCGAATCCTTCGGCGCGTTCACCTCCGCCGCGGGCGAAGTCGTGTTCAGCACGGCCATGACGGGCTACCCCGAAAACCTCACCGACCCGTCCTTCGCCGGCCAGATTCTGGTGCTCACCACCCCCATGGTGGGCAACTACGGCGTGCCCGGCGAGGACCTGTACGAGTCGATTTCCAGGATTTTCGAGTCTGACAAGATTCACATTGCCGGGCTGGTGGTCAACTATTACTCCGAGGAGCACAGCCACTGGAACGCTGCCAAAAGCCTCGGCGACTGGCTGAAGGAGTATAATATCCCCGGTATTTTCAACGTCGATACCCGCATGCTCACCAAGAAGCTACGCGAGAATGGCGCCATGCTGGGCAAAATCGTGGCCGACACCGACGTGCCCTTTCACGACCCCAACCGCGACAACCTGGTGGCGCAGGTGAGCCAGCCCGGCGTGCAGCACTACGGCCACGGCCAGTACAAAATCGTGCTCGTGGACTGCGGCACTAAAACCAACATCATCCGCTGCTTCCTGGAGCGCGACGTGGAACTGATTCGCGTGCCCTGGGACTACGATTTCACGGCCCTCGACTACGACGGCCTGTTCCTAAGCAACGGCCCCGGCGACCCCAAAATGTGCGAAGCCACCATCCGGCACCTGCAAAAGGCGCTGGGCCAGGACAAGCCCATTTTCGGCATCTGCCTGGGCAGCCAGCTCATGGGCCTGGCGGCGGGCGGCGACACCTTCAAGCTGAAATACGGCCACCGCAGCCACAACCAGCCCGTGAAGCGCACCGGCACCCAGCGCTGCTACATCACCAGCCAAAACCACGGCTTCGCGGTCGATACCGCTACGCTACCCGCCGAGTGGCAGATGCTGTTCGAGAACCTGAACGACGGGACATGTGAGGGGATTAAGCACACGTCCAAGCCGTTCTTCTCCACCCAGTTCCACCCCGAAGCCGCTGGCGGGCCGGAGGATACAGAGTTTCTGTTTGATGATTTTTTGAAAGCGGTGGTGGATTATAAAGCGGAACGATAAAGAAAGAACGGCAGAAAAAGAACGTCATGCAGAGCGCAGCGAAGCATCTTGCCCGCTTCGTTGCTATGGCAAAGCATTCTTGTATTTCTGAAACGGAAACCCATTCCCTATACTAATCTGCCCAAATATTGGCAGGTCATTCATACCAAGACGCTTATTCATATTCCTGTTAACAACTCCGATTTAGGCATGAAAACACAGCCATGTCAGCTATTTGCATACTGCGAAACTTCAGGAGCACCTGTTGGCATTTGCGCGCTAACGGAAGCGCTGGCTTGGCGTGGTACAGAACACGAGCAGACACTGTATTGGGATGTAATCGAAGCTATTGGTCAGACGCTATTGTTTGAATTCGACAATGCACACCAATTTTTCAATACTGAGACTGGCAACTTTGCCTTGTATCAGTCCACTGATGGGAAGGAACTAGTGGTGGCGGAATTTATATCCATCGAATTAGATGTAGTTATTCCTTGGAGTGGCATTGCCTTCAGTTGCAACACTGATACTAGAGCCCCGCTAAATCTGAAAGGTTTGACTTGCTTTTTTGATGCTGCCCTCACATTACCGAATGGCATTTTGCCTCACGTATCGCTCTATGCTATAGCCCAAGTTGCCCCGTGGAATATTGCCGTGCTTGACTGCAATTACGACACTGCCTATGAAGTTGAATTCAAGTCTGAAACCATGCAAATTCAAGGCATTTGTTTTCGCAAGGAGCATATTTGATAACAAACATATTCACACCTAATTCAACGAAGCGGGCAAGATGCGACGCTCTGCATGACGTTCTTTTTTGACAAGACCCTTCCAAGCGGTCTGTTACCCAACCCTTAGAATGAATAAACCCAACAAAGTACTCATCCTTGGTTCCGGCGCG
>NZ_JABKAV010000105.1 GCF_013377905.1 Hymenobacter terrestris
AGCCCCGTATCGGTACCGCCCACGCCCAAAATCGCTCCACCCAAAGAAGAGGTGAAGCCCACGCCCGAGCCCGTACGCCCGAAAGTAGACCAGCGCGCCGTGTTCACACCCCGCGCCAACCGCGCCGATGGCGGTGGCAACGGCGTAAACGGTACCAGCAACGCACCCACCGGCAATAACAACGGCGACAACCCCGGCACTGTGGGTGACAAAGGCGACCCGCGCGGCACCTACGACGGCAAAGCCTACTCGGGCGAGCCCGGCAGCGGCGGCCGCGGCACCAGCCCCGGCAGCGGCGGCCTCGACATGGCCGGCTGGGCCTTCGTCAACCGCCCCACAGCCCCGGCCATCGATAACACCTCGGGTTTCATCCGCTTCAGCATCAAAGTGAATGCCGACGGTGAGGTGGAAGCCGTGCGCAAAGTGTCGGGCAACGTGTCGCCGGCCCAGGAAAAAGCCTGCCGCGACGCCTTGGAAAGCGCCGAGTTCCGCCGCACCAATTCGGCCAACGGCGGCGCCACCGGTTTCTACACATTCCGGTTTACGGTACGGTAGGTATCTGAACTGCTAACTGAACGGTGTAGGGGCGGGGCTTGCCGCCGCCCGCCGTCAGAACGATACGTTAAACCACTGTTTGGAGGCCCTGCAAAGCCCGTGCTAACGGCGGGCAGGGAGCAATCGTCGCCCCTACATTGTTCTGCCAACAGCTCAAGTAAAATGGACTACCAGCAGACCCTCGATTATCTCTACGCCCGGCTGCCCATGTTTCAGCGGGTGGGAGCGGCGGGTTACAAGCCGGGGCTGCAGCGCACCGAGGCGCTGGCCGAAGCTACCGGCCACCCCGAGCGGCAATTTCGGAGCGTGCACGTGGCGGGCACCAACGGCAAGGGTAGCTCCAGCCACCTTCTGGCGGCGGTACTGCAAGCGGCCGGCTACAGGGTGGGCTTGTACACTTCGCCGCACCTGAAGGAGTTTACTGAGCGAATCCGGCTGAACGGGCAACCGCTGAACCCGGAGTTTCTGGTGGAGTGGGTGGCGCGCTGGCGGGCTACGTTCGAGCTGGCCGAAGCTTCATTTTTCGAGGTGTGCGTGGCGTTAGCCTTCGACTACTTCGCGCAGCAAAAAGTAGATGTGGCCGTGGTGGAAGTGGGCCTGGGCGGTCGGCTCGACTCCACCAACATCCTGCAGCCATTGGTGTCGCTCATCACCAACATCAGCCTCGACCATCAGGCCCTGCTCGGCGACACGCTGCCGCTGATTGCGGCCGAAAAAGCCGGTATCATCAAGCCCGGCACCCCGGCCATTATCAGCCAGACTCAGCCCGAAGTAGCGGCCGTGTTCAAACAAAAGGCGCGGCAGGAGGGAGCTCCACTGCTGTTTGCCGACCAGCACTACCGCGTCGAATTGCTCCGCGAGCCCGCCCTTGATGAGGCCAGCCAGCTGCTGCGCATCTGGCATGACGATGATATAATACTGGATGACCTGGCGTTGGGCCTAGTAGGCGACTACCAGCGCTACAACCTGCCTGGTGTACTGGCCACGGTGGCTGAGCTGCGCCGCCAGGGCTTCATTATCGAAGAAAGCCACCTGCGCGAAGGCCTGCGGGAGGTAACCCGCCTGACCGGCCTGCGGGGCCGCTGGACCATTCTCGAGCGCCGGCCGCTGGTCATCTGCGACACGGGCCATAACGAAGCTGGTATCCGGTTCATCGTGCAGCAACTGGTGCGGCTGCCCCGGCAGCGGCTGCATTTTGTGCTGGGCGTGGTGCAGGACAAGGACGTGAGCAAGATGCTGGCCCTGCTACCCCCGGAGGCCACCTATTATTTCTGCCAGGCCACCATCCCGCGGGCCTTGCCGGCTGCCGAGCTGGCTGAGCAGGCCGCTGCTTTGGGCCTTATAGGCACCACGCATCCTTCGGTGCCCGCCGCCGTAGATGCTGCCCGCGCCGCCGCTAAAGCAGATGATGTGGTGTTTATCGGAGGCAGTACCTTTGTAGTGGCCGAAATCGAAGAACTATAAGGCCGTCGGACGGCCCGTCAAACTCACCATTTCACTATCTCACCATTCCATTGTGAGCAGAAGTAAACTCCGGCGCTTTGCCGCTAATGCCGACCGGCCGACCATTGTGGAGCCGGGCAAAGAAACCTACGAGCAGCTGCCCGGGCGCTGGCACGCCGATTTTTTTGAGAACCAGAACCCGATTACGCTCGAAATGGGCTGCGGCAAGGGCGAGTACACTGTGGGGCTGGCCGCGCGCTACCCTGAGCGCAACTTCCTGGGCCTCGACATCAAGGGCGACCGAATATGGAAGGGCAGCACCCTGGCCCTGGAGCAGGAGCTGACCAACGTGGGCTGGCTGCGCACCCGTGCCCACGACTTGGCCGATCATTTTGCCGCCGGCGAGCTGCACGAAATCTGGATTACCTTCCCCGACCCGCGCCCCCGCGACCGGGACATCAAGCGCCGCCTCACCTACCCGCGCTTCCTCGACCTCTACCAGCGCATCCTGCGCCCCGGTAGCCGGCTCCACCTCAAAACCGACAACGCCGACCTGTTCGACTACACCCTCGAAACCCTGCAGCAGCGCCCTGGCGCCACCATTGTGGCCCAAACCCGCGACCTATACGCCACGCCCGAGCTGTTGCCCCACGCCGAGGACATCCAGACTACCTTCGAGCGCAAATACCGCGAGCTGGGCGTTCCTATTAAGTACGTGCAGTTCGAGCTGAGCTAACTACTTATGTAATGCCTCCTGCCATGCACCCTTTGCCGCCGGTTCAGACTGTTGACCTGTTTCCGGTGCTGGATCAGCACCTGTTCGGTCTGTTGGCTTCCCTCACACCGGCGGAATGGGAGCTACCTACGCTGGCGCCGAAGTGGCGAGTGCGAGATGTAGCCCTGCATCTGCTCGACGGCAGCCTCCGGGCGCTGTCGATGCTGCGCGACGGGCACTTTGGCGTGGTGCCGGCTGGCAATTCCTATTCGGAGCTGGTGAGCTTTCTTGACCAATTGAATGCTGACTGGGTGAAGGCTGGCCAGCGGCTGAGTCCGAACGTAATCCGGGGGTTGCTGCAGCAGTCGGGGGCCGAGTACAACCAGTATCTGGCCACCCTCGACCCTTGGGCACCGGCTGTCTTTGCCGTTGGCTGGGCGGGCGAGACCACCTCGCCTAATTGGTTTCATATTGCCCGCGACTACACCGAGAAGTGGCACCACCAGCAGCAAATCAGGCAGGCAGTGGGGCAGGAGGCTGCTTTGCTGGTGCCCGCGCTCTACCAGTCGTTCATCAACACCTGCGTGCGGGCGCTGCCCCACCATTACCGGGCGGTGCCGGCCAGTGTGGGGAGTGTTGTTGCTTTCACAATTATGGGCCCGGTGGGCGGAACCTGGTATTTGCTGCGTGAAACTGATGGCTGGGCACTTGGCCAGGAATACACTGGCCAACCGGTTACAACCATCGAGTTGGAAGGTGCGGTTGCGTGGCGGCTGTTCACCAAAAGCCTGCCACGGCAACAGGCCCAGGCGCACGTGGCCATTAGTGGCGACGAACGGCTGGGCCTGCCGGTTTTTGGCCTGACGACGGTGATGGGCTGAGAGCCGACGGCTATTCTTCCAGCGCCTCAAAAATGGCTTCCAGCTCGTCGAAGTCGCGGATGCCGGGCTTGATTTCGTCGCCGCCTTGCAGGATGAGGCCGGCAGGCTGCAGACGGGCAATCAATTCTGCCACCTGGGCGGGAGCCGGGTTGCCGCTCAGCCAAGACGACTGTTGCTGACTGCTGGACGGTAGTGTCGCCTCCGGCATACCGGTTATAAGCTCGAAGCCGGCAGTTAGCGCCGTGCGCAACTGGCTCAGGGTATCGGCTGCTACTGGCTGCGGCAGCTCGACCAGTGCCGGAACGGTTACGGGACCATCGGGCCATGGGCCAGCGGCCGGCAGGTTGAGGACAATGCGGGTAAGGCTACACTCCTCTACCAGACGATTGATTTCTGACACGGGTATTTCGCCGCCAAACTCCCCGATGATTTCCACGCCCGCCACCCAGCCGGCCAGCTCCTTTAACGTGGCCACGTCCACGGCCCCGGGCAGGCTGGGGTCGAGGGTGAAGATGAGGCCGTCGGCGCCCATGCCAGCGCAGTAGCGGGCATCGGACAGGTTGTTGATACCACGGACGAGGACGGGCAGAAGCAGGGACATGCGGGAAGGAGTGAGTCGGTGAATGAGTAGATGAGCGGGTAAAGATACGCCCATAGTCCCTGCTGCGGGAAACCGTTACCGCCTCAGCTCGTCACCGGCTTCGTATCTTTGCGCACTCGGCCGGAACCTTTCACGCTCCGGGCGCAATTACAACTGGTATGAACACAACGAAAGGACGGGTGCTGGTTGCTATGAGCGGCGGCATCGACAGCTCGGTAGCGGCCGTGATGCTGCACGAGCAGGGCTATGAAGTGGTCGGCATGACCATGAAAACCTGGGATTACGCCTCGGCAGGCGGGGGCAAAAAAGAAACTGGCTGCTGCTCGCTCGACTCCATCAACGACGCCCGGCAGATTGCCGTGGAGCTGGGCTTCCCGCACTACATTATCGACATTCGCGACGAGTTCGGCGAGGCTGTCATCAACAATTTCACCGACGAGTACCTGGCCGGGCGCACGCCTAATCCCTGTGTGCTCTGCAACACCCACATCAAATGGGACGCGCTGCTACGCCGCGCCGACCAGCTTGGATGCGAGTTTATCGCCACCGGCCACTACGCCCAAGTGCGCGAGGAAAACGGCCGTTTCGTTATCAGCAAGGGCGTCGATGAGAACAAGGACCAGAGCTACGCCATTTGGGGTGTGAGCCAGGAAAGCCTCTCGCGCACGCGCTTCCCGCTGGGCGAGTTGCGCAAGTCGGCCATCTATGACTTTGCCCGCGAGCGGGGCTTCACCGAACTCGTTAACAAGCCCGAGAGCTACGAAATCTGCTTTATTCCCGATAACGACTACCGCGGCTTTCTGCGGCGGCGTGTGCCGGGCCTGGAAGCGCGCGTGGCCGGCGGCGAGTTTGTGCTGCGCGACGGCACGGTAGTGGGCACGCACGAAGGCTACCCATTCTACACGATAGGGCAACGCAAGGGCCTGGGCATTGCGCTGGGCTTCCCGGCGTATGTTACGGCCATCGACCCCGATACCAACCGCGTGGTGCTGGGCAATTTCGAGGAGCTGGCCAGCTCGCGCACGCTGGTTGGGCAGCTGAATATGGGAAAGTTTGCCTCGCTCGAAGGGCGCGGCCTGGTGCCGAGCACCGTGAAGATTCGCTATAACCACGACGGCTCGCCGGCCTTCCTGGAGCAGCGCGCCGACAAAATATACGTGTACTTCGAGGAGCCCGTGCATGCCGTGACGCCCGGCCAGGCCGCCGTGTTTTACGAGGGCGACGATGTGCTGGGCGGCGGCTGGATTGAGCGCCACACCATTGGCGAGATTCCGGAGCCGCTGGCTGAGCTGAGCGCTTAGTTGATTCACCTTAGTGCTTCGTTTTTAGTGCCTAAAGGAAACAACTTCCGAACTATTACCTTCCGCTTATCAATTGCTACCTGATGAACAAGAACTATCTGCGCCGGAATGGATTGGTTGGTCTGCTGAGCCTCTCGGCCGCGGCACTGCTGCTGGCCGGCTGCGGCGACAACGCCGAGGTGCAGCCGCAGTTGCTGCCCGACTACTACCCGCTCAGTGTGGGCAGTGTCCGCATCTACGACGTGGCCGATACGACGTGGCGCGACAACGTGCCCACGGCCAGCCGGTTCCAGTTTCGGGAGCAGGTACTGGCTGCCCCCGAGCCCGACGCAGCTGGCAAGCTGGTGTATCAGGTAGTTCGCTCGCGCCGCGCTACGGCCGCCGGGGCCTGGCAGGCCGATTCGGTGCTGACCGTAACGGTGGCCCCGCTGAATTTGACGGAGCAGATCAATAACCGCCGCACGGTGGCGCTGGTGCTGCCGGCCGTGGAAGGTAAAAGCTGGAACTACAACGCCTTCAACTCCCTCGATACGGTGGTGGCCGTCACCCGCTTTTATCAGCAGGTGGGGCAACCTTTCAGTGTCAGCCGCAACGGTAAAACCTACGAGTACACCAACACCGTTACCACAGTCAACGACTTAGTGAATTCCATCAACGCTGTTGAAAGCACCATTCAGCGCACTACTTTCGCGCTGGGCGTGGGGCCGGTCAACCGCGTCAGCCGTCGTTATAAAAACGACTGCTCGGGTGCCCAGGGTTGTCGGTTTCCCTTCGTCCGGCAGCTCGGCCAGTCGCGCAACGAGGTGCTGATTGAGAGCAGTAACTAGCGGGCGCCGCGAGGCAACGCATTAGTACGTTTGGCGTCCGGGGGATCTGGCGGTTCAAATGGCAAAGCAGGGTCCCCTGAACGTTCACCTTACTTTGCCCGCGCATGCGTCGTTTGCTACTGATTGGATTACTGGCGGGCTTGAGCCTGCCGACCTTGGCCGCCCGCTCAACTCCGCCTACTCCGGCTACGGACGTGGCCAAAAACACGGTGCGCCGGCACCTGATTTACTTCCGCGACAAAACCGGCACGCCCTTCAGCACAAGCCGGCCCGAGGAATTTCTGTCGGGGCGGGCGTTGCAGCGGCGCCAGCGCCAGCAGATTGCCGTGCTGCCCCGCGATTTGCCGGTGAGCCCCGGCTATGTGCAGCAGGTAAAGGCAGTGCCCGGCGTGCAGCTCTGGTACACTTCGCGCTGGTTTAATGCTGCCGTAGTAGCCTGCGACTCGGCCACGCTCGGCCAGCTGCAGGCGCTGCCATTCG
>NZ_JABKAV010000106.1 GCF_013377905.1 Hymenobacter terrestris
TTACCTTCGTACCGTTTAGATAAACGCTCGCTCATTGGCACGTGTGCTCCGCTTCGTTTATGCAGGCCGGTCCTACTGCGTCCAGTCAAAGGCTGTTTCGTCTCCCAGTTCGGCCGCCGCACACGCTTCGTCCTCGCTGCTGCAGTCAAGTAGCCCCCTCAACACCAGCGCCCGCACCTCGGCCCGTTGTGGCCGGGCATCGGCGAGCTGCCGGTAGTGGCCCGCGACCACGTTGGTGGCGAGCTCGCCGAGGGTAGCCGTCGGAAGGGCCACGTGGGTCCACGACCAGCTGCCCACAACCAAGGCGCTGCACAAGCCCGCGGCGACGGCCAACGCCCCGTGGGGGGCGGAAATCCACACGGCGGCCGTGCTGGCGGCCCACGTCAGCAGGAACGCGGGGATGGGAAAGTGCAGCCCCGGCACGGGCAACCCGCTAGCCCGCCCCAGCCGCTGCCACTGGGCGGGGCGGGTCCGCCATGGAAATGCCGCCGCCAAGGACGTGCCGGGGGCTAGGACCTGCTGCCTCGGGGCCACCTCCGCCAGTGCCCGGCGCAGGCGGTAGAACGTGCGTTGCGTGGTGCACGCGGGGCGGGTGCTCCACGGCCCGTGGGCCAGCAAGCGCCGCTCAACGACGGCCCACACGTCGCCCACCGTTTCGGCGCGAGCAAAATCGTCGGCGGCGAATCGCACCCCCAGGCTGGTTTCCCACTTTGGCAGTTCGTAGCTGAAATCTTCGCTGCTAAGGGAAAAACGAGAACGGACCATGGGGAGGCGCGGATAAGACGGGCAAAAATAAGCGGTCGACGCCCACGCTCCTTTGCCGGATTAGCCATTTGCGTGGGCTTGGCTGCGAGCGAAGCGCATCTAAGTCGGGGCGTGTATTACAAACGTAACGCTCCTTTGATCAAACGCAGAGCGTTTGCCTTCGGACCTTTCTAATGAACATAACTGGACTTCACGGACAGATGCAACCAGTTAATTTTATGCTTCCCGTAAAGAAGGTTGTCCATCTTTTGCTAGCGGAGAATTATCAGACCGGTATAGCTCGGATTTCCACCAAGACCTGCTGCAGGCAACTGATATACTACAAGCCATCTGTTTACGTCCTGGCCACCTAACTGATCCACTTATTTCTAACTATGAGGCACAAGACGTGTATGAACAAGATGGTCGCAGTGGAGATATGCTAAAATTCTTTCTCTGGGTGGACCAGCAACCGAGTGAGCTGATTAATATATTAACATGCTAAAGGAGGATAATAAATTGCATTATCCTCCTTTAGCATGTTAACGCGACGTTAAGACCGTTTTTGCTTAAATTTACTACCGGGGTACTCGGCCTAACCATACTTAAATATGCGGATTGTCTTCCTCACAGCGCTGCTTCTTGGTGGCCTAAGGTTGGATGCTCAGGCCCAGGACGTCAAGCAGGTCATGGATCTTAAGCTCCTGAATCTCAAATTCTTTGACGAGGCCGCGGTGGTGCTCACAACTGGGGCCATCCTTACCGGAACCCTTCAGCTATATGCCGAAAAGGACGTGCTCTCTCTCCGGGGCGTTAATGACAGCATCTACACGCTGCCGGCCCAACAGGTTCGCGGCTTTGCTGTCAAAGACGACATCGCGCAGCAACATGCGGGCGATAGTTATGTGGCCTTGCAACGCATCTTCTTGACCTTTCCATTGCCCCCGAGCCGCAAGGCGGTAGCGCCCGCGTGGGGGTTTTTCGAGCAACTTAGCCGAGGAGCCGGCCCTGTGCTGCTGTTGCGTCGCGAGCGACTAACTGGTATTGACCTACATATCATGCATACTTCCAGTGGAGTAACAAGCGCTAGCCTCCCTCGGCCCCTTGCCACGGCGAAGAGCTACGTTACCACCTCGCTATATCTAGGCACGGCCACCGGCCCAGTTGTTTTCCTGCGCAAGCCCCAAGACGTGCTCAAGTACTTTGCCAAGCAGGCCCCGCAACTGCGGGCGTATGCGCGCGAAAATGGTCTGCGCTATGATAACAACCGGGACTTGTCCTTTCTGATCAACTACGCCAATACGCTGGTGAAGAAGCCATGACCTGACTGCAAAGCGTTTCGGTGGCATCCCGTCATCGTAATGCCAACTGCTGTTGACTAAGAAATGCGATTAGTAATCCGGTTGGTGAAACACTACGAAAGTTTAACGGCTCCTTCAATTGAACGGCGCGTTTACCTTGCCACCGTTAAAGTGAACCCCTACGCTCTACGCTTGATACCCGCCGTATGCTCGACTTAAACGCTCCGATACTGCCGGGCCACTCGGCTGCGGGCATCCGCCTGGGGCAGCCCGTGGCGGAAGTGCTGCTCCAGGCTCCCGCCCCCGTGGTTGAAACGTTGCCTACGCTCACCGTGTACCGGTTTGGCGCCGTGTCGGTGTGGGCCCGCGATGGAATAGTGGACCAAATCGGCGTATTTGCCGGCTATACCGGCACCTTGCCTTCGGGTGTTTGCCTGGGCATGCCCTTGGTCGAAGTGCAGCGACGCATGGGGCCGGTCGTGCAAGAATGGGACGATGCGCTAATGGTCGAAGGCAGTGACGGGTGGTTCTTTGAAATGAGTTCGTGGGACAATGGATGGGAGGTGGAACAAAACCTAGAGGCCCGATTGGTCGAAATATTTGTGAACGCTTCGAAGCAAGGCGAATGAGCGTGGGTTCGCCGTTACCCTCGATTTGATAAATGGAGCGCGTTTATCTTCGGACCCTTTGGCTAGACCGTTAGAGCCAGCTCACAATTTAGCAATCAGCCAGCGGGTGTGCTCCGTGTGGGTGAAGGGGTCTTCTTGCACCTTAGCCAATGCCTGTTCGCGAGAACGGGCGCTAAACGCCTCACCGGTGGGGGTGATGGCATACGCCGGCACTTGGCTTTGGTCGAGTTGAACTAAGTAGCCTTGGGCCAGTAGGTACTCCTCTATTTCGCCCCAGTGCAGCCAGCCAAAGCGACGTTCCAAATGCCGTATGATATTTTAGGCATTGGTGGCCAGACCGTTTTAAAAAAGCAAAAGAGCAATAACGGGTTCGTGTGCTTCCATCAGTCAGGAGACTATGTCAATCCTTGAAGAGGTAAATAACGCTCCTTTCGCCAAACGCAGCGTTTACCTTCGGACCGTTTGCGTGAACACATTGTGGCATGTTGCTGGCATTTTTGATTTAGGAAAACAATCCCCATTAGACTTGGCGCTTTGCTGCTCACCTCCAACGTTATAATTATTAAGTAGGTATTGGAAATGCCTAGCGAGGTGACACCTTTGCTTGATTTCTCCTTTTCCCTTCTTGCCTGTTGTGTACCATGAAGCCAACACATAAAAAAGCGGTTTGCCTTGCTATCGCCGTACTCGGCATTTTCCTAAGTGGTATGGGAATTGGCTTAGTATACGGAGTCGACCACCCACGTCCGAACGATAAGCGGACCCCGGAGGCGCAAGCCGCACGCCGGTCGATGGGCACCACCCTTACCTGGACAGGTCTGGCCGTGACCTTCGGCTGCTCCCTTGGCTTGCTCATGATGGCGCGAAACAGCGAAAAGAAAGCCTAAAACCTGCGACGCCCCAAAGGCTCCTACTTTTTGAACAGGGCGCGTTTAGCTTGCCACCGCTTCAGTAAACCGAAGCGGGCAAGTCCATTTGCACGGCACCAGGCCGTAATTCATACGTGTCTTCTTATCGCGGACTGTCTGGGTTGCCCTTTTGTTTTTTGTACACAGCAGAGGCGAAGATGAGCGCGAGTGCTCCCCCAAAGGACAGCCCCTGCCCCAGCTTCGCCAAGGAGTCGTTGCGGCCGGAATAGTAGCCCGCCATGAAGATTCCGCCCAAGGCCAAGAGCAGGCATAAAGTGGCAACAAAGTAGAAGGAGCGGGATGGGTTTTTCATAGGGATTCGCAATCGGTGGTGTCGTGGGAACAAAAAGGTGCCGAGGCAGTAGGTTTCTTCGGGGAAATCTGGCATTCGGACGAGCCTTGCAAGACCGGGTGTTTTTTGAAGCGCTGTCGGCCAGCCAAAGGTCAAATAAACACTCCTTATTTTAAACAACGGACGTTAACCGCCGGACCGTTTGGCTGAACCACCTTGTTGACTCGTCCTGAAAAGCGTTGACACGTTGATGCCCTGCGGCACTTTTGCCGGCAACTTGACTCCCGTAGTTTCCATTGATTGTTTTCCGCTGACACAGCTCAGTCGATTGTGCAGCCCAAAGGTCCGGGTTGCCCGCAACGGAAGTAGGGTGAATATTCGGTTTTCGCCAATTGCTAATGCTTTATCTTACCCGTCCCCTCGCGCTCGCTCGGCAGGGGAGGCCCGTTGCCTGCCGCTACCCAGGCCGCCAATGCGGGCGTACGTTGTCTTTCCAGCCCATTCTACCCCATGAAAAAGTACTACCTGTTCGGATTGCTCGGCGCCGGGCTACTGGCCTTCCGGCCCGCCGCTACGCCCCCGGCATCTGTTCTCAAAACCCAGGCCCTGCAGGACCTGCAGGCCCGTTACGCCGACTATCAGCAGCTGGCCCAGCGCATCTGGGGCTTCGCCGAAGTGGGCTATAAGGAAGCCCAGAGCTCGGCGCTACTTCAGCAAACGCTGCGCGAGCAAGGCTTCGTGGTGGAGGCGGGCGTCGCGGGTATGCCCACGGCCTTCGTCGCTACCTACGGCAGCGGCCAGCCTGTGATTGGCGTGCTGGCCGAATTCGACGCGCTGCCCGGCCTGGCCCAGCAGACAGTGGCCACCAAAACGCCCATTGCCGGTCAGGACGCCGGCCACGGCTGCGGCCACAACCTGTTCGGCACCGCCAGCGTGGCCACGGGCCTCGAAATCCAGAAGCTTCTCAAGGAAGGCAAGCTGCGCGGCACCATCAAGGTCTACGGCTGCCCGGCCGAGGAAGGGGGCAGCGGCAAGGTGTACATGGTGCGCGCGGGCCTGTTCAAGGGCGTAGACGCGGTGTTGCACTGGCACCCGGGCAGTCAGAACGCGACCATGGTGGGCAAGTATATCGCCAACTCCTCGGCCAAGTTCCGGTTCCACGGCGTGGCGGCGCACGCAGCGGCGGCGCCCGAGCGCGGCCGCAGTGCCCTCGATGGCGTGGAAGCCATGGACCAGATGGTGAACATGCTCCGCGAGCACGTGCCCCAGGAAACGCGCATTCACTACGTCATTACCAACGGCGGCAAGGCCCCCAACGTGGTGCCCGACTTCGCCGAGGTGTACTACTACGTGCGCCACCCAGACCGGGCCGACGTGCAAGCCACCTTCGCGCGGGTGGTAAAGGCCGCCGAGGGCGCCGCCCTGGGCACCGGCACCACCATGGACTACGAACTGGTGGGCGGCACCCACGACCTGCTCATCAACGAAACGCTGGCCCACGCCCTGCAAACCAACTTAGAGCAGGTCGGCGGCGTGCGCTACAGCCCCGAAGAGCTGGCGTTCGGCCAGCAGATCCAAACGTCCCTCGGCGCGCCCGCGCCCCCGGTTGAGCAGGCCGCGCAGGTGCTCCCCTACCAGGTGCGCGAGATGGGCGGCAGCAGCGACGTGGGCGACGTGAGCTACGTGGTGCCCACCGTGGGCCTGACGGCCGCCACCTGGATACCCGGCACGCCCGCTCACAGCTGGCAGGCCGTGGCCTGCAGCGGCAAGGAAGTTGGTAGCAAGGGCATGATGGTGGCCGCTAAAACAATGACGCTTACCGCCATCGACCTGTTCACCATGCCCCAGCTGGTTGCCAAGGCCAAGCAGGAACTCCAGCAGAAGGTCGGCAACTACGTGTACAAGCCCCTGCTCGGCGACCGGGCGCCGGCGCTGAACTACCGGGACTAGGGCCTCCACGCGCCCAACCGCTCAGGGTATTCTCGTTACCCGCCCCCTACGCACCCGTCCAACGGCTGGGTAGGGGGCGGGCTTTGTTTGGCCTTCAGCACCTACTGGCACATGAGCGAAGATGACCAGATCATGCGGATGCTTCTTAGAATTGGCCTTACTGGCCGTGTTACCAGCAGTTGCCTGCTATTTCATCCTGTCAAAAAGCGTGCTGGGCAAAAAAGCGTACGGGCCCCTTGTGGTATTGATGACTGTGGCATTTTTGCAAATAGTGGTCTTTCACTCCTGGGTGAAAATCCCGCATACGTTTCGATATACAGTGGACCTGTATCGAACGTCGTGGTTCTTTTGGGCGCCTAGCTTGGCGGTGTGTGCGATTAAACAGTTTTTTAAACTGGTTTGAATCGCTCCTTCTGCTGAACGACGATCTAACGTTAATCCTCCAGCACATTAAACTCTGTTTCTAAATACTGAAGGATCGTATTATTATCATGCTGCGCGCACTTGTTTTCAACTTCACGCAAGAGAAATTCTCTGAGCATATCATAACTATATTCTTTGACGAGTATCACCTTTTTTAGAGCATAATAAAGTTCCCCAGGGAGTAAATTATGCCGCGCATAGTTGGCCAACCCCTCGGCATCTGCTAATAAAAACCAATAAGTTATGACTCCAGCTTCCTCTTTGTGGGCTATATCGAACGCAACTTCAGTGCAGAATGGGCCTATAGGAGCAAACGTCCTGATGTCACTTT
>NZ_JABKAV010000107.1 GCF_013377905.1 Hymenobacter terrestris
ACCCAGGGCCCGGAGCTTGTCGTCGCGCTCCTGGCCGCGGGCCTCGGTGCGGGCCCGGTCACTCATCAGGTTCACCAAGCGCATGGTTAGCTCCGGGCTCTGCTGCTCGAGAGCCGGAAATGCATCGCGGTGCAGCTGAAACAGCCTGGTGTTGCCCACGGCTACACTCTTGCCTTTCACCACCCGTAGCCGGGAGTAGGGCAGCACGCCCCCCACCTGGCCGGTTTCAAGCCGAAAAACTGGCTCCCGGTTGCCCCCCCGCACCACGTAGTACTGCACGGTTCCGGCCAGCACCGCCATCAAATAGTGCGCTTCGTCGCCGGGGCTGGCAATTACTGCCCCATCGGCGTAGTCGTGCAGCTCGCCGTGGGTTGCCAGCCAAGCAAGTGTTTCGGCTGGCAGGTCGTTAAACGTTGCAACGGTGTTCAGGAGACTGGATACGGACATAAAATCGGGAAGAATGAGCTGGTAGGCTTGCGGTTCCATTGTTGCGCACTGTCAGCAGCCGTCAGTATGGAATTGCGCTGGTAAGCAAGGGCCTGGAAAGTAGGTACGTGCCAAGTATAATCCGACAGTCCCCCCCCCCCCTGTTATTAAGCCAGCTGTGCTTTTAGAGGTAATTTTGTGATGTTCTATTCCCGCGCCGGCTACGCGCTCAGGGTGCCAGCCCGCGAGAATCTGGCTTGCTGATTCACAAGAAACAAAACTAATTGGGCGGTTTCCGGGGCTACTACGCTCACCAATTCATTGCGAATGAGAGCAAAGTCGCCCTTTTGCAGGACATTGCCCTTTTCTTCAAGCTCAATACTACCACCGAACACGTAGAGCAAGGCCATACGGCCGTTAAGATTTGGTAGCGACAGGGTCTGCGCTGTCAGCAGCGTATCGTACACCCAGACGTCGTTGCGGATAGTCAGGGGGGCATTGGCCGAGTCCGGCCCGCCGCCCCGAATTTGCGGAATAGGCAGTGGGGAAGGAGTGACAGGCCACCTGCGGCTCCAGGTTGGCCGCGTGGGGGCGGATGAAAATCTGCAGCATTTCTATCGGCTCCCCACCTTTCGGGATGGACTCCTCGTGCCAGAACCCCCGCCCCGCATTCATCATCATTAGGCTGGTGGGCGTAAGCGCCGCCTGCTGGCCAGTGGAATCTTGGTGAACAAGCGTGCCCTGGCGCAGATACGAGAGAATCTCATCATTGCGGTGCTCGTGCATCTTTACCAGTACACTGGACTGCATAGCGTGGTCGATAAGGCCCAGCGGCCCTAGCCCGAGGTCGGCGGCATTGTGCAGCGGTGCGCCCGGATGGACGCGCAGGAGTTGGAACGGTCCGAAGGTAAACGCACCCCGTTAAAGAAAAGGAGCGAACAATGGCCACGGCCAGGGAATCGTGGCCGCCTACGACGCGCCTCCGTCCAAGAAATACACTCCGTGCCTGCGAAAACACGCGAGCCCCCTGATAACTGCCGGCTATTCGGTGAAGCCCCCGATCCTTCATCCTGCGTAGCTCACCCCAAACCACTTGCGTTTTATCATCTCTTTGCCATGCCCGGTCAGCCAGCCGAAGGCTTCCCTACAGGAGACACTAATTGCGTTTCGCGCAGCGGAAGTGCCCTCCAGCCGGCCGGCTAGGGCTTAACGAGCTGCGCGGGCAGCTGGCTTTGGTTGGGCGCAAAGGGCAGCCCCAGCAGTTTGGCCACAATGGGCGCGATGTCCTGCAGCTCCATTTGAGGCACCACCTGGCCCGCCGTGAATCCGGCACCGTACCCGATGAAGCCGGTTTGAATCTGGGGAGTGTCGGGGAAGAAGCCGTGGGTGCCGCCCTTGCCGGGCCGTACCACCGCGCCCTCGCGGCTGGCGCTCATGGCCACGCCCAGCACCGGGGCCAGGGCCAGCGCGGCGTGCGGGTCGGCCCCGATGGCGTCCAGCTCCGGCCGCTCCACCACCCGAAAAAGGGCGCGCTGGGCGGCGGGGGCGGCGGCCAGCATCCGGCGGACCCGGGCCAGGGTTTTCAGGTCTTTGGGGTTTTTAAGCATCAGGAAAGCAGCGGCACCGGAGGTATGAAACTGGGCCTTCCAGTTCCCTTTGCCGGAGCCATAGAGGCCGGTTTCGCTCAGCCACACGTTCGGGGCCAGCGTGGTAGTGATGTCCACGAAGCCGTGGTCGCCGGTTACAATCACGGCCGTTTCCTTGTCGATGCCGGCCTTGGTCAGGGCTTCCAGCAGGTTGCCCACCACCCAATCGGCGGTGGCCAGGGCCCGGCGTACGTGCGCGCCGTCGCGCCCGTCCTGGTGCTCGGCGTGGTCTACCCCAAATACGTGCAAGGTCAGCAAGGCGGGTTTGTAGGTTTCGAGCAGGTAAGCGGCTATGCGGCTGCCGTTCTCGTCACCGCTCACGTAGTCGCTGCTCATGTCACGGGCCGTGAGTTTGCCGGTGGCGTTTTGTTCGATTTCCGCGAACAAGCCCGTGGGCGTGGTCTGCTCCCGCACGGGCGTCAAGCGGTCTATATTTTTGTCCGTTGACCAGAATTCGGGCACGTTGTAATCGATGGGGGCTCCCACCGACACCGGCCACATCACTGAGGCCGACTTCCGGCCCGCTTTGCGGACGGCATCCCAGAGGGTTTCGGTTTTGATCAAATTTTCTTCCCAGTACCAGCGGCCGGTGGCCCCGTCCGGCTCAAAGGGCGAGTTGTAGTAAATGCCGTGGGCGGCGGGGGCCACGCCTGTAATCAGGGTGGTGTGCGAGGGGTAAGTGACGCTTGGAAACACGCCCCGCACGCCGTCGGCCGAAACGCCCTGGGCGGCCAGGCGCTGCAAGTTGGGCGTCGGCCAGTTGGATTCGCGGTAAAAGTCGGGCCGAAACCCGTCGATGCTAATCAACACCACGTGTTTGGCGGATTGGCTACGGGCGGGCCAGGCCAGGCCCACGCTCAAGCCCAAAGTAATAAGCAGGCACTTCATAGAAAACAAAAGAAGGTTTCTGAATTGCAAAAGCGAAAGATGAATGGCTGGCTCGGCGAAGCCGGAATTGCGGAGCCCAAGCCCCGGCACCTACCGGAAGGGCTGGTCGAGGGCGCGCGCACCTTCCGGGCATCGGCAGGCTGGGCACTGCGCGGGGAACGGATTAACGGAGCCCCGAACACCCAAACACGCCAAAACGCAGCGGGCGGCGCTGGTTACAAAATCCAAAGGTACGTCAGCCGTGTGAAGACAAGATGACGGCTAGAAGAAGGCACGGTTAAGCTCAAAACCAAGCTGCGGGCGGCCCAGGCCCGTACCCGCGAGGCCTTGACGCAGGCCCTGCAAGCCGCCATCGACTGGATTTCCAGCGCTGATGCACTTGGCTGGTTTAACCACTGTGGCTATCACGCCACCACTGGCTGAAAAACGACCGAACCGTTCACGAAAACGCTATAGACCACCTCAAAATATGTTGTCTTCATTCTTTTTAGTTATTTGTTTATGGTTACCAAAATATTCTCCAGATGAATGTCTGAAAGTTTTTTAAGTCTCTCGGTTAGAAAAGCTTTGTCCAAGTGTTCTAGCGAAGCGGTGTCAGACAGGGGTTCAAAATTTATATAATCCTGAAACACCACGCCGTTGATTTCCCTGTCATTAAAAGCTTCCCTGAACCGTATCCCTCCTCCATTGACTTTATAGCTATAGGCCAGATAGTGTACTTTATATGTTTGGGGGTGTATCCAATACACAAACTCATCATCAAAATCAATTCCTCCCCCTTCCGGGTTGAACGTTACCTTAATTTTATGGAAAGGAATATTTTTCAGCATAAACTGCCCAAGGTATTGTTTGTGGACAGAGGCATCGTTCAGACCATAAGGTAGTAAGGCAAAATAGATAACAGAGTTTACAGAGTTTGAGTAGGCCAGTTTTTTATCTTCTGACAGGTCAATCCTTTTGCCATTCACTTCACGGTAAAAGCCGTTGTTCTGCAGCACGTCTTTCACATGGCCAGAAGAATCGCTATAAGATCTTGTATATGTAAAAAAGCCATCATTTCTAAAAGCTGTATACTGCCTTTCTCTGAAGGTGAAGCGAACCAGAATTTTATCAAACAATTTGCCGCCGTGAGCTTTTATAGATAAGTCTACCACCTCCTGGGCTTTGCTTTTAGCCTTTATTGAAACGGGTATTTTATCGACTCCCTTCTGGCACGAAAGAACCGCGACTGTGTGTATTACAGCCAAAAAAAACTTACAACCTCGAAACCAATTATTTCCCATAAAATCAGCTGAACTTTTTTTTCTAAATTCCCTTTCCTTTTGCAAGGAGAAGGCAATGAAACATCGAAAAATGTGCCCCTTAGAAAACCCTATTCATCCTTGACACCGAAAAAGGCCTTCTTATAGCGGCGGTGGGACAAAATTACTTTAAGCCTTCCCCAGCCTTTTGCAGACGTAGCTGCAAGTCACTGCTTACCAAAATCACCCTAAAAACAACACCAGCACACCGAGTTCCTTCAGGGTGATAGACGGCTCCATTGGGCGAGTAATTCAGGGAAGAAGGGGACGAGGCGGAAAAGGGTCGCAGGCCGTAAAAGTGGTGAAGCGCCACGCTACTTAGCAGAACGAGAGAATAATACCCCACTTCGTTCAGGAAAACGGTCCGATTAGCAAAACGAGGGTTGAAGTGCCTATCGCCGCAACAGTTGCTTCGGGTTGGGCCCATAGGCGTTTTCCTCCGCATCTCCGTCTGCAAACAACATCCAAAAGACGTAAAAAGGGATGAGTTGGTACCAGCCACTTTTGCCACGGTCATGGCATCTTTTGGTGCCCTGGGCCAGCAGAAACCAGGTTAAAAGCGAAAAAAACACCACGTCAAAGACGGCCACTAAAAAATTGTTATTATCATTCGGGCCAAGTACCAGCTGAAGGATGAGTAGGCCGAAAAAATAGGCTAAGTAGCTGAGCCCATACTCCAAGCGTCGAATGCGACCAGAAGGGGAAAAAGCATCACGAAACATAAGAAACCGAACAACAATAGGAATAAGGGCTTTTCATAAGAGCAAGCTAACTCCGTTAAAGAAAACGGTTCGAAGGTAAACGCTCTCTGTTTGAAAAAAGGAGCGTTTACTGGCTGTACTGTGTCCTGAGTAGCCCTACACGATGCAGGAGCGTATCCGGCGGGAATACGTGCAGCAGGGAAAAGGCCAGCAGAAACCACCCGCTGCTCGCCAGGGCAAGGACGGATGGCTCGGTGAAACCGGCTGAGGCGGTCGCGCCCCGCAGAAACAGGGAAAGCCCCAACAAGGCAACCCCGGCCGCGGCGCCTCCCAAGGCCAGGAGTGTCCGTTGGCGCCACCAGCGTCCGAAAGCGGCGAGTCGCAGGGGCAGGCCCACGAGCACGCACAGGCTTATCGTGGCCAGGGAAAGGAGCGCGCCCATCAGGGGTTGGAAGGCCACCAAGCCGATAAAGGCAGGGAAGCTTCCCCGGTAGTCCAGCAACGCCAGAAGCAGGTAGACTCCCAGCAAGACCACGAACGTGATGCCGGCCTGGACCGAAAGCAGCAGTAGCTGGTAAACAATTTTCATTCGTAAGGCAGGGAAAGAGAAGCCGTGCAAATACGTGAATGGTTCACATACAAGGCCCGGTGGCTTCGGTACGCCCGTTCACAAAAACGGTCCGAATCTTACTCTAGGGTTTGGAAGAAGAGCCTTATGCGTTTGCTGGCTTGGCGCGCAAGTGAGCTTGCAGGGTTAAGTTGAGTAAGCCTCCTATTACTAAAATAGCCCCAGCCACAAATGGAAAGCCGGCGCCCACCAAATCAGCCAGGTCCGCCGACCACAGAAAGGGGTAACAAAACAGCATTGCCGCTACCCCAATGGCTATTAGCCCGTAACTGCTCAGCAAGCTCAGTCGCATGTGGATGGTCGGTTTGGCAGTGAGTTTGAGTTCTTGATACCGACTAAAAAGCTGGCTGCGCAGTTCCTGCACGGGTTGGTGTTGGCAATCTTCAATCGCCAGGGCAGCGAGCGGGGCACAGTGTTGGCCGGCCCGATAGTCCTGCCGGAATAAGCGCCAATGCTGGGGTAACAGGAACAGGCCAAACAGAAAAATCAGGAGGCTGGGCAGCGTCCAATTGCCGTTGCCCAGCATAAAGGCTTGCATGCGAATTTCGCCTACCGGTTCTAGCTCGTAGGCCAGCACGACGTGTTTCAAGTCATGGCTCTCGAAGCCGGGCACTAACGTGAGCTCCCGCGCCAGCAGGCACGTGGCTAGTTCATGGCCGACTGTTCCTTCCGGCAGCTGGCTCAACGTGGCCACCTGGCGATGATAGGGCGCCATATCATGACAATGCTCCAAACACCACACCGAAAAGAAAAAAGCATGGCGGATGAGCTGCTCGGGGAGGGAGTACGTCATGATGAAGGGCCTTTTGAGGACACAATCTAGCACCATTTCGAAACGAGGGCGCTAACGCGCCTCCTGTTTAAATAAAG
>NZ_JABKAV010000108.1 GCF_013377905.1 Hymenobacter terrestris
ACTCCATGTCCGATATTCCTGTTAAAACCCTCACGTCGCTGCCGACGACCAAAGTGGCGCGGGCGGCGCGGTTTGCCAAAACCGGCCTAAACGTGGGGGCCAACTACGTGAAGCACTATGCCAAGCGGGCCGTGGGGGCCGACAGCACCATGGATGATTTGCACGCCGCCAACGCGGCCGAGCTCTACGGCACGCTCAGCGAAATGAAAGGCTCGGTGCTGAAAGTGGCCCAGATGCTAGCCATGGAGAAAAACCTGCTGCCCACCGCCTACGCCGACCAGTTTGCCCAGGCCCAGTACCAAACCCCACCCCTCTCGGGCCCGCTGGTGGTCAAAGCGTTCCGTGATGCCTTTGGCAAGTCGCCTTTCGAGGTGTTTGACGAGTTCGACCGCGAGGCACGGCAGGCCGCCAGCATCGGGCAGGTGCATTTTGCTCGCAAGGACGGTCTGGAACTGGCCGTGAAGGTGCAGTACCCCGGCGTGGCCGACAGCATCCGCTCCGACATCCGGCTCGTGAAGCCCATTGCCCTGCGCGTGCTCGGGCTCGATGAGGCCACCGTGAGGCCCTACATGCAGGAGGTGGAAACCCGCCTCATCGAGGAAACCGACTATGCGCTGGAGTTGCGCCGGGGCCAGGAAATTGCCGCCGCATGCGCCGAATTGGCCCATTTGCAGTTCCCGCGCTACTATCCCGAACTGTCGTCGGCTCGCATCCTCACCATGGATTGGCTGCCCGGCCAGCACCTGCGCGAGTTCTTGCTTACCAACCCCAGCCAGGCCATCCGTAACCAGTTGGGCCAGGCACTCTGGGACTTTTACATGTTCCAACTCAACGAGCTGCGCCGGGTACATGCCGACCCACACCCCGGCAACTTCCTGCTCCGCTCCGATGACGGTGGCACCGTGGGCGTGCTCGATTTCGGCTGCGTAAAAGAGATTCCCGAAGATGTGCATCGCCTGTTCATCTCCCTGCTGGCTCCCGAAACCTTGGCTGACCCCGCCAAGCTGGCCGCGCTGCTCGAGGAAGGCGGCGTACTGCAAGCCACCGATGCACCCGCTCAGCGGAGTTTTTATGTAGAAACCATGCGGGCCTCGCTGGAGCTGGTGGGCCGCCCGTTTCGCCAGGCCACCTTCGATTTTGGCGACCCCAGCTACATGCAGGCTCTCTACGCCCTCGGCGACGACCTGATGCAGCAACCCGAGCTGCGCCAACAGCGCGAGCCCCGCGGCTCCGAGCACTTCATTTACCTTAACCGCACCTACGTGGGCCTCTATGCTCTGCTCACCGAGCTAAAGGTCAGCATCCGCACCGGGGCCGAGTAAGGTCTGTTTGAAACTAATTTTCCTGCTTCCGGTTAACAGCAACCCCGGCCTTTCGTGTAGCTACACGAAAAGCCGGGGTACTTTTCTTCCCCTTTATTTCTCCCCATGAAAAAGTTCTGGACTCTGTGCGCCGCGCTGCTCAGCGTAGTATCCGTGGCTTCGGCCCAAACAACCATGAGCTGCTGCGCCAAGCCGGCTGCCAGCTCAAACGCCACCGAAACCTTCGCTATGCTGGCTTCCAACGAAGATTTTTCGGGTGGCCACGATTCGCCCCTGCCCTTCCGCTACGCCGGCGGCGGCGAAATGATTGAGTTCAAGACCACCGACGGCGGCACCAGCAAAGCCTTTGAAATTAAGAGCAACATCCGCTCGGACAAGTACCTGTTCGTCATCCATGAGTGGTGGGGCCTGAACGACTACATCAAGCAGGAGGCCGCCCGCCTGGCTAAGGAGCTGCCCGGCACCAACGTCATTGCCCTCGACCTATACGACGGCCAGGTTGCCGCCTCGGCCGATGAAGCCGGGAAGCTCATGCAGGCCGTAAAAACTGCCCGGGCCGAGGCCATCATCAAAGGAGCGCTGCTACACGCCGGCCCACGGGCCCAGGTGGCCAGCATTGGCTGGTGCTTCGGCGGCGGCTGGAGCCTGCAAACGGCCCTGCTGGCCGGCAAGCAAGCTGCGGGCGCAGTGGTGTACTACGGCATGCCCGAAAAGGACGTGGCCAAGCTCAAAACCCTGAATACCGATGTGCTGATGATTTTCGCCAAGCAGGACAAGTGGATCAATCAGGAGGTGGTAACCGAGTTCGAGAAGAACATGAAGGCGGCCAAGAAAGGCCTCACCGTGAAAACCTACGACGCCGACCACGCCTTCGCCAATCCCTCCAACCCCAAGTACAGCAAGGCCATGGCCGAAGATGCCCACGCTGCCTCAGTTGCCTACCTGAAGAAAAATCTCAAGCTCAAGTAGACCACGTACCAAGACTGCAGATTAGCGCCGATTTTAACAGATTTCACGGATTTTTCAGACGACACCGAGCGGAATTCTACTCTCCTCGTGCGCTCTAAAACAGAAAGGCTGCCTCGTTGAGGCAGCCTTTCTGTTTTCTATCTTGGAAAAATAACCCAGCATCATATCCGTATACAAGCGCATAAACAGCTACCTTTTACCAGTCACTTTATACCTGCCCCTAATACCTATGGATACCACTATTTCGCCTGTGCAGCGGCTGCTCGATGAGTATGCCGAGAGCCACCAGAACCCGACCAACAAGCTTGTGCATTGGGTGTGCGTACCGCTGATTATGTTCGCTATTCTGGGGCTGCTGTGGTCGGTGCCGGTGCCAGCGGGGGTACGGGCCATCAGTCCGTGGCTGAACTGGGCCACGCTGGTAATGGTGCTGGCTGTGGGGTACTACGTGCGGCTTTCGGGAAGGCTGGCGGCGGGTATGGTACTGGTGTGGCTGACTATGGCGCTGGCATTGCGGCTGGTGCAGGCGCAGGCCGCGCTGCCGCTCTGGGCCGTGTGCCTCATCGTGTTCGTGCTGGCCTGGGCTGGGCAGTTCTGGGGCCATAAGGTTGAGGGCAAAAAGCCTTCTTTCCTCAAAGACCTGCAGTTTCTACTCATTGGCCCACTCTGGCTGCTACACTTCGTGTACCGGCGGTTGGGCTGGCAGTATTGATGAGGTGAAATAGTGCAACCTGTCATTTCTCCCTCATCGAAATGACAGATTGCACACTCACTATCCCATCTTTTCACCCAGCGCGACCAGGCTCTCCGGCAGTTGCTCCATGCTGTCGAGCACGAAGTAAAGGTCCTGAAATTTGTCCTTCTCGAAAGGGCTATCCAACACGCCCTGCAGGCTGAAGGGCAGGCGCGTCGGCTTCTCGCCCAGGCTGAACTTCACCTCACCGTGCGACGACAGCAGGCCCGCTCCGTAAATGCGCAAGCCCTCAGGCTGCTGAATCAGGCCGAACTCGGCAGTGAACCAGTACAGGCGCGTGAACATTTCGAGCGCGCCGGGCTGCTCACGGTGCTGCACGGCTGCTGCGCCTAAGTTCTGCAGGAAGGCCGCGAAACCGGGGTTCGTTAGTAGCGGCACGTGGCCAAACACGTCGTGGAACATGTCGGGCTCCTCCAGGTAATCGAGCTGGGCCAGCGTGCGCAGCCAGGTGGTAGCCGGGAACTTACGCTCGGCCAGCAAACCGAAAAATATAGCATCGTCGACAATGCCGGGCACTACCACCAGCTCCCAGCCCGTCAGTTCCAGCAGGCGAGGGTTCACCTCCCGGAAGTCGGGAATGGCGTCACGCGTGAAGCCCACCTGGCGCACACCCTCCAGGAACGTATCGGCGGCGCGACCAGGCAGCAGCTCCATCTGCCTGTCAAAAAGCAGCTGCCACACATGCTGGTCGGCGGCAGTGTAGCGGGCGTACTCCTGGCGCAATAGGGGCTGAACGGCAGTGATTTCGAGGGACGTGTTCATCAGTTGGAAAAAGAAAAAAGGGAAAAGAAAAGGCCTGCCCCCGCACGGAGCGGAAGCAGGCCTGACAAGACGTTGGAAGAGGATTTGCTACTCCTTGTTCCGGCACGCCGCCGCCGCTCCGCTCCCTTGCGGGGCGTAATAGGCATAAGCATAATAGCGGGAGGTGAAGCGGGTCATCGGGTACAAATGTAACGCATATAGATTAAACAGCCCGAAATTCGGTTGGAAAGCCAGCATTTTACACATTACTGCCAGCTCACTATTTGGTGGCCAATGCCGGCCGGGATACTTCAGCCAATACGGCGGCCAGATCGGCCACACTCTCGGCTAGTTGCTCCCAGCTGCTGAGTTCGAAGTAACCATCCTGCAGGTGCTCCTCGCTATAGGGGGTATCGAGCACGGCAGCCAATTCGAAAGGCTGGCGCGGGGCGGCCTCGGACAGGTAATGGTGAATTTCGCCCGACGAAGACAGCAGGCCGGCCCCAAACAGGCGGGTTTCGCCGCCTTCGCGCACCAGCCCAAACTGTACTGCGAAGCCGTAGAGCCGCTCTAGCCGCTCCATGGCCGCCGCGTCGTGCAGATGCAGCGTGGCTACGTGGCCTAGGAACTGCAGGAAATCGGCGAAGGCCGCATCCATCAGCAGCGGCACGTGGCCAAACACGCCGTGGAATAGATCGGGCTCCTCAATGAAATCGAACTGCGCCATGCTCCGAATCCAGACGGTAGCCGGGAAACGGCGCCGGGCCAGCAGACCATAAAAATCGGCATCATTGAGCAGGCCGGCCACTGGCACCAGCTGCCAACCGGTGGCCTGCTGCAGCCGCTGGCTTATCTGCACGAAATCGGGCAGGGCGTTGCGGTGCAGGCCGGCGGCACGCAGGCCCTGCCAGAACGCCCCGCAGGCCCGATTGTGTAGCAGGGCCGTCTGGCGGTCAAACAATACTTTCCACACCAAATGGTCTTGGGCCGAATACTGGTCGTAGTGTTGCTGAAGCATGGCAGTAGGCGTAAAAAAAGGCCCGTTTCCTGTCGGAAGCGGGCCTTGTTGCTGAGGTTCAGAGGAGGAAGATGTTCAGTTTTCCTGCCTGTTGCACCGGCCACGCCGCCCACCACCATACTGCAGATTGCAGACGGTAATCGACATAAAGCGCGTGGTGGTCAGGTTGAACATGGTATTGCAAATATAGAAATATATTTTTCTTATGCTATTTTTTCTCTACTCCAACTCCTGCCGCAAGGCATAGACCCGACGCAGGTTGCGGATCAGGCGCGCCGATTCGTCGAAATTGAGCGTCTGGGCGCCGTCGGAGGCCGCTTTTTCGGGCGTTTCGTGGGCTTCATAAATGATGCCGTCAGCTCCGGCCATGATACCGGCCAGGGCCATTGGCGCTACGTGCTCGCGCAGGCCGATGCCGTGCGAGGGGTCTACGATGACGGGCAGGTGGGTTTTCTCCTTAAGGATAGGCACCGCATTCAAATCCAGCGTGTTGCGCGAAGCCGTTTCGAAGGTGCGAATGCCTCGCTCGCAGAGGATCAGCTTCTCGTTGCCACCCGAAAACACGTATTCGGCCGACGAAAGCAACTCCTCCAACGTGCCCGAAATACCGCGCTTGATCATCACCGGCTTATCCACCCCGCCCAGCGCGTCGAGCAGGTTGAAGTTCTGAGTGTTGCGGGCGCCCACCTGGAATACGTCCACGTAATCGTGCATCTCCTCCACCTGCGACACCTGCATCACCTCAGTAATGATTTTGATGCCGCGGGTGCGGGCCATCTGGTGGAACAGTTTCAGCCCCTCCATACCCAACCCTCGGAACGAGTAGGGCGAGGAGCGCGGCTTGTACACGCCGCCGCGCATAATGCGAACGTCGTTATCGACGAGGTGCTGCATGATGCTTTCCATTTGGCCCTCGCTCTCGATGCTGCACGGGCCGGCGGCCAACGTGAGCGTCCCCTCCCCGATGCGTACACCGTCGCCGAGGTCGAGCACGGTGGGGCGCACGCGCCACTTGCGGCTCACCAACTTGTAGTCGTCGGATACGCGGTGAATGTCCTGCACGCCAGGCAGCTGGCCAAGGCTGCGCAGATCAATCTCGGCTTTGCCGATGGCCACGAGGTAGCGGGCGCGCTGGGTATTTACGGCGGTAGCTTTGTAGTTGAGCGCCTTTATTCTGGCTTCAATTTCCTGCTGATTTTGCTCGGAAATATGGGGGTCGAGTTGAAGAATCATTGGGTGGGGAGAAAGTTTTCGCAGCACGACGTAGGGGCGGGGTTTGCCCCGCCCGCCGTTGAACAATACTATCGAACGGCGGAAAACCCTGCAACGCATCGTTTCAGCGGCGGGCCCGGGAGAACACC
>NZ_JABKAV010000109.1 GCF_013377905.1 Hymenobacter terrestris
CATGCGGTGGCCGTGAGTATCATGGTGCCCGTGACCATTCCGGTGCAGAAGCAGCCGTAAGCTAGCTCTGCTGGGCCTCGTATGGATGGCTTTTATTAATTTCCTCCTATTTCTGAACGGCGCGCGTTTACCCTCGGACCATCTATTTATTTGCTCCTCGGTGGGCTTTTCACGGGCCGGTCCTTTTCAGCGGCGGCGAGCGCTTCGGCCAGTGGGTAGCGGTCGATAACCACTTGATGGGGGCCGGGCTTGCGCGCATCGGCGGGGCTGTCGAAGGCCACGAGCAGGTGCTGGTCGTCGAGCAAGGCCATGCCTTCGGCCTTGTCCTGGCCGGCGGTGGGGCCATGGCCGTGGGGCACGTCGAAAAGGCGGCGCATTCGTTTGGCGTCAAGCAGGCTGTCGGCCGCTTGCTGCGTGGCATTGGGCCAGCGGTACACGGCAATGGTGCCGTCGAGGTCCATGGTGGGGCCGGCCAGCACCAACAGGTCGGCCCCGCACAGGCGCAGTTCGCGCACGCCCATGCCGCCCAAGTCCAAAAAGTGCTTGCGGTAGTGCTTTTCGGCCGCGCCGGGCACGGCGTGCAGGCGCAGGCGACCGGGCTTGTCTTCTTCCACGCGCAGCTCCAGCACTACGGCCCAACCGCGGAGCACGGGCCCGCGCAGGCCCACAAACACGTGGCTGCCCGACGATACCGACAGGCCTTCAATGTCGAACCCGTTGTCTTTGCTGGGGATGGACAGAAACGGCTTCAGGTGCGGGTCGTGGGCCAGGGCGTCGAGCAGTTCGTTGCTTTCATCGGTGCCGCGCAACTGGGCGGCGTGGAGCATCTGAGTGGGGTCGGTGGGGTGCGGGGCTTTTTTGTGCAGCTCAAAATTGCCGGTGGCGGGGTTGCGCAGCAGCGGGATGCGGGCCAGCAGGTTGCGGTTGGGCGCTGCTTTCACCTTGGCCAGGCGCGCCAGCTGCTCGGCGGTGTCGGCCCCTTCTTTTTCGGGTTTTTTCCGTTTGAGGCTGTGCGAGCCGACCAGCCAGAGGTAGTGGCCGTCGGTGGCCATGCCTTCGATATCAATTTCGGCATCTTCGCCGCTGGGCAAGTCCAGCAAATCGGCCAGTTGGTAAGAGCAATGCTCGCCGAACGCGTGCGGGCCCGTGCGCCGCAACCGCTCCAGGCTGGTGCGTTCGTCGCAGCTCACCCACAGGTTGTCGTCGGTGAGCAGCATGGAGGAGAGGCCATCGCGCACGTGTTTCTTCGCGACGTTGAAACTGAGCGCGGGGGTGAAATGCAGGGTGAAAGGCTGGCGGCGCATGGGGTAGGGGGCAGCAAGGAAAATCAGAATAACGGGCGGGCCCTGGGCAAACGGAGAATGGCGCGAGGGGGTTGGCGAGCGGCAGCTAAGGCCCTATGGCAACCTCGCTGCATTTGCTAGGACACAATCTAAGGCTCCTTTTGTCGTTTGGACCGAAGGCTTCAACGCCCTTGTCTGGGAAATTGGGCAACTGGTGCAAGCGATTGCTGCCAGCAAGCCGTATTTCCGTCCCAACCTGGATGTTTACGTGGGTCTGATCTGCGAAGAACCTCCATTTGAAGGCTTCCACAAGCCCCGCCGTCCGCGGCTCCGCCGCACACGCGACGCATCCGGCAACGTGACGAACTACGCGTTCACCTACGAGATTGCCATTCCGTACGCCAGCGTCGGGGAACAGGACTTGGTGCAGCTCACCAAGCGTGGCTTTTTGGACAGCCTCACTTTCTTTGACAAAATTAAGGCATTCGACACCAAGCCTTTCCAGAAGGATGTGTTCGACGCGGTGGTTGCTTACCAGCACGAGCCCATTTATCTATCTGAGCAACGTGTACCCCCTTAGGCAGCGGTTGCTGGCATCTTCGTACGAGAGCCGTTCAGGGAAACGGTCCCAAGCTAAACGTGGCAATTCAGTTTAAGGAGGATTTCATAGTTATCTGTACCTTTCACTCGTCATGCCCGCACCGTTCTCAGTGGAAGCCATCACCTTGACCCTCCGCCAAGCTGGGCACTATTCCGTTGCCGACGAATTGCTGACGCAAGAAGCCGCTGCCTCGACTGGCGGTGAGTTGGTAGCGGCCGCGAGTTCACGGCTTCTAGGGCTTAAACTCCATTACCTGCATATCTACGGCGTAATTCAACTGCAAGCGGAGTTGTGGCTCACCGAGGGCCGAAGTGGGGCCGTTATCATTCCTACTTGTCCAGACGGCGGCTACCAGTAGCCGAGCAATGTCTGGGAAAACGGTGATTTAGAAAGTCTATCCCGGTGTCGTGGCGTTCACTCCCGCCTAGCAGCGCGGGTTATCCCAGTTGGGCTAATAGCTCAAACAGGGGCTGGTTGACGTAGTAGTTGGAGTTGGCGTGCTTTTGCTTGACCAGCACGCCGTCCTCGGCCAATTTGTTCAAGTAACCCGCCGCCGTGGGCCGGCTCACCTGCAGTTCCTGCTGCACGAATTCGATGCGGGTGTAGGGGTGTCGGAACAAGTTGTTGAGCAGATCCTGGCTGTAGAACTTATAGGGACGCAGCCGCTGCTTCGTCTCCTGCATCAGCGCGCGCAGGGCCGTGATCAAGGCAATGCTCTCGCGGGCCGTTTGCTCGACGCCCGTGAGCATGTACAGCAGCCACGGCTCCCAGTCGCCGGTGTCGCGCACGGCCTGCAGGTGGCGGTAGTAGTCGGCTTTGTGCTGGGTAATGAAGCGGCTCAGGTAGAGGACGGGCAGGTCGAGCAAGCCCTTGAGCACCAAGTACACGATGTTGAGGAGGCGCCCCGTGCGGCCGTTGCCGTCGTAAAAGGGGTGGATGCTCTCGAACTGGAAGTGGAGCACGGCCATTTTTACGAGCGGGTCCACGTCGTGCAACGAATCGTCGTTGAGGTACTGCGCCAGGTTCCCCATCAGGTCCAGGATGACGGCCGGGTCCTGCGGGGGCGTGTACACCATCTCGCCCCGCTGGTTTTTCAGGGCGGTGCCCGGCAGCTTGCGGTAGCCCCCGCCGTCGCGCTTGAGCTCCTCCTGGATGCGGGCGATGTGGTTGGTGTTCAAAAACCCGTGCTGCTGGACCAGCGCCGTGCCCATGCGCAGGGCCGACGCGTAGCGCTGCACCTCCTTGGCCGCGGGCGAGTCGCCCAGTTGGAGTTCGGCGTTGAAGAGTTCGTCGTGGGTGGTGACGATGTTTTCGATGGCCGAGCTGTCTTTGGCCTCCTGCAAGGGCAGCGTGTCGAGCAGCAGGCGCTCGTTGGGGATGGCGGCTACCAAGCCCTTGAGTTCGGCCAGGGCCCGGTGCGCCGCCGGCAGTTTTTTGAGCACGGCGCGCGTTTCCAGTTCGGCGGTGGGCGGCAGCGCGGACGGTTGCCAGGCAGTCGGCATGAGGGAAAGGGAAAAGCGTCACGGGTAAAGCCCCGTTGGCTGTGTAAAGAAACTCGGTATTTCTTTGCAAAGCCAACAACCCTTTGTAAAAGAAATCACTTTTCTCTTACAAAGGGTCGGGCCTTGAAATTGATCCGTTCATTCAAAGGAGGGTTCGTTTAAGAAGTGCTACAAGCTATGCACCATAGATTTGCCATTATGAATCGGTCCGACAAGAACATAAAAAAAACCCCAACCGTGAAGGGTCGGGGCTGAAACAGGGGAACATAAAGAGTGACCGCTTACGGTAAGCTTTACGCTTATTATACCACTCCTAAGTACTTAATCATGTCTGCATATCCACTCTTTGCACTTGCCTCGTCAGGGTAAGTAAATGTTGTTGCCACTGAGTATGTATGTGCGATGACAACGACATGATCGTAACGATCAGGCGTCTGTTGGTTTACTTCTCGTTTGATGCTCACAACATTATCAATATTAATGACGTGTTGATTTTGGGGATTTTGAGGGTCTTTGATGGAAATAAAAGCCATTGGGTAAAAGGGGTTATGTGGAGTGAGCCAACAAGTTACAGCTTACCAGAATACATCGATTTCCGTTATTGAGACTTTCCTTCACAGGCATTCTATATGTCGTTCAGCAAAACGGTCCGACTAGCAAAACGAGCGTTGAGAAAATAAGGCTTGGGTAATCGTTACGACGCCGATAACTGCAATTCCAATCAGTGCAGACTTCATCTGCGCAAAGCGCTGCCGGTGGGTGTAACTGAAAAAAAAGGCCGACCCCACCAAGCCGGTGAAGAAGGCCAGCGCATGCATCCCGCGCAGGATGAGTTCGGACCCGATACCGACTCGTTTAGCACCAAAGGCGAGCACGAGCCCGAAGACAATCAGGGAGATACCCAGGATTCCCCGCTGGTTGAAGTTAAGCGTAACGTTACTGTTCATGACGAGAAAGAGATAAGGCGCAAGCTAGGATACGAAAGTAAAGGTAAGGCAAGCCTCAGACAGCTATACTTGTTCAGAAAAAGGGTGGTTTAGATTGTCAGCATTCTAGGCAAGTTGCTGCCAAAGTATGAAAAAGCCCCGCGCCCTCGATTGAGGAACGCGGGGCTTTGCCCGTAGATAGGAGCTGGCAACTACTTACCCGGCGGGTGAAACAAAGATACGCGGCCGGCGCACTTCTGGCTAACGGTCGGGGCTTGCGGTGGCTCCGCTGGTGGGGTGTGTACCCCTACATGTACCCCGAGAAAGATAAAAGCCCGTTTCTGAATCAGAAACGGGCTTTTTGCAGAGGGGATGGGATTCGAACCCACGATGAGCTTGCACCCATACACACTTTCCAGGCGTGCTCCTTCAACCACTCGGACACCCCTCTGGGTGTGGTTAAGCAGGCGCAAAATAACACCCGATTTTCCGGAAACGCAAGCCCCCGCCGCTTTAGCTGGGCCAGCAGTGCCGCTGGCACGGTGTTTCAGGCGCTATAAGCACGGCGTAGGGGCGGGGCTTGTCCCCGCCCCTACGCCGTTGAACGGTTGTCGTTGAACGGTTACCGTGGCAATGGCGCGAACGGCGGGCGGGGACAAGCCCCGCCCCTACATCGTGCTGGTGACATCGTTTCATCGAAGGGTAGCGCGGCGAAGTCACTTCGGGCGTGCCCGTTCTGGTGGCGCTACAGCGGCGTTATTTCCCCACGCAGGTCCTGGGCCAGCAGGCGGCGGGCCGGGCTCGATTCCAGGTTCAGGCCGAGCACGAACATAAGCTTGGTGATGGCGGCTTCCACCGTAATATCATCGCCGCCCACAATGCCGAGCTCCGAGAGGTAGGCGCTGGTTTCGTAACGGCCCTGCAGCACCCGGCCCTCCTCGCACTGGCTCACGTTGAAGAGCAGCACACCCCGGTCGGAGGCCTCGCGCAGGCACTGCAGGAACCAGGGCGCGGTGGGCGCGTTGCCCGAGCCGTAGGTTTCGAGCACGCAGCCGCGCAAATCGTCGAGCTCCAGCTGGGCCCTCAGCACCCGCTCGCTCAGGCCCGGAAACAGCCGGATGAGGGCCACCCGCTCATCGAAGCGCTGATGAACGTGCAGCTTACCGGCGGGCAGCATCCTTATCTGCTTGTCGTGGAACATGAGCTCGATGCCGGCCTGGGCCAAAGGCGGGTAGTTTTCACTGCGAAAAGCGTCGTACTGCTGGCTTTCCACCTTTTTGGCCCGGTTGCCCCGAATCAGCAGGTCGTTGAAAAACAGGCACACCTCGGGCACGCGCACCGTGTTGCCCACGGGGTGGCGGGCAGCGGCCATTTCCAGCGCCGTTACCAGGTTGCGGCGCGCATCCGTCCGGATACCGCCCACGGGTACCTGCGCTCCGGTAAAGACCACCGTTTTGCCCAGGTTTTCGAGCAGAAAGCTCAGTGCCGCCGCCGAATAGGCCATGGTATCGGTGCCGTGCAACACCACAAAGCCGTCGTATTGGTCGTATTTGTCGGCAATGAGGGCGGCCATGCGCAGCCAGTCGTCGGGGGTAACATTGCTCGAATCAATCGGCTCGCCCAGGTTCACCACCTCCACCGCCATATTCAGCTGGCGCAGTTCAGGCATCTTGCGCCGGATCTGCTCGAACTTCATCGGCACCAGCTCGCCGCGCTTGTTGTACGCCATGCCGGCCGTCCCGCCGGTGTAGATGACAAGAATGGATGTTTCCAAGGAGGTAGTTTGGGGTGATGGGGTGATAAAGGTACGCTGCCGTAGGGGCGGGGACAACCGAAGGACAGCGAAGCTAAACCCCGCCCCTACGCCGTTCTGGTTTCTCCAAACAGCGCCAGGGGGTTGCGGGGGGTGGCCCCGGCTACTTCCTCTACCGACACCCCGCG
>NZ_JABKAV010000011.1 GCF_013377905.1 Hymenobacter terrestris
ACAGCGGCGCTTGGTTTCGTTGAACGGTGGCGTTTGGTTGCGTTCAACGGCGGGCGGGGACACCCGAAGGACAGCGAAGCGAAGCCCCGCCCCTACATCGGCCGCAGCGCCACGGCCCGTTCCAGCTGCCGGAGCTGTTGCTCCTGCTCCATGTACAGTTGCTGGGCTTCGGGCAGGCTGATTTCCTGGAACCGCAGGACGCCGCCCGGGGGGACCTGAGCCAGTCGGGACCAGTCGGTGGCGGCTACCAGGGCCAGGCGGGGGTAGCCGCCGGTGGTCTGGTGGTCGGCCAGCAGCACGATGGGCTGGCCCCCCGGCGGCACCTGTACCGTGCCGAATGTAACGGCCGCCGAGAGCAGCTCGGGCGCATAGGCGGAGCGGAGCAGGGCCGGGCCCGCCAGCCGGCTGCCCATGCGGTTGGAGGCCGGCGTTACCCGAAATTCCTCGGCCCAGAAAGCCCGCTGGCTGGCCGCCGTAAACTGCCCGTATTCGGGGCCCGGCACCGCCCGCAGTAGAGGCGCGACTTCGGGTCGGGGTGTCAGGGCCGGGTCGGCAAACCAAGAGGCGGCCACCCTGGGCAGTTGGGGCGAGCGGGCCAGCAGCAGCTGGCGCTGGCGCACGGCGCCGGGAGCGGCTACGGGCAGCACATCATCGGCCCGCAACGCCCGGCCCGCCAACCCGCCGATGCCGGCCGCCAGGTAGGTGCCCCGGCTGCCCAGTACCGTCGGCACGGCCAGCCCGCCGGCCACGGCCAAGTAGGCCCGGCAGCCCGCTTTGGGCCGGCCGAAGCTTAGTTCGGTGCCGGCTCGCACGGCTACGGCCCGGTTCAGTGGCAGCGGCTGACCGTTGAGCGTGGCGCTGAGGTCGGCGCCGGTGAGGGCCAGCAGGTGGTCGGTACTAAAGCGGATGGTAGGCCCGAGCAGGGTGATTTCGAGTGCCGCCGTGCCGGGCGCGTTGCCTACCAGCGCGTTGGCTACCCGTAGGGCCCGGGGATCAACAGGCCCCCCTACGCTCACGCCCGCCTGCCGGTAGCCGGGCCGGCCGGCGTCCTGAATGGTGGTGAGCAGGCCGGGGCGCCCGATGTGCAGGCTCATCGGGCGGCGGGCCAGTGGCGGAACTGCTCCGCCGTGATAGGCATGAACCGTAGCTGTTGCCCCGCCCGCAACAGGCTGGGGTTGGCCGCTTCAGGCCGGAACAACCGCTCCGGAGTGCGCCCAATCAGCTGCCAGCCGCCCGGCGTGGGCAGCGAGTAGATACCGGTCTGGGCACCGGCAATGCCCACCGCCCCGGCCGGCACCTGGGGCCGGGGGCTGGCGCGCCGGGGCGTGGCCAGTTCGGTGGGCAGGCCGCCTAGGTACGGAAAGCCCGGTGCGAATCCGATGAAATGCACCTGGTATTCGGCCCCCGCGTGGCGGGCCACTACGTCGGCCTCGCTCAGGCCGCAGTGCCGGGCCACCATCGCTAAATCAGGTCCGAACTCACCGCCGTAGCACACTGGAATTTCTACGGCTGGTCCGGTTTCCCTACTAGCCCCGATGGCGGGCAGCTGCGCCAGCTGGTTGCGCAGATGGGCGGCCACAGCCTCAAACGGCGAGCCGCCCCCGGCCGTGCATACCTGCCAGGGGTCGTAGAATACGGTGAGGGTGGTGAAGGCCGGCACCAGTTCCACTAGCCCCTCAAACGGGTGGGCCAGCAGGTACTTGGCTACGGCCTGAATGGTGGCGTTGGTGGCCTCGCTGATAACGGCGCCGAATTCCAGCACTACGGCCGTTTCGCCGAGCGGGTAAAGGCGCGGGGGTAGGGCAGCGGGCAGGCGGGACGAATCGGGCATGGCTGGGCAAGATAGGTCTGGGGCAGCTACGGCGCGAACTTTAGTTTGTAGTCCCCGAGTGGCCCGGGCAAGTGTCGGGCTACAAACTAAAGTTCGCGCCGTAGCTGCCAAACGGCTGTATCTTGGTCCTCTTAACGTTCCTCGCCTTGCCTGCATGACTTTTCCCGCCCTTTCGCGCGCCGTTTACCCATTGCTTTCGCTGCCCCTACTGATGGCTGCCTGTGTCCGTGCTCCGCTGACGCCGGTAGCTACTCCCGGCACGGCCGCCTCAAACGCTGCCCAAAACGCTGCCCCGGCGGTGCCCGTGGTGGCGGGCGTAAGCCGGGCGCTGGCCGATGACCGGGTCGCCCGGGTATCGGGCCTGGGCTACGAGCTTAGCCTGAATGTGCCCGCCGACAAGGCCGCGCCTATCGCGGCCACCGAAACCATCCGCTTCCGCCTTATCGATGCCAGCCAGCCCCTGCAACTAGATTTCAAAGCGCCCACCGCCAACCTGCACACGTTGCGCGTGAACGGCCAGCCGGTGCCTCTCGACTACCACGATGAACACTTGGTGCTTCCGGCTGCCCGCCTGCAAACCGGCCCCAATGTGGTGGAAATTGATTTCACGGCCGGCGACCAGAGCCTCAACCGCAACGCCGACTACCTCTACACCCTGCTCGTGCCCGACCGCGCCCGCACCGTGTTTCCGGTGTTCGACCAGCCCAACCTGAAGGCCGCCTTCACCCTGAGCCTGACCGTGCCCGACACCTGGCAGGCGCTGGCCAACGGCCGCCTGACGGACTCGACCCGCACTAACGGCCGCAAAACTTACCGCTTCGCGCCCTCCGATACAATCAGTACCTACCTGTTCTCATTTGCGGCAGGCCGGTTTACGCCCCTGACCCGCACCATGGCGGGCCGCCCGATGCAGCTGCTGCACCGCGAAACCGATAAGAGCAAGCTGGCCCTGAGCCTGGACCCCATCTTCCAGATTCATGCTGACGCCCTCCGCTTTCTGGAGGACTATACCGGCATCCCATATCCGTTTCAGAAGTTCGATTTCGTGGCCCTGCCCGATTTCCAGTACGGCGGCATGGAGCACGTGGGGGCTATTGATTACAAAGCCAGTTCGCTGTTTCTGGATGAGGGCGCGACCCAGGACCAGAAAATCGCCCGCTCCAACCTCATTTCCCACGAAACGGCCCACATGTGGTTCGGCGACCTCGTGACAATGCAGTGGTTCAATGACGTGTGGATGAAGGAGGTGTTTGCTAACTTCATGGCCGATAAAATCACGCAGGTGGCCCTGCCCGAGTCGAACTACGACCTCAAATTTGTCATCGACCACTTCCCGGCCGCCTACGGCGTCGACCGCACCACCGGGGCCAACCCCATCCGCCAGAACCTGGATAACCTGAGCGACGCGGGTTCGCTTTACGGGGGCATCATCTACCACAAAGCGCCCATTATGATGCGCCAGCTGGAGCGGCTGATGGGGGAGGAGCCCTTCCGCGACGGCCTGCGCGCCTACCTGAAGCAGTACGCCCACGGCAACGCCACCTGGCCCGACCTTATCAAAATTTTGGACGAGCGTACGCCGGCCGATTTACAGGCCTGGAACCAGGTTTGGGTGAACCAGCCCGGCCGTCCGGTGTTCAACTATGACCTGCAAACCAGCGCCGGAAAAATCAGCCGCCTCACGCTCAGCCAGCAGGCCGAAGACGGCTCCGACCGCCTCTGGCCCCAGCTGTTCGAGGTGCTACTGGTATATCCCAATGGCCGTACCCGCGAGCTGACGGTGAACCAGAACGCCCGCGAAGTGCCGGTGCCGGCCGCCGTAGGTGAGCCGGCCCCCGCGTATATCCTGTTCAACTCGACGGGCCTGGGCTACGGCGTGTTTCCGGCGGCTCCGCAAGTGCTGCCCGCGCTTACTGGGCTGAAAGACCCCGTGGCACGGGCCGCCAGCTACGTTAACCTCTACGAAAACATGCTCCGTGGCGAAGTCGTTAAGCCGCTTGAATTGCTCACGACCTACCGCCGGGCCCTCACCCGCGAACCCGAAGAGCTGAACCTGAAACTGCTCACGGGCCAGGCCAGCGCCGTGTTCTGGCAGTTTCTCACGCCCGCTCAGCGGCAGGCCGTGGGGCCGAATTTGGAAAAGGACCTGTGGGTCGCGCTGGCGCAAAACCCCGCGCCCAATTCCAAGAAGCTGCTGTTCAAAGCCTATCAGTCGGTGGCCCTGAGTCAGGCGGCGCAGGCGCGTCTCTACCGCATCTGGGACACCCAGCAGGCCCCCGCGGGCGTTAAGCTGACCGAGGACGACTACACCAGCTTGGCCCTGGCGCTGGCCGTGCGCGACTACCCGGCCCCCGCGCCCATTCTGGCCCGTCAGCTCACCCGCATCCAAAACCCCGACCGCCGCAAGCGCATGGAGTTTATGCTGCCCGCCCTCGCGCCTGATGTGGCTACCCGCGACGCCTTTTTTGCCTCGCTTTCTGATGAAAAGAACCGCGAAAAGGAAGCCTGGGTAACGGCCGCGCTGGGCTACCTGCACCACCCGCTGCGGGCCGCCACGTCCGAAAAATACCTGCCCCAGAGTCTGGCGCTGCTGGAAGAAATCCAGCAGACCGGCGACATATTTTTTCCCTATTCCTGGCTTCAATCCACCCTCGGGAGCTACCAAACGCCCACCGCGCCCCGCACCGTCCGCGACTTCCTTACGGCCCACCCCAGCTATAATCCCCAGCTCCGTGCCAAGCTGCTGCAAGCCGCCGACGATGTATTCCGGGCCGAAAAGCTGGTGAAGGAGTGAGTTGTTAGTTATTGGTTGTCAGGTAGAACGTCATTCAGAGCACAACGAAGAATCTCGCTTGAAGCCGTTATTATACCGTTGCAACATCAGCACGCGAGATTCTTCGCTGCGCTTTGAATGACGTTCTGCCTGACAACTGACGACTGACAGCTACTTCCGCCGGGCTGGCTGGGCTGAGAGCTGGCCGCGCAGTTTGAGCACGTAGAACAGCAGGCCGGCGGCGAGCAGGGCCAAGGCCACAGCCAGCAGTTCGCGGCTGGTGCGGGCGCCGGTGGCGGCGTCGGCGGTGGCTTGCAGGTCGCGCAGCTTTTTATCGCGCTGCCGGTCGCGCTCCTGGAGGTTGGTAATCTGGTTTTGCAGGTCGTAGAAGCGTTGCTGAGTGCTGCTACGGTCGGTTTGGGCTACGTTGACCTGCTGCTTGACCTGCTGATTTTCGGCCACCACGGCGGCCGTCTGGCGCAGGGTTGCTTCCTGTACGGCCTGAATCAGCTCAGTGTCTTTGCGGATGATGCCTTTAAGTGCCTCCACCACTTCCTGGAGGTCTTTTTTGCTGGGCTTATTGGCTAGAAAGGCGTTGCGCTGCCCGTTGGCAGCTTCGTACTGGCTCACCAGCAGCTGGCGCTCCTGAATAAGGCGCGGAATGGCGAGGTCGGCGGGGGGCGGCGTTTGGGCGAGGGCAGCGGTGCAGGACAGCGCGAGCAGAACAGGCAGCAGAACTTTCATAGGCGCAAAGATTGGCGTTCTGTCGGATTTTCTGACCGGAAGCCCAGAAAAAACGCTGCGGTAGCCGGTTTATTCAACGAACAACCCGGCTACCGCAGCGCAAACGTTAGCAGCCTCTAAAAGAAGCAGCCTGGATAAGCCTACCTGTTCATTTCCACAATATTGGTTTTTGGAGCCACAGCGTTGCGGATGCTTACCTGCCGGGCCACTTCCTCGGCCAACTGGCCGAACACGGTGGCGGCCGGCGAGTCTTTCTGCAGAATGACGGGCGTGCCCTGGTCGCCGTTTTCGCGGATGCTCTGCACCAGCGGAATCTGGCCCAGCAGCGGCAGCTCGTGCTTGTCGGCCAGCGCTTGACCACCGCCCTGGCCGAAGAGGAAGTACTTGTTGTCGGGCAGCTCGGCGGGCGTAAACCAGGCCATGTTCTCGATTACGCCGAGGATGGGCACGTTGATTTGCGGCAGCCGGAACATCTGCAAACCCTTTTCGGCATCGGCCAGCGCCACTTTCTGGGGCGTGGTTACGATGACGGCGCCGGTTACGGGCACGGTCTGCACCATGGTCAGGTGAATGTCGGACGTTCCGGGGGGCATGTCAAGCAGCAAGTAGTCCAGCTCGCCCCAATCCACCTCCGTAATGAACTGCTTGAGGGCCGACGACGCCATCGGGCCGCGCCACACTATAGCCGACTCGGCGGGAGCCAGAAAGCCAATGCTCATCAGTTTCACGCCGTGGGCCTCAATGGGCTGGATGCGGTTCTTGCCATCTTCGCCCTGAAACACGTGCGGCCGGGCGCTTTCCTGCCCGAACATGAGCGGCATGCTGGGGCCCGAAATATCGGCATCAATAAGACCCACCCGGGCGCCCGATTGGGCCAAAGCAATGGCCAAGTTGGCCGTTACGGTGCTTTTGCCTACGCCGCCCTTGCCCGAGGCCACGGCAATAATGTTCTTCACGCCGGGCAGAATGTCGCGGTTCTGGCGCATAGTCGTCACCCGCGAAGTCATCACAATAACTACTTCGGCTTCGGCATCGACCATCGTATGGATGGCTCGCTCGCAGGCGTCGTGGATGAGCTGCTTGAGCGGGCAGGCGGGCGTGGTGAGCACGACGGTGAACGATACGCGCTGGCCCTCAATCTGTACGTCCTCAATCATGTTGAGCGTGACGAGGTCCTGGCCCAAATCGGGCTCCTCAACGTAGCTAAGGGCTTTTAGAACGGCTTCTTTGGTGATGATGGCCATAGGGTTGCTGCAAGTAGGTAACGAAGTGCAAAGATAACCCGGAAACCGGGCCGTTGGCTGGAGCAGGCCGATGCGGCCGGATCAGCGCTTTTACTACTATCCAAATTTTGGAAGCTATTACGGCGTAGAGATGCAATATTTTGCGTCTCGTCGTTGGACGGCGGTACAGAACAGCCAGCATAAGCAAAGTCAGCAACGACAAGACGCAACATGTTGCGTCTCTACAACCCGAAACGGGCCAGCAACGCCTCCTTGTACTGCTTGCCGATGGGAAGGCTTTCGGATCGGTCGTAGAGTTCAACCTCGTTGCCGCTGATGGCCCGGATGGCGTCGAGGCGCACAATATAGGACTTCTGGATGCGGACGAAACGGTCGGCCGGCAGCTGGTCCTCTACCCGACTCATGCGCAGATAGGTGATGATCATCTGGTCCTTGAGCACGATTTTGATATAGTCCTTTAGCCCCTCGATGTAGTCGATTTCCGCAAACAGCACCCGGCGCAGGGCGTGCCCTTCCTTCACGAACAGGTACTCCGGGGCGGCCACCGTTGGCGCGGCCGGCCGGCCTGAGAGCACCACTTGGGCCTTGTTCACGGCCTTCATAAAGCGCGGTAAACTCACGGGTTTCACCACGTAATCGAGGGCGTCGAGCTCGTAGCCTTCGAGGGCATGGTGGGGTGATGCCGTAATGAAGATAACGTAGGGTGGGTTTTGCAAAGACCGGATGAACTCCAGGCCGTTGACCTGAGGCATGTTGATGTCGGAAAACAGCAGGTCGATGCGCTGGCGCTGAAGCACTTCCAGGGCTTCGAACACGTGCTCGCAGCTAGCCGCCAGGTGCAGTTGGGGCAGCTGAACCACGTAGCTTTCCAGCAGCTCGCGGGCAAACGGCTCGTCGTCGATTATCAGGCAGTTGATCATGAATAGGGAAGGGGCGAGAGGCGGCTGGCCGCACGGGCTGGGGCTACCTCGGCGGGTTGCAACCGTAGCCGTAGGGCCACAGCGTAAGTGTATGTTTCGGGCTGTTGGCTGATAGTCAGCTCATAGTCGGCGGGGGCGTGGTGCAGGGCCAGGCGCTTGCGTACATTGGCCAGGCCCACGCCGCCCACCTCGCGCCGGGGCGCGGCCGGGCTGCAGCTGTTGCGCACCGCAAAGTACAGCCAACCATCGGCGGCCGTCAGCTCAATCTTCACCCACGACTCTTCCAGGCTGCTATCGACGCCGTGTTTAAAGGCGTTTTCGACGAACGGAAACAGCAGTAGTGGCGTGATGTGGTGGCCGGCTACCAGGCCGGTTTGCCCGTAGCTAATGTTGACTTTGGGGCCGTAACGCAGCCGCTCCAGCTCCAGATAAGCCTCCAGAAACCCGATTTCCCGGTCCAGCGGCACCAGCGCCGCGTCCGACTCGTGCACCGTGTAGTGCATCAGGTGGGTGAGATGCTCCACCATCAGGGGGGCGCGCACGTCCTGCTTCACTACCAGCAAATACAGGTTGTTGAGGGTATTAAACAGAAAGTGCGGGTTGATCTGGGCCTTGAGAAAGTTGACTTCCAGATTCAGATTTTCTCGCTCCAGGCGCAGGCTGCGGTTGCTGCTGCGCAGCAGAAACACAACAAAGCGCAGCAGAATGGGCGGCAACACCGTCACCACAAAGTCGCTCAGGCCCATGCTCACGGCTCGCCAGGAAAACACGCCACCCCAGAGGCCGTAGTCGAGCACCCGGGACACGTAATCGTGCAAGTCCGCCGTCACGAGAGCCCGGCTTGCGAGCCAGCTGAAATAGGCGAACGAGAGCAGGGCCCACAGGTAGTAGATGCCCGCCAGGCCCGCCAGCGTGAGCACCCAGCGCCCTCGCAACACCCAGCGCGGCAGCACCACCACCGAAAAGAAGTAGAATCCCGCCACCGCCGCTCCGGTGTTGGTGAGCACGAAGCCCCAGGTAACCAGCGCCCCCAGTTGCCACTCCGAAAAAACCAGGTATTGAAACCCGGCAAAAAGCCCCCACAGCAGCGCATGGCGCAACAGCCGTGCCGTTGCTGGGGGCAGCCGGGCCGTTAGGCGCGACCCCAGCCGCTTCGGGAAGGCAAGCAGCTGTTTCATTATGCTAACTCAATGTGAATTTCAACCCGCAACGTATGCGCCGCCTCGCTGATGTGTGCCGTATGGCGGCCCGGATACTGCAGCGCCAACCGGCGCAGGGCGGCCGCCACGGCAGGCTCGGTGCGGTAGCTTGGCGGGCGGGCGGCGGCAGAGGTGCGGGTGAGAATGAGGCCAACGGCCGCCGCATTTGCCTGCACGTGGCTGGTGAAACGGGCCGGCTGTTCGGGCAAGATGTCGTCGTCGTTGTCGTCGAGGGGGGCGAATAGGCGCTCCAGAAATGGGTGCAGCAGTAGCGGTGCCAGCTGCTGGGTGGTAGCCTCGCCCGATACTGTGTGCGCTATTTCGACGGTGGCGGGGCGGCGCAGGCGTTCCAGGGCCAGGTAGTCTTCCAGAAACTCCAGCTCCCGGGCCAGCGGCACCCGCTCGGCGTCGGTTTCATAGAGCGTGTAGCGCATCAGGTCGGCCAGATGCAGCACCACATCGGGGGCCCGGGCGTCGCGGGTCTGGGTGAGCCGGAGCAGGCTGCCGAGCGTATGAAACAAAAACTGCGGGTTGATCTGCGACTTCAGGAAGCCCAGCTCCAGGGCCAGGTGATGGCGCTCCAGGTGCAGGCGGCGGCGCTCGACTACCAGCGTATAGGCCAGAAAACTGATGAGCACTGGAAAGAGGAAGACGGCCAGCATCCCCATCAGCACCTGCAGCTGGCCGAATGGGCTGAGGAGCATGGTCCAGAAATCGGCCACGTAAAAGGCATGCAGGGTGCGCCGCATCACCGCATCGAGGGGCAAGAAGGCCAGGGCCAGCCGGGCGCAGGTATAGGCCCATAGCTGGAAGGCGTACAGCAGCCCCACCGCCCCCAGCAGCGCCCGGCCGTAGTGCCCACGCAGCAGCCAATGCGGGATAATAAGGTAGACCAGGGCATTAAACAGCAGCACGGCAAAGCCCATCTGCAACAGCACCAGTGGCCAGATCGGGCCGGAAAAGCTGAAGTTGGGCCGGTTGTTCCAGGCGAAGTAGAAACCCAGCATCACCACCCAAAGCCCCAGCTGCAGCAGCCCAGCCGCGGCGGCGGTGCTCAGCTGGAACCGGGGGCGCAGGGAGGCTAAAGTTGGGGCGGGCATCGAAAAGCGGGAGGACAACGGGCCATTTGGTGGTGTGGGGCCGCAACTTGGTCGAAGAAACTTCGGGCAGCCAAAGCTCTGCAATTTCTTTGTTCCAGAATCTACCGCTCACCAACTATTTCTTCGCCAATGTTGCGCTCCTCCCATATCCTGTTCGGCCTTGTTTCTTCTCCAGCCGCTCGCCGCCGGCTGCGCCTGGCCGCCTGCGCTGCGCTGGCCGGCCTGCTCAGTACCCAGGCGCAGGCCCAAGACAGCACTCTGACCCGCTTGGTGCATAAATACCAGTACGACCTGGTGCAGAATGGCAATCAGTTTTCGGGTCCGGGCTGGGAGAAGCTGCAGCAGGATATTCAGCAAAGCACGCTGGTGCTGATTGGCGAAGGTCACGGCATGGCCCAGGTTCCACAGTTTACGGCTGCCGTGGCTGCCGTGCTGAAACCCAAAGTGTACGTGGCCGAAATCGACAAGTACCAAGCCCGCTACCTGAGCCGAATGGCTGACCAGCCGGGCCTGCCTACGGCGTTTATGCGGCAGCATCCCAATGGGTTATCATTTTATAGCTGGGCCGAGGAGTTCGAGCTGGCGCGTACACTACGGGCCCAGCGCGCGGCCATCGTGGGTATCGACCAAGTGAGCCTGACCGCCACCGGCACCTTCTTCGGGACGCTGGCCGACCAGGTGAAAAACCGGCGAACCCGTGCCTACCTGTTGGGCCGCGCCGCTGCTTACCAGGCGCAGGACCGGGCGATTATGAAAGGCGACACCGGTCAGTACAGCCTGTTCGTGCAACGTCCCTCCGCCCTCGACAGTCTGCGCCTGCTCACGCGTCGCGAGAGCCCGGTAGCGCGGCAGATGGTGGAGGATTTTGCGGCCAGCGCGGAAATCTACCGGCTCTTTAGCGTGAGCGGCGTGCGCAGCCATGCCATGCGCGTCGGCCTGATGAAGCGCAATCTGCTGACTGAGCTCCAGCCCTACCAACCCACCGGCCAACCGCTGCCGCCCATGTTGTTCAAGTTTGGAGCCGTGCACGCGGGCCGGGGCATTAGTGTACTGGGCGACTACTATGACGTAGGTAATATGGCCCTGAACCTGGCGGATGTTCACGACCAGAAGTCGTTGCACATCTTCATCATTGGTAAGCAGGGTACCCAGGTTGGGGGCTTTGATCCTGACGATTTTGCGAAAAACGTGGCGCCCTACTCCGCCGACCCGCAGAGTCCCTTTGTGGCCGCTACCCCGGCCGGCGCCGCCTGGCAGGTATTCGACCTTCGTCCCCTGCGCCGGGCACTGCTTCGGGACAAGCTCACGGTTAGCAACGCAGAACTGGAAGCCACCATTTTGGGCTACGATTACGTGGTCATCATCCCCGAAACTACGGCCAGCCGGAATTTTTAGCCGCCCCGCCCCAACTTCTGCTGCATAAGAGGGGTTGGGGCGGCGCCGGGGTGTGCTACCTTTGCCGCTATGGCCCGCATCCCTAAAGAAACCGTCGACCAGATTATTCACCACGCCGATATTGTGGAGGTGGTGGGCGACTTTGTGAGCCTCAAGAAGAAGGGCCAGAATATGTGGGCCTGCTGCCCGTTTCACCACGAGAAGTCGCCGAGCTTTTCGGTGGCTCCGGCCAAAGGGCTCTACAAGTGCTTCGGCTGTGGCAAGGCCGGCGGGGTGGTGCAGTTCATCATGGACATCGAGGGCACCAGCTACGTGGAGGCCCTGAAGTACCTGGCCAAAAAGTACGGCATCGATGTTCAGGAGGAAGAGAAGACCCCCGAGCAGCAGCTGGCTCAGAACGAAAAGGACTCCCAGTTCATCGTGTCCAACTGGGCCAAAGACCACTACCACCGGCTGCTGGAGCACGACGACGAGGGCCAGAGCGTGGGCTGGAGCTACCTGCGCCAGCGTGGCCTCAACCAGACTACCATCAGCACCTTCGAGCTGGGCTATTCGCTCGACCAGTGGGACAACCTGCTTAAATCGGCTACGGCCGCGGGCTACGAGCAGAAATACCTAGAGAAAACCGGCCTCGTCGTAGTGAAAGAGGACGACAACGGCCAGGATACCGGCCGGCGCTACGACCGGTTTCGGGGCCGCGTGATGTTCCCGATCCACAACGTATCAGGCCGCGTGATTGGCTTTGGGGCACGCACACTCAAGCCCCACGACAAAACGGCCAAGTACCTCAACTCGCCCGAATCGGAGATTTACCATAAATCCGACGTGCTGTACGGCCTCTACCAGGCCCGGCAGGCGGTCCGGAGCGAGGAGCAGTGCTATCTGGTGGAAGGCTACCTCGATGTGCTGAGCCTGCACCAGGGCGGCGTGAAGAACGTGGTGTCCACTTCCGGTACCTCCCTCACCGACGGGCAGATCCGGCTCGTGAAGCGCTACACCGACAACGTGACGGTGCTCTACGACGGCGACGCCGCCGGTATCCGGGCCTCGCTGCGCGGCATTGATATGCTGCTCGAAGGCGGCCTGAACGTGCGCGTGGTACTGTTTCCGGACGGCGACGACCCCGACAGCTACATCCGTAAAGTCGGCGACCAGCGCTTTAAGGATTACCTCGAAACGGCCAGCCAGGACTTCATCCAGTTCAAAACCGACCTCGTGAGCCGCGAGGCCGCCCACGACCCGGTGAAGAAGGCCGAGGCCATCCGCGAGGTGCTCCAGAGTATTGCCAAGGTGCCCGACCCGATTAAGCGGCAGGTGTTTCTGCAGCAGACCTCGCAGACGTTCGGTATCGACGAGCAGGTCATCATCAGCGAATACAACAAGCTGGCCCGGCAGCCCACCGCCAAACCCGGCACCAGCAACGGCGGCACTAGCACCGGCAGCAGTGGGAGCGGAGCCGGTTTCCAGCCCGAAACCCGCAACCAGTCGCTCCGCCCCAGCCGCCAACTCAGCCCCGAAGAAGAGGCCGAAGCCCTCATGTACGGCGCCTCGCCCGACGATTTGGCCGGCGGCAGTGATGCTACTGAGGAGCTGGAGCCCGTGCCCGACATTCTGGAGCGTTGCGAGCGGGAGGTGGTGCGCCTGCTGCTGCTGTACTCGGCCCAGCCGCTGGCGCCCGAGGTGAGCGTGGCCCAGTACCTGCTGGAACAACTCGACGATACGACGTTCAAAACCGGCATTTACGCCGATATGCTGCACCTGTGCCGTGAGGAGCTTAACCAGGGCCGCTGGCCCGAAGTGCGCACCCTCATCCAGCACGGCCGGGCCGATATCCGGAGCGTGGTGGCCGAGCTGGCCACCGAGAAGTACGAGCTGAGCCCCAACTGGACCACCCACCAGATTTACGTGCCCCGCGAGCTGGATGTGCTGCAGCCGGCCTGCGACAACGCCATTCTGCGCCTCAATAAAGTGAATGTGGAGCGCGAGCTGGCCGTGCGCCTTGAAGCCCTGCGCCACCCAACCGACGAGGCCGAAATGATGGAAAACCTGCAAACCATTCACCTGCTCAAGCAGATGGACAACCAACTGGCTGGCCTGCTGGGCACTGTTATCCCGCGCCTGAGCCTCTAGCGCAAAGCAGAACGGCCATAGCACGAAGCGGAAGCTTCGCGTTATAGTCGCGCTACCGGCCTTCCAGCCTTGCCATTGCGCGCCCGCCTGCCGTTCTTGCGGCCCCATATAGTAGCCCGCTACGCACAGCCCGAAAAGTCAACGACTGCCAGCTAACCGCTTACCAACAAAATGCCCCCCATCGTTCAGCCCCCGCGCTCCGGCCTGCAGCAGTACGTGCGCAACGTGTGGCGGCGCTTCAAGCTTGGTCGCTTTGTGGGGGCTTTGGTGCTCACGGTTAGTGCTTTAGCTATTGGTATTGTGGGGTTTATGTGGATTGAGAACTTCTCGTTTCTCGATGCGCTGTACATGACCATGATTACCGTTTCGACGGTGGGCTACCAGGAGGTGCATCCGCTGTCGGCGGCGGGCCGGCTGTTCGTGTCGGTGTACATTTTCTTCAACCTGCTGATTCTGGCCTACCTGCTGTCGGTGCTGAGCACGTACATCTTCGACGGCGGCCTGCGCACGATGTTTACTATGCTTAAAAACGACCAGCAAATCCGCCAGTACTCCGACCATGTGATTGTATGCGGCTTCGGCCGCAACGGCCGCAAAGCTTACCTGGAACTGCGCGCCAGCGGGGCCGATGTAGTGGTGGTGGAGCAGGACGAAGACGTACTGAGCAAGGCCTCGACCGAGGAGTACGGCCCGGTGGCCATCGTGCGCGGCGACGCCACGCTCGACGAGTCGTTGCGGGCGGCCGGCATCGAGCGGGCCCGCGCCCTTATTACGGCCCTGCCCAAAGACGCCGACAACGTGTTTGTGGCCCTCACGGCCCGCGAGCTGGCCCCCAGCATCAACATCGTGGCCCGCGCCAGCCTCAAAAGCTCCGAAACCAAGCTGCTGCGGGCCGGGGCCAATTCGGTGGTGATGCCCGATGAAATCGGGGGCTCGCACATGGCCAACCTCATCATGCGCCCCGAGGTCATCCGGTTTCTGGATATGATTTCGGGCCTGGGGCCGCACCGGCTGCGGCTGGAAGAAATGCGCGCCGAAGAGCTGCGGCCCGAGCTGCAGAGCCAGAGCATCCGCCAGCTCGACGTGCGCTCGCGCACCGGCGCCACCGTTATCGGCCTGCGCCACCAGTCGGGCGAGTTTACCATCAGCCCCCCCGCCGACCTGGTGCCCGGCCCCGGCGACGTGCTGCTGTTTCTGGGCACCGAGGAGCAAATTATGCGCCTGATCGACGCGTTCCAGCAGATGTAATGGTAGTTGTTAGGAACGTCATTCAGAGCGCAGCGAAGAATCGCGCGTGCCACACTAACTGATGATGGGATTAACTTGGCACCCGAGATTCTTCGCTGCGCTCTGAATGACGTCCCCGACAACTGCCAACTGATGCTGTATCTTCGCGGAGCCCTTTAAGCTGCCGCTTTCCTCGTGCACATCCTCCAAATCTGCCCGCGCGTTCCGTTTCCGCCCACCGATGGCGGGGCCATTGCCATGTACGACGTGGCCGCCGGCCTGGCCCGCGCTGGCCACCGCGTAACGGTGCTGGCCCTCAACACCCCCAAGCACCACCAGCCCGATACCGTGCTCGACCACCTGGGCGCCAACGTACGTCTGCTGACGGTGAACGTGGATACCCGGCTTTCGCCGCGCAACGCCCTGCAAAACCTGCTTTCCAGCGCGCTGCCCTATAATGTAGAGCGGTTTGTGAGCCCGGCCGTGGAGGCGCAACTAGCCGACTTGCTGGCCCGCGAGAAGTTTGATGTGGTGCAGGTGGAGGGGACCTTTGTGGCCTGGTACGTGGAGGCGCTCAAGCGGCTGGCCCCCACGGTGCCGGTGGTGTTGCGGGCCCACAACGTGGAGCACACCATCTGGCAGATGCTGGCTGACAAAACCCGCAACCCGCTCAAAAAGTGGTATCTGCGCCAGCTGGCCGGCCGGCTGCGGCGCTTCGAGCAGCTGGTGTTGCCCCGCTTCGATGCCGTGGCCGCCATTACCGAGCCCGACCAGCAGCGCCTGCGCCGGCTGGGCTGCTCCGAGCCGGTGGTGTTCGTGCCGGCTGGTGTCGAACTGAGCCGCTTTCGGCCCGACCCGGCCATCCGGCCCCGGCCCCGTACGCTGTGCATGCTGGGCTCGTTTGACTGGCTGCCCAACCAGGAGGGGCTCGACTGGCTGCTGCGCGAGGTCTGGCCCGAGGCCCGGCGGCAATTTCCGGAGTTGCAGCTCCATATAGGCGGCAAAAACATGCCCGAGCGGTTCCGGCAGCTGCGGCTACCCGGCGTCACGGTGCACGGTTTCGTCGAGTCAGCGGCCGCATTTATGCAGCAGTACGAGCTGATGCTGGTGCCGCTGCTGAGCGGGGGCGGCATGCGCATCAAAATCATTGAGGGCATGGCGCTGGGCAAATGCATTCTTAGCACCACGCTCGGAGCCGAAGGCATTCACGTAAAGCCCGGTTTCGATATTGTAGTGGCCGATTCGGCGGCTGAGTGGCTGGCGCAGCTGGGCCGTTATTACCACGCCGAGCTGCCCGCCGCCGCCATCGGGCAGGAGGCCGCCCGCACCATTGCCCGCCGCTACGACAATGCCCGGGTAGTGGAGAGCTTCCTCGATTTGTACACCATTCTGCTGCCCGCCCGTGCCGCCACTACCTGACGCGCTGGCGGCGGCCTGTTTTTGGGTCAGCCTGCTGCTGGTAGCCCACACCTATGTGCTGTACCCGCTGCTGCTGGCCCGCTTGGCCCGCGGCGGCCGGCAAAATGCCGAGGTATACGCCCCCGCTAGTTGGGAGCTGCCGGCCGTGGATGTGCTGCTGGCCGTGTACAATGAGGAGCAGGTAATCGAGGAGAAAATCCGCTCGACTTTCGCCACTACCTACCCGCTGGACAAGCTCACGCTCTACATCGGCTCCGACAACTCCTCCGACCGCACCAACGCCCTCATTACCCAACTAGCCGCCGAATATCCGGGCCTGAAGTTCCGGCCGCTGGAGCAGCGTACCGGCAAGCCCGGCGTGATGGAAGTGCTATCGGAGGAAGCTACTGCGCCGGTGCTGGTGCTCACCGATGCCAACGTGTTTTTCACGCCCGACACGCTCTATGAATTGGTGAAGCACTTCCGCAACCCGGCCATGGGCCTGGTAGGCGGCCACATCCTCAACCCCGACCACCGCCGGGAAGGTATTTCGGGCCAGGAGAAGGCGTATCTGGAGCGCGAAAACCTGATTAAGTACCAGGAAGGCATAGTGTGGGGCAGCATGATCGGGGCGTTTGGGGGCTGCTTTGCGGTGCGCCGCGCCTGCTACCACCCGGCCCCGCGCGGCTTCATCGTCGACGACTTCTTCATCTCGATGGCCGTGCTCCAGAGTGGCTACCAGGCCATCAACGAGCTGGCCGCCGTGTGCCACGAAGACGTGTCGGACCAGCTGCCCGAGGAGTTCCGGCGCAAAGCCCGCATTTCGGCCGGCAACTTCCAGAATCTGGTAGCCTTTCGGAGCTTGCTGTGGCCGCCGTGGCGGGGTGTAGGCTTCGCCTACTGGTCGCACAAGGTGCTGCGCTGGCTTACGCCACTGCTGCTGCTGCTTATGCTGCTAAGTTGCGCGCTGCTGGTGGCGAGGGGCGGCGGCTGGTTGTACCAGCTGCTGCTGGCCGGGCAGCTGGGCGCGCTACTACTGCCGCTGCTCGATGCCGTTTTGCACCGCGTGGGCATTCATCTGCGGCTGCTGCGCTTCATCAGTCACTTCTACTCTATGAACGCGGCGCTGCTGCTGGGTTTCTGGCGCTACCTGCGCGGCATCAGAACGGCCGTTTGGGAGCCTACCGCCCGGTTTCAGGGCAAGCGGTGAGGTGCTTCGGCAAGCTCAGCATAACGGGTTGCTTTCTTGATAACTTAATCCGAGTTGCGAGGTAAATCAGTCGGAACGCTGTAGGGGCGGGGCTTGCCCCCGCTCGCCGTTAGCACTGGCGTTACGAGGCCTTGAAGTACCTGTTCAACGCATCCTTCTGGCGGCCCGGCCCAGAAACGTAGTACTACTGAAGCCGTCCTACACCAATTCAGGGACGGCTGCCAGTTCCGGATTCGTAACTTTGCCCGGCCCGGTTGGTTGTACGGCAGCCCCTTGGTAGTCCGAAGGGCGCCACCGAATCCGGGAAATCCGAAAAAAAATCCGCGCTAATCCGTGATCCATGCTTGACTTGATTGAAGACGCCATTGCCGATATCCGCGCCGGTAAGGTAGTAGTGGTGGTTGATGACGAAGACCGAGAGAACGAGGGCGACTTTATCTGTGCCGCCCGTTGCGCCACGCCCGAAGTCATCAACTTCATGGCTACCCACGGCCGGGGCCTCGTGTGCGCCTCGTTGCCCGAAACCCGCTGCGAAGAACTGGGCCTCGATTTAATGGTGGGCAACAACACGGCCCTGCATGCCACGGCCTTCACGGTAAGCGTCGATTTGCTTAAGAACGGCGTGACGACCGGCATTTCTGCTTCCGACCGCTCCAAGACCATTCTGGCCCTCATCGACCCCGAAACCAAGCCCGAGGAGCTGGGTAAGCCAGGCCACATTTTCCCGCTCAAGGCCCGCAAAGAAGGCGTGCTTCGCCGCGCCGGCCACACCGAGGCAGCCGTAGACCTGGCCCGCTTAGCAGGTTTCGAGCCGGCTGGGGTGCTGGTGGAAATTTTGAAGGAGGACGGCGAAATGGCCCGCCTGCCCGAGCTGCGCGAAATTGCCGACAAGTGGAACCTGAAGCTGATTTCGGTACAGGACCTCATCACGTACCGCCTCGAAAAGGAAAGCCTGATTGCCCGCGAAATCTCGGTGCGCCTGCCCACCGATTTCGGCGACTTCGACCTAATTGCCTACACCCAGCAGAGCAACAACACCCAGCACCTGGCGCTGGTAAAAGGGGATATTTCGGGCCCCGAGCCGGTGCTCGTGCGCGTGCATAGCTCCTGCGTAACAGGCGACATTTTCGGCTCGTGCCGCTGCGACTGTGGCCCCCAGCTGCACCGCGCCATGCAGCAGATTGAGCGCGAGGGTCGTGGCGTTATCGTGTACATGAACCAGGAGGGCCGGGGCATTGGCCTGCTCAATAAGCTGCGGGCCTACAAGCTCCAGGAGCAAGGCCGCGACACCGTAGAGGCCAACCTAGAGCTGGGCTTCGGCATGGATGAGCGCGACTACGGCGTAGGCGCCCAGATTCTGCGCGATTTGGGCATCAGCCAGATGCGGCTGCTCTCCAACAACCCCCGCAAGCGTACCGGCCTTATCGGTTACGGCTTGGAGGTGGTCGAGTCGGTGGCTATTGAAGTGGAGCCCAACGAGCACAACCAGCAATACCTCACTACCAAGCGCGACAAGCTGGGCCACACCATTCTGCACCAGACCGGCGCTGCTAGCCCGGTTGCCGAAGTGCCCGGTGTTACGGGTCAGTAAGCCTCAGTAAGTCTTCTTTCTTATCCGCCGGGCCCGGTCAGCATTGCTGGCCGGGCCCGGCGCGTAGGGCTAGGTAACGAAGCGTGCGAATGTGGGGGCAATCAGCTAACTTCCGGATATGAGAAACCTACTTTATCCGCTTCTATTGACGTTGGTACTGCCGCTGGCGGCCGCAGCTCAGCGTGGGGGCGGCCAGGGCTTTACCCAGCAGTTCAACCAAGGCAGCGTGCTGCTTAGCTCGGGCGACAGTATCAGCGGGCCGCTGGCGCTGCACCGGGGCGAGGAAACGCTGACGATGACGCTAGCCGACAACACTGTGCGTACGCTGCCCGCCGTGAACGTGCAGAGTTTCGCGGTGCGCGGCGAGCAATACGACCAAAGCCGCGAGCGGCTGTACTACGACGATTTTTATGCCATGCGGCAGGGCTACTACTCGGGCAACCCCGGGTTTGGGGCCACCCCGCCGCCGCGCCGCCGCGAGCGGGCCGATACCAACCTGCTGCGTGTGTTCCGGGTGTACCGCTGGAACCGCGACAATGACTATAGCGACTTTAAGGCCCCCGGTTTTTTTGAGCAGCTTAGTAGCGGCCCCATAATTCTGCTGCGCCGCGAGGGCCTGGTAGAACGGCCCATTACAGCTGGCGGCCCCTACGGCTATGGTGGCTACAATGGTATGCCTGGCCGTACCATGGGCTACTACACCGAAGTCAAGGATAACTTCTTCCTGGGTTTGCCCGACGGCACCGTGCTGCCGTTGCGTACACCCAAAAAAGACCTGCCCAGCTACTTCCGGGCGCAGGCCCGCCAACTAGCCCAATACGCCAAAACCAACAACCTCAACTATGCCGAGGCCCGCGACCTGGCTTACCTGGTAAACTATGCCAACTCGTTGAGGATAAGTGAATAAAATGTATAAAGCGGAAGTATTGGTTAACCCAACCTCCCCCGCGTTAATCGTTACAAAACCCGCAGTACGGGGTAGCGCAGGTGGCTGGGTTCGTAGTGGTCTGATTGACGATAAAGCCAGTCGAGCTGGGCGGGGCCACTGGCGGCAAAGGCAGGGTCGGTCTGCTTTTTCTGGTTGAGCTGGGCCTGTAGTTCGGGCTTCTGGCGGAGCAGGTTGGCGGCCAGGTCCTCGAACACGTAGTCGGAGAAGTGCTCCTTTTGCTGCAAGATGCTGTCGAAGAAACCCCAGGCGAAAAACGAGTCGGTGGCCTGGGGCTCCAGGGTTTCGATGAGGTAGCGTGCGGCGGGCTGGTTTAAGGAAATGTAGTAGTCGCCGCGTAGCAGCTGGCGGGGCTGGCGCACCGGGCGCAACTGCACCCCCGAGTGCAGGTAGTGGCCCTCGTAGGGCCGGGGGCTGGTTTTGTAGTCTTGGATATAGTAGGTTTCGCCGTTGATAACGGTATCTGCCGACAGCTGCCGCAGTTGCACGCCCGAGAGGCGCAGGCGCTCGGCCACCTCGCCCCAGGCCTGAGGCAGCACATAAGCGCGGGGGCGCTGCACGGTAGCCGTGGGCCGAAAGGTGTTGTAGTAGGGGATGGATTTGGTGTAAGGCGCTTTCCGGTCGTAGTATAGCCGGGGCTGGCCACTCACGTCGCTGGGTTTGGTTTTGCCCTCGTAGCCGCGGAACGTGAACTGCTCGGCCTGGGTGGTATCGAGCCGCCAGCCAAGAGCAAACTCCTGCTGCTGCTGGCTGAGGCGGGCGGCCTCGGTGCGGGCCGTTGCCAGCGCTGCCTTCTGCTGCTGCACAGTGCCAATCAGCAAGCTCAGAAAATCATAGGTGGCGCGCACCCGCGGCGTGTAAGCTTTCAGCATGTGCGTTTCCGTAACGAAGCCGATGGTGTTGAACAGCGTGGTGTAGCCGGTGGAGTAGCGCGGGCTCTCCAGGAAACCCACCAGGCCCCGGGCATCGGGCGTGCGGCCGTTAAAATCCACGTAGGGGCTCAGATACCACTTTTGCTTGTCCATGCCGCCGTAGAGGGCCGGCAGCAGTTGCTGCTGCATGTACTGGCTCAGGGCAGGGTGCAGCTTGTCTTTCTGGGTGGCGATGAGCGTGAGCGTGTACTGGTAATCGGCGCCGTTGGAGGTGTGGGTGTCCACGTACACATCGGGCTGCCAGCGCTGAAACAGGGCCGCAAACGAGCGGGCATTGCGCGAATCCTGCTTGATGTAGTCGCGGTTGAGGTCGAGGTTGCGGGCGTTGCCGCGGAAGCCGTAGCTCTCGGGCCCGTTCTGGTTGGTGCGGGTGCTGGAGTTGCGGTTGAGCGCGCCGCCCACATTGTAAATCGGGATGATGACCAGCACCACATCATCGAGCTGGCGGTGCAGGGCCTTTTTCTGCACGTAGTCGCGGGCCAGCATCAGGCTGGCGTCAATGCCCTCGGGCTCGCCGGGGTGGATGCCGTTCTGGATAAACACAATGCGCCGGCCCTTGGCCCGCAGCGAGGCCGGCTCCATGTCGCCATCGGCCGAAACCACTACCACGTGCAGGGGCTGGCCGCTGTCGGTGGTGCCCGCCTCGCGCAGCTGGATTTCGGGATACGCCGCATCGAGCCGCTGGTAGTAGCCGATGCACTCGTCATAGGTGGCGGTGGTGTTACCGTTGCCCTGCTCGAAGGGCGTGCGCCAGTCGGCCGGATCCGGGCTGGTGGGCGTGGTCAGCAGCAAGGAGAGCAGGGAAAGCAGGAGCATGAGGCGAAACTAGCGTATTGATAAAGTTTGATTCTAGTTCGGCTTATAATAAAATTTAAAGTTCTCAAACATTGTTCCTGAGATACCCTTGCCATCAGGGACTAGCGTTATACTTCCCGGCTTTATCTTTATAATTCTCCCATTTAATTCTCCGTCATCACGTTTTGTATAGACTGCCTTCTCTTTTTCGTCATATTCCCACGTCCCAGTTAGTAAAGAGCCATCTTCAATATAGAGCACGTATTTACCATTCTGCTTAAACTCATACTCATCGTGTGGGGCTTGTGAGAGGTCTATCTTACTTCCGTCTGCCGTTCCATAATCTAATTTCCAGCGACGAAAAAACTCTTTTGGCAAACCTGAATTTGATATTTGCTGTGCCTTTTCTTGTGCCACGCAAGAAATAGAAATCAGCAAGTAAGCCAATACAATGAATGCATTTTTCATACTATGTATCCTCATGGAATTTATCCTCAAAAGAGAGTATGTGGTTACAGTTTAGCTACTCCTTAATCCTTAGTACAGCCGGCGGGCAGCCGGGAACAGTACCTGATCGAGGCTGAAGCGGCCGGGGCCGGTAAAAGCCAGTCCCAGGAAAAGGAAGGCCGATTCGAGTGCGTGCGAGTAGCCGCTGAAGTCGTCGCCCTTGCTCAGGTGCATAACGGTAGCCATTATCATGGTGCCGAGCAGCAGCGCGCAGGTCCAGCGGAAGAACAGGCCAACCGCCAGCAGCTGGCCGCCGATAGCCTCAGCAAACGCGGCCAGAAAGCCCCAGAAGGCGGGTGCAAAATCGAGCCCCACCAGCTTCATTACACCCCCGAGTTCGGCCCAGGCGGCCGGGCCGCCCGTGAGCTTGGGGTAGCCATGCACGGTGAACATAAAACCAATGCCAACACGTAGCAGCAGCAGGCCTAAATCATGCGTGCGGTAACGATTTTCAAATAAAGCCATAAGCAGGTGGGCAGGCGGGCCAGGGCAGAAAGTAGGACAAAAACGGCCCGCCACAAGGGCTGGAACGTATATAGGCGTGGCAAAATACATTATTTGTAGCATTGTCCAAGTGGCAGAGCCGGTATGGGGCCGGGCGCCACGGTTGAGCCTGTTGCGGCGCGGAGGCCGGCCGGTGGTGGCCCGTCCCGTAAAACATCCGGGCGGGGAGGGGCGTTAAGAAGCACGTCTGCCGGGGGGCATACCTTTGCCCGGCAACTTCTTTTTATTCTCATGAGCCTGTTTCCTGTGTCAACTTCAGCCCCTGCCAAGCCGCTTATTCTTATTTCCAACGACGACGGCATTACGGCCCCCGGTATTGCCACGCTCGTACGCGTAATGCGCCGGCTGGGCGAAGTGGTGGTGGTAGCGCCCAACTCGCCTCAGTCGGGCATGGGCCACGCGATTACCATTGGTAAGCCGTTGCGCCTAGATGCCAGCCCCATTTTTGAGGGTATCGAAGCCTACGAGTGCAGTGGCACGCCCGCCGACTGCGTGAAACTGGCCAAGCACCACGTCCTCAAGGACCGACGCCCCGATCTGGTGGTATCGGGCATCAACCACGGCTCCAACTCGGCCGTGAATGTGCTGTACTCGGGCACCATGTCGGCCGCTATTGAGGCCGCTATTGAGGGGCTGCCGGCCATTGGCTTCTCGCTCTGCGACTACGGCCACGACGCGGACTTCTCGCACGCCGAGGAATGGGTGGAGCGCTTGGCCCGGCAGGCCCTAGAGCACGGTATTCCGGCCGGCACGGCCCTGAACGTGAACATTCCGAAGAAATCGGACCAGCCCATTGCCGGCGCCTTGCTGTGCCGCCAGGCCCGCGCCAAGTGGCAGGAAGAGTTCGACCTGCGCCACGACCCCTACAAGCGGCCCTACTACTGGCTTATCGGCTCGTTTGTGAACGAGGACCCGCGTCAGGATACGGATGAGTATGCGCTGGCCAACAATTATGTATCCATCGTGCCCTGCCAGTACGACCTGACTTCGCAGCCGGGTTTGCATGAGATGCAGCAAAGCTGGGAGCTGTCGGCATCCGGTTCGGCCGCCTCCTCTCCGGCACTGCCTTTGGATTCGCCGGGCAGCGCCACCCCCGGTCCTGGCGAATCGGCTTCGGGTCTGGGGTAGAAGCAAGGAAGCAGGGAGTGGCTTGGGTCGAAATAGAGGTTAGGCGAGACTGTAACGGGAAAACAGCTGCGCCTTGAGCGCTTGTCTGCCAACTGCGTATGTTAAGGCCCGATTGCGCCCGCCTACTCACTATACGTATCCATGCCTTCCGGCCCCGTTACCCCGCCGCTGTTCGTTAGCATCATCATTCCCACCTTCAACGAAGGCGGCCACATCGGCCGGCTGCTGTTTCACCTGCGGGCTATCAGCGGCCCCGATGCGGCCGTGGAAATAGTGGTGGCCGACGGGGGGAGCCTCGATGATACGGCCACCGAAGCCACCGCCCACGGTGCTCGGGTGGTGCAGTGCCCGTGCCGGGGCCGGGCCGCCCAGCTCAACTACGGGGCCGCCCACGCCCGCGGGCAAATCCTGTATTTTCTGCACGCCGATTCGCTGCCGCCCGCCACGTTGCTGCCCGATTTGCGCGAGGCCGTGGCGGCTGGGGCCACGGCTGGCTGCTACCGCCTCAGCTTCGACGAGCCGCACTGGTTTCTGGCCGCCAACGCCTGGTTTACGCGGTTCAATTTCAACGGCATCCGCTACGGCGACCAGAGCCTGTTTGTGCAGCGGGCGGTGTTTAAGCAAGCGGGCGGCTACCGCGAGCAAATGCAGCTGCTCGAAGATCAGGAAATTGTGGGTCGGCTGCGGCAACACGGGCCGTTTCGGGTGCTGTCAGGCTACATCACCACCTCGGCCCGCAAGTACCGCCGTAACGGTATTTACCGTTTACAGGGCGTGTTTGCGCTGCTAACCGGGCTGTTCTGGCTCGGCGTGCCGCAGCCCCGGCTGGTGCAGCTGTACAAGCGGCTGGTGCGGGGGTAGGGGCGGGGCTTAGCTTCGCTGTCCTTCGCTCACATCGTTGCAACAATAATCGTTTAATGGCGGTGACAAGCTCCGTCTCTACTTCAAATACCCGCTCAGCTCCGATACCGAGCTAATACCCAGCTGCTCGGCCTGTTGGCGGCGCATGAGCAGCGCGTACGTGTTGTTGAAACCCAGCGGCGCTAGCCACTCCAAGTTGTAGTGGCGGCGGTACTCGCGGCGCACGTAGGCCAGCACCGCGGCCGGGTCGGGGCCCAGCGAATCGAGCACGGCGGCCGAAGGCTGGAGCACCACCAGCAGGCCGGTGCCGGTGTATTCGGGGTACAGGTCGATGGCGCCGGTGCGCAGCGCGTCGGCGCAGATGCTGGTGCCACCCAGGCCCGTTTTGGCCTCCACGCCCAGGTTGGTGTAGCCTCTGATGAGGGCCGCATACATTTCAGCCAGAATATACTGCTCGCCAAAAATCTTGGAGCCCAGCCGAATAGTGGCCCCGGTGGCGGGCTGCGGTTCGCGCCACAGGCCGCGGCGGCGCAAAAAATCGTGGGCCACGGCGCGGGGCGTTTCATGGCGGATATCCACCCGGTAGTTCAGTTCCGTCATCACTGAATCAGAGAGTTGGCCGGCCAGCAAGGCCAGCGTGGGGGCCAGCTCGGGATGAGCCTGCAGCGTTTGGCGACGCACCACCGGCACGGCCTGGTAAGGCGGAAAGGCGTGGCGGTCGTCGCGTAGCACCCGCAGGTCGTAGGCCCGGATGCGGCCGTCGGTCGAGTAGCCGTCAATCAGGTCCACATCACCGCTGCGCACAGCCTCGTACACCAGCGCCGGAGCCAGCACCACCGAGGCCGGGTTGAGGCCATAAAGCTGGCGCAGGCCCGGCAGCCCATCAGAGCGGCCCACAAACTCGGGGCTAAAGCCGGCCAGCAGCTTGCTGGCGGCGCGGGGCAGCAGGTAAAGGCACGCCAGCAGGGGCAACGCCAATAGCAGTGCCCGCCCGGCCCACCTCAGCCGTCGTCCGCGCAGGTGTTGCAGCCCGGCCAGTGCCCCATCAAACAGCAAAGCCAGTGCGGCGGCCGGAATGGCGCCCGCCAGAATCATGACCGGGTTGTTCAAGGCAATGCCGCCGAAGATAAATTCGCCCAGTCCGCCCGCTGCCACGTAGGCCGCCAGTGTAGCCACCCCCACGTTTATCACGGCCGCCGTGCGGATGCCGGCCAGCAGCACCGGCATAGCCAGCGGCAGCTCCACGCGGCGCAGCACCTGCCCATCGGTCAGGCCCAGTCCCCGGGCGGCGTCCACCACGGCCGCATCTACGCCCTGCACGCCCGCCAGCGTATTGCGCACAATGGGCAGCAGCGAGTACAGGAACAACGCCAGAATAGCCGGCCCCGGCCCGATGCCTAATACCGGAATCAGGAAGCCGAGCAGCGCAATGCTCGGGATGGTTTGCAGCACGCCGGCCCCACCCAGCACCCAGGGCGCCAGCCGTGGCCGGCGCGTTAGCAGCAGCCCCAGGGGCACGCCCACCGCCACTCCCGCCAGCAGCGAAGCCGCCGTAAGCCCGATGTGCTGTAGGGTTTGCTGTCCCAGCTTGTCGGCCTGCGCCTGCCAAAAGGCGAAGAGTTCAGTAAGGATGTTCAAAGGGGGTGATGGGGTGAGGAGGTGAGGAATAGAACGAGTAGGGGCGGGGCTTGTCCCCGCCCGCCGTTCAACGGCAACGTCTGGTTTCGTTCAACCGTAGGGGCGGGGGCAAGCCCCGCCCCTACGGTTGTTCAATCTTCTGCTGCCAGCCGCCGCACGGCCCGGCCAAAAGCGGCCATGAGCGTAGCGTAGGTGAGGGGCCGAACCGTACTGTCGGACACCCGCATCCACACCACCGGCTCGCCGGAGTGCCGGGCCGGAGCGTGGCTTAGCTGCTCCAGCGCTAGTTGTACCGATGCAGTAAGTGGAAGTGTATTAAAATCTGATTCATTGTTAGTTACGACTCGATTTATAGCCTCCGGTAGCTCGCCCAGCACGTCCTCCAGTCGCAGGGCCCGCAGCTGCAGCGCCAGCTGTTCGGCGGCGAAAAAGCGGCGCACGAAGTCGTTGGCGGGGCGCAGCAGCAGCTCGCGGGGCGGGCCCAGCTGCTGCACCTGGCCGGCGTCGAGCAGCAGAATCTGGTCGGCCAGCTCGAAGGCTTCGGTTACGTCGTGAGTTACCAGCACCATCGTTTTACTGCGCAGCTCGGGCAGCTCCCGGAACTCGCGCCGGATGCTGGCCCGCGTGATGGGGTCGAGGGCGCCGAAGGGTTCGTCGAGCAGCACGATGGGCGGGTCGGCGGCCAGGGCTCGGGCCAGGCCCACGCGCTGCTGCTGCCCCCCCGAAAGCTGGCTGGGGTACTGCCCCGCAAACCGCTCGGGCGGCAGGTGCAGCCGGGTCAGCAGCTCGTTGGTGCGGGCCGCCACCGCGGCCGGGGCGTGGTTCAGCAGCCGCGGCACCACGGCCACGTTTTCGGCCACTGTGTAGTGCGGCAGCAGCCCCACCTGCTGAATCACGTAGCCCATACCGCGGCGCAGCTGCTCGGCCGGCTGGCTCCGCGCATCCTGCCCGTTGATGAACACGGTGCCGGAATCAGGCTCCACGAGGCGGTTGAGCATGCGCAGCAGCGTGGTTTTGCCGCAGCCGCTGGGCCCCAGCAGCACCAGCGTCTGGCCCGCTTCCACCCGAAACGACACATCCTGCACCGCCGCGTGGGCGCCGTAGTGCTTGCGCAGGTTGCGGGCTTCGATAGCGGGTGGAGGCTCGGGCATGGGGGCAAGATAAGCGGCCGGGTGCGAACCCGGGCCGAGGCGCCGGGGCTGCCGGGGCCGGGCCGTTACTACCGTTCGGGCAGCCGAAAGTTGCCAGCCCGGGCTGGCGGGCTCCGCCTAATCGGCCCGCAAACCCAATAAACTTGCGCTACGTGCCTATTCTGACTTAGCTTTAAGCCATGATAAACCGCATTCTGCCTTTGCTGGCGCTGTGCCTGGCGCTGGCCGGGTCCGCCACCGCCCAGATATACCGCGCCACCGACCCGCTGGCCCACACCTATAGCATCGTGGCCCGCGACCCGCGCACCGGCGAGTTGGCCGTGGCCGTACAGAGCCACTGGTTTTCGGTGGGCACGAGCGTAAGCTGGGCAGAAGCCGGGGTGGGGGCCATTGCCACCCAGTCGTTCACCAACAAATCGTTCGGCCCGCGGGGGCTGGCGCTGCTTAAAAGCGGCCAGTCGGCCCAGCAGACCCTCGACGAGCTGCTGCGCACCGACGAAGGCCGCGACGTGCGTCAGGTAGCCATCGTGGACAACCAGGGCCGGGTGGCCACCCATACCGGGGCCAAGTGCATCGATTTTGCCGGCCACCAACAGGGTGCGCAGTTTTCGGTGCAGTCGAACATGATGCTGACGGAACAGGTGCCGGCTGCCATGGCCCGCGCCTTCGAGCGCAACGCCCAGCTGCCGCTGCCCGAGCGTCTGCTCGCGGCCCTGGAAGGCGCCCAGGCCGCGGGCGGCGACATCCGGGGCCGGCAGTCGGCGGCGCTGCTGGTGGTGCGCGGCACGGCCAGCGCCGAGCCCTGGACCGACCGCCTGGTAGATTTGCGCGTGGACGACAGCGCCGAACCCCTGCGCGAGCTGGGCCGTCTGCTGCGCCTGCGCCGGGCCTACGAGCACATGAACGCCGGCGATTTGGCCGTAGAGAACAACGACGTGCCCGGCGCCATCCGCGAATACGAGGCCGCCGAAAAGCTCTTCCCCGACAACCTGGAAATGCAGTACTGGCACGCCATCAGCCTGGCCAACAAGCAGCGCCTGCCCGAAGCCCTGAAGCTGCTGCGGCCCATCTTCAAACAAGAGCCCAACTGGCGGCTGCTGACCGAGCGCCTGCCCAAAGTGGGCCTGCTTAGCGTGAGTGCCGCCGAATTGAAACAGATCTTAAACGCGAAATAATGCGGCAACTGATGAACTCTACAACCAAAACCCCGCGCCCCCTGGCCGCCTGGGGGCTGCTTCTGGCCGGCTGGCTGCTGCTGTTCGGTTTGGCTGCGGCCTGCGTGCGCAAGCCCGGCCCCACTGAGGCTGCCCTGGGCCCCGAAACCCGGGTGTACGTGGTGCGCCACGCCGAAAAAGACCTTACGCCCGGCTTGCCCGACCCGCCCCTGACGGCCGCCGGCCAGGCCCGCGCCCAGGCCCTGGCCGCCGTTATTCCGCGCCAGACGCGCCTGAGCGCCATTTTCAGCACCAACACGGCCCGCACCCAGGCCACGGTGGCTCCGCTGGCCGCCGCCCGCCGCCTGCCGGTGCTGGTCTACGATGCCCGCGAGCTGCCCGCGCTGGCCGCCCGCATCCGCCGCGACTACCCCAACCAGAACGTGCTGGTGGTGGGTCACTCCAACACCATCCTCGAAACCGCGGAGGCCCTGGGTGCCCCCCGGCCCGTGCCCACCGTGCCCGATGAAATCTACGATTACCTGCTGGAAGTGCATCTTCCCACCGATGCCACCCGCCCCGCCACGGCCGTTGCCCACCGCTACGGCGCGTCGTCCGTCAACCAGTAGTCCTCATCAGGAATAGCAGTCATCAATGGTTTTCATCGGCGGGCCAGTAGGTTGGTGGGCCGGTGGCTTGGTCGGCTGCAACCGGCCGGCTCGTTTTGGCTCTATAGACTTCTATTCCGACTTTTTTAGCCGCTTTCCGCTCCCTGCTTATGCCAATTGCTTTCCTGCGCCGCGCCCTGGTGCTAGCCCTGCTACTGCCCGCCGCCCCGCTGGCCGTGCGGGCCCAGGCGCCCACCGCCACCGACTCGGTCAATATCCGCCGGATTTACGACGAAGCCCTGGCCCGCGGGCAGAGCTACGAGAACCTGCGCTACCTCACCGGCCAGATTGGCGCCCGCCTCAGCGGCTCGCCCCAGGCCGCCCAAGCCGTGCAATGGGGCCAGACGACTATGGAAAAGCTTGGCCTCGACCGCGTGTATCTGCAGGAAGTGATGGTGCCCCACTGGGTGCGCGGGGCCAAGGAAAAGGCCAGCATCCGGGGCGATAAGGGCAAGGGCGTGAACCTGAACGTGGTGGCGCTGGGGGGCTCGGTGGGCACCGGCGGCAAGCTGCGCGCCGGCGTGGTAGAGGTGCAGAGTCTGGCCGAGCTGGCCGCGTTGCCCGAAGCCAAAGTGAAGGGTAAGTTCGTGTTCTTCAACCGCCCCATGAACCCGCTACATGTGGAAACTGGCAAAGCCTACGGTGAGGCCGGCGACCAGCGCCGCTCCGGCGCTGCGGCCGCCGCCAAGCGCGGGGCCGTGGGCGCACTCGTGCGCAGCCTCACCCTGGCCCACGACGATTTGCCCCATACCGGCACTATGAGTTACCAGGAAGGTGTAACGCAGGTGCCCGCCGCCGCCCTCAGCACCATTGGTGCCGACCAGCTCAGCCAGCTGCTCAAGGCCGACTCCAACCTGAGCGTGGAGCTGGAAATGAGCTGCCAAACCCTGCCCGACGTGAAAAGCTACAACGTCATCGGTGAAATCAAGGGCTCTAAATACCCCGACCAGATCATCACCGTGGGCGGCCACCTCGACTCCTGGGACTTGGGCCAGGGTGCCCACGACGACGGCACCGGTTGCGTGCAGAGCATGGAGGCGTTACGCCTACTGAAGGCTACCGGCCTGCGCCCCGAGCGCACCCTGCGGGCCGTGCTGTTCATGAACGAGGAAAACGGCAACCGCGGCGGCCTCAAATACGCCGAAGTAGCCAAAGCCAACAACGAAAACCACCTCGCCGCCCTGGAATCCGATGGTGGCGGCTTCACGCCCCGGGGCTTCAACATTGAAGCGGCCCCGGCCGTGGTACGCAAAATTGAGGCCTGGCAGCCGCTGTTCGTACCCTACAACAGCGGGCAGTTCGCGCAAGGCCACGCCGGCACCGACATCGGCCCGCTTAAAGACCAGGCCAAGGCCCTGTTCGGCTACGACTGCGACTCGCAGCGCTACTTCGACATTCACCACACCGCCGCCGACACGTTTGACAAGGTGAACCGGCGCGAGTTGGAACTGGGCGGTGCCAGCATGGCCGCGCTGGTGTATTTGCTCAGCAAATACGGACTATAAGAATATCGTCAGCTTTCAGAAATGTGACATAATAAAAGTGCCCGGCTGCCATTGGCAGCCGGGCACTTTCAGTTCTACGCTTACCGAAAATATTATTCGGCGGCAGCGTTTTTGCGCGGACGACCGGGGCCTTTGCCAGTGTTGTTGGCGGCGCGTGGCTTACGCTCTTTCTTCTCAATTTTGTAGCTAGGGTCCAGCATAGCGTTCATTTCTTCCATCATGCTGTTGATTTTAGAAGCCTGCTTCCGAATGCGGGTCAGGAGCGCGTGGTTGTCTTCGGCGCTATTGAGAATTTCCTGGAGCTTATTAAGGTCGTTGGTTGCCATTAGGAAAATAAATGGGTTGAGAAGTTATGAGGTTGTAAAGTTGCCTGTTTATTTTTATTTCACAAGCATTTAGGTGTTCGAAATAATCCCGATACGTGAAAAGCAATAATATATCTGGCCCGGAGAATAAATAAAGTGACGCCATAAAAGCAGGTAGCCTGTTTGCCCTGTTATCAGCCCGGGTAAACAGGCTACCTGCTTTTTAGAATATTATTGGTCAGGCCAGTCGCAAGATTAACTGCCGGGAGACATAGTTTTTACCCACAAAGTACTGACTACGGAGTACGCTGTAGTATGGGAGAAACCATTGGCTGAAAGCGCGTTAATTCTGTTCCAGAATTTGAAACAGCTCATCGAGCTTAGGCGTCAGAATAATTTCGGTACGGCGGTTAAGCGCCTTGTTGGCGGGGGTGTCGTTGGTTGCAATGGGCACAAATTGCGCCCGTCCCGAAGGCGTTACCTGCGAATCAGAAAGGCCCGATTCGGTGAGAATACGGGTGATTTCAGTTGCCCGTAACACGCTCAAATCCCAGTTGTCCTTCGCCCCGTTCACCACGCCGCGCACCGGCACGTTGTCGGTGTGGCCTTCCACCAGCACGTTCACGTCCTGGTTGCCTTTGAGAGCCGCCGCCAGTTTCTTGAGGGCTTCCTGGCCTTTGGGGTCTACTTTGGTCGAGCCCGATTTGAAGAGTAGCTGCTCGGAAAGCGACACGTACACTTTGCCGTTTTTAACGTTTACCTGCAAATCCTGGGCGTTGAAACCAAGCAGCGCGTCGCCTACTTTTTGGCGCAACGCCTTCACGGCGGCTTCCTTCTGGTCAAGCACGCGCTGCATTTCGGCAATGCGCTCTTCCTTGGTACGCAAATCGGTGGAAAGCTGCGAATTTTCCTGCTGGGCTCCGCTCAGGCTTTGGTTGAGTTGGTTTACCTGCTGATTTTTAGAAAGTAAATTACTGCGCAACGATTCTTCATTGCGCGCCTTCTCATTTTCGAGGGCCGATTTTTCAACCTGTAGTTGGTCGCGGGCCTGGGCCGCCTCCTGAAATGAGCGTTGCGCAGCGTCAAATTTTTTCTGCGACACGCAGCTGGCCGAGCCAACAAGCAGGGCCGCTCCGCAGAGCACTTTGGGGAAAACGGAAGAAAAGAACATACGAGTAGTAGAAATAAAAAAACAGTGAAGCGGTAGAAAAAAAACTGCCCCAAAAATAATTTTGTGGAGCTACCCCGCTACAACGGCTCAACCGTAGGCCTGGTTGTCGACCAGTGTGCCGTCGATGCTTCGTCAAACGGGGCTTTATTGTACCTTCGAATCTGAAACAGGTTTTTAGGTAAGAGAACAATTGCGCTTTCGTAAACATCTGACTTTATGGCTGGGGTTGCTGGCTGGGCTGCCGGCGGCCGCTCAGAGCTCCGCATCCATCACGGCTCCTGCTGCCCGCTATTGGGTTACGTTCCGCGACAAAGCGGGCCAGATGCTGCAACCCGCCGCCTATTTCGACCCGGCTGCCCAGGCCCGTCGCCGTCGCCAGCACCTGCCCGCCGCCGACAGCACCGATTTCCCGGTGCGCCCCGATTATCTGGCCCGGGTGCGGGCACTAACTGATTCGGTTACGCTTGTCAGCCGCTGGTTTAATGCCGTGGCCTGCCGAGCCACCGCTGCCCAGGCTGCCCGTATAAGGCTTCTGCCCGGCGTATCCAGCGTAGAGGTATGGCCCGAGCGCCCCATGTTGCCTGCCGTAATCCACCGCCTGCAACGCCCTGCCGCGCCACCGGCTGGCTCGCCTGATCCCCTCTCGCCCGACGACTTGGTGCTGGCCCGCCGGCAAACGGCCGTGCTCGGGGCCGCCGGATTCCGGCAGGCGGGGCAGCAAGGGCAGGGGCTGCGTATTGCCGTGTTCGATGTAGGCTTCCGTGCCACCAACACGCATCCGGCCTTCGCGCACCTGTACCGCCGCCGGGCCATTGCGGCCACCTACGATTTCCTGCGCCGCACCCCCGATGTATACCGGGGTGGCAGCCACGGCACCGAGGTGCTCTCGTGCCTGGCCGGCCAGCTACCCGACAGCACCTTTCTGGGGCTGGCGCCGGGCGCTGAGTTCCTGTTGGCGCGCACCGAACAGCAGGGCAGCGAGCTGTACGCCGAGGAAGAAGCCTGGCTGGCCGCCGCCGAGTGGGCCGACCGGAACGGGGCTGACATTATCAACTCCTCGCTGGGCTACACCGACCGTCGCTACTTTCCCGAGCAGATGAACGGGCGTACCAGCCTAGTGGCCCGCGCCGCCGCCATGGCCGTGCGCAAGGGCATGCTGGTGGTGAATGCGGCCGGTAATGACGGCGACGACCCCACGTGGCGCACCGTTGGCACGCCTGCCGATGCCGACTCGGTGCTGACCGTGGGCGGCCTCGACCCCGATACGTTTCTGCATCTGCCTTTCAGCAGCTACGGGCCCGCGGCGGGCGGGCGGCTCAAACCTAATCTGTCGGCTTTCGGGGTGGCCATAACGGCCGTGCCGGGTGGCTTCGAGCGGGTCGAGGGTACCTCGTTTGCCAGCCCTTTGGTGGCGGGCTTTGCGGCCTGTGCCTGGCAGCAGCAGCGCGATTTGCCGGTAATGGCGCTGTTTGCCCGGCTGCAGCAGGCCGGGCAGCTCTACCCGTATTTCGACTATGCCCACGGTTACGGCCTGCCCCGGGTAGCCGCCTTCAGCGCCGGCGACGGGCCGGCGGTATTGCCAAATCCCACCTTCGATTTTGTGGCCGCCGACTCGGCCGTTAGCGTTATTATCCGACCCGAGGCAGCCGTTGTGCCCGCTTATTCGCTGCCGCTGCAGGCCGCTACCGAGCCGCTTGCCGACACTCCAACGGCCGAAATTGCCAGCCCGCCGGCCCCGCTGTACTGGCAGTTGCGCGATGCCAGCGGCTTTATTACGCGCTATGAGGTGCTGGAGGTAAGCCAGCGGGCCATCCTGCGGGTGCCGCTGCAACAGTTGCCAGCGGGTGGTACACTACGGGTGCATTTCCGGGGATACACGGCTAGCTTCAGCGTTTTATGAACAGGCTCATCTTTAACTGGCCACCTTTGCTGGCCCTGCTGCTGCTGACCGTTTGGCCCCGCTTGGCAGCGGCCCAGCGGGTGCTGCTGCGCGCCGACCCCGCCACCGATACCATTCCTAGGCGCTACGGCCCCAACCGGGCCCTTTATCAGCACCTGTACCTAGGCTACACTGCCGTGGTGGGCGCGGCCGACGGGCCCGGAGCCCCGTTGCGCTACCCCCAATCGGGCGAGCTGTTTGTTGGGCTGCGCAACAAGTGGCGCGTAACAGGCGCCACGGCGGCAGGGCTGGATGCCCGCTTTGCCTACCTGCGCTACCACTTGCGGCAAAGCAGTGCCAAACAGGTGCCCACGGCCCAGCCGCACTACCGCGAATCACTGAGCCTGACGCAGCTGCAGCTGGAGCCCTTTGTCCGGTTGAGTTTCGGGCGGCGCGGAAACGTGGTAGGACACTACCTCGACGTAAGCGGCTGGGGCAGCTGGGCGATAAGCAGCAACCACAGCTACGAAGACCGGCCCGGGCAGGGGCAAGGCACCCGGACGCTGGTGCGCGAAGTACGCCCGGCCTACCTGCGCCGCTGGAGCTGGGGACTAGGTACCCGGCTGGGCGCGGGCCGCTACGCCCTGGTGGGCCGCTACCGGCTCGCCGATACATTCAGCACTCAGGCGCCCGCTATCTACCCCGAGCTACCGCGCTGGCTGCTGGGCATAGAGGTGGGGGTATTCTGAGTTCCGACCAAAAAAAGGCTTTCCAAAGCAGTCTGCAGGCAGGCAAATTTCGTAAGCAAGCCAGCTGCCGGCCATACAACTGCGTGCGCGTGGGGGCAGGGTATTAATAGTTAATTGATTTAGGGATATTTATAATTGGCCGAATGCGGGGAAATCCCGAACTTTCGGGGCTGGAGCCTTTCTAAAGGCTGTCTGGCTGAATTGTTGCTGCGTCTGTTTACTCATGAAAAAACTATTAATCCCCGTTGCCGGAGCCTTTTGCCTGCTTCAGCTGTCGTCTTGCCTGAATACGGAGCGCGAAGTGGCCACCTCCCGCAACACCGACCGTCAATTTACGCCTGGCCTGGAGGCCAACCGCGGCCGGGTGAGCGAGCGTACCGTGTTACGTACGGTAAACGCCACCCATAACTTCTCCTCCACCAAGGACAAGGATTCCTTTGTGTTGCAGCTGCGCGGACCTAAAATTGCTTCGTCGCGGGCTTACTTTATCATCCTCAGCAGCACCGGCGATACGCTACGCCAGGAGGTGATGCCCGCCACCGCCCTTATCCGCGACCAGGACATGACCGATCCGCAGACGGCTACCGTACGCGACAAGGAAATTGCTATTCTGCAGGGCATGAACAGCTTTTTCCGCGACGACCGGTTTGTGCAGCCGGCCGTGCCTAAGGCGGCCGTTCAGCCCGAGAACGTGGATGCCCAGTCGTGGTCGTCGGTGAAAGCCGATAGTCGGGCCATTGGCTTCGATTACCCCTCGGCCGATGGCCGGGAGCGGCGCCTGGCATTCTCCAAGACCCTGAAACGTGCGGTAGTTATTGCCGAATAAGGTCGAGTCAGGCAGACAGCCTGCAGTTTCTGTTCGGACGGGTAAGTGATTGTATAAAAATTAAACTATCTGCACTGCTGCACCAGTGTCCACTGCCCTGTCAGATATACTGCAAAGCGCCGCCGGAGCTATTCCGGCGGCGCTTTACATTGCTAGCAAGGATAATGCTCTCTGCAATAATTGTTTGTTAATCAGTTGTTGCAGAAAGTACACTAAGCTGTCAACTCATCACTCTGCTATGGCATCGTGAAGGCTAGATCGAAGCTGACTAGGTTGGCGTTGAAATTGTTGTTGCGCTGGTAATAGGCGTAGCGCACATCGAGCGACTTGAATTTGGCCACTTTGCGGCCGCCCTGTCCGTTGCCGAAGGGGGTTTTGAAGCGGCTGATGCCGTACACCGGCGAGTAGCGCAGCCCCAGTCCGAACTTATTGGCCGAGAAATCCGACAGGTCGTAGTCGGAGGTGTAGAACTCGCTGGCGCTGGAGTGCTGGGCGTAGGGGGCGAAGTACCTGGCCGCCGTTTGGGTGTGGTAGCGGTAGAATGGGTAAAGCACGAAGAAGGGGGTTACTTTCAGCGGCGTTTCCAGCTCAAAGGTGTGGGCCGAGATACCGAAGTTGTCGTTGTAGAAGCGGTAAAAGCCCCTTAGCTGCACAAAATCGGAGGCAAAGTAGCTTGCCCGTAACGCCACCGGGTACTTAAAGCGGCGCTGCGGCAACTGCTCTACCTTGGGGGCCACATTGCCCGGCTCGCGGAAATACACCCGGTGGAAGGACGTGCTCAGCAGCCCGCGCTGGTACACCAGCTCGGTGCTGACGGCAATCTGCAGCCGCTGGTTGATTACCTGCGAATACACCAGCGACAAATTGTAGCTCTGGCGCTTGTCGGTGGGCACGAGTTGCTGACCAGTGCGCAGTTCGGTGGGATAGATGAGAGTGGCCTTGTCGAGATACACCTGCCCGGCAACGCTGAACTCGCGGTTGCCGTCGCGGGAGCTCTTGGCCCACGAGCCCGCTACGTTCACCGAGAAGTAGTCATATTCAGTCGATACGCCGGCTCCCAGCCCGATAGTGCGGCGCTTGGCCTTATTCTCGCGCGAGTAACCGAAATCGGCGTGCAGGCGCGTGTCGCGCGCCGAAGGGGTGGACAGGAAAAGGCCCTCCACGCCATCAATACGGTCGGTGGAGGCGGAGGCGTAAAAGTCGGCCCCGATGTTGGCCGTGAGCCGGCTGACCGTATCGAGCGGGATATTGAGGATGATGGTAGGAGTTACGTCGGTGAGGTACTCGGTGCCGCGCCCGCCCTGCACGGCCCCGTGCGTGCCGTCCTGCTGGTAGTAGCTCCCCAGGATATTGATTTCGGTTTCGCCCACCGAAGTGCCGGGCGCAGTGGGCTGGAGGCGGAGCGGCACCCCGGAGCCATCGATGCGGTTGGGCGTAGCGCCCCCCTGGGCCCAAGCCAGGCCAGGCAGCAGTACTACGCAGGCGGCCAGAGTCATCCGACGAAAAAAAGCCACCTCAATCCAGAATAGACACATACAACAAGCGAAAAGCACATCTTCGAAAAACTACCCCAGCGCAGTGGGCTAAGGGCCTTAATTACAGCCGCAACCGCCACCCACCTTGCCGCCGTTGGCCCCGCCGGCTCCTTCGCGGTACGACTGAAAGTTGGATTCGTAAACCTCTATCCGCTTGTTGGCGAGCTTCATATCCTCGTCGTTGAGGTATACCTTCTGATACGCGGCCACCGACACGCAGCCCCCCAGGCTACCCGCCGCCAGCAGCAAACCGGCCAGCCCAATTATCGGGCGGCGCACGCAAATAAGAGCTGGAATATCGGGCATGAGCAAGAAGCAGAAAGCGTGAGGGCGAAGCGCCGGAAAACGTACGGTAAATTACCCGGTTACGGTTGGCGGGTTGCCGGCACCGGGGCGCTGTTGCGGTAGTAGTTGATCTGCATGTTTTTGGAAACCAGCGTGCGGTTGTCGTCGGTAATCAGGGTGCAGTCGACGCCCTTGAGTTGGTTGATGAAGGCCAGGCCCTCCACGGGGCCCTTCACGAACACTACTTCATCGAGGCAGTCGGCCAGCTCCACATCGGAACAGATGATGGTGACGGAGCGCAGGCCAGTGGCGGGCAGGCCAGTGGCGGGGTTGATAATGTGGCCGTACACCCTGCCGCCCGACGTGAAGTACTGCTCGTAGTTGCCGGCCGTTACCACGGCCACATCGGTTACCTGCACCCAGCTCGAAATGCTGCCGGGGTGGTCGGGGTTGCCGATGGCCACGCGCCAGAGCGAGCCATCGGCCTGCCGGCCCCAGCACAGAATATCGCCCGAGCCGTTGAGCAGGCCACCTTTGATGCCAAGCTTATCGAGCATCTGCCGGGCTCGCCGGATGCCGTAGCCCTGCAGCACCCCAGCCAGATTGATGCGCATGCCCTTCTCCTGGAGCATAACGGTGCGCCGGGCGGGGTCGAGCAGCACGTGGCGGTAGTTGATGCGGGCCACGGCGGCCCGGCGCACGGCTTCGGGCGGCAGCGGGTGCTCCTGCCGGTCGAAGCGGTAAATTTTGTCGGCCGAGGCGAAGGTGATGTCAAAGGCCCCGCCGCTCAAAGCCGAAATTCGGAGGGTACGCTCAATCAGGTCGTACACCTCCTGGTCAACTACTACCGGGTGCAGGCCGGCGGCCCGGTTGATCTGCGTGATTTGGGAAGTGGAATCCCAGAATGACATAAGCCGGTCGATGCGGCGGGTTTCAGCAATGGCGGCGTTGAGCGCAGTCCAGCCCAGCGTATCGTTGTCGGCCACCACCGTGTAGGTGAAGTGTGAGCCCATGAGTTGGGCCTGCTTGCTGAAATTGCGCAGCTGAGCGGCTGCGTTCATGGGTTGCCAAGGCAGCAACAGCGCCAGCAGCCACAAAAAACGGAGCAAGGAGGCGGCATGCATAGCAAATGGGATAATCGGAGCCGAAAAGAACTGATTGGTGGTGCTATTCGGGCAGCATCGACCAAGGCAAGAGGACGCTCTATTTGCGGGCCAGCAGGGCGGTGAGGTGCGCTTCGTAGGCGGCCTCGCCGCCGGGCCGGTAGCCGGTTTTGGCCAATACCTTGCCTTCAGGCGAAATCAAGATTACCAGTGGAAAGGAACCCTCCTGGTTGAATTTGGAGGCGGCCAGCTCGTTTTGTTTTTGCTGCTCAGCCGACAGCTTGTTCTTCTTGCTACGCGGGAAATCGAAGTGCGCCAGCACAAACCTGTCGCGGGCAAACTGCTCGAAGGCCGGCGTATCAAACACTTCCTGCTTCAGCATAATGCAGGGCTTGCACCAGTCGGAGCCCGAAAAAACAGCCAGCACGGGCCGGTTGGTGGCCTTAGCCTGCTGCATGGCTGCCTCCAGGCTACTACCCCAGGCAGCAACGGGCACGGCCGCCGCAGAAGTCGTCTGGGCAAAACCAGTTGATGCCAAGCCTGATTCAGCTGCCAGCAAAGCAGTTGCGAAAAGTAAAACGCGCATAAGTAGGTAGTAGAAAGAGGTAAGATACAGCGGCCGTAGCCACATACGAAGCAACTGCTGATCTGGAGTAAAACAGGAACGCGGAACAACTTCCGAAAAAGCCACTCCGCGTTATTACTCTAATCACCGGCTCAAACCTACGGGCAACTTCATGAAGGCCGAAGGAAGAACCGGAAAAAATAGGCGCGAATTATCCCGGCCATTTATCCGGCCTTAACCCAGCCGGTGCGGCCGTTGGCCTGGCGCACGAGGCGGTAGCCCCCAAACTCGCCCAGCACGGCCACGGCGGTTTGGGCCGGCAAGGCTGCTACGGCCGGTGCGTCGGGTAGTGGGAAGGAGCGCAGCTCGGCCTCGGCCGTCAGCTTTTCACGGCGCAGCGGTACGGCAGTCCGCACAGCCGGGGCAGGTACGAAGCCGCTGCCGCCGCCGGGTAGCTGCACCCGCAACCAGCCGGGCACGGCGCCCAGCACCAGCAGCGGGATGGTAGGCGTGGCGATATGGCCCGCCAAGCCCGCCGCGTTAGTGGCTGGTGCGGGGCGCAACGGGAGTCGTGGGGCGCGTACGCGTACGTACTGGCCCAGCTCGGCGGGCAGCTTCTTCGGCGTTGTAGCTGGCGCATCGGCCTTACGCACAAAGGGTAGCGGATCGAGGGCGCCGCTGCGGTACACGCCGAAGTGCAGGTGGGGCGGCGTAGTGCGGGCGTTGCCGGTGTTGCCCACTAGCCCCAGCGTGTCGCCCAGGCGCACGCGCTGGCCGGGCTGCACCAGCTGCTTATCGAGGTGGGCGTAATAGAGGTGGGCGTTGAAATCGGCGGTGGAAAGCCACACAACCCGGCCACCCAGCGGAGTCTCGTTTACCCGCGTAACGATGCCAGCAGCCGCGGCGACGGCAGGCGTACCGCGGGCGGCAAAAATATCGACGCCCTCGTGGCGGCGGGCCCCGCCGTCGCGCCCCGCGCCCCAGAACGAGCCGATAGCCTTATCAGACTTGCCCTGCACCGGGAAGCTCAGGGTGGGCTCGCGGCGGATGCTGAGCGTGTAGCGCCCCCCGCGCAGCAGCTCGGGCTGCACCCGCAATAGGTGCTGGCGGTCGGCCTCCACCACGTAGCGAAACGAGAGGCTGGTTGTGTCGGCGGCCATCAGGTGCCGGGGCGCGGGCTGATCGGGGCTCAGCTCGAAAGCATCGAGAAACACGCGGGGCGCGGCCGTGCCGGGAGCCAGCGTGAGGCTGACCTGGATAGCCTCACCCGCCCGCACACCGTAGCGCAGGCCCAGCGCCACGGCCCGGTCGGCCGGAAAAAAGCCCGATTCCTGGTAGGGCAGCTTCACGGTGAGCGAGTCGCGCAACGCCTGTTCGGCGGCCCGGAGCCAGTCGCGACCCAGGGCCGTTTCGGCGAGGCCCGACTGTTGCAGGCGGCGGGCGTAGGTTTCGTGGGGCGTGGTTTGCTGAAAGAGGCCGCGCAGGGTTTGGTTCTGGCTACAAGCACTCAACAACGTAATCAATAACAGAAAAGGCAGGGCGCGAAGGCGGTGCAGCATGAAGCGAGCGGGGAGGAGTAGAGCGATACTAGAAGTGACTGTTTCAACCCCGAAACGAGCCGGGTAGTTCGCTAGCAAGCTGTGGGCCCGGCAGGAAGCCCGGAGCGCTGATAGCAGTATCCGATAAAAAGGTCGCGCAGCAAAAGACCGTAGGTTAACCCAGCTTTCACAAACCTTTCGTTAACGGCTTGCTGATTTTGATCGTGAAGGGCGGCCGCTACGGAGTGGTGGACTGTTAGCAGGAGCGGAGCTGGAGTGAGGCTGGGGTTGTCGGGGCAGGGTTTATCTTTGCGCTCCACCCACTTCCCGCCCATGCTCTACCTCACCGAATGCCCCCGCGACGCGATGCAGGGCTGGCCCACGTTCATACCGACCACCGATAAAATAGACTACCTGAACGCCCTGCTGAAAGTCGGCTTCAGTACGCTCGATTTCGGCTCTTTCGTTTCGCCCAAGGCCATTCCGCAGCTTGCCGACACAGCCGAGGTGCTGGAAGCACTCGACCTGAGCCAGTCGGGTACCATGCTGCTGGCCATTGTGGCCAACCTGCGCGGGGCCGAAACGGCTGCCAGCCACCCGCAAATCCGCTACATCGGCTTCCCGCTGTCGGTGTCCGAAACGTTTCAACAGCGTAACACCAACAAAAGCATTGCCCAGGCCCTCGATGATGTGGCCCGCATGCAGGAAATCTGCGCCCGCACCGGCCAGCAGCAGGTGGTGTACCTGAGCATGGGCTTCGGCAACCCCTACGGCGACGCCTGGAGCCCGGCTGTGCTCGGCGAGTTCACGCAGAAGCTCGACGCGCTGGGCGTGGGCATTGTGGCGCTGTCCGACACCATCGGGGCCAGCACGCCGGCTACCATCGCGCCCGCTTTCCGCGAGCTGACGGCCGCTTACCCGCATATCCGGTTTGGGGCCCACCTGCACACCACGCCCGATACCTGGCAGGAGAAAGTGCAGGCCGCCTACGAGGCCGGCTGCCGCCACTTTGATGGGGCACTGGGCGGCTACGGCGGCTGCCCGATGGCGGCCGATGAGCTCACCGGAAATATGCCCACCGAGCGGCTCCTAGAGTTTTCGACCCAAGTCGGGCTGGAGCCGGGCGTGAACCTGGAGGCGCTGAATGAGGCCATGCGGCTGAATCAGCGCATCTTTGCGGGGCACTAGTTCACTGTCATCCTGAGCGGAGCGAAGGACCTGGAAAGAAGCTGACGTCATTGCTCAGCAGCTTCTTTCCAGGTCCTTCGCTCCGCTCAGGATGACAGGTTTATTCGCTGCTTATTAGACCTGCCCCATGCATACCGCCGTCGATATATTCATTCCCTGCTTCGTAGATCAGCTTTTCCCGCACACCGCCATGAACATGGTGAAGGTGCTGGAGGCCGTGGGCTGCGAGGTACATTACAACCCCAACCAAACCTGCTGCGGGCAGCCAGCCTACAACGCGGGCTATAAAACCGAGAGCTGCGACGTGGCCCGCAAGTTTCTCACCGACTTTCCAACCGAGCAGGAGCGCTACATCGTGAGCCCCTCGGCTTCCTGCATCGGCATGGTGCGCAACACCTACGCCGACCTGTTCGAGGGCACGCCCGACGCCGGCCGCTACCACGGCGTGCAGCGCCGGGCCTTCGAGCTGACCGAGTTTCTGGTAGATGTGCTGGGAATCACCAGCATTCCGGGGGCAAACCTCAGTGGCAAGTACACCTACCACGACTCCTGCGCGGCCCTGCGCGAGTGCGGTATCCGCGCGGCCCCACGCCAGCTACTCGATGGTGTGGCGGGCCTGGAACGCCTCGAAATGGCCGAAACTGAAACCTGCTGCGGCTTCGGCGGCACCTTCGCCGTGAAATTCGAAGCCATATCGGTGGCTATGGCCGAGCAGAAGGTCGAGCACGCCCTAGCCACCGGCGCCGACTACCTAATCAGCACCGACACCAGCTGCCTGATGCACCTCGACGCCTACATCCGCCGCGAGAAAAAGCCCATCAAAACCCTGCACATCGCCGACGTGCTGGCCAGTGGTTGGTAACAAAGCTTTTGTAGTTTCATTAAGCCATTGCATTAATGTTGAGTATCTTCCGTCGTCGCCTTTGGAGCACTATCGCCGTCGGATTTTATGGCTTGTGGTGGGCGTTCGTGGTTAATTGGTTTGCAAATGGTTCGGCCAATTATCCAGCATCCTGCGGAGCCGCAAACGGCGCATTGGTGATCTTAACGCTTGGGTTAGTTGCCATATTTGTGCTGGCGCTGGGAGGTCTGAGTCTGTTTAACAGAGGGCAGAAGCGCAGGGATTACGTGGTATTATTAGGCATAGCACTAACGCCCCTGCTGTACGTATTTTGTTCGACCCTAATTTGAGTACAGACGGAACGGAGAAAATCCGCATATACCCGACCATAAGGGTCGGGTATATGCGGATTTTCCGAGTCAAAACTCTATTACATCAACTCCTTAATCCGGCCAGTTAACCCTTCGCTGGCCTCCAGCAGCGGCAGGCGGACGGCATCAGAGCACAGGCCCTGGGCGGCCAGGGCGGCTTTTACGCCCACGGGGTTGCTCTCCTCATACATGAGCGGGTTGAGCTGGGCGAAGCCAAACAGCAGCTGGCTGGCTTCGTCGAAGTCGCCGTTGAGGGCAGCGCGGGTCATGGCCGAGAAGCGTTGCGGGAAGGCGTTGGCCAGCACCGAGATGATGCCCGCGCCGCCGAAGCTGATGAGGGAGGTAGTCATCATATCGTCGCCCGAAATCAGCAGGAAATCGGTGGGCTTTTGGGCCGCAATGGCGATGCACTGCTCCAGGTTTCCGCTGGCTTCCTTGATGCCGATGATGTTGGGGTGCTGGGCCAACTCCAGGGTTGTAGCGGCCGTGAGGTTGGAGCTGGTGCGGCCGGGCACGTTGTAGAGTAGCACGGGTATCGGACAGGCGTCGGCCAGGGCCTGGTAGTGAGCGATGATACCGCGCTGGCTGGGCTTGTTGTAGTAGGGCGAGGCTGAGAGCAGCGCGTCGTAGCCGCTTAAATCGGTGGTTTCCAGGCTGCGGACCAGTGCGGCCGTGTCGTTGCCGCCCAGGCCGTACACCAGCGGGGCGCGGTCGGCCGTGTGCTCACGAGCCACGCGCCGGATTTCGCTGCGCTCCTCAGTAGTCAGGGTCGGCGACTCGGCGGTGGTGCCGTTGATAACGAGGTAGTCGGTACCGTTTTCGAGCTGGAAATCGATGAGGCGACGCAGGGCCGGGTAGTCCACGGCGCGGTCGGGGGAGGGGAGGAAGGGCGTAACCAGGGCCACACCGGTGCCACGGAGTTTGTCCATGCGGGAAATAAGCGGTTGCTTTGTAGAAAGAAGGACCGGCGGCAAGATACGGCCGTCAGACCGAAGGTTCATCTGATTTTCTTTCACTGTATTTTCCCCTGCGGCCCGCCTTTCGGCAGCCTGCACTCCCATCATCCATGAAGTTCACGAAGTACCCCGTGCTGGCCGCCGCGCTGGCCACCCTGGCCGTGCTGCCTGCCTGCACCGAAACCAAAACCGCCGCCGGTACCGAAACCGCCGCTGCTACCGCCGAACTAGCCGCCGACTCGGCCCTGACGGCCACTACCCCCACCGCCGGCAACGCCACGGCCGCCAGCCTGAACAACGGCAGCCCGGCCACCATCCCGGCCGGCCAACGGGCCGATGCTGCTACCGTGCTAGGTCGTAAGCAGGTGCCCATTCTGTGCTACCATCAGATTCGCGACTGGAAGTCATCCGACTCGAAAGGCGCTAAGGATTACATCATTCCGGTAGCTCAGTTCAAGGCCCAGATGAAGATGCTGGCCGACTCAGGCTACCACGCCATTCTGCCCGACCAGCTCTACGCCTACCTCACCACCGGTGCCCCGCTGCCCAGCAAGCCGGTCATGCTCACCTTCGATGATACCGACCTCGACCAGTTTACCGTGGCCCGCCCCACGCTGGAGAAGTACGGCTTCAAGGGCGTGTACTTCATCATGACCGTGAGCCTCGGCCGCCCCCGCTACATGAGCAAGGCGCAGGTCAAGCAGCTTTCCGATGAGGGCAACGTCATCGGCTCGCACACCTGGGACCACCACAACGTGAAGAAGTACCAGGGCCAGGACTGGGTGACCCAAATTGAGAAGCCTACCAAAGTGCTTGAAGAAATTACGGGCAAGAAAGTCAACTACTTCGCTTACCCCTTCGGCCTCTGGAACCCCGAGGCTATTCCGGAGCTGAAGTCGCGCGGCATGGACGCGGCGTTTATCCTGGCCGAAAAGCGCGACCAGCAGGACCCGCTCTTCACCATCCGCCGCATCATCGCCAGCGGCTACTGGACCCCTCGCACTCTGCACAACAACATGGTGCAGAGCTTCTAGGCTCGAAATCAAAGAGAAGAAGTAAAGCGCAAAAGCCCCTGATGTCAATGCTGACGTCAGGGGCTTTTGGTGTGGCAGGCGTTGAGTGTTCGACCCGCGCCACGGAATAGGTCTGTCGGCACGCTGTGAGGGTAGCTTACTTGATGCGCTCCAGATGCCAGCTACCCAATGGGGGGCCGTCGGGGGCTGGTCCGGTGGCGGGGGGCAATGGCAACCGCACAATTACCCCGGCCGGTAGCATCGGCTGGTCGGGTGCCGTGAAGGTAGCGCCGCCGTCGGTACCGGCATCGTAGGCCCGAGCTGCTATCCGGCGCTCGGCTACCCATTGCCCATCGGCTCCGAGCAGGTTTTCATTTTCCAGCGCCACAAACCAATCCGGGCTCGGCGCAATCATGGTTACCAGGCTCAGCCGGGGATGCGCTGCATCCAGACGAATGGTGTCGGCCACCATGCCTGGCGAATTGATGTTGCCGCGACCTTCCATCAAGCGAAAAGCCGCCCCACTGCCTTGCAGAGCGTTGATTTCGGCGCGCAGCCCTGTGTTGTTGCCCCGCTCGGCCATGTCTTTGATGCCGGCACTAGCCAGCTGGCCCGGCTGAAACAGCAGGCCATCGGCGCGGTGGGAAGCGCCTACTACGGCGGAGAAATGGGCGCCGGCCGGGAAGCTGGCATGCGTGGCTGCACTCCAGCTGGCCTCGAACGTAACGCGGTACAGCGCCGCGCCAACTGCCGGGGCAGGCATTTCAGGCATGGATTCCACTCCTTCTGAACAGGCCGCCAAGCCCGCGAATAGCGGAAACAGGAACAATGGGCGCAGCAGACGGGGCATGGCGTGAGGAGTTAAGATGGGCTATAGTTGGTGCGCCGATGGCTACTTGGTCGTGAGGCAAGCCTCCTGACGCGCGGATACAGCGAACGACTTAACCCCGCTCCGCAGTACAAGAGCGGCGGCGTCGTAAATGATACGGGTAAAACCGACTGGCAGGATTGCGCTCTGGTACGGTCCATATCATTTACGGCGCTTGACGCTACTTCACCTCGTCCTTCAGATCCTTGTAAGCCCCGGCATTCATAACGTGCTTAAAGCCTTTTTCCTGCATGAGTAGGGCGGTTTTGTTGCTGCGGTTGCCGGACGCGCAGTAGAGCACGTAGGTTTTACTGGGGTCGAGCTTCTGTAACTGCGCGGCCAGGTCGGGGGCGCGAAAATCCACATTGCCGGCGCCGGGCAGATGGCCGGTGGCAAATTCTTCGGGCGTGCGCACATCGAGTAGCACCACATTAGGCTGGCGAAGCGTCTTCTTCACCTCGGCGATGGATGCTACCGGTACAGCGGCAACGGAAATAGCACCGGTACTGATTGGCTTAGGAGCCGGCGTTGGTGCGGCGGGCAGGGGCGTTTGGGCCAGCAAGGTCAGCGGCGCGAGGGCCAGGGTAATCAGCAGCAGGTGACGAAGCATGGTAAGTATTTCTGTGAGAGATGAATAAGAAGGCGGCCGGCCCAAACGTATTGCGTGCTTGGCCTGACCGAAGCTAGAACAACGAACCCTGGGTGAGAGTGCCCGAAGCCTTGTCGGCGGAAGCCGCTGGGGCTTCGTCGGCTGAGGGAACTGGCGTTTCGTCAGCTTTCGGGAGCATGGCCAGCAGTTCCGTTTCGCCAATGATGGGCACTTTCAGCGTGGTAGCCTTTTCGCGCTTGGCCGGGCCCATTTTGTCGCCGGCTACCAGGAAACTGAGCTTTTTACTGATGCTGCCCGTGATTTTGCCGCCGTGCTGCTGAATCAGGTGCTGCAGCTCGTCGCGGCTGTGCAGCTCAAATACGCCCGAAAGCACGAACGTGAGGCCGGCCAGCCGGTCGCTTTGGGGCTGGGGTGCCTCGCCGGTGAGGGCCAGTTGCACGCCCGCGGTGCGTAGGCGCTCCACAAAGTCCTGGTTGGCGGGCTCCTGAAACCAGGCGGCAGCCGATTCGGCAATAACGCCTCCCACCTCGGGCACGGCGGCCAGCTCGGGGGCCGTGGCCGCTGCCAGCGCCTCTACGGTGCGATATTGGGCGGCCAGCTTCTCGGCCACGGTTTCGCCCACGTAGCGGATGCCCAGCCCGAACAGTACCCTATCGAACGGGACCAGCTTGCTGGTTTCCAGACCCGCCACCAGCCGTTGCACCGACTTCTCGCCCATGCGCTCCAACTGGGCCAACTCTACAGCCTTAGCCGGCAATTCGTAGAGGGAAGCCGCATCAGTCACTAAACCCAGATCGAAGAAGCGGCCCACGGTTTCAGCGCCCAGCCCGTCAATATCAAGCGCCTTGCGCGACACGAAATGCTCGAGTTTAGCCTTGAGCTGGGGCGGGCAACCCCGGTCGTTGGGGCAGCGGAAGTGGGCCTCGCCTTCGGGCCGGATGAGCGGCGTACCGCAGGCCGGACACTCGGTGGGGTACACGATGGGCTGACTATCGGCGGGGCGGGCTTCCAGGTCAACCCCGGTTACTTTGGGAATAATTTCACCGCCTTTCTCCACGAACACCAGGTCGCCGAGGCGCAGGTCGAGGGCGGCAATCTGGTTGGCGTTGTGCAGCGAGGCGCGCTTTACCACGGTACCGGCCAGCGGCACGGGGTCGAGTAAGGCCACCGGCGTAACGGCCCCGGTGCGGCCTACCTGATACTGGATGGCCTGCAGACGGGTACGGCCGGCCTCGGCGGGGTATTTAAAGGAAATGGCCCAGCGGGGGCTTTTGGAGGTGTAGCCCAGCAGCTCCTGCTGCCGGAAATCGTCTACCTTAATAACTATTCCATCGGTGGCGACTGGCAGCCCGAACCGCTTCTTGTCCCACTCATGCACGTAATCCAGCACCTGCTCGATAGTGGCGCAGCGCCGCCAGGTGTCCGAAACGGGCAGGCCCCAGGCGTTTAAGGCTTCGAGCGAGGCGCTGTGGGTTTCGAACTGCGAGCGGCCGGGCATCAGGAAGGAGTAGGCGTAGAAGCGCAGCCGGCGGGCGGCCACCTGGGCCGAATCCTGGAGCTTGAGGGCCCCGCTGGCGGCGTTGCGCGGGTTGGCCAACAGGGCCTCGCCGTTGGCCTCGCGCTCCTCGTTCAGCTCGCCGAATACGGGCAGGGGCATGAATATTTCGCCCCGCACCTCGAACTCGGGTGGCCGGGGCGGGCCGGCGGGCCGCAGGTGCAGCGGCAGGTTGCGAATGGTGCGCACGTTGTTGGTTACCACGTCGCCGCGGGTGCTGTCGCCGCGCGTAACGCCCTGCGCCAGCTGGTCATGCTCGTAGGTCAGGCTCATGGCCACGCCGTCGAACTTCAACTCGCACACATACTGCATTTCGGCACCCTCCAGGCCCTTGCGCACCCGCTCATCGAACTCACGCAAATCGGCCTCTGAGTAGGTATTGCCCAAACTGAGCATGGGGTAGCGGTGCTCGGCCGTTGGGAACTGCTTGGTAACGGTGCCACCTACCCGCCGGGTGGGCGAGTTGGGCCGGGCCAGGGCCGGATGTTCGGCCTCCAGCCGGGCCAGCTCGGCCAGCAGCGCGTCAAACGCCTGGTCGGGTATTTCGGAGTGGTCGAGCTGGTAATATTGGTAGTTGAGGTGGTGCAGCTGCTCGGTAAGAGCGATAATGCGCGCTTCGATATCGGGGCTCATAGCGGTGTTGCAGGTTAGGTCCGCAAGCTACGAATTGAGCAGGTGAAGCGGTGAATGCGCGAACTGGTAAACAAGCAACCGCCTGCCATGCACAGCATGACAGGCGGTTGCTTGGTTGTTCTTACTCCTGCACTAATACCCCGTCGGCCTCGAAGTTGAGCTGCTGCTGGGGCTCGGTGATGGCAGCAATTTCGGCGGACGATTTGCCGGCGTCCTTGGCATAGTGCTGCAGGTCGGATACGGGCACGGTTTCGCGGTGGGCCCAACCGTTGATGACGATGGTTTTGCCACTGATATCCTTGGGCACGAAGAAGGCGTAATCCTTGAACTTAATGCGCATGTCGCGGCCATCGGCCAGCTTCATGGTCATCCAGCATCCTTTAGCCTGGCATACCTCGTTGGCGGTGCCCACCAGCTTCACCTGGGCCGAATCCTGGGTGCCAAGCAGCGTAGGCAGGGCCGACAGAGGTTGAGCGCCCTCGCCCGTAATGGCCGCGCCGTAGGTTTTGCCCTGGGGCGAATTGGCCGTTGGAGGAGAAACCTCCGGAGTGGTAACAGCCGTGCCGGAAGTGGTTGTTGCATTCTGGCAGGCGCCCAACAGCAGCAGCAGCAGCGCGGTGGGCAATAGGAGGAAAGGGCGCATAAGCCAGGAAATGAAAAGCGGTAGAAAGTCGGAATTTAGGACTTTTTGCGCTTACTCGTTTCTTTTACAATGGAGCCTGCCGATTGGTCCAGCCCCGTCAGTAGCCGTACCTGCTCCAGCCGGCCTTTTTTATCGTACACCTCCGACTTCACCAGCCCTACGGCGGGCGCGTAGTAATCCACCACCCGCACCGTAGAGCCCAGCTTCAGGTCGGTGCGGGCCACGGTAGCGCTTTCTAGCTCAGCCTCCACTTTATAGCACAGGAAGGTGCCGGCAGGTGTCGTAACCGACTCCTGGCCCGTTACGCGGCGCTTGCCAACGGTGGCGTAGACTTTCGCAATATCCACGGCCGAGCTACGCACATCAACCAACATGCCGCCCCCGGGTAATTCCGAGCCCACGGTGGGTTGGTTGGGCCAGGCCAGAGGCGTAGGGGTATAAGTCAGGAGCCGGTCGCGGAAGGAGCTGAGCTGCTCTGGCTTAAGTTGGTCGAGGCCGTCGGTAAAGGCCGTGTCCTGGCGGCAGCGGAAAGTCAGGTCGCGCAGGTACAACAGGCGTCCTTTGGTGTCGTAGGCTCCGCTTTTAAGCAGCACAGTGTTGGTGGTCTGGGTCTTTTTCTTGTTCTGCTCGGTGTCTAGGCTCACCACCCGCTGATGTAAATAGCCCGTGGTTGAGCCCCGCCCGTCCTGCAGAGTAAAAGTTCGGGCCGTGTTGTCGGCCAGGCCGAAAGGGTGGGGGCAGCTGGCCACCGGGGTAGAAGCCGAGAGGGTTTGGGCCTGCAGGGTTACCGTAGCCAAGAGGCCGGTGGCCAGAGCCACAAAGTAAGAGGAGGACATAGAAAAGAGCGAAGTGAAAATCTGACCCGACAAAACCGGCTGCACGCCCTGCATACGCAGGCCAGCCCATTTGGATTCTGCCGGGGACATAAGCTGTCAGGCAAAAGCCGTGCCCGTCCACAACTGTAACTTGCGCCCCGCAACGGCGTTTGCAGAGTTACCATCATCGGCCCGCGAGAGAACGTCATTCTCCGCTCCGAACTGCATGACGTTCTTGCCCCACGAATCAACCACTCACCACTTCATCACCAAACTATGCCTGACCAACCTACTTCCTGGGCCGACACGGCCGCTTCGCTGCTCTCCAAGCTTTCGGGCGGCGTTGAACTGGCCCTGAATTTTGACCAGATGGAGTTGCAGGTGCCCAACGCCCAGAACCCTGGTACGCCTACTACCTGGCGGCTCAACGGCGCGCTGCGCATCCGCACCCGGGGCGAGAACCCGCCTTCCGGTAACCTGCCGCCGGCCAACTCCAACCCCAGCACTCTTGGCTAGCGGCCTCGATATTGACGCGCAGTTGGTGGTGTCGCTTGATGGGGACGAGGTGCAGGTGGCGGGCACGGGTGGCTACCTGATTATCAATTTTCCCAGCCAGCGCGTATTCGACAAAATAACGGCCGGTCCTCCCAAAGACCCGCACGCGCCACCTAAGCCTAAAGGCCCGCCTGGCCCCGACCCACTGCAGCAACTCAACGACCTGGCCCGGCAGCTGGGCCTGATACTCGATTTGCGGGTGGCGGGCAAAACCCACGTTACGTTTGGCGCCAGCGGCAGCCCAAAAATTACCATCAACGCAGTATTCGGTAAAATTGGCTCCTTCTTCCGTAAGCTGTAGCAGCCTGCCGGCAAGGAAGAAGCGAGAGAAAACCGGCCCGAAAAACGTACGGTTGTAACTGCCCATTTCGCGTACTTTAGAAACGGCCCGGTAAGCCGAAACCAGCTGTCGGCTTTCCGGAACTAAAGGCCCGTTGATTGGTTTTCATTTCGTACGTCTGTCCGTTTTCCTCGTCCATGAGCTCCGACCACGACTTTCCTAAAAAAGTGGGTTCCAACCACCCCGCTTCCGCCTTCCAGCGCATGGAGCGCCTGCCACCGCTGCAAATGATGCTGTACGTGGGGCTGGCCGGTATTACGGCGCTGTTTGTAGTGCTGGTTGGTGCCTATGCCTTCACGCATTTCCGGACCGGAGCGCCCAGTGGGGTGTTTGCTTTGCCGCGCTTCTTTTCGCTGAGTACCATTGTGCTGCTGGTCAGTAGCTATGTTATTGCCCAGGCCAGTCGAATTTATGCCCAAGACGACCTGCCTACGCTGCGCCGCTGCCTGGGTGCCACGTTACTGCTGAGCTGCGTTTTTGCTGGCCTGCAGGTGCTGGGGTGGCGCGAGCTGATGGCTCAGGGTGTATTCTTCGACGGTATGGCCAGCGGTTCGTTCGTGTACCTGCTTTCGGCCCTGCACGTGGCGCACCTGTTGGGCGGCATGCTGTTTTTGCTAGTGCTGCTGATACGCACCCACCACGCTGCCGCCGATGGTGTGCGCACGCTGGTATTCATCCGCAACCCCTACCGCCGCCTCCAACTGCGCATGGTCACGCTTTACTGGCACTTCATCGACGGCCTCTGGATTGCGCTGTTTGCGGCCTTTCTACTTCTATTTTGAGCCCCTGCAGGCAAGGGAAATAAAAATTCCTGCCCCCGGTACCTGAGTAGGTATTGGGGGTAGGAATTTTAAGTGGTAGATATCACGCAAAAAGCGAGTGGCGCGAAGCCCCAGCTTTATGGGCCGGTGCTGACAGCCGCGCCGTAATTCAGTGATACACGAAGCAGGAGCTTTGTGCTTTTTTCGTAAGTCACGCTCGGTGCAGCGGCCCGAACGTCCTGCCGGCCGCTACCGAAACCGGCACTCAGCGGCCGGGGTAAAGGCTAACTGTAAGCCACTGAATTTGAGCGGTGGGGCCGTACCTTAGGTCCCGCATCCTGTTCTCCACTTCAATCCGCTCCATGCGCCTTTCTATTCTTCTGCTGACGCTGAGTGGTCTGCTGGCAGGCAGCCTATCGGCCAACGCTCAGCTGCCCACCTATCGCCCTATCACTACCGACCTCGATGGCTCGGCAGCCGAGGCCTGCGCCCGCGTGCATACCGGCGCGGCGGCCCGCCCGGCCTACGCCAGCCTTAGCCACCGCCAGAAAATGGCGGGCTACGACGTCAAGTACTACAAACTCGATATCCGGCTGAGCAACACCAGCCGTAACGTGGGCGGCACGGTGACTATAAAGGCCCGCACCGGCAGCCAGCCGCTCGACTCGCTGGCCTTCGAGCTGTACAGCACCTTCGCCATCGAATCGGTGGTGGTAAACGGGCAGGCCAGCGCCGGCCTGCGCCGCAAAGGTCAGGGCGACGTAACGGTGGGTCTGGCCCAGCCCGTGGCCGCCAACACGCTGTTTGAGGCCCGCATTACTTACAATGGTACGGCTCCCAACAGCAACGCGGGCGCCATCGGCAACGCTCTGAACACCCGCATTGCGCCCACCTACAACGTGAGCACCACGTGGAGCCTGTCGGAGCCCTACAACGCCTATGAGTGGTGGCCCTGCAAGCAGGTGCTCACCGATAAAGCCGATTCGACCGACGTGTGGGTGACGACAGCCGCAGCCAACAAAGTGGGCTCCAACGGGGTACTGGAGCGCGTAACCAACCTGCCCAACAACGAGGTGCGTTATGAGTGGAAGTCGCGCCACCCGATTGTCTACTATCTGGTTTCGGTGGCTGTGGCGCCTTATATCGAGTATGTGAACTACGCCAATCCCGTAGGTGGCCCGCGTATTCCCATCGTGAACTACATTTACAACCAGGCCGCCCTCAATTTCTACCGCGCCGAATTAGACCGGACGCCGGGCTTCATTGAGAGCTTTTCGGCCCAGGTGGGTCTCTACCCGTTTGCCAACGAGAAGTATGGCCACAGCATGGCACCTATTGGCGGCGGCATGGAGCACCAGACCATGACCACCCAAGACGGCTTCAATTTCACGCTTACGGCCCACGAACTGTTCCATCAGTGGTTCGGCAACAACGTAACCTGTGGGGCCTGGGAAGACATCTGGCTTAATGAAGGCTTTGCTTCCTACGGCGAGTACCTCGCGCTGAACGCGTTTTCTACGCCCGTTGCGGCCCGTAGCTGGCTCAATCAAGCTCATAGCTCAGCCATGAGCCAGCCCGGCGGCAGCGTACTCGTGAGTGATACCAGCAACGTAGGTCGCATCTTCAGCTCCCGGCTCAGCTACAAGAAAGGAGCGGCTGTTGTACACATGCTGCGCTACCTGCTCAATGACGACGCCAAGTTCTTCCGGGTACTGCGCACCTTCCAGAGCACCTATGGCGGGCGCACGGCCCGCACCCGCGACCTGCAACGGCTTTTCGAGGCCGAAGCCGGCCGGTCGTTGCAGTACTTCTTTGACCAGTGGTTCCGGGGTGAAGGCTACCCTACGTTTGCGTTGCGCTGGAACCAGACTGGCGGTCTGGTGTATCTGCAGAGCACCCAAACCGTATCGATGCCTACCGTTACGCCCTTTTTCCAAACCGATATCGACTACCGCCTGACTTTTGCCGATAACAGCACCCGCATCGTCCGCTTTGCCCAGACGCAGCCGGTACGCACGCTAGCCGTGGCCGAGTCGCGCGCAGTCGTCGGCATCGAAATCGACCCCGACCAGTGGCTGCTTAACAGCACTGCCGGCCCGGCCGTGCGCGACGAGGGAGTTATAACGAGCACCCAAGCGGCCCGTGCGCCACAGCTCAGCGTGTACCCCAACCCCTGCCGCGACCAGTTGCACCTAGCCGATTTCAGCGGCCCGAGCGCTCAGGCCGTGGTAACCGATGCCGCCGGCCGCGTAGTGTTGCGCCAAACCGTGCCCGCCGCCCGCCCCGTGCTCCAAACAAGCACGCTGCTCCCTGGCCTTTACCACCTGCGTCTACTCAGTCCCGATGGTTCGGCCAGCCGCGCCCGGTTCGTGAAGGAGGACTAGAAAATCGTAAGCTCCAAAAACGGGTAAGGCCGCTAAATTTCCTTCTATAGGAAGTTCAGCGGCCTTACCCGTTTTTGGGGCTGTGCAAGCTTCTACGCTATTGGCTTTTTGTACGCCGTTATCAGTTCCTCCACCTCGAGCGGGGCAGGGGGCAGGTTGAAAACCGCATCTACCAGTGCATCGAAGGTAGCAGCCGGTGTGAAGATAGCGTCGGTAAAGGGGTTGTTGGCGAACCGAATAAAGCCGGGTTGGCCGTTAATGCTCACTAAATCGACGGTTACGTTGCCGAAACGCTGGTTACAACGGCCAGTGTCCGTGCAGTCGTTGGGCTGGGGCTTGAGGAAGTATTTCTGGGTGCTTTCAGCGTACTGCTCGTGGTGCAGTGTGCGCTGGTCGGCCGCGCCCAACTGGTAGCCCTGGGCCAGCACCCGGTCGCGGATGAAGTCGAAGAAATGCTGGAAGTTGCCCGGCCCCATGCTGGGGTCGTAAAGGAATACAGCCCCGCGCTGACCCTCCTTACGGGCCAGTTGCACCCGGAACCTAGCCCCGGGCAAGCCGGCCTTTTGGTAGTGATAGGCCTTGAAATAAGGCCCCGCCCAGTTAAGGAACACCTGCTGAGCCAGCCACTGCTGCCTGCGCCGCTCCTGCGCCGGGCTGCGGTGCAACGGCTGCCAAGCGCCCGATTCGGGGGCGGAGCCGGCAAAAAGCTGTTTGAGCAGGTCGAGCAAAATTAAGTAACTGAATTTAAGTAGTAACCACAGGCCAGCTAAATGGTTTGGTGGCCAGCTGATAGCTCAGGTTCAAAAAATGCGCCAATATAGGCCCCCGGAAATCCCAAAAAAGCGGGACTTCCGTTGCCGGAAGCCCCGCCGAAACTGGTGCAGTAACGCGACTTATTTCACCCGCGTCCAGGTCTGCGACTTACCAATAAGCGAGAAGCCGATGTAACCCTTCACCTCCATGGTGTTGGCGTTAAGCATCTTTATGTAGCAGGAGTAGGTTTTGCCGGTTTCCGGATCGTATATCTTACCGTCGTCCCACTTATTGCTCTCGTCGTACTCGAAGCCGTTCATGAATACCATGCCCAAGCGGGGGCGAGTGCGAAGCTTAGGCTCAGGATTCTGGGTATCGACTTTAGGCTTGCCAGATGCGTCGTTGGGTACTGTCAGCGACACAATTTTGCCGCAGAGCTTGGTGCCACACTTGTAAATCTCAAAGGTGGCTTTCTTCTCGGCATTGGTCCACACGCCAAGCGGCGAGAGGGATTGGGCCGAAGCGGAAGAGAGCAGGCCAAAAAGGAAGGCCACGCTTAACAGAAGAAATTTTTTCATGGAATTGGTGATAATGAAGTGGAAATAGATTCGGGAGAAAAGATAGAAAAATCCAGCTCAATAGGCTGTTCTGCGGATTTTTCTGCTTGTGATGAGCATTGCAAGTATGAGGCCAAAAGCCGGTGAGGCCAGACAACGAGAAAAATTAGAATCTAAAAGCCCGTGAATGTCAATTAGATGGAATAAAAGATGAGTTTGAACCGTAAAAAAAGCTGTTTTTATTTTGAACCATCCCCTTAGCGTTTAACTTTACCATGCGTAGCGAGTGCTACAGCCCCTGCCGAGCCGCCCTAAGGTGCTGGGTAGCGAAGCAGAGGTTATGTCGGATCTAAAGAAAGGAGGTACAAAATGTCTAGTAGTCCCAACCAAATCCTGCCAAGCCTGTCGAATGTAGTCCGCTTCACCGCCGGACGCGCTTAACAACAGCTTACGCGCGGAACCCTGTTGGCCCTTCAGGGTGGGTTCTCGCATTCTGGCAAGGTCTTACAAATAGATGGCGTGGCTGTACCCCAGCCCAGCCGCTTGGTAAGATTTGAAGGATTAGATGCCCGGTTTGCCCAGCAGCCTCAAAACGAGGTCTGCATAGGCAGCCGGGCATCGCTCTTTTAGGCGAATTCATGATCGGATAAATAAGTGAAACCGTTCGCCCTCCAAAGCAAAATAACCCAGCCATATACAGCAGCCGGCCCCCGTCGTACTCACGACGGGGGCCGGCTGCTGTATATGGCTGGTAACCTGTTGACTAATATCCTTTTAGAGCACCCGCCTTACCTGCATAAAGCGCCGCTCATAGTCGGTGCCGGCCACCTGGCTGATTTTGACGCCTGGCTCGCGGCGGGCCGACGAGGAATGCACGAACCGGATAGCCTCGCCGGGCTGGCTGATAACGATACCTGCGTGGCCGGGAGTGGTGGCGGTTTTGGCAGTGCCGGTAAATACCACAATATCGCCGGGGCGGGCAGTGGCCCGGGCCACGGGGCGACCCACATCAATCAGGAGGGCAGTAGAGTGGGGGGTGGGCACGCCGTAGCGGGCAAAAACATACAGCACGAAGCCCGAACAGTCGAAGCCACCCTCGGGCGTGGTGCCGGCGTAGCAGTAGCTGGTACCAAGTTGGCGCAGCGCAAAAGCCACGATGCTATCGGCTTTGCTGGCCGGAGTGAGAGCCCGAAGTCCGGATGTAGGGAGCGTTTGCTTTGGACGAGCGGCCGGTGTGGCCAGTGGGGAGCTGGCAACCGGCAGTGTGGCCGGCGGGGCGGTGGCCGAAACTACGTAAGCCGTCGGGCGAGCCGGTGCGAGCCGGTCAACTTTGGCAACCACAGCAGGTACAGGGGAGCCCAGGCGCACCCAGGCGGCACGCCCCAGCAGCAGGGCAACCAGCAGCAGAAAAACCAACCATACGTAGCGCATCGCTTCAATTAAAAGGTGATGACCTGCTTAACGGCCACAGTACAGTGCAGGTTCCGGCCCGCATGCGGGGCAAGGCGGAACGGGCTTGGTGGGGTTTGCGCTGGCAAAGCAGTGCGCGCGCAAAGATGCATGGGCGGGTAATTGCAGCCTTTGGGGGTTTTGCGCGTTCTTTGCCCAGCCGGCCCGCGGGGCGGGCGTCATTTGTTCTCCATCTTATCTTCTGCTGAATGCTCCTTACTGCTCCTCGCCGCCGCCTGGCGGTGGCGGCCCTGGGCGTGCTGCTGGGCCACACGGCCCTGGCTGCTCTGGCCGCGCCCACATTGCGCTACACGCTGGCTATGCCGGCCCCGCAAACCCATTATTTCGAGGTCGAGATGAACCTCGATGGCTTTAATAAAGCCTACACCGACGTAAAAATGCCGGTTTGGGCTCCCGGCTCCTACCTGATCCGCGAGTTTGAGCGTAATGTAGAGGACTTCGGAGCTACGGCTGGCAGCCAGCCACTGCGCACCGAGAAGATGGACAAGAACACCTGGCGCGTTTACCACCCCAAGGCCCGCAGCTTCGCGGTGCGCTATAAGGTGTACGCCTACGAACTGAGCGTGCGCACCAGTTTCATCGATGCCTCGCACGGCTACGTGAACGGCACGAGCGTATTCATGTACCCTGCCGAAAACAAGCAGCTGCCCAGCCAGCTGGAGGTGAAGCCCGCCCCCGGCTGGGGTCAGGTAAGCACTAGCCTCAAGCCCGCCGGCGGCACGTTTACGTACCGCAGCAGCAACTACGACGAGTTGGCCGACTCGCCTATTGAAATCGGTAACCAGAAAATCTACACCTTCACCGCCAACGGCACGCCCCACACGGTGGCCATGTACGGCGACCCGGTGGTAGACGAGCAGCGCCTGACCCGCGACATGCAACGCGTGTGCGAGGAAGCCCATAAGGTAGTCGACCGCAATCCGCTCGACCGTTACCTGTTCATTGTGCACAACATTGACCGGGGCACCGGCGGATTGGAGCACCTGTTCTCTACCACGCTGTCGGTTTCGCGCAACGCGTATTCGTCGGAGGCCGGTTGGAAGGGATTTCTGGGGTTGGTGGCGCACGAGTATTTCCACCTCTGGAACGTAAAGCGCATCCGCCCGGTGGCGCTGGGGCCGTTCGATTATGACAAGGAGAACTACACCCGCATGCTCTGGCTGAGCGAGGGCGGCACCGAATACTTCTCGAATGTGATTATGCAGCGGGCCGGCTTCCTGACGCCCGACCAATACCTGGCCGACCTAAGCAACGGTATCAACCGCGTCGAGAACACGCCCGGCAACAAGGTGCAGTCGGCCGCCGATGCCAGCTTTGATGCTTGGATTAAGCAGTACCGCCCCAACGAAAACTCGGGCAATACCGCCATCAGCTATTACGACAAGGGTGAGGTAATTCTGGCTACGCTCGACCTAATGGTGATTAACGCCACCAAAGGCCAGAAGCGCCTCGACGACGTGATGCAGTACCTCTACGACCAGTACTACCTCAAGCAGGGACGGGGCTTCACCGACCAGGAGTATCAGGATGCGGTGGCCAAAGTAGCCGGCCAGCGCTTCGATGACTTCTTCGCCAAACATGTGTACGGCACCGAAATGCTGCCGTACGAGCAGGCCCTTGCCTACGCCGGCCTGCGCCTGAGCGTTACGCCTGCCCAGGCTACCGAGGCCGACTTGGGAGCCCGCATCAGCCCTGCCGGTGGCCGCCAGACGGTGGCCAGCGTTGTACGCAACGGCAGTGCCTGGCAAGGTGGCCTCAACGTAGGCGACGAAATTCTGAGCCTCGACGGTGTGCGCGTAACCGACGATATGAACAAGCTGCTGGCCGGCCGGCCCGTGGGCGCTACCATTAAGGTGCTTGTCACCCGCGAGGGACGGGTGCAGGAGCTGAGCTTTCCGCTATTGGCCAGCCCTGTGAGCCGCTACCGCATCGAGCGGCAGCCCAATCCCACCGCCGAGCAGCAGCGCGTGTTCGATAAGTGGCTGTCGGTACGCGGCTAAGCCTTCCCTACTGCCAAGGTCAAACGCCCCCGCCGGATTCCGGTGGGGGCGTTTGGCTTTAGAGTGTACTTGCAATGGCAGTGCGGCCTTATTCCTTCACCTCATCCTTGGCCTTTTCCTGCTCTACGGCCGGAATGGCTTCGTGGAAGATCAGGCCGGTGGCAGCGGCGTGCTCGGCGGCCTGTACGGTGTCTTGCACCAGCAGCATCTCTACCTTATCGCCCCGTAAGTCTTCGCGCACCTGCTCAACAAGAGCGGCGCGGTCGGCGCGGTTAACGTCGCGGATATAGATAGATAGGATGCGGCCGGGGTGGCGGCGCACCACTTCGCGGTAAATGTTGGCATCTTCCTGGCCCGAGTCGCCGATGAGCACGAAGGGTAGGAGCGGGTAAGTGAGCAGCAGGTTCTCAATTTCGTGCAGCTTGTGGGCGTGGTGGCTGCTGGCGGCGGCCGTCTGGCGCTTGATGGACGCGTCGCGGAGCAGCAATGGACCGGGCGGAATGCCGTTCAGCTCCAAAAAGTCATCGAGCAAATCGTAGAGGTTCCAGGGTGAGCTGCTGACGTAGAAGAACGGGTTGTTGCGCTTCCCATTACGGCCCAGCTGCAGCTGGCGGTAGAACTCAGCAACACCTTTGAAAGGCAGCCGCGAGCGGGCGTTGCGTAGCAGCACCGTGCGGGCCATGCGCAGCAGGTCAGTAGCCGACGTTTCTATTACGGTATCATCCAGGTCGGAAATGATGCCGTACTCGGCGTCGGGCGGCGGAATGAGCACCATGGCGTTGGCACGCAGTCCGTGCGGGGTGGGAAAGGGGGCAGGAGCCTGCTGCAAAGCCACCTCCACCGGGTACCACAGAAAATCGATCGGCACAGGCAACGACTGCGGGGCTAGGTTGAGGGTAAAGTAGCCTTCCTCGTCGGTAAGAATGGGGTGGTTGGTGCCATCGGTGGGACGGATGCTGATTTGGGCCCCGGCAATTTCGTTGCTGTCGAAGCGGCGGTACATGTTCAGCAGGTTGCGCCAGCGAGAGTCGTCGTCGACCGGCTCGCTGATGCCTCGGTCGGTGAGCAGGCGACCCTTCACGTAAAGGCGCTCGGGTGTACCGTAGCTGCGGTAGGATACCAACTGTAGTGGTTGCAGCAACCCGAGGCGGCTGCGTAGGCGGGTCAGAGATTCGTCGGCGTTTTCGGCCCAGGTGTGGAGTGTGTCGCGGAAAGGAAGCATAGGCGCAAATAAAGCAGTTTGCCGGAGAGCAGTTTACGCAGCAGCCGGCCAGTGGTGTTGCCAGGTCGGTGGAAATGGGTCAGTAGCAGCCACAAAAAAGGCTCCCGGCAAACTGCCGGGAGCCTGAAAATACCGAAGAGTGCGTGGCCCTACAACGCGTTTCGCAGTTGGTTGAAGTCGTCGGAGCCAGCCGTGCGGTTCCGGCAGTTCAGCTGGTCGGCCTTGGCCTGAATGCTCTCCACGCGGTTGCCGGGGTTGGGGTGGGTGCTGAAGAACTCGGGCGGGCTGGCCTGGTTGTCGTTCTGAGATTTAATGAAGAAGCCGGCCGCCCCGTCGCAGGCATAGTAGTTGGTGCCGTTGAGGTATTCCACCGAGTAGTCATCGGCCTCAATTTCGTAGTCGCGGCTGAATTTGAGTTGCCCCAGGCCGTTGGCTATATCAACCAGCGCGTTCTGGTTGTTGCCCAGCACCAGGCTCAACAGCACACCAATGCCATACTGCTGCTGTAGCTGGCGGGAGGTATGGCGGCGGTCGGCGTGGGCAATTTCGTGGCCGATTACCCCGGCAAGCTGAGTTTCGTTATCGAGGTACTTAATCAGTCCCGAATACACGTAGATGTGGCCGCCGGGCGTGGCAAAGGCGTTGCGGGTCTGGTCGTCCTTGATGATTTTTACATCCCAGGGAAATTCGTTACGGTACTGGAGCTTGCCCGAATTGAGCACCCGGAGCACGATTTTGTTGAGGGCCGCGTAGGCCTGTGGGTTGCTGCCAGGCTCCAATAGCTGGCCTTTGGCCCGGAAAGTTGAGTCAGTCTGGGCAGCTACCTGCTCGCCCAGGGCCTTATCGTCTTCAATGGAGAACAGGAGTACGCCGTCGCCGTCTTTAGAGCAGGAAGTTGCGCCGCCCAGGGTGAGGGCCAAGCCCGCCAGAAGACCGGTTTTTTTCAGGAAATTCCGCATGTGAAGCGAAGAATGGAATGGTTGGATAAGAAAGAGTTGTCTGGCTCGCTAGAAAAAATGGTGCCAGGGACAGCGGTGCACTAACGGTCTAGCCCGGCGGGGTGTTGCTTGTCCGGGCATAAAAACAGGCACCAGTCACGCAGAATGCGGCTAATCAGGTAGAAAAAATAGTTGGCCAGATTGACTATGCCGTTGGGCGGGGCACCGAGCAGCGGCCACCTTCTGCCAGGTTTTTGCGTAGAGCAAAACCCGCCCGCCAGCTCCGGCGCGTGCCGTATTTCCTGTTTATTCCGCAATGGTTACCACTGCCACCGCCCGCCCCAAAACCAAGAAAAAGCGTCTCGACCCACTGCCCGCCGCCCACGAGCTTTATAAAGACCCCGCCCGCCAGGCCGAGCTGGCCGGCCTGCGCTACCTCACCGACACCAAGCCCGGCCTGACCCGCGAAACAACCCGTGCCGGCAAAGTGCGCTACCGCACGACCAAGGGCGAGCTGCTTGAGGATGAAAAAACGCTGGCCCGCATCGGTGGTTTCGTCATTCCGCCGGCCTGGACCGACGTCTGGATTTCGCCCTCGCCCAACACGCATCTGCAGGTAACGGGCCGCGACGCCAAGGGCCGTAAGCAGTACTTGTACCACGCTGCCTGGGACCAGGCCCGGGCCCTCACCAAGTTCAGCCGGCTGCGGGCTTTCGGTGAAAACCTGGCCGACTTGCGTGCCCGCATACACAAGGATCTGGCCCGGCCGCAGCTCGATAAAACCAAAGTGGTAGCCTTGGTGCTCACGCTCATGGACCAGTCGTTTATCCGCGTCGGCAACAAGGAATACGCCAAAAAGAACAAAACTTACGGCCTGACTACGCTCCGCGACAAGCATGTAAACGTGAGCGGTGCCGATGTGCGCTTCAGCTTCGTGGGCAAGAAAGGCGTGCCCCACGACCTCACCATCCACGACCGGAAGCTGGCCCGCATGGTGCAGAAGTGCAAGGAAATTCCGGGCCAGCACCTGTTCCAATACTACGCCCCCGACGGCCACCGCCAGGAGCTGGAATCGGGCGACGTGAACGTCTACCTGCACGAGGCTACCGGCCTGAGTCTCTCAGCCAAGGACTTTAGAACCTGGGGCGGCACCGTGAAAATGGTGGAGGCGCTGGAGCGGATTCTGGAAGAAGAACCTGACTTTCCACGCCCCAAAACCCTGAAACGGGCCGTAAAAGACGTGGCCGAAAACTTGGGCAACACGCCCACCGTGTGCTCCAAATACTACATTCACCCCCAAGTTATCGAGCTGTTCAATTCCAACAAGCTCGTTGATTACTTGCGCCGCCATGACGCCGACCCCAAGCAAAACGACCTGCTCACGCCCACCGAGCATATGGTGCTGGAAATGCTGAAGGAGATTGAAAAATAGAAGCCGCTTGAAAGCAGTCAGAACGTCCTGCTGAGCTTGCCGAAGCATCTCTACCGCTTCTATGAATGTAGTAGAGATGCTTCGGCAAGCTCAGCAGGATGTTCTGTTTTACCTCATCTTCCCGAACCGTCGCGGTCAAAAGCGTGGGAAAGAACGTCGTGGGAAGTTTTGTCCTTGATTTCGGAGCCGCGCTGGAAGTCGTTGTTGCGGGCCGTGTCGAAGAAGCGGGTACGCTTGCGCAGGCCTGCCACCTGGGAGGAGTCACGCACCATGTCTTCGTGGGGGCCGCCGTAAATGTCGATGAAAGGCGAGCGGCGCACCTTGCCCGAAACCAGGAACTCGTCTTTGCCCTTGAGGCCGTGCAGGCGCACGGTTTTGGTATCGCGCGGGTCGAAGCTACGGCTGTACAGCAACTGGCCCTGCGACTGCCCGGCGGGGATTTTCTCCAGCGAATACACCGACACCACGGTGGCCGTGTCGCTCCGGCGCTCCACTACAAACCGCTCCTTCTCGTCGGTGCCGGCTACCATCACTTCCTCGGCCTGCAGATGGTAGAATTCGTCGGCTACTTGGGGCAGCTTGGCGCGGCGGACTTTCAGGCCGGCAATCATGCGTGGGCCTTCGTAGGCATACACCGCAGCCGGCAAACCCTGGCGTACGGCCTGCTCAATTACGGTGTCGGTGAGGCGTTGCTGCAACTCGCGGGCTGCCGCCAGGTATGCAGTTCGCGGCACGGCCGGCAGTGCCCGGCTGTCAATAAACGAAGCGTTACGGGTGTAGCCGCTGATACTTTCGTAGCGCGGCCCGAAGGTGCGGAACTTGGCCACGGCCTTGCTCACCAGCCACGAGGCCCAGCCATCATCGAACCGAAAAAACACTTGGTCGCGGTCCTGCGGAACGGGTTGCCAGTGCCGTTGCCGGTCGGGCCGCGGGTAGGCAGCCCAGCTCCACTGGCCTTCGTGCCGGTCCCAGTCGCCGAGCCACATGTCCAGCAGCCGGGCCCGCACAAAGGCTGCGCCGTCGAGCTGGTCGCGCTGATTTTCGTAGCGGGCGGGCAGCACATCCTCCGTTTCATCGAGGTCGGTGGCTCCGGCCACCGGCCCGTCGATGTTTTCCTTGCCTTCATACCGGCGCTCTACCATTACTACCCGACCCTGAAACCGTTCTGAATCCGGTCCGAGTCCGGTTTCATCGGGGCGTACGTAGTAGGGCCGCGGAGTGCTGTGCGGCACACCGGCGGCCTTGGCCAGCGGTGGTACTACAAAGGCCCCGTAGGGCATGGCCGCCGAAGTAGCGTCGCGCACGGCCCCGAACACAAAGGTGGCCCGCAGGAATTTGGGTAGCGTTTTTTCAGGATTTTTATCGATGGTACGCACCGCATAGCTGCGCCCCGCCGGGTCGGCCATGGTTAGGCTGGTGGTTTGAAAACCCCCGCCCATCTTCACAAATTTCAGCCCGCCCGGTGCCAGCTGCTCGGGCCGGAATATGGGCAGCGTTACGGGCTCGGCCCAGGCCCGGCGGTAGTGCGGGCCCAGCACGAAGCGGCCCAGTGGCCCCCGCTGGTAGTGGCGCCCGGCCGTTACCAGCGCGCTATCGGCGGTGGGCGGCAGGGGAGTGGTGTAAGCCACGCGGGCATCGGGCTGAAAAAAAGGCTTGCGGCTGCAGGCAGTGGCACTCAGCAGCAGAAAAGGCAGGGCGTAACGATAGTTCATGCAGGGCGGAAAGTTCGCGGCAGTGGTTTCTGCTACGTAATTGGTCGCGGCTTGTTGGTTGCGGCGTATTGGTTTCTCAACAACCGCGGGCCCTGGCTTTGCGCTATAAGGGTAGTTGGCTCGCCTGGCGGCAGCCACTTAGTAGGTTCTCCTTCTCGCGTATCGTGTCCTTCTTCCCTTATTCGGCCTGGCTGATGACCGGCCTCAGCAGCAGCCTGCTGCTGCTGTCCTGCTCGGCTCCGGCCCAGCCATCAGGCACTACTACCACTTCCCGCCCCGTAATCGGCCCCGACTCGACGGTGGTGGTGGCAGCCGGCCCCCAATACGACCGGGGCCGTATCCATCGTTTTTTCTGGGGTACCCACTACCGCGACCTGTGGAAACTGCCGGTGCGGGTACCCGTGTTCAACCTGCGCACGGCCGTGCCCGGCGGCCTGACGCCCATCAAGGAGGGCGGCTCGTTCCAGACCAAAAACCTGCGACTCGTTGATCGGAACGGCCGCGAGTATGTGTTGCGCTCCGTGGATAAGGATGCTACCCGGGCCCTGCCCGAAGGGCTGCGCGAGGGGCCCATTGGCCGTATCATGAAGGACCAGACCAGCGTAATCCATCCGTTTGGGGCCTACATTGCCGCGCCGCTGGCCACCGCCGCCGGCCTCTACCACACCAACCCCCGCCTTGTATATGTGGCCGACGACCCGGCCCTGGGGGAGTTTAGGGAAGAATTTGGGTATGCACTGTATCTGTTTGAGGAGCGGCCCGAAGGCGACCAGACCACGGTAGCCAGCTTCGGCCGCTCGGCGCGCGTGGAAAGTTCGCGCAAGGTGTTCACCAACCTGCTGGCCAGCTCCCGGTACCAGGTAGATGCCCGCCAGTACCTGCGCAACCGCTTGTTCGATATGTGGCTCGGCGACTGGAGCCGCCGCGAAGACCAGTGGCGCTGGGCCAGCTTTCCGGCTGCGGCTGGCGGCACCACCTATCGGGCAATTCCGCGCGACCGGGACCACGCTTTCTTCAAGTTCGATGATGGCCTGCTGACGCACATGATTGGCTGGGTGAAAACCAACTACCAGAGCTTCCACGAGAAGATACGACTGGCCGATGTGGAGGGACTCAATCGGGCGGCCCTGCCCATGGATAAGTCGCTGCTGGCCTACCTGACGCGCGAGGACTTCCAGCAGGTAGCCGATTCGCTGACCCTGGCGCTGTCGGACGACGTGATTGCCCGTGCACTGGCCGTGTGGCCGCCTGAGGTGCAGGAGCTGAGCCAGGCCGAGTTCACGCGCAAGCTCCGCGCCCGGCGGGCCCAGCTGCCCGCCGTAGCCAACCGGTTCTACGAGCTGCTGGCCCGCGATATAGAGCTGCCTGGTACCGACGAGGCCGAGCGGTTTGTGGTGGAGCCCGCCGGCCCCGAGGCCGTGCGGGTGCAGCTGCTGCGCCGTACGCCCCAGGGTGATACGCTCCTGCACCAGCGTACTTTTTCGGCCCCCGAAACCCGCTCTATCAAACTCTTCGGGCTGGGCGGCAACGATGCGTTCGAAGTACGCGGCGAGCCCACCGGCCGTATCCGGCTAAGTGTCTACGACGGTTCGGGCCAGGATCTGATAGAAGCAACGCCCGCCCCCCTGAAAAGCCCCACCAGCCGCCTGACTATTTACGAAAGTGGCGACGGCAACACCCTTCGGGTAGGCAAGTTCAAAACCGAAGCCTACCAGCCCCAAGCGCAGGAGTTCGACGCCGCCGGCTGGCTACTACGCCATCGGTTGTACTAGCGCGTACGGCAGCGGCCCCATCTGCGTCCTAGAATGTCGTCAACACAGACGTTCCGGGACGCAGATAGGGCCGCTGCCTTGGGGTTGTTTCGCTCCGGACTGCTTGCCGGCGCAGAGCAAGGACCCGATTACTTGGTTGCCATTTGCTGAAGCCAAGTGTTGGCAACACCCTCGTCGCTGAAAAGCTGCACCTTATACTCGTCTTTGGAAGCCAGAGACGAAGACTGCGCCAGCACAGCTAAGGGCGTAGCAGGGGCGTTGCCCGGCTGCCAGGTAGCGCCTACCAGGCAGGCCAGGTATATAGGGCGGTTGTCGAGGGCGGGGCTAAGATCGGGCAGATACTCATGGGCCAGCCAGTCCACCATTTCGGGGTTTGACTTAAAGCGGCGGCGCGAATCAACGAGCCAGTAGGCGGCCTGGTGCTGGATGGCCGCTTGTAAAACCTGGGCGTAGCCCTCCTGCAACTCGCTTTGTTTTACATCCCGAAGCCAGCGTACAATGAGCAGGTCGAGGTCGGAACGAAAAGTAATCGAAAGCGCAGAGGTATTGGCAGGCATGTAGAAATGAAACAATGGAGCAAGTCGCTAGGCCAAAGATACGGCCCGCATACTGGGCAAACTAGCGGCCCACTTGGCGGCGGACCCACCGGGCACAGTTGCGATGCGCATAATTGCTCCTAACGGTCGGCGTAGCTTCCCTGCCGGCCCACTGCTATATGCTGGAAACTGGCCGTATTTATTGCTAAACTGGGAACCGCTCCAAGCCAAGCGGTGTGCCGGCATGCCGTTGTTTGCGCACCTTTCGGCACATCGGGTAACCGCCTGGGCCGCGCCAACACCGAAATACCGGCCACTAGTTGAACACCTTCACCTTGTCCTTATGCTTGGTGCGCAGGTACTGGCGAATAATCTGCTGCACGTCTTTGTTGTCGTTGTAGCGCGTGATGGCGTCGCGGAAGTCTTCGAAGCGCCGGGCCGAGAAGGTTTCGTCGATGTAACCAAAGCCCAGGTAGCGGCCGTTTTCTACCACCACCAGGGTCTTTTCATCGGGCCGCCGGCCTTCCCCAATCACCACAAACGAGCCGTGCTCGTAGGTAAACGACTCGACCGCGGCTTCCACGCGCTTGTTGTATTCCTCGGCCGGCTCTAGGCCCAAGCAGGCACCCTGGCAGCGGTGCACCTGATAGTCGAAGCAGGCGCCGGGCGTTTTGTACAGGTCGCAAAGCTTCTGGCACAGGTTGAACTTGGCCACTTTGTGAAACAGGAAGCCCTTCGCCTTGAACTGGTTGCCCAGCGCAATTAGGGGGTGCGACTCAGCGTGGTCGTCGGCGCGACCGTAGTAAAGGCGCTTGTAGCCCTGGTCGTCGGTGCGCAGAAAGATACCCGCCGGAAACACCGAGCGGCGCTGCTGCCGGTTGTACAGCGGCTTCAGACGCTTGATTTCGTGCGACTCGTAGAGCAGCGCCACCAACTCTGAACCCGTCAGCTCCCAGGTGATTTCCGATATCGAGTTCTTGAACTCGATGCTCTTGCGCGATTTGTAATCAACGGCAAAATGCTGCTGAATACGCTTGTAAATATTAATGCTCTTACCCACATAAATCACCTCGCCGGCCTCGTTGTGGAAGTAGTACACGCCCGCCTCGTGGGGCAGCGCGGCCACATGCTGGGGCGTAATGTTGGGCGGCAGCAGCGCCGTTTTAATGGCCTCCTGCACGGCCTTCATCTTGCGGGGCGAGGGCGCCTTGGTAGCAATAGCCGTAACGGCCGCGGCCGGCTTGCGGCCCGAGGGAGCATTGGCATCCACCACGGCCAGCGCATCGGCCGGGCTCAGGCCCCGGGCAGTAGCGGGCGTTTCCTGCTCCTGGCTGATGTCGAGCAGCCGCCCGAACAAAATGGCCGTGGCTGCCGCGTCGCCGGCGGCGCGGTGGCGGCCATTCAGCGGAATACCAATGTTCTGGCAGAGCTTGCCCAAGCTGTAACTCGGCTGACCCGGCATAAGCGAGCGGCTCAGGCGCACCGTGCAAAGGGTTTTCCGCGAGTAAGTGTAGCCCAGGTCACCAAATTCCTTCTTCAGAAACGAGTAGTCGAAGCGCACGTTGTGAGCCACAAATACGCAACCCTCGGTCATTTCCACCACCTTGCGGGCCACTTCGTGGAAGCGCGGGGCCTCACGCACCATATCGTCGGTGATGCCGGTGAGCTGGGTGATGAAGAACGGAATGGCCCGGCCGGGGTTGATGAGGGAGCTGAACTCGTCAATCACTTTCTCGCCATCGTGAATGTAAATGGCAATTTCGGTGATGCGGTCCTGCGCCGGCTGGCCCCCGGTGGTCTCAAGGTCGATGATGGCGTACAAGTATTTCTGAGCTGTTAGCTGAAAACTATTAGCTGATAGCTTTCGGGTGGTGATACATAGCCGGTCCTGGTTGGCTAAGCAGATTGGTAACAAAGATACCCGCCCGGATGGTTGCACAAGTCACCAAACCCAACAGGATTGGTATAAAGCCAAAAAAGAAGCCCACCGGATGGTGGGCTTCTTTCAAAAAACTAGCAGCTAAAAGCTCAATAAGCCTAGCGGCCTTTCTGGCCGGTTATCCAGTTTTTGGTCGACAAAATCTCGCTGTGCTGCTGCTCAATAACATTGCGGGCTTCTGCGGGCAGCTCGTTCGATTTGAGCGCCGTTTCGTAGCCGCTGAGCGCCGTAGCGTCGCCGGTTTCGCACTCGCCCAAAATGGCCGAATCGTCCTGGCCCGTAATAGCCGATTTGATATTGATCCAGCCACGGTGTACGGCCGCGGCGGCGTCAGTGAGAGCCCCTTCAACGGTGCTTTCGTCTGCCGGATTAATACCGAACTGCCGGGCGTTCTGGCTCAGTTCCGAAGCAAACTTAGCGCGCTGCTGGCTGAACTGGCTCAGCTTGGCTTTTAAATCGGGGCTGCTGACGCCTTCGGCAGCTTCCTGGTAGCCTTTGGCGGCCGTTTTATTGAGTTCTACGAGGTCGTTGTATGCGCGGGCGGTTTCGCCAGTGATAGTAGCCATGGAATGGAGTTTAAGGTAAAAGATACAGGCCGAGCCAGATGGCGACGGCAACTGCGTCCTTATACTGCCAGGAGCGGCGGCCGGGTTGCGTATAAAATTAGGGGCCGGCCTATGCCGTGCCGCGGCCCAGCATCTGGTTCCAGAGCCGCTTGAGCCCGCCCGGCTCGGCCGATTCGGTCTTGAGTGAGTCATCGCCATCGGCCGTATCGCCTAGCAAAAAGCCCCAGGGCTCGGTTGACTTGTTGGCGTCGAGCACCACCTTTATTACGGCCATCAGCGGAATGCTCAGAATCATGCCGGGCGTACCCCACAACTCGTTGCCCAGAATAAGGGCCAGAATGGCAGCCAGCGGATTGATGCTGACCTGCGAGCCGGTAATCATGGGGGTAATAAAGTTGCCTTCCAGAAACTGCACAAACACGAACACGCCCACCACCAGCGCGGCCTGCAAAGGCGAGCCGGTTTCAACCAGCGTAACAATGGCCGGAAGCGTGGCGCCAATCAGGATGCCGATGTAGGGAATAACGGCCAGCACCGAGGCGAAAATGGCAAAGAAGATGGCAAACTTCACGCCCAGCACCAGCAAGCCGATGCCGTTGAGAATCGACACAATAACAATCACCTTGAACAGGCCCGAAATGTAAGCCTGCACCACCGTTTGGATGTCATCGACGGTATGCAGCACACTGGTACGCTTGTCGGGGTCGACAAACCGAAACATGAACTGGCGCAGATGGTCGCGGTAAAGCAGCAGACAGAAGATGTAAATGAGCACCTGCGCCAGGTTGCTAAGCACGGCGGTAGTGGTGTTCAGCGTAGTACCCAGGTAAGTACCACCCGACTTCTTAAGCGCTTTCATCGTCGTTTCTTTCAAATCGTCGACGCTCATGGGCTTATAGCCAAACTTCTGCTGGGCCCACTGCTGACCGTCGCGGAAGAATTCCATCATCTTCACTTGCAGTTTGGGCAGCTCATCCTGAAACTGGGCCAACTGGGTTCCGAAGGCTAGAATAATGCCTGCAAAAAGCCCCATTACTAGCAGCAAACACACGATAATGGCTAGAATTCGCGGCACCCGGTGGTTTTCGAGCCACTGGCAGATGGGCAGCAGCAGCAGCGTAAACAGGACCCCAAACAGCAGCGGCAACAAAATGTCGTCGAGCTTGTGGAGGGTGTAAACCAGCAGCACGGACGATAGCATAAAGAAGGCAAACTTCACGCTCGACACCTGCCGCACAGTGGGCGGGGGCTGGGGCGTGGTAGTAGGCAGGCGGTGCGGACTAAGAGGAGAGTTCATTTTGCTAATATTATTGGGAGAGAGGGGCGATGTACGGGCCCGGAAGGAAGGGCTTTTTGGGTGTGATACGCCTTGTTAGGGCATCGGTTGGGAGAATTGCCCGGTGTTTACTAACTTTACTAGCGAAATGAAACGCGGAAAAGGTCGGTTTTCTGCGTTATTTTACCTCAACTTTTGAATGGCAACCCCTCGGCATGGCTGAAGAACAGATTTCCGTAGCCACCCACGGCTACACCGAAGACAGCATCCGCTCACTCGACTGGCGCGAGCATATCCGGCTGCGGCCGGGCATGTACATCGGCAAGCTCGGCGACGGCTCGGCCTACGACGATGGCATTTATGTGTTGGTGAAGGAAGTTATCGATAACTCCATCGATGAGCACGTGATGGGCCACGGCCGGACCATTGAAATCAAGATTTCCGAAGATAAAGTACAGGTACGCGACTATGGCCGGGGTATTCCGCTGGGCAAAGTCGTGGACGTGGTGAGCAAGATCAACACGGGCGGCAAGTACGACAGCAAGGTATTCCAGAAGTCTGTGGGCTTAAACGGGGTCGGTACCAAAGCGGTTAATGCGCTCAGCAATTACTTTCTGGTGCAGAGCGTGCGCGACGGGCTGATGAAGTCGGCCGAGTTCTCGCAGGGCATGCTCACCTCGGACCCCAAGCCCCAAAAAACCAGCCAGCGTAACGGTACGCTGATGGTTTTCGAGCCCGACGAGTCGATTTTCAAGAACTACAAGTTCTACCCCGAGTACCTCGAAAACCAGATCTGGAATTACGTTTACCTCAACGCCGGCCTCACCATCCACTTCAACGGCCAGAAGTACTACTCCGAGCACGGCCTGCTCGACCTGCTCTCCCGCAAGGCCGACCCCGAAACCCTGCGCTATCCCATCATCCACCTGAAAGGGGAGGACATGGAGCTGGCCCTGACCCACGGCAACGACTACGGCGAAGAATACTACAGCTTCGTGAATGGCCAGTACACCACCCAGGGCGGCACCCACCTGGCGGCCTTCCGCGAGGCCATTGTGAAAACGGTGCGCGAGTTCTACAAGAAGGACTACGACGCCTCCGATGTGCGGGCCTCGGTGATTGGGGCGGTTTCGATTCGGGTGCAGGAGCCGGTGTTCGAAAGCCAGACCAAAACCAAGCTTGGTTCGCTGAACATGGGCCCCGATGGCCCTACGGTGCGCGGTTTTATCCTCGATTTCATCAAGGAGCACCTCGACAACTACCTGCACAAAAACCCCGCTATTGCAGAGGCGCTTAAAAAGCGCATCGAACAGAGCGAGCGGGAGCGTAAGGACATGGCCGGGGTGAAGAAGCTGGCCAATCAGCGGGCCAAAAAAGCCAACCTGCACAACCGTAAGCTCCGCGACTGCCGCTTCCACCTCGGCGACGGCAAGCACGAAGAGGAGGCCCAAACGACGCTGTTCATCACCGAGGGCGACTCGGCTTCGGGCTCTATTACTAAAAGCCGCAATGTGCAGACCGAGGCCGTATTCAGTCTGCGCGGTAAGCCGCTCAACTGCTTCGGGCTGAAGAAGAAAATCGTGTACGAGAACGAGGAGCTGAACCTGCTCCAGCACGCGCTCAACATCGAGGAAGGCATCGAAAACCTGCGCTACAACCGCGTGGTTATTGCCACCGACGCCGACGTGGACGGTATGCACATCCGGCTGCTGCTGCTCACCTTCTTCCTGCAGTTCTTCCCGGACCTGGTGCGCAACGGCCACGTCTACATTCTCGAAACGCCGCTGTTTCGGGTGCGCAACAAGAAAACGACCATCTACTGCTACAACGAAGGCGAGAAGCAGGCCGCCATGCGCCAGCTCGGCCGCAACCCCGAAGTCACGCGCTTCAAGGGCCTGGGTGAAATCAGCCCCGACGAGTTCGGCAAATTCATCGGCGAAAACATCAAGCTGGAGCCCGTAATTCTGCAGGCTGAGCGCTCGGTGCAGCAGATTTTGACCTATTACATGGGTAAGAATACGCCCGCCCGTCAGGAATTCATCATCGACAACCTGCGCCTCGAAAAGGACCTGATTACCTCCGACGTGCTGCCCGTAGCAGAGGTTCCGGAAGAGGATTTGGCTTAACTGCCACCCGGCTTGGAGCCGGACAAGTAAGAATCCTTCGCACTCGGCTCGGCCGAACGCGAAGAGTGGTACAAGAACAAATAAGCGTGGCCCGGAGCCACACCCCGTATGTCCGAAGAAACGAACCCCCACGCCGCTCCAATGAACTCCGAATCTGATGCTGATGAGCAGCTGTACGCAGCCGGCGAATCGGTGGAATTAGGCGGCGCTGAAACCGAGGAAATCCTGGCTGAATCCGGCGCCGATGTGGAGGCCATCATCGAGGCCGAAGCCATTCCCGAAGACGAGCTGTCGGCGGAAGAAGAGGAGGAGGCCAAGTTTGCGCCCGGCGAAACTATTCATGACGTGGCCACGGTGCGCGGCATGTACCAGAACTGGTTTCTGGACTACGCTTCGTACGTGATTCTGGAGCGGGCCGTGCCGGCTATTGAGGACGGCCTCAAGCCGGTGCAGCGCCGCATTATGCACGCTATGAAGGAGATGGACGACGGCCGCTTCAACAAGGTGGCCAACGTCATCGGCCAGACCATGCAGTACCACCCCCACGGCGACGCCAGCATCGGCGACGCCATGGTGAACCTGGGCCAGAAGGATCTGCTGATTGAAACGCAGGGCAACTGGGGCGACATCCGCACCGGCGACTCGGCCGCCGCGCCCCGCTACATCGAGGCCCGCTTGAGCAAGTTCGCCCTCGAAGTGGTGTTCAACCCCGACATTACGGAGTGGCAAATGAGCTACGACGGCCGCAAGCGCGAGCCCACCACGCTGCCCGTGAAATTCCCGCTGCTGCTGGCGCAAGGCGTGGAAGGCATTGCCGTGGGGTTGAGCACCAAGATTATGCCCCACAACTTCCGGGAGTTGTGCCAGGCCAGTGTGGCAGTACTTAAGGGCAAGGAATTCCAGCTGTTCCCCGACTTCTCGACCGGCGGTTTGGCCGACGTGAGCAACTACCAGAACGGGCAGCGGGGCGGCAAAATCCGGCTGCGGGCCACCATCGAGAAGGCCGACAAAACCATGCTCGTCATTCGCGACATTCCGTATGGCACCACCACCACGGCGCTGATGGAAAGCATCGTGAAGGCCTCGGAGGCGAATAAAATCAAGATCAAGAAGGTAGTCGATAACACGGCCGCCGAAGTGGAAGTGCAGGTGCACCTGCCTACCGGCGTGAGCCCCGACCTGACGATGGACGCGCTCTATGCCTTCACCGACTGCGAAATAAGCATCTCGCCCAACACCTGCGTTATTATCGAGGACAAGCCGCGCTTTGTGGCCGTGGAGGACATGCTGCGGCTGAGCACCCAGAAAACGGTGCGGCTGCTGGAGCGCGAGCTGGAAATACGGCAGGAAGAGCTGGGCGAAAAGTGGCACTCGGCTTCGCTGGAAAAGATTTTCATCGAAAACCGCATCTACCGCAAAATAGAGGAGTGCGAAACCTGGGAGGAAATTCTGCTGACTATTGAAGCTGGCCTGAAGAAATTCACGCGGGTGGCCGGCGAGAAGGAGAAGCCCAACGACACCCGCATTATGCTAGCCCGCGCCATCAGCGAGGACGACCTCACGCGCCTGACCGAAATCCGCATCAAGCGCATCAGCAAGTTCGACGGTTTCAAAGCTGACGAGCTGATTGCCCGCCTCGAAGCCGAGCTGGCCGAGGTAGCCGACCACCTGCTCAACCTCACGCGCTACGCCATCAACTACTTCGAGGGCCTGCTGAAAAAATACGGTGCCAACCGGGAGCGACGTACTCAGTTGCGCGCTTTCGCGGTGGTAACGGCCCAGAAAGTAGCCGTGGCCAACCAGAAACTCTATGTGAATTACGCCGACGGTTTCGTGGGCTACGGCCTCAAGAAGGACGAAAAGGCCGTGGCCGTCACCGACTGCTCCGACCTCGACGACATCATTGCTATCCGCCGCGACGGTACGTTCATGGTCACGCGCATTGCCGAGAAAACCTTTGTGGGTAAGGACATTCTGCACGCCGGCGTGTACAACAAGAACGACGACCGGCTGGTGTACAACATGGTGTACCAGGACGGCACTTCAGGCATCAGCTTTGCCAAGCGCTTCCTCGTTTCGGGCATCACCCGCGACAAAACCTACGACCTGACCAAGGGCACCAAGGGCACCAAAACGCTCTACCTGACGGCCAACCCCAACTCGGAATCGGAGCTTGTGGCCATTCAGCTGGCCGATAAGGCGGTAGCCCGGGTTAAGCAGTTCGACTTCGACTTTGCCGACCTTGCCATCAAGGGCAAGGGCTCCATGGGCAACATCGTAACCAAGCAACCTATCAAGAAAATCACCCAGAAATCGTTGGGCGACTCGACGCTGGGCGGCCGCGAAATGTTCTTCGACAGCGTGGTGGGCCGCCTCAACGCCAACGGCCACGGTCGCTACCTGGGCACCTTCGACACCGACGACACCGTGCTGGCCGTGTACAAGGATGGCACCTACGAGCTGACCGCGCCCGACCCGGCCATCGACTTCGTGGTAACCAACCTAGTGCTGCTGCGCAAGTTCGATCCTAAAACGGTGCTGAGCGCGGTGTACCTAGATGGCGAAACCAAGATGCACTTCGTGAAGCGCTTCCAGATCGAAACCAGTACCTTGGCCAACCGCTTCACCTTCATCAGCGAAGCCAAGGGCTCAAAGCTGCTGGTGGCCACCGCCCACCCCGAGCCGGCTACCGAAATAAAGCTGCAGCGCGACAAGAAGGCCGAGCGCGAAACCGAAAAGCTGCTGCTCCACGAGTTTATCGACGTGAAAGGCTGGAAGGCCCGCGGCAACAAACTCAACTACTACAAGCTCCACGCCCTCACGCTGCTCACCGACGAAGGTGCTGAGCCCGAGCGCAAAGCGGCCAAGAAGAAAGCCGCTCCGGCCGCGGCCCCACAAACCGCTGCCGACCCCAACGCGCCCCACGAGCCACTGCCCGACCGCACCGACGAGTTCAATATCTCGGCCGATGAGGTGGCCCAGGCCAAGGCTCTGCTTAAGACGCCCAAGTCGCAGCTGAAGTTTTTCTAGGGCAGGTTAGGTTTAGAAATCCGAGAGGGGAAGCAGCACCGTAACAGGTTGCTGTTTCCCCTCTCGGATTTCAGCCCCTCGGGTATGTAAGCAGTATTGCGCAATTTTGCGTTAGCTGGCAAATTCTGAACGCCGGGCTGTTGGTTGTTTATGCTGGTTTTTCGTCTGCTATTGGTTCGTTGTGCGTTGCTGAGTCTGCTCGTGAGTGGAGCCGGGCTGCTGGCGTGCCCGGCGGCTCAGGCCCAGCTCCGCCCAAAACGTGCCTCTGCCGAAAAGAAGGCCGTTACGGCTGTGCTGGCACCTCCCTGCGGGGCACCATCCGCCAATCCTGCCATGCAGGTTGGGCTGGCCGAAGCCGGGGAACTGCTCAAGTCCTACCGCGAGTCGGAGGCGCTGAGCCGCTACGAACAGGTACTGGCGCAGGCTCCGGCCACATACGAGGCACTCTGGCAGGCCGCCGTTTTGAGTGTGCGCATTGGCAACCGCTACACCGACGAGAGCCGCCGGTTTGCCTACTACGCCGCTGCCCGCCTCTACGCCAACCGGGCCCTGGTGGTGTGCCCCGAAGGGGCGGAAGGCCACTACGCCGCCGCCCGCGTACTGGCTGCTCAAGCGCCCCTTCAGCCATTGCGCAGCCGCCTGCTGGCCTACCGCGAAATGCGCCCCCACGTGTACCAGGCTACCGAATTGCGCCCCAACTGGGCCGCGGCCTGGCAGCTGTTGGGCCGCTGGCACTACCGCGTCGACCACTACAGCCTGCCCGAGCGTATTTACAGCCGGCTGTTTATGGGGGGCATGCCGGAGGGGGGCAGTACGCTGCTGGCCATTGAGGCGCTTCGCCGCTCTTACCAGCTGGATTCCCAGCGCATCGAAGTCGCCTACGATCTGGCCCGGGTGCACCTCAACCGCAGCCAGGATGGCCGCGCCCGGGCCGTACTGCAGGCCGCTGTGCAGCTGACGCCCGTTACGGCCGAAGAATTGGTTATCAGCCGCAGCTGCCAGAAACTGCTCGATCAGCTCAATCGTCGCCAACGCCGGCAGCAGGGCCGTTTCCGCCTGACGCTCTAAGCAGCACCACGTATCTTTACCGGCTCACCTTACCTTTTTGCTGACTGTGCGGTTTTTTCAATTTCGGGGAATTGCCGGGCTGACTATAGCCGCCCTGCTGACCAGCTGCGCCGAGCCAACTCCGGCGGCCCGGCCCGATACCATGATTGACCTGGGCACGGTAGCCAGCGGCCCCCGCGTGCAGGCCGAGGAGCTCGACGGTGCCATTGTCCGCCAGCCCCGCAACGCCTCGTTGTACGCCCGCCGCGCCGCTTTTCGCCTCGATGCCGGCCAGACCGATGCCGCCCTGAGCGACATCAACCAGGCGCTTGCCCTTGATGACGCGCCGGGCCAGTTCTACTTCACTAAAGCCCGCGCCCTACGTGCTCAGGGCTTCATTAAGGCGGCCCTCGATGCCACCGACCAAGCCGCCCGTCGCGGTTTCGCCTCGCCCGAGCTTAACCTGCTGGTAGGGGAGATGCACTTGGCCTCACGCCGCTACCAGGACGCCCTAGACCAGCTCGACCGCGCCCTGCAGCAGGAGCCCGACTTAGCCGCGGCCCTGTTCTATAAAGGCTTGGCGTTTGTGGGACTGAACGATACTGTGCAGGCCCTCGATTACTTGCGTGCCAGCGTAGCCCGCGCGCCCCGCGAACCCGAAATCCTGCACCAACTAGCCTTCCTGTCCAACGCTTACCGGCAGCCCGACCAGGCAGCTGTTTATGCCGCCCGCGGCCTGAAGCTGGATTCAACTTATGCCCCGCTTTGGTACGACTACGGTCGCCAGTTTGAGCTGCAAAACCAGTCCGAGCAAGCCCTGCGCAGCTACGCCCGCGTGGCGCAGCTCGACTCCACCTTCTACCGGGCCGACTACCGACTGGGACTGGCGGCCTATAAGGCCCGCCGCTACGCGCAGGCCGCATCCCACCTGCAGCGGGCCCTGCGCCGCGCGCCGCGCCTGCCCGATGCCCGTTCCATGCTGGCCGAAAGCTTCGAAAGCCAGAGCCTCTGGGCCGAAGCCGCCGACCAGTACCGCTTGCTGGCAGCCGAAAATCCCGGCAACCGCCGCTGGACCTATAAAGTCTGGAAAGTGGGAAACCGAGCCCGCGGTGTTATAGTTGACGAAACGCCCCGCCCTGCCCCGGTAGAGGCCATCGAGCCGCTCGACTTCTATAAACCGAGGCTATAGGGAGTTGGGGTGATTTCAGGTTTGCGCATAGCTGGGTGGCGTACCTTATGTCGCGGGCAGACCCGGTTTTTGGGTGCCGGATGTGAAAACAGCTCCGCTCAAAACTTCCTAACTTGCCGCCTCACGGCTGTTTGTATAGCCATTACGTCCCCTTTTTGTATGTTGAATATTACCCTCCCCGATGGCTCGGTGCGCCAGTTTGTAGATGGCGCCACGGGCTACGATGTTGCTGCCGCTATCAGCGAAGGCCTGGCCCGCAACGCCGTAGGCGTACGCGTTGATGGTGAAGTGCGCGACCTGCACCGCTCCATCGAGCAAGACGCCCAAGTGGCTATCCTGACCTGGAACGACGCCGATGGCAAGACGGCCTTCTGGCACTCCTCTGCTCACGTACTGGCCGAAGCCCTCGAAGCGCTGTACCCCGGCGTGAAGCTGGGTATTGGTCCGGCCATCGAAAACGGCTTTTACTACGACATCGACCTGGGCGAAGGCCGCATGATTTCGAGCGAGGACTTCCCGGAAATCGAGAAGAAGATGCTGGAGCTGGCCCGCCAGAAAAGCAAGTTTGAGCGACGCGCAGTGAGCAAGGCCGATGCCATTGCTTATTTCACCGAGAAGGCCGACCCTTACAAGCTGGACCTGCTGGAGCGCCTCGACGACGGCACCATCACGTTCTATCAGCAGGGCAACTTCGTGGACCTCTGCCGCGGCCCGCACCTGCCCGACACCGCCAACATCAAGGCGGTAAAGCTGCTCAACATTGCCGGCGCATACTGGCGCGGCGATGAGAAGAACAAGCAGCTCACGCGCATCTACGGCATCACCTTCCCCAAGGCCAAGGAGCTGACCGAGTACCTCGAAAAGCTGGAAGAAGCCAAGCGCCGCGACCACCGCAAGCTGGGCAAGGAGTTGGAGTTATTTGCTTTCTCGGATAAAGTAGGAGCGGGGCTGCCCTTGTGGCTGCCCAAGGGCACCATGCTACGCGAAAAGCTGGAGCAGTTCCTGCGCCGCGCCCAGATCAAGGCCGGCTATCAGCCCGTGGTTACGCCCCATATCGGCTCCAAGGAGTTGTACGTAACCAGCGGCCACTACGAGAAATACGGAGCCGATTCGTTCCAGCCCATCAAGACGCCGAACCCGGGCGAGGAGTTTTTCCTCAAGCCCATGAACTGTCCCCATCACTGCGAAATCTACAAGACCAAGCCCCGCAGCTACCGTGACCTGCCGGTGCGCCTGGCTGAGTTCGGCACGGTGTACCGTTACGAGCAAAGCGGTGAGCTGCACGGCCTGACGCGGGTACGCGGCTTCACCCAAGACGATGCCCACATCTTCTGTCGCCCCGATCAAGTAAAGGAAGAGTTTACTAAGGTTATTGATCTGGTACTCTACGTTTTCCGGGCACTAGGATTCGATGATTTTACCGCTCAGATTTCGCTGCGCGACCCCGAGAACAAGGCCAAGTACATCGGCTCTGATGAGAACTGGGACAAGGCCGAGCAGGCCATCATCGAGTCGGCCGCCGAGAAGGGTTTGACGACCGTGACGGAGTTGGGCGAGGCCGCTTTCTATGGTCCTAAGCTCGACTTCATGGTGCGCGATGCGCTGGGCCGCAAGTGGCAATTGGGCACGGTGCAGGTCGACTACAACCTGCCCGAGCGCTTCGACCTCGAGTATGTGGCCTCCGACAACTCGCGTCAGCGCCCCGTGATGATTCACCGCGCCCCATTCGGCTCGCTGGAGCGCTTCGTGGCCGTACTCATCGAGCACTGCGCCGGCAACTTCCCGCTCTGGCTTTCACCCGAGCAGTTCGCCGTGCTACCCATTTCGGAGAAGTACCACGATTATGCCCAGCAGGTGTACGACCGCCTGATGGCCGCCGAGTTGCGCGGTACCGTCGACCACCGGGACGAGAAAATCGGCCGTAAAATCCGCGACGCCGAGGTGTCGAAAGTGCCTTACATGCTGATTGTGGGCGAAAAAGAGCAGGAAAACGGCATTGTGTCGGTGCGCAAGCATGGCGAGGGCGATGTAGGCTCTATGCCCATCGACTCGTTCATCAAGAGCTTCGAAAGCCAGGTAGCCGCCATGATGGACGGAGCGGCCGAGTAGCAGCATCATCGGGGCTCGGCCGTTGGCTGAGCCCTAATAAAATTGGCTTTTTCTGCTCGTTGGGGCCTTTTTTTATATAGGTTTTAGTGAGGATTTGGAAAAAATGCCGGATATTTGCCCACTAGCTGAACTCATTGGCCCCGGTCGATGTGGTTGTAGTTCTAGTCAAAATCGACTTTCACCTTAAGGAGAAACCGCCATAGCTACCCCTAACCGCCGCTATATCCCTCGTGCCCAGGTCGAGGAGCCGTTCAAAATCAATCATAAGATTACGGCCCGTGAAGTGCGCCTCGTTGGCGACAACGTGGAGCAAGGCATCTATCCCACGGATCAGGCCCGGCGCATGGCGCAGGACCAAAACTTGGACTTAGTTGAAATTTCGCCCACTGCCTCGCCTCCGGTGTGCCGGGTTATCGACTACTCGAAATTCAAGTACGAGCAGAAGAAGAAAACCCGTGAGCTGAAGGCCAAGCAAACCAAGGTTGTCATCAAGGAAATCCGTTTCGGACCCAACACCGACGACCACGACTTTGCTTTTAAGCTCAAGCACGCCCAGGAATTCCTGAAGGAAGGTGCGAAAATCAAGGCGTACGTTCACTTTGTGGGCCGAAGCATTGTCTTCAAGGAGCGGGGCGAAATCCTGCTGCTCAAGTTTGCCCAAGCCCTTGAGGATCTGGCCAAGGTAGAGCAGTTGCCTAAGCTCGAAGGCAAGCGCATGTTCCTGTATCTGGCTCCCAAAGTTATAGCTCCCCCTAAAAAGGTTGTTCCCAAGGAGACTGACAAGGCCAAGCCAACCGATAAAGTCGCCAAACCTGCTGCCGCCGCTCCGGCTCCTGAAACCGCAGCAGTAGAAGCGCCTAAAACAGCCACGGCTGAAATCAGCGCTGCTGATCAAGGCGCCGAGTAACGCTTTTATCCGGAGCTATGCTCCGTTTTTCGCTGGTGCACCGGCCCTAGGCAGCCGACCACCGCATGTTTCACCTTTTTCTACCACCACAATGCCGAAGATGAAGACCAAGTCCGGCGCCAAGAAGCGTTTTACGCTGACCGGCACGGGCAAAATCAAGCGTAAGCACGCCTACAAGAGCCACATCTTGACCAAGAAAACCACCAAGCAGAAGCGTAACCTTACGCACATCACGCTGGTTAGCTCGGCCGACATGAACCGCGTAAAGGACATGCTTAACATGTAATTAGAAATGGCTGATTAAGAAGGATTAGCTGGCTGAATAGTCAATACTTGTGCTTCTTACTTGCTGATTGCTGATTATCCATCAAAACTTACACCAGGCGTTCGGTAGGAACCCAAGCTGCGGCAGTAAGTCCGCCGCCGACCGCCAAAAACAACCCAGGTTATGCCAAGAAGTGTAAACCACGCGGCCTCACGCCACCGTCGGAAAAAAATCATGCGTTTGGCGAAAGGCTATTATGGCCGTCGCAAAAACGTATGGACCGTTGCCAAAAACGCTGTCGAGAAAGGTCTTCTCTATGCTTACCGCGACCGGAAAGTAAAGAAGCGCGAATTTCGTGCCCTCTGGATCCAGCGTATCAACGCCGGTGCCCGCGAGCATGGTCTGTCGTACTCCCAGTTCATGGGTGGCCTCAAGAAGGCTGGTATCGAACTCAACCGTAAGGTTCTGGCCGACCTCGCCCTTAACCACCCCGAGGCTTTCAAAGGCATCGTGGAGAAAATGAAGTAACCACAAACGGTTATAACTACAAAAAGCGGCTGCCCCGAAAGGAGCAGCCGCTTTTTTGTTCTTCTTCTGATAAGAACTGCTTATTGAAAGAGCTAGCCCTACTGGCTAGGGGAGAGGTTTGCTTATACTCCGCGCTCTATTTCCTGCATTTCGCGCAACCAGGCAACGGCTTCCTCCATCTGCTCAAATAACTGCAGGTGCAAGTGTGAGCCTACACGCAGGTGCATGTCCTCCACGGCGGCCTGTCCGAATACACCAGGCGCCTTAACATGGGCGTAGTATGTCATGCCAGCGGCCAGCGCCTGCGGTATCCAGATCTGCTCCAGCCAGTCGTTGGCGTGCTTCCACGAGCCCAGCAATAGGCGGTTATCAGTTAGGATATAGGGGCAACGGGTGCGCTGCATGATCTGCAGAATTCCCCCGGAGCCTTCCTGGATGGATTCCAGCGTTAGCAGGCCCCGCCAGTCGTTATAAATCCAGTTATTCTGCTGGTCGAATTCAGTGAGAAGAAACGTGGTGCCAGTGCTTGTTTGGAATTGCTGCCGCATAGACTCAAAGGAGCGTATTTCTCGCTCAACCTCCTAGTTATTTAGACGAATGTTGAAAAATCGTCGGTTAGTGACGTTTCTGGCAAAGCAAAACAACCCATTTGCCAGGGAGGCAGAACGGACAGGCCGAAACGTAAAAAAACCGCGCCGGGGTACTACCGACGCGGTTTTGATATGTAGCGGGAACGAGAGTTGAACTCGTGACCTCAGGGTTATGAATCCTGTGCTCTAACCAACTGAGCTATCCCGCCCTGTTTTGGTGGTGCAAAGGTAGGCACAAGTTTTGACGCAACGCAAGAGGGGCAGGAAAAAAAACCCGCGTATATTGGCTGCCGGAGGAGCAGCCAAGCGGCGTTCCGGTCCTAAATTCTTTACGCTGTACTGCTTATGTCCCTTTCTACAACTCGTCAAAAACACCGTTTTTCGGTAGAACATCCTATTAATGCCTCTCCAAAAATTCTGTATCCCTATTTGGCGACGGCTTCGGGATTGGAACAGTGGTTTTGCCAGCGCGTGCATATGGAAGGTGCCCAGCATTTCAACTTCGTGTGGGACAATCAGCCGCACTACGCCGAGATGAGTTCGCACCGTACCAACCGCTCGGTGCGGTTCTGCTTTTTGGATGAGCGGCGCCAGACGGTGGCCGACGCCAATTACCTGGACTTTTTGATTGAGGAGTCGCAACTGACGCAAGAGGTATACCTACGCGTGGTAGACTACTCGGAGGAAACCGATACCGAGGAACTGGAAGAAATGTGGGCCAGCCTGATGCAGAAATTGCGCGAACAAGTAGGCGGCTAGGCGGGGCCGCAGGCCGGCAGGAGGGGAGCAGACGCGAAACGAGCAGTATCTTCGTTTAGCGTTTGCTCCCCGTTGTGTTTTAGTCCGCCGGACTGAGGGCGGGCGGTTGCTTCTATGAAAAAACTCGATAAGCTAATCCTGCAGGCCTTCGCCGGGCCCTTTCTGCTCACCTTCGCCGTGGTGCAGTTCATCTTCCTGATGCAGTTCATGATGAAATACATGGACGATCTGGTGGGCAAGGACCTGGGCCTGGGCGTGATTTTGCAGTTGCTGTTCTACTTCGGCGTGCTGATTGTGCCCATCTCGCTGCCGCTGGCCGTGCTGCTCTCGTCGCTGATGACGTTTGGTACGCTAGGCGAGCACCATGAGCTGACGGCCATTAAAACGGCTGGCATTTCGCTTACCCGCATTCTGCGGCCGGTGTTGGTCGTGAGCGTGCTGCTGGCGGGGGGCGCGTTCTGGTTCAACAATACTATAGTGCCATTAGCCAACTTGGAGGCTTTTAGCTTGCTCTGGGATGTGCGGCAGCAGAAGCTGGCCCTTGATATTCGCGAGGGCGTGTTTTACAATGGTATTCCCGGTTTCACGATTAAAGTGGATGAAAAGCAGGGCAAGAACGGTGACGTGCTGATGGGCGTGATGATTTACGACCATACCGGCGGGCGCGGTGGTAGCACCGTAATCCTGGCCGACTCGGGCCGGATGTTTACCCGGTTTGGAGGGCAGTATCTGGGGCTGGAGCTATTTCGGGGGCGCTCCTATACCGAGCAGCCCAACACCCAGAGTACGGCTGGTGCCAGCTTCATCCGCCAGAACTTCGACCGCAACCTGATTACGTTCTCACTTAAGTCGTTCGGCCTTGACCGTACCCAGAAAGAGCTCTTCAATACCAACAAGATGATGCTCAACCTGGATCAGCTTGGGCACTACACCGACTCGCTCCAGACCCGGGTGAACCAGGAGCGCCGGCAGGTAGTGCGGCAGCTGACCCCTTACTACAGCTACTTGCGCCTTGATACGCTGGGCCAGGCTACCGACCAGCGCGTGGCAGCCTGGGCCGTGCCTCCAAGCCGATTGCCACCCCCTACCAAAGCCACCGCCCAGCAAGCTGTCAACCGTGCCCGCAACGTGCAGTCGTCTCTGACTACCACCGAGGAGCGCCTGACCAACCTGACCAAGGAGGCGGCCAACTACCGTATCGAAGTCTTCCGCAAGTACACCCAGTCGGCCGCCATTCTGCTCATGTTTCTGATTGGGGCGCCGCTGGGAGCCATTATCAAGAAAGGCGGATTGGGCGTGCCCATTCTCGTGTCGATTGTGTTTTTTATCATCTACTACGTGTTCTCGATTATGGGCGAGAAGTATGGGCGCGAGCAGGTGATGCCAGTTGCCATCGGTATGTGGATGTCGGGGGCCATTCTGCTGCCTATAGGTCTGTTCTTCCTCTACCAGGCCCGCCACGATTCGGGGCTGCTCGATGTGAACTGGGGCCGGCTGGTGCCCCGCTGGCTGCGCTGGCCTTTGCGCGGCTACAAAAAGGCGGTGTGAGGTAGTAAGGCCAGCGAGGTGTACGGATGAGTCCGGCGCCCGCGACCGGATTTTTACATTGCTCCTCCATTACCCACATTCAACCCATATTAAATAGCTACCTTTGCAACCACCCCGAGGTGCGGGGTGGATTTTCTTTTCTTTTTTTAATCTAAGACGGGGCAACCTATCTGCCGATGATTCTGACTACCGAAGCAAAACAGGCTATTTTCGAGAAAAACAGCCTCCAGAAAACCTCCAAAGACACCGGTTCGGCCGAGTCGCAGATTGCCCTCTTCACCCAGCGCATTCTTGACCTGACCGAGCACCTGAAGGTGAACAAGAAGGACTTCTCGACCCGTTTGGGTCTTCTCAAACTAGTAGGTAAGCGTCGCAGCATGTTGGATTACCTCATGCAGCGTGACATCAACCGCTACCGCGCGATTATTAAGGAACTGGGTCTGCGTAAGTAAGCCCACCTTCCGGAGCAGGGAGCCTTCCACCCGGAAGGTTCCCTGCTCTTTTTTTGTGCCAAGCCGGCTACATCATTCCGCCGGTTTTGTTGTTTAAATTCCGATACATCTTTTTTAGAGCAAAACGGGACCATTGCCGGTTCGGTTTTTTCGGCTGCTCGCCCGCTGCACGCTTTCCCTTAAAGCACCCTCGATGCCCAACTATCACGCGGTTACCAAGCACATCACCCTGCCCGACGGTCGGCAGATTTCCCTCGAAACCGGCAAACTGGCCAAATTCGCCGACGGCGCCGTAGTGGTTCGCTTAGGCGATGCCATGCTGCTGGCCACGGTTGTATCGCAGCCTAGCTCGCGCGGCGAGGTGGATTTCCTGCCCCTTTCAGTTGACTACCAAGAGAAGTTCGGCGGTGCCGGCAACATTCCCGGCTCGTTCCAGCGCCGCGAAGGCCGCCTGTCGGACCAGGAAATCCTGGTTTGCCGCATCGTCGACCGGATTCTGCGCCCGATGTTCCCCAAGGATTATCACTATGAGGTGCAGGTGATGATTACGCTGATTTCGGCCGACCGCACCGTGCAGCCTGATGCGCTGGCCGCTTTGGCCGCTTCGGCTGCTCTCTCGATTTCCGATATCCCGTTCGCCGGCCCCATCTCGGAGGTTCGCGTGGCCCGCATTGACGGTAAGCTTCAGATCAACCCCCTCACCGCCGACATTGCCCGCGCCGACATCGACCTAATTGTGGGTGCCACGGCTGATTCGGTGGCGATGGTGGAAGGCGAGATGGATGAGGTGAGCGAGGAGGAAATGGTAGAAGCCATTGCCTACGCTCACGAGGCCATCAAGCTGCAGGTGAAAGCCCAGCTGGAGTTGGCCGCCGAAGTGGAGAAGTCGAAGGTAAAACGCGACTACCCCAAGTACGTGGAGAATGAGGAGCTGAAAAAGCAAATCAACGACGCGGTTTACCAGGGCGCTTACGACGTGGCTAAGTCGGGCAACACCAGCAAGGCCGGTCGTAAGGAGGCTTTCGGAGCCATCAAGAAGCCGTTGCTGGCTAAGCTGCTCGAAGAAAACCCCGAGCTCGACCAGAAAATGTTCGGCCGCTACTACGCTTCAGCGGAGAAGAAAGGCATCCGCGACATGATGATCAAGGAGCGCACCCGCCTCGACGGCCGCGCCCTGACCCAGATTCGTCCTATCTGGAGCGAAATCAACTACCTGCCCGGTGCGCACGGCTCGGCCCTGTTCACGCGCGGCGAAACCCAGTCGCTGACTACGGTTGCCCTCGGTACCAAGCTCGATGAGCAGATTGTCGATACGGCCATGACGTCGGGCTACAGCAAGTTCATGCTGCACTACAACTTCCCGGCCTTCTCGACCGGCGAAGTGAAGCCCAACCGCGGCCCCGGCCGCCGCGAAATCGGCCACGGCAACCTGGCGTTGCGCTCGTTGAAGAAGGTAATGCCTTCGGATGACGAGAACCCCTACACCGTGCGCATTGTGTCGGACATTCTGGAGTCGAACGGCTCGTCGTCGATGGCCACGGTGTGCGCCGGCTCGATGGCGCTGATGGACGCCGGTATTCCGGTGCGCGCTGCCGTTTCGGGTATTGCCATGGGCCTCGTGCAGGACAAGGAAACCGGCGAGTACGCCGTGCTTTCAGACATCTTGGGCGATGAGGACCACCTCGGTGACATGGACTTCAAGGTAACCGGCACCGAAAAAGGTATCGTAGCCTGCCAGATGGACATCAAAATCCAGGGGCTGAGCGCCGAGATTATGACCGCCGCGCTGCACCAGGCCCGTGAAGGCCGCCTGCACATTCTGGGCGAGATGGCCAAGACCATTTCGGCTCCCGCTGCCGAGCTGAAGCCGCATACGCCTCGCTCGCACAAGATGCTGATTGATAAGGAGTACATCGGTGCCGTAATCGGACCCGGCGGCAAGGTTATCCAGCAGATTCAGAAGGATACCAACGCCACAGTTATCATCGAAGAGAAGGACGAGAAGGGCCACGTGAGCATTTACGCTTCCAATCAGGAAGACATGCAGGCCGCCATCGACCGCATCAACGCCATTGCCGCTACGCCGGAAGTGGGCGAAACCTACAAAGGCAAAGTGCGCAGCATTCAGCCTTACGGTGCCTTCGTGGAAATCATGCCAGGCAAAGACGGCCTCTTGCACATTTCGGAGGTGTCGCACGAGCGGCTGGCCACGCTGGAAGGCGTGCTGGAAGTAGGGCAGGAGATTGATGTGAAACTGCTTGACATCGACAAGAAAACCGGTAAATACCGGCTCTCGCGGAAGGTGCTCATGGCTAGGCCCGAGCGTACAGCCGACTCCAACGGCGCGGCTTAATACCGCCTGCGCCGAACTTTAGCGGGTACCGGGCCGTTGCATTAAACTGAGCCTAGTACCCGTTGAACGGGGGGATTCGCCCGACGAATCAAAAATGACGTTTACAAGCAGAAGCATCACTACTATCATCCTCTCGCGCCCGCAATGAGACAGTTAAAAATCAGCAAGCAGATTACCAACCGCGAAAGCCAGTCGCTGGATAAATACCTCCAGGAGATTGGCAAAGTGGACCTGCTGACTCCCGATGAGGAGGTAACGCTGGCGCAACGCATCCGGGAAGGCGACCAGTTGGCACTGGAAAAGCTAACGAAAGCCAACCTGCGCTTTGTAGTGTCGGTGGCCAAGCAGTACCAGAACCAGGGCCTGAGCCTAGGCGACCTGATCAACGAGGGCAACCTCGGCCTGATTAAAGCCGCCAAGCGTTTCGACGAAACCCGCGGTTTCAAATTCATTTCCTACGCCGTTTGGTGGATTCGCCAGTCGATTCTGCAGGCCTTGGCCGAGCAGTCGCGCATCGTGCGTCTGCCCCTGAACCGGGTTGGCTCGCTGAATAAAATCAGCAAGTCGTTCTCGGAGCTGGAACAGAAATTCGAGCGCGAGCCTTCGCCCGAAGAAATTGCCGAAGTACTGGAGCTGACCACCTCAGAAGTGGTGGACACGCTCAAGATTTCGGGCCGCCACGTATCGGTGGACGCTCCTTTCGTGCAGGGCGAGGAAAACCGCCTGCTCGACGTGCTCGAAAACGAGGACGAGGAGAGCCCCGACACGGGCCTGATGAACGACTCGCTCCGTAAGGAAGTGCAGCGCGCCCTGAGCACGCTCACCAAGCGCGAAGCCGACGTTATTACGCTCTACTTCGGTCTGAACGGCGAAAGCTCGCTCACGCTGGAGGAAATCGGCGAGAAGTTCAACCTGACCCGCGAGCGGGTTCGCCAGATCAAGGAGAAGGCTATTCGCCGTTTGCGCCACACTTCGCGCAGCAAAGCGCTGAAACCGTATCTGGGGTAATTTTTTACACCCCCCAAGCATCAAACCCTGACCCACTGGTTGGGGTTTTTTGTTGTAGCAGAGCATGCCTTCGCCACTTTTTGTTTGCTGTCAGCTTACGAAGCACGATAGGAATGTTCTTCCAAAACAGCCCAACCGTCCGGGCTTGTTACCTTTGTAGCCCCAACCTTAATCCATCCCGGCGCGGGCCTGGCCCGCCGCCGCTACATACTGTATGGCCACTACCACTCCCGAACACATTCACTGCCTGATTATTGGCTCCGGCCCGGCCGGCTACACCGCCGCCATTTACGCTGCCCGTGCCGGTCTCAATCCCATTATGTACCAGGGCCTGCAGCCCGGCGGTCAGCTAACCATCACCAGCGACGTGGAGAACTTCCCCGGCTACCCCGATGGCGTGATGGGCCCCGAAATGATGGAGGACCTGAAAAAGCAGGCCGAGCGCTTCGGTACCGACATCCGGTACGGCATTGCTACGGCCGTAGACTTTGAGGCCCACCCGCGCCGCATCACCGTTGACGAGAAGCTGGAACTGACGGCTGACACCGTTATTATTGCCACCGGCGCGTCGGCCAGATGGCTGGGGTTGCCCTCCGAGCAGCGCCTCAACGGTTCGGGCGTGTCGGCCTGCGCGGTGTGCGACGGGTTCTTCTACCGCGGCAAAGACGTGGCTATTGTGGGTGCCGGCGACACGGCCGCCGAGGAGGCAACTTACCTGGCTAACCTCTGCTCGAAAGTGTACATGATTGTGCGCAAGGGCGAGATGAAGGCCTCGAAGATTATGCAGAAGCGGGTGCTCGACAATCCCAAGATTGAAGTGCTCTGGCACACAGTAACCGACGAAATTCTGGGCGAGCACGTCGTGGAAGCCGTGCGGGTGAAAAACGTGCTCGATGGTACTACCCGCGAGCTGGCTATCGAGGGCTTCTTTGTGGCCATTGGCCACGACCCGAACTCCAAAATATTCCAGCCCTACCTGCACCACGATGAGCAGGGCTACCTTAAAACCCTGCCCGGCACCAGCAAAACTAACGTCGATGGCGTGTTTGCCTGCGGCGACGTGCAGGACTACACCTACCGCCAGGCCGTTACGGCCGCTGGTACCGGCTGCATGGCCGCCCTCGACGCCGAACGCTATCTGGCGGCCCTGGGCGACTAATTGCCGTGGATGAGCGAATGAGTGAATGTGTAACCAGCCGGATATACCAGTTGGTTTGGTAGGGCGTTTACCCTGCGGCATTCACTCATTCGCTTCCCCACGCCTTCACTAATTAACATTTTGCTCTTGCTGAATTTTGTTAGACACTGGCTGCTGCCGCTACTACTGATCGGGCTGTTTTTAGGCTTGCCCGGCCAGCTGCTGGCCCAGCGGCGCAAAGTGCCCGCTACTTCCAAGCCTAAATCTGGCGACGCCGGTAAGCGCAAGGACTTTTTCCGCATCAAAACGCCCACTATTCGCTACGTGCGGCCCGATACCACGGTACTCATCCAGACGGAGGAGCTACCCGACGATAACTCCGAAGCGGCTAAGTCTATCTTCTTCAACCCGGCCCGCAAGCTCTCCATTGTGAGCGAGGATACGACCACGCTCAACGAGGGTGAGCAGCATATTGTGGAGGTAAAGGAGCAGGTGCAGATTGACTCCAGCTGGATTCAGGTGGCCGGCTACTACGCTATCTGGGACACCCAGAACATCAATCCGTACCGGGTGGATGGCCGCCGTATCAAGGACACGCTCAACCTGCGGCTCATTGAGCCTGAGAAGCAGCGCTACGCCAAAATGCCGCTTACCAAAACGCCCATTACCTCGGGCTTCGGCTTCCGCGGCTACCGCTGGCACTACGGCACCGACCTCGACCTGAATACCGGTGACTCGGTGAAAACGGCTTTTGACGGCGTGGTGCGCCTGGTGAAGTGGGACGGCAGCGGCTACGGCAACTACGTGCTGGTGCGCCACTACAACGGCATCGAAACGCTGTATGGTCACCTGCAGAAGGCTCTTGTAACGCCCGGTACCTTTGTAAAGGCCGGGGAGCTAATTGGCTGGGGTGGCAGCACGGGACGCAGCAGCGGCTCGCACCTGCACTTCGAAGTGCGCTACGAGGGCAACCCCATCAACCCCAACGAGCTCTACGACTTCCCTGATTACAAGCTCATCAAGGACAATTTTCAGATTACCTCGACTCTGTTCGACTACTACAGCAAGTCGCTCCGCTACCGGGGTGGTAGCGTGCCGGGAGCAGCCAGCAGCAGCAAAGTACGGCCTACACAGGCCCGTCGCGTCGTAACGCACAAAATCAGAAGCGGCGAAACCCTCTCGGGTATTGCCCAGAAATATGGCGTTTCGCAGGCTCAGCTGCGCCGTTTGAACGGCAGCACCGGCACGTTGCGCATTGGCCGTATGCTGCGCATTAAGTAGGTGTGAGATGCCTGGCTGTCATCCTGGGAGGTGAGGACGACAAATTTCCCGAATCCTCAGCCGACTAAACTCAGACTCCTAAGATTCCAAAATGAAACTTGACGTACTGGCCCTCGGGGCACACCCCGATGATGTGGAAATGTCCTGTGCCGGCACGCTGCTGGCGGCGGCGGCGGCGGGCAAAACCATTGGCATCATCGATTTTACCCGCGGCGAGCTGGGCACCCGTGGCACGCCCCAGACCCGGGCCGAGGAGGCCGCGCGCGCCACCCAAATTCTGGGCCTCAACGTGCGCGAAAACCTAGGCATGGCCGATGGCTTCTTCCGCAACGACCGGGAGCACCAGTTGGTGCTCATTGCTGCCCTGCGCCGCTACCAGCCCGATGTCGTGCTCTGTAACGCCATTCACGACCGGCACCCCGACCACGGCCGGGCCGCCCAGGTGGCCACCGAAGCCTGCTTTCTTTCGGGCCTGCGCATGATTGAAACCCTGGGCCAAGATGGCCAGCCCCAGGCCGCCTGGCGCCCCCGGGTAGTGTACCACTACATCCAGGACCGCCAGATTGCGCCCGATTTTGTAGTGGATATTACTGCCCATTGGGCAAAGAAATGGGAGTCCATTCAAGCCTACAAAACCCAGTTCCACGACCCCAAGAGTCAGGAGCCGGCCACTTACCTCTCCACGCCCGCGTTCAGCGACTTTATGGAGGCCCGGGCTCGCGAGTTTGGCCACCTCATCGGTACGGAGTATGGTGAGGGCTTCACCCGCGAGCGACCCATTGGCGTGCGCGAGTTGACGGAGTTGATTTAGATAGCGGGTCTATAGGCATAGCTGACCTACTCTATAGGAAAGCCCTTAGAAAGCCCGGGCACTCTTAACTAAGCCCCCCGAGGTAGGGTTCATAACGTCTTCCAAACGACCGTTTTCCTGAACTTATCGTGGCCATGAAGCTCCGCCGTATAGTCAAGATCTCAGTGCTTGCATGATGCAGAAAAGTGAGTTTCTCCGTTTGATCCAGGCCAACATCAACGCTCACGGCTACCATGTCACGGTGGTAACTGGCGGAGCCTTGCCTCGCTATGCCTACACCATCGGCTGTGTCCTAATAGTCGGTGCCGAATTGGTCTTTGCTGGCGGCGAGTACTATTCCCAAGCTCAGATCAGGGAAATCCTAGACGCCTTCGTGTCCCGCCTCTCCAGGGAACCCATCGACGCGGGTTTCTCGGTATGGCTCGGCTTGTTGGGCACATTTACGCTGGCACCTGTGGACGCCTCGTGGCGCAACCGAGTGCTGTTGGGTGCTGTGGACTACCACGCGCAACCCGACCTACTGGTGTGGCAAATTGTGCCCGAGGGCCTACACCGCACGTTGGACGTGCCCGAAATGGCACAGGCTTTTGACGCCACGGCCCAGCCCGTGTGGCAGTGGCTGGACCGCCCGTGGCCCTTCCCGGTTCCGGCCCATTCCATGGTCCTGACTGAGGTGCAGGTGTTGCGGGGGGCGGCCGCCACGGAGATGATGCGGTGGGAGGCGGACGATTGGGAAATCTTCGCCGGAGCCGGGCCGGAAGTTCCTGCAGCGGACCGACGCATGGTGCCCCTGGGCGTGCTATTGGGCATCGACCCTACCCTAGAACCGGCGGTGTACCTCCCCATCGGTAAAGGCTTATGGCGAGATATCGAAGCACTAGAATGGAACGAGTGGGGGTAATACCCCTCATTCACCATCCGACCGTTTATGTGAACTGTTGTAAGTTGTCCCTCCTTACTGTCAGCTGCCTTTGCGTACGATAATGACCAAATGCGTTTGTGTAGTGATGCTCGTTCTTCTTGGATACGCCTGCCCCTCTTTTGGGCAAGCGCCAAGTCACCAAGAGAAGGAAGTCGCACAGGCCTGGCACCGGCTGCTCAAGCAACTGGAAACCGGCTCACTTGCTGCGAGCAAGGGACTCATGACCGATTCCGCCTTTGCCTCGCTGATGCAGGGAGTCAAGCCAACGGCGTACGCCGAAGAGCTGCGCCGCTTCGCCGTGCGGTGTCAACAGGAGCCGCTGAGAGTCCGGCTCCTGAGCCCGACCGAAGCCGCGCTGGCAGTGGGCCGACTAGACCTAGAGGCCGGGTACTACCCCTCAGGATTCCACATCGAGTACCGAGTAGGCAAGTGGCAGCTAGTGGCGTATTACCCTAGCAAATAAGGATATAACGCTCCTTTAATTGAACGCGCCCTGTGCCTGATCAGGCCCGTTAAGCGGCCTCTAAAATGAAGTCGGCGGGAATGCCCAGGCGCTGGTAGAGGCGCTTGGCCAAGTCCAGGTTGATGCGGCGGCCCTGCAGTACGTCGCTCAGGCGCGAGGCCGGGATGCCCAGCAGCGCGGCCAGATTCTTCTTGTTGAGCTTGCGCCGGTACATCTCCAGCTCCAGCCGGCCCACCAGCGTCCGGGGCTCGGGCAATTCGTAGCCCTGCCCCTTTTCGTAGGCACTGATGGCGTCGCGCAGTGCCCGCATGGGCGCCAGGTCCGCGGGTTCGTGGTCCATCCAGGCCGTGAACTGGTCCAGGGCCTGTTGGTAGTCGGCTTGGGTGCGAATGTCCATGAGTAAGAAGCGTATAAAATGGGAGAGAATCAACGGGTGCTCAACGCGGGTGCTCAAACGGTGTCGGCGTCGATGTTGTCGTACTGCTGGTGCGTGCCCACAAAGCGGACGAACACGGTACGGGTGGCGAAGTGCAGCCGGGCCACCAGGCGGTAGCGGTTGCCCCGGATGTTGAACACGTAGCGCCCGTCGCGGGTGTAGTCGGCCGTGTTGTAGTCGCGCACCACATCCGCGTGCCGGGCCCAGTCGCTTTCCTGTACGAAGGCGTACCAGGCACTCAGCGCTTCTTTCGCATCGGGGTGCTGCTCCCAAAACTCCCACAGCGGCTTCTGGGAAATGACGACCATACCCAAAGGCACGATGCACAGTTCTGGAATTGATAATTTCCTCCTGAAATATGTAATTACAGTTTCTGGAAATTAGTTCCCCACTTAGAACGTCTCCTCTTGCTCCAGCAGCATAATCAAGTGAAGATAATCACGGTTACGACAGCCCCGTGATGACGCCGTCGTCGTCGATGTCCATGCCCTCGGAGGCGGGCACGGCCGGCAGCCCGGGCATGCGCAGCAGGGAGCCGAGAAGGGGGATGACAAAGCCGGCCCCGGTGGCCAGCTCAAATTCGCGCACCGTCACGCGGAAACCCACTGGCCGGCCGATGAGCTTTTCGTTGTCGGAAAACGACTTCTGCGTTTTGGCCATGCAGATGGGCAGGTGGGCAAACCCCAGCCGGTTGATGCGGCGAATATCGGCTTCGGCTTTGGGCGAGTAATCCACCCCGGCAGCTCCGTAAATTTCCCGGGCAATGGTCTCGATTTTGGCCTTGATGGGCTGGTCCCAGGCGTACAAGGGCCGGAAGCGGTTAGCGCCGCTCGCGATGCTGGCCAGCACGGCCTCGGCCAGCCGGGTGGCGCCGGCGCCACCCTCGGCCCAGCTGGTACTCACTACGGCCTGCACCCCCATATTCTGGCACAGGCGCTGCACCAGGGCCACCTCCTCGGCTGTGTCGCTTACGAAGTGGTTGATGGCCACCACGGGCTGAAATCCAAACTTTTGGGCGTTTTCCAGGTGCTTTTCGAGGTTGGCAAACCCCTGCTCACACCGGGCCAGGTCGGGGGTGTTGATTTCGACGGGCGGGGCCCCGCCGTGGTGGCGCAGGGCCCGGATGGTGGCCACCATCACCAGGGCCGCCGGCGCCAGTGCTGCGTAGCCGCACTTGATGTTTAGGAATTTTTCGGCCCCCAGGTCGGCGCCGAAGCCGGCTTCCGTCACCACGTAGTCGCCCAGCGAGAGGCCCATGCGAGTGGCCAGCACCGTATTAGTGCCCTGAGCAATATTGGCAAAGGGCCCGCCATGTACCAGGGCCGGGTTGCCTTCCAGAGTTTGCACCAGATTGGGCTGCAGGGCGTCGCGCAGCAGGATGGCCATGGCTGCCTCCGCCTTCAGCTGGCGGGCGTACACGGGCTCGTTCGTGTAGGTGAACCCGACGAGGATGTTGCCGAGCTTGGCCTTCAAATCGGCCAGGCTGGTGGCCAGGCACAGGATGGCCATCACCTCCGAGGCGGCCGTGATGTTGAAGCCGTCGCTGCGCATCACCCCATTGGCTTTGCCGCCAAGGCCGATGATGATGTCGCGCAGGCTGCGGTCGTTCAAGTCGATGACCCGCTTCCAGAGCACGGCGCGTGGGTCGAGGTTGAGCGGGTGGCCCGGCGTGTGGAGGGCGTTGTCGATGAGGGACGCCAGCAGGTTGTTAGCCTTTTCCACCGCGCTGAAATCACCCGTGAAGTGCAGGTTGATGTCGACCAAGGGCCCCACCTGCGCATGTCCCCCGCCCGTGGCTCCGCCCTTGGCCCCGAACACCGGCCCCACGGAGGGCTCGCGCAGCACGGCAATGGCCCTTTTGCCCAGCTTGTTCAGCCCGTCGCTCAGGCCGATGGACATCGTCGTTTTGCCTTCGCCCGCCGGGGTGGGCGTCATGGCCGTGACCAGGATGAGTTGGGCCCGCGCCATCTTTTCCGCGTCAATCAGCGCCAGCGGCAGCTTGGCTTTGTGCTTGCCGTACAGCTCCAGGTCGTCCTCGGCAATGCCCAGCCGGGTGGCTACGCTCTTGATGGGCGCGAGGGCCACGGATTGGGCAATCGAAAGGTCAGTCATGTACAAAAAAGCAGCGGTTCGAGACTAATAACAGGGAAGCCCTCGTTATTCTTTCGGACCGTTTTCCTGAACAGCAACCATTCTCTCATACACTCCTTGGGAAAAGCTCGCCTTGTGTAGATTCCTGAAGCGCTTTAGTTATCGCGCTTTAGGCGGCTGTTCGTGCTCTACATTACATTTACCCTCGTACCAATCAGCCCACTGATTTGAATGCATCCGCTGCCCCCTAATTCTCCCGTTGTCAAGGAGCGCAAAGAAATGACTGTGCGCGGTCTGCTCACGCTCAACGGGTGCTTGCTTCTGCTCGGCGTCTTGCTCTTCAGCGGCTTGAGGGACTGGGGTGCCCTCCTGGGGGTAATCCTCCTGGTGCTCTTGTCCGTGCTTGCTAATGGATTTATGTTCTTCAAGGCGCTGCTGCGGCGAGAATACCCGCTCGCCCTCTGGTATTTTCTGCTGGCCGCAGGCGCCGCCTGGGCGTATGCGTCAATCAAGATATCAGGCAAAATTGGCGGCTAAGGGTTCCAGTCCGGTCTAGCCCACAAGGACACCCTAAGACCACACGGCGGCTGGTCGTAGCGGCGCATCCAAACCGTGGGATATGTTGCCCCTCGTAATTCTGAACAGCGCGCGTTTACCTTGCCACCCTTTACTTGAACGATAATCTCGCGCAAGGCAGCCGTTAGCGTTTCTCCCAGCGCTCAGCAAATTCCGGCTTGCTGCCATACATCCACGCCTTGGAGACGGGGTTGACGAGGACCACCTCGGCCGGCCGTTCGTCGTCGGCTTCACTCGTGCCCAGTTCCAGTTCGTACTCCTGGCCGTGGCGGAAGCCGGCGAACCCGTCCATGCCCCGGAATGTGTATTTCCTCTTCTGAAATTCCATGCCGCAAAGCTACGCGGCAGCAACAGGCGGTTTCGATCGTTTGCGTGAAGCAGTGCAGGGGATAAAAGACGACTTTGCCTGTGCTATGCCTATGCTATGCCTATGCTATGCCTGCGAAGTGCTGGTGGCAGACATACCGGATTTCCGGCACGTTGCCAGCAAGTTTAGTCTCTGGGCTACTCGCTCAAAAAGCCCAGTACCTCCTTCATGACCTGCGCCGGGTTTTCCTCGAACAGGTAATGGCCGTTGTCGAGCAGGCCCACCACCCGCCCGTTGCTGGTCATGGCCGGCACCCCGTACTGCAAGGTCCCGTGGGCCACGTAGCTGGCAATGCCGAGCACCGGCAGGTGAAGCTGGGTATATGCTTTGGAGTCGGCGATGTCCTGCCCAAGGGCCTGGTACCAGGCGTTGGCCGCCCGAATGTTTTCGGGTTGATTGTAGACGGCCGCGTACACCGCCCGGTCAAAGGCCGACATCTTGCTTTCGTCCTTCATCACGTAGGCAAACAGGTAATCCAGCAAGAGCTCGAACCGACCGGCCAGCAGTTTTTCGGGCAAGCCCTTGATTTGGTTGAAGGCCATCCACCAGATGTAGGGCTGCTGGCCGTCCATTTGGGGGCCAAAGGTGCCCGGCGCGGGCAGTATAGGCATCTGCATCATCCCTTCCGACGGGTGGGTGCCATCCACGATGATGAGCTTTTCGGTGGCCTCCGGGTGGTTGTAGGCGAAACTGCTGGCGACCATGCCCCCAATGTCGTGGCCCAGCAGGGAAACGGTGCCCAGGCCCAACTGCTGCACCAACTCGTAGACGTCGTGGGCCATGGTTTTTTTGTCGTACCCCGTCTCGGGCTTGTCAGAGGTGCCCATGCCCCGGTAGTCCACCAGAATCACGCGGTAGTGCCGGGCCAGCTCGGCGGCCACGGGATGAAACGAATACCAGGTCTGGGGCCAGCCGGGCAGGCAGATGAGGGGTCGGCCGCTGCCGCCTGCCACGTAGTGCAGGCGGATGCCGTTCACCGTGGCGTACTGATTGATAAAACCGGGCAGCCGCTTCACCAGTTCCTCGTCGGAGTATTCGCGCGGCAAAGCCACCGGCTGGTTTGAGGATTCTTCGCTGAGCGACGGATTGGGGGGGCTGGCGGGAGAAAGGGGCGTATTCATGCGAAATGGGTAAGGGAAGTGAGAAGGCTGCAATGCTGCCTGTTTGATTACCTCAAAGGTCCCCCGCGTCGCCGCCGGAATTTGCCCAATTTCTGCTCAATACTTACACATTCGTGCGGGTTTGGGGCCGGGCTCAGCTCTGCTGAAACGCGCGCGGGCTTTGGCCCAGGGCCCGCTTGAAAGCGGCCGAAAAGTGGGCGGGCGAGGCAAAGCCCAGCGCGTCGCTGATGGCGGCCAGCGGCAGGTCCCCGGCGCGCAGCAACAGTTGGGCGCGGCGGATTTTCCACTTGAGAACATACTGATACGGCGAGTATCCGGTGGTCTGCTTGAAGCAGCGGGCAAAGTGAAACACGCTCAGGTTGGCCAAGCTGGCCAGGGCTTCCACCGTCACGGACTGCTCCACGGCCGCCTCCAGGAAAGCGTCGATGCGGGCCAATACCGGGGCCGATAAATTCCGGCCCGCCGCGATGCGCCGCTCAAACGTGCCATGATGCGCGATAAGGTGGTAGTGCAGCGTGTTGGCCAGCGACTCACCGTAAAGCCGTCCCAGCGCATGTTCAGCCCCAGCCGCGGCCAGCAGCTGCCGCCCGAGCCCAGTCAGCAAGCCGTCCTGAAAGCAAAATCGATCCTGCAACGTAAAGCTCGTCAGGTCCAGGCCCTGGCGGGCGTGGTTTTCCAGCGCCAGCGCATCCACGTGCACCTGGATGACGTCGACGGGGCCGTCCCAGCCCCCAAAGCCGCGCTCCCCGGCTGGGTATAAGCCGGCGTCGCCGGCCTGAAATACCACTTCTTCAACCGCCGTGCCGTGCTGGCGGTGCGAACGCACCGGTTCGATGCCCTGGTGTAGAATAAGCAGGTGCTCGGCTTGGAAGTGAGCCGGTAGGTGCGTGGCCTCCAATCGGTACTGCTCCACTAACAGCCCTGGCGGCTTGTACTCGATAGAGTCGTCGATGTGGTTCATTAGAGCAGCGGAGTAGCACCTCATAACGGCGGGAATCGACGAGATGTTCTCGTGGGTATGTCCTTGGGGAGGTTGCCGAACACCTACAAGTAACCGCTTGGGGTGGCCCATTGCGAGCTAACCTACCATAGTCTGATTCGACTTTTCGTGGGTAGTGAGGTGGTCGGGTAAATGTGGACAGAATAGGGCTTTATCTTTCGAATGCCACGGAAGACAGTCCTCAACCCGCCAAACGTCGACGTTATGACGCCTCCTTCCGCGCCGAAGTCCTGCATCTGGCAGGCGAGAGCCATTTGACCCGGGCCGCGGGCCGCGCCTGAATAGCAGCTCCAAACTACTCTATAAGTGACATAAAGAGGCTCTGAAGCCCGTCGCGGCGACTGCTACGACAACGCCCAGGCCGAGAGCCTGTAGTCCCGCCTCAAAACGGAGGTGCTCGAACTCCGCGAGGGGCCCGTGTTTACCGATTTAGCCGATGCCCAGCAAAGCGTCGCCGAATATGTTGACTGCTACAATCACGGCCGGGTGCACTCCAGCCTCGAGTATCAGACACCCTATCGCACTCATCAACAACTCCTTCAACCTACTGCCCTAAACTGTCCAGCCTGATCGGACCACCTC
>NZ_JABKAV010000110.1 GCF_013377905.1 Hymenobacter terrestris
CTACCGTCCCGCTCACCCGCTGGTGTTGCAGCAGCTTTTCGACAAACGAAACCGATACGCAGAACCGGGCGGCGACGGCGGGGTGTGTGGCCCCGAGCTCGGTACAAGCCGCCGCTACCCGCTGCCGCAAATCAAGTGAATACGCTTTCATGGCCAGAAGATAAACCCAAAACCATACACCAACCCAAGAACCGCTCTAGATCCTTGTTATCGCCCACCTCCGCACCATTTAATCAATCGTGCAACGAGTAGTCTGACGCTTGTCAAGCCCTATACGCTACAGTTATGCACCATCTATAGAGGCACACCGATAGCACAGCGCCACTTCCGCCCTGCGCAATCAAACTACTGCTAAGTTGAGAGAGGTTGCAGGCGAAACGCTACCTTCACCTAATTCTGCTTCGTGTCTGCATGAATTTTTGCCTCTTCTTGTATATATGCCTGAATTTCCCAATCCGCACCTGATTGAGTTTCCTAAGCTGGGAGAACCGGGTATCGGCTATATTTCCGTTATTGAAAAGAGTCAACTGATGCCGTTTAGCGTGCAGCGTATTTTCTGGACCTATTACACGCCCGAAAGCATTGTGCGAGGTCGCCACGCCCACCATCGTACCGAACAGATACTCGTGGCCGCCGCCGGCCGCATTACAGTGACTACCGAACTAGCCGATGGTACAATAGAGCTGTTCCGCCTCGAAGATCCGCACGTAGGCCTTTATGTGCCGCCCAAAGCTTGGCATACGATGCAGTACTCGCACGCGGCGGTGCAATTAGTTTTCGCCTCGGTTCCGTACCAAGAAGTCGATTACATCCGTAACCACGACGATTTTAAGCTAATATGGGGCTCACAGGCGTAAGCGCTCCGGAGGCTGCTTGGATAAGTTCGCGGGCCGAGATATTGTTGCGGCATTCGCCCACCTGTTTTATTCGGCATTTGCTCGTCGAGCCACAGCAGAAACGCCACGGTACCGGTGCGGTGGCCCGCTTTGGAAACAGGGTAGGGGAGGAGATATTCATGGCCGCTGACAAAAGTAGCCAATGGCTGGTGCAGCACCTCCCTTGGGATACCGATTTTTTTTGCACGGATACCTACCGGCTTTTTACGGGGCTGTTCAGCTCCGCCGCTACGCCCGCCGCGCTGATGGCAGCGGCGACTCAATTACGAATCACGTTGGCAGCCCGCGGGCCCTACTACGCTTTCAGTGTGGTGCCGGCTGAAGATACCGCACTGCTACAGGCCCTGACAGGCGGTGGCTGGCGGCTGGTTGAAACGCGGCTCAATTTCTACTGCCCTGTAGCCGCGGCTACCCTGCCCGAACCCGCCCCCGTGCGCCTGGCCCGGCCCGACGAGGCTGCTCACATCGGCCGGATTTCGGCCGCAGCCCGCAACCCCTTCGACCGGTTTCATGCCGACCCATGGTTTGGGAAAATCCGGGCCGATGCGCTGCTGGTTCGCTATGCTGAAGCGGCCGTGGAAGGCTCCTACGCCGATGCCGTGCTGGTGCCCGATGCGCCAGGACTGCCGGTAGACTCTTTCCTAGCCATTAGCGATACGTCGGCTGAAGCCGGTGTGCCGGGCAGCGGCAGCTCGCGAGTGCTGCTGACGGCAGTGGGCCCGGCCAACCGCGGCTGGCACCTACAGCTGGTGGCTGAAACTGTGCGTCGCGCCGCTGTTCTATCTTTGCCTCATGTATTAATGACCACGCAGGCTACCAATGGGGCCGTTTTTCGCACCTGCGAGAAGCTGGGCTTCCGGTTGGGTGGCACGAGCCACGTGCTGGCCTGCCACGGTGGCTGACACGCGTTGGCAATCAGAATGCCGCGGAGACCGCAATTTTTAACGTAAAAGCAAGAACAGTTGTTTTCCAAATGATCACTCCGACGGTCCCCTTTCTCTCTTTCCAGCCCCAACACGGACCTATCCGGGAGGAAATTATGGCCGCCATGGGCCGCGTGTATGACTCGTACTGGTACGTACTGGGCGAAGAGGTGAAAAAATTTGAGCAGGCATACTGCGCATTCAACCAAGTGACACACACTGTGGGCGTAGCCAACGGCCTCGACGCGCTGGTGCTGGCCTTGCGGGTACTGGAAATCGGCCCCGGCGACGAGGTGATCGTGCCCTCCAATACCTATATCGCCACTTGGCTGGCCGTAACGCAGGTGGGAGCCACGCCTGTGCCCGTGGAGCCCAACATAGCTACCAGCAATCTCGACCCTTTCCGCATTGCCGCCGCCCTCACGCCCCGCACCCGCGCCATTATGCCGGTACACCTCTATGGGCAAGCCTGCGAGATGAGACCAATTATGGAGTTGGCCGACCAGCACAAACTGTTTGTGGTGGAGGACAATGCACAGTCGCAGGGAGCCACTTTCGACGGGCAACTCACCGGCAGTTTCGGCCATGTAAACGGCACAAGCTTCTACCCCGGCAAGAATCTGGGGGCTTTGGGCGACGCCGGCGCCGTAACGACCAATGACGCTACGCTGGACCGGAAAGTTCGGGTGCTGCGTAATTATGGCTCGCAGCAGAAATATTACAACGAAGTTGTGGGCTACAACTCGCGCCTCGACGAGCTGCAAGCTGCCGTGCTGGAAGTGAAGCTGCGTCACTTGCCTGAGTGGACCCGCCAGCGCCAGCAGGTCGCCGCTTGGTATGACCTTCACCTGGCCGGCATTGCCGACCTGCGCCTGCCGGTGGTAACCACCGGGGCTACCCACGTTTACCACCTTTACGTGGTGCATACACTGAAGCGCAATGCTCTGCAGCAGTACTTGGCTGCCCAGGGCATATCTACTATGATTCATTATCCGGTACCGCCGCACCGGCAGCAGGCCTATTCGGCATTGCTGTTGCCAGATGGTGATTTTCCCATTGCCGAAGAGCTGGCCGCTACTTGCCTTAGCTTGCCCATGTATCCTGGAATGACGGAGGCGGAGGTTGAAACAGTAAGTTTTAGTATCAAGGACTTCTTGAATACAAAGTGATGTACAAATAATTTTTTGATTGCTATGATAAATTTTATTCTATATAAAATAAGGTTAGATCGAGTCATAAATATTATTATTGTGTTATTTTTAGTATTAACTATTTTGCCTTTTTTTTTACTAACATATTATAACTATCCGAGTATTCATGATGATTACTCCGATGCTAATAATATTATCAAATTTGGACAGGTAAAATATATTATATATTTATATAATAATTTGACTGGTCGATATAGTGAACTCGTGTTAAAAGCTTACTTGAGCCCATTAATATACAAAAATACTGCTTTATTAGCTCGGGTACAGTCTATAATATTTATAACGCTATTTATTATATCATCATATTGTTTTCTTCGCCAGGTACTAAATAGAATGCATGGGTTAATTGTAGTTATGTGTACATTGGTCTTTGTGAATCTGTATTTAAGTGGTTTAAAATCAGTAGGTGCATCTTTTTACTGGTTCGGTGGCTATACATCCTTTACCACTGGAATTATTGCCAGTTTATTTTCCTATGCGGCAATAATAAGATTATATTATTGTAAGGAAGGTGTCTTCAATCGAATAGTATACTTATCTTGTGGAGTAATATTTAGCATTGTCTCTATTGGTGCATATGATGTATCGATGATGACTACGTGTTGGGTACTAGGAAGTATTACTTTGGTGGCGTGGGTCAGGGGGGAAGCTATAAAGTGGTGGTACTTGGCACTATTCGGTTTTTCAACTATTGGAATATATATGGCAGTAGTAGCTCCAGGTAATCAGGAGCGTGCTGCTGAGCTTGGGCATGACCTCGGTCAAATCCTCAAAAGCCCACAGATACTCACTATCTTCGCAAAAAGTATTTATTTTGCTATAACTCAAATATTCTCTTGGCTTAATAGTTTGATATTAGTGTTAGGCAGTTTTTTGATAGTGGCATGTCTGAATCATAGCAAGGTTGGATTAAAATTAGGATTCAATAATGTGCATCCAATCTTATTTGGTCTATGGTTACTTGTTGGAATTACTGCGTCAGTATTTCCATCAGTTTTGGCTTATCAATCAGTCTGGAATCATAGCTGGCAATGTGTCTATCTATATTTTTTAATAGGTTGGATATACTTGTTAAATATTTTGTATACAAAGTATTTAACAAATTTTAATATTTTGAAAAAAATAAGGGTATATTACTATGGATTTGGAATATTTTTCGCCATGTGTTTCTTCTCTGGTACAAGTAACGTTCATTTAGCATATATGGATATTATGACGTATGCTCCAAGTCATTATAAAAAAGTGCGACAGCGCGAATCGATAATTAAAGAGCATTACACTAATAGTATAAAGGTTATTAAGCTGATTCCATTGTACAGTAACGATGAAAAATGGAGCGTTCCTAATATATTATATACCTTTGATTTCAATGATGATGACGCTCTACAGTATGCCAGATACTACGGTATTGATAGTGTTAACTTTAAGCAAAATTTGCAGTAAATGCGATTGTATGCAAAGTTTTTTTAGTTTATTTAACTTACTGGCAAGTTTATGTATTACTTTCAACCGGCTACTGCTGAACTTTATTTCCTTGATAGATGCCAATAATTTCTGTAATAATTCCCTGTTACTTTAATGAATCTAATATACCCGTCACCAGCAGAGAGCTTATTGCCAATGAAGTGAATTTTCCTTCAGATGTAACTTTTGAATACGTTTATGTGGATGACGGCTCTGGGGATGGAACTTTGGCAGCCCTACTTACTGTGAGAAATTCACATCCTCACAATGTAAAAGTTGTTGAGCTAGCAGGTAACGTGGGTTCCTACAATGCTATTGTGGCCGGTATAGCTCAGGCTACCGGCGACTGCATGGCTATTATCACGGCCGACATGCAGGATCCTCCAGCGTTGATGGTGCAAATGTATACATACTGGCAGCAGGGCTTTAAGCTCATAATTGGTAACCGGCAGGATCGGGAGGAAACGGGTTTGCAGCAGGTTTTTGCCAAAGTTTTCCACATGCTGATGAAGAAAATAGCCCTGTCTAACATTCCGGACGGTGGTTTTGACTTCGTTTTTCTTGACCGGCAGGTAGCTAAGCACATCATCACGCTACAGGAGCGTAACAGCAATCTGTTCTATCTGATGGTGTGGCTGGGCTACCCCTACGTAAATATCCCGTACGTACGCCGCAAGCGCGAAATCGGCAAGTCACGTTGGACGCTTAAGAAAAAAGCTAAGCTTTTCATTGATTCCATTCTGGCCTTTTCCTTCTTCCCAATCCGGGCCATTTCGGTTATGGGACTCGTATTAGGGTTGGCCGCTTTTAGTTATGGTCTCTACATCATTGGCTTACGGCTGTTCGGCAGTCAGGAGCCCGAAGGCTGGTCGGCCTTGATGGTCGTGCTACTGTTTGTGTCGGCTTTTCAGATGACAGCTCTGGGCATCATTGGCGAGTATGTGTGGCGCGGACTCGATGCCGCCCGCAACCGGCCGTTGTATGTGGTGAAAGAGGTACATGATCAGACCAAGGTGGTCTAGGTTGTACGGACACAATTGTGAGGTAGTCTAGCTAAATCGGACGATATTGGGGCGTTGTTTGAAGATGGGTTTCAAAATAGTTGGGGGCGCGGTAGCCTAACGCTGAGTGGCGTCGCTCGGCATTGTAGTTGGCGATGTGGTGGCTGATTTTAAGCTTGGCTTTTACTAAGGTAGGCAAAGGTCTGATGTCGAGCTACTTGGCTTTGAAGAGGCTCCAAAATGATTCGGCAGGCGCGTTGTTATTTTTATCGCGCCGGCTTATAATTTGCTGAGTGCCATGTTTGGCGACTAGGTTTTTGAAGCGGATGGTTTTGTACTGGCAGCCCCAGTTGGAGTGGACGATGAGGGCAGTCGGTGGCTGGCGCATTGACTAGGCACGGCGTGAGTCTTAGCTGAGCAAATCTTCGGTTATTTGTCTAGCACTCGTCCCAGCCGACAACTTTGCGCGAGCAACAGTCCAGCCACAAGGTCCTGTACAGTCAGCCCCCGCCTTGCTAGGGCGAATACATGATGTCGCCGATCCATACCCGATTGGGGAAGGTAGGGGCTGGCCTAGCAGGCGGTTGGGTACGGCGCGTAAGATCGGATCTGAATCAGAAAGTGCTGTAGTTACCGTAATCTAGGTT
>NZ_JABKAV010000111.1 GCF_013377905.1 Hymenobacter terrestris
TGACATTGGTCTACTATGGCAACGGCTTCACGCGAGATTCTTCGCCGCGTTCTGAATGACGTTGTTTCTGCTCAGCGTTCTTTTTGCCCGGCTCGTCTTTCGCTACTTCTCCCCCCGCTACATCTATTACCTTCGGGCTTCTGATTCCGACTTCTTTTCAAGCCGAATGACTACTCTTCTTCGCCCCACGCCCGCGCCGCTGTGGCGCCGGGTGCTGCCACACCTGCTGGCGCTGCTGTTTTTCCTGGCGCTGGCCAGCCTGTATTTCGCCCCGATTCTGTTCGAGGACAAAACCCTGGCCCAGCACGACATCGTGCAGTTTAACGGAGGTGCCCGCGAGGCGGCGCTGCACCGCGAGGCCACTGGCGAGGAAGCACTCTGGACGAACTCCATGTTCTCGGGCATGCCCACTTACCTCATCAGCACCCGTTTTCCGGGCGATTTGAGCATTTACCTGCACAAGCTGTTCACGCTCGATTTGCCGGCCGTGGTGGCCAACCTGTTTCTGGCGCTGGTGTGCGGCTACGCGCTGGGGCTGGCGCTGGGCCTCTCACCGCTGCTGAGCGCGGTGGGCGCGGTGGCGCTGGGCTTCACGAGCTACAACCTCATTATTCTGGCTGCTGGCCACAACACCAAGAGCCTAGCGCTGGCCTACGCGCCGCTGGTGCTGGCGGGTTTGCTCGTCACGTTCCGGCGCAACAAGTGGCTAGGCATGGCGCTGTTTACGCTGGGGCTGGCCATGAACATCCGCTCCAATCATCTCCAGATAACCTACTACCTGCTCCTGCTGGTGTTGGTTTTTGGGGTGGTAGAGCTGGTTTTTGCCTTTAAGGAGAAGCGCCTGCCTGAGTTCTTCACGCGCACAGCCATGCTGGCCGTGGGCGCGCTGCTGGCGGCGGGCGTGAGCTTTGGTCGCCTGTATACCACGCTCGAATACGGCCAGTACAGCATCCGGGGCCGCTCGGAGCTGACGACCCCGCCACCCGCCGCGCCCGGCCAGCCGGTGTCGCAGGACCCGGTAGACGAGGGTTCGGGCCTCAACCGTGAGTATGCTTTCAGCTACAGCTACGGCATCGGCGAAACGGCCACCCTGCTGATTCCTAACTTCTACGGCGGCGCGTCGCAGATGAAGCTGAGCGAAAATTCGGCTACCGGCAAGGCCCTGGTGGCGGCCGGCGTACCGCCCGCGCAGCTCACCGATTACCTAGCCCAGATGCCGACCTACTGGGGCGACCAGCCGATTACGAGCGGGCCGGTGTACGTGGGCGCGGTGGTGTTTTTCCTGTTTGTGCTGGGGCTGATGGTGGCTGACCGGCGCACCCGCATCTGGCTGCTGGTGGGCACGTTGCTGTCCATTATGCTGGCCTGGGGCAAGAACTTCGAGACGTTCAACTACCTGATGTTCGACCTGTTTCCGGGCTACAACAAGTTCCGGGCCGTGAGCATGGCGCTGGTAATTGCCCAACTGGCCATGCCGGTACTGGCGGTACTGGCCCTGGCGCGGGTGCTACGGGGCCGCCCCGGCTTCGCGCCGGCCACCCCGGCCGCGCCCATCAGCAGCCACCCCAGCCTGGCTGCCCTGGCCGGCCGGCCGCTTGATGATACGGATACGACTTACCTGAAAAAGCATGTGCTGCGGGCCCTGGCCATTACGGCCGGCCTGTGCGTGCTGGCCTTCCTGGTGGGTCTGGTTTCTGATTTTGCCGCTCCCATAGATGCCCAGCTCCAGCAGGGCGGCTTCCCGCTCGAAGCCATCCGGGCCGACCGGGCATCGCTGCTCAACAACGATGTGTTCCGCTCACTGCTGTTTATGGCGCTGGCGGCCGGGGTGCTGTGGTTTTTCCTGCAACGCAAGCTTTCCGCCGGCATGGCTGCCGCGCTGGTGGGTTTGCTGACGCTGGTTGATTTGTGGGGCGTGGATAAGCGCTACCTCAACGACGACAATTTCCAGCGCGAAACTGTGGCCGAGCAGTTTGTGCCTTCAGCCGTAGATGAGCAGATTTTGCAGGACAAGGACCTGAGCTACCGGGTGCTGAATATGGCTAACCCATTTAATGATGCCCAGACCTCTTATTATCACAAGAGCATCGGGGGCTACCACGGCGCCAAGCTGCGCCGCTACCAGGATTTGATTGAGCGCCAGATTTCGCCCCAGCTCCAGCGCATCTACACCGAGAACCGGCCCGACGCGGCCCCGGTGCTCAACATGCTCAACACGCGTTACCTCATCACGCCGCCCGCCGAAAAGCAGCCCGCCCAGGCCATCCGCAACCCCGGTGCGCTGGGCAACGCCTGGTACGTGAGCCAAGTGCAAAGCGTGCAGAGCCCCGACCAGGAAATAAAGGCTCTGACGACGCTCGACCCCGCCACCACGGCCGTTGTGGACGCCAGCAAGTTCCCCGGTCTGAAGGCCAGCTACGCCGCCGAGGGCTCTACCATCGCCCTGACCAAGTACTCGCCCAACGCCCTCACCTACCGCACCACCGCCGTGCAGAACGGGCTGGTAGTGTTCTCGGAAATCTACTACGCCGACGGCTGGCAGGCTTATTTGGATGGCAAGCCAGTGCCCCATTTGCGGGTTGATTACGTGCTGCGCGCCATGCCGGTACCGGCCGGCACGCACACTATCGAGTTCAAGTTCGAGCCCACCGCCTACGCCCTGGGCAACACCGTGTCGTTGGTATCGTCGGTACTCCTGATTCTGCTGCTGCTGGGAGCTGCCTATTATGCAATCCGGGTTCAGCCAGCCAGCGAGCAGCCGGGCGAGTTGGTGGCAGGCTAAGTGCCGGCTGACAGCAGCCTGCACTAAAGGGACTACAGGATTGTAGCGCGAAGCTTTGGCTTCGCGTATCGTTGCTGACTGACAAACCAAGTCGTTCAACGATGCGCGAAGCAGAAGCTTCGCGCTACAACTTTGTGCTGTCAACTCATCCCAACATGAACTCACCAGCGCCCAAATTCATCATTTCCGAACTTGGCGAGTATCACGGCGTGCAGTTCCTGCTGGCTCGCGACGAGCTGACGCACCCGGAGCTACCGGGCAACAAGTGGCGCAAGCTGAAGTACAATCTGCAGGAAGCCGACCGGCTGGGGCTGAACACGCTGCTCACGTTTGGCGGGGCCTATTCCAACCACCTGGCAGCCGTGGCCGCTGCCGGCCGCCTCCTGGGCCGCCGTACCGTGGGCTTCGTGCGCGGCGACGAGCTGGCCGGCCAGCCCCTCAACCCCACCCTGGCCCGCGCCCGCACCGACGGCATGGAGCTGCACTTCCTCGACCGCGAAACCTACCGCCGCAAGCACGAGCCGGAAGTGCTGGCTACTTTACTGCACGAAACAGGCCCGGCTTACGTGCTGCCCGAAGGCGGTACCAACGCGCTGGCATTGCCCGGCTGCGCCGAGCTGGCCCGCGAGCTGCTGGTCCGCACCGATTTCGATGTATTGGCTGTGGCATGCGGCACCGGTGGCACACTAGCCGGCCTGCTCAGCGGCCTCGACGGCCAGCGCCAGGCTCTGGGCATAGCCGCCCTTAAAGGCGCCGATTTTCTGCGCGCCGATATCAACCAGCTAACCCAGCAAGCCACCGGCCGCACCTACACCAACTGGGAGCTGCGCACCGACTACCACGGCGGCGGCTACGCCCGCCTCATGCCGGAGCTGCGGCAGTTTATCGTTGACTTCCAGCAACGGCACGGCATCCTACTCGACCCTATTTACACCAGCAAATTACTTTTCGGGCTCTTTGATTTAGCTGCGAAGGGCCCTTTCCAGCGCGGCAGCACGGTCATGGCTATCCACACCGGCGGCTTGCAGGCCTGGGGCGGGTTCGGGGGAGAGCCGGGTTAGTCCCCCGCTCCGGCGGCCGACAGTGGTTGCTGCAATTCAGCCGACCTGGCAACAGCCAAGCCAGCCAGCGCGAATATGCAGGGCAGCAGCGGGACGATAAAGCGTACATCCCAGTCGTCGATGGTCATCATCACCATAACGGTTTGCAGCCCTATTACGGCCGCCAAAAACGTCCGGGCGGGCAGCCAAGAGGCGCCGCGCAGACCGCGCCAGGCCAGCCAGTAGCTGGGATAGATGAAGAGGACAATCAGAAGGATGTGCGACCAGGAATAGTAGCTTTTGATGTAGAAGAACAAAGTCAATCCCTTCAGAACCGCCAGCTTACCGAAATAAAAGGGGTTGGCGGCCATAAAGTACACCAGTCGCAGCACCGGCTTTAAATCAGCGGGCGGAAACCAAAGTGGCTCGGTTGGCTCCAGCAGCCAGCCATTGTAGCCCCCGATTACGTTACCCTGCAGGTAGGTTTCAATCAGCGTGAAGGTGAACAGCAGCTTGTTGAGCACCCACCAACCTAGTGGGGCCAGCAAGGCCAGCCCGGCCAGCGACCAGCGGAAGGCCCGCTGGCCGGGCCGCTGCCACAAGTAAGCCAGCCCGGCCAGGGCAGCCGCAGCCGTTGCAATAAACCCGTTGGGCCGCACGGCCCCGAACAGCACCAGCGTAGCTACCAGTAGCAGCCAGCGCCCACTCGCCGGCCGTCGCACGCGCACCAGGGCCCAGAACACGAAGACAAGCGCACTAATAAAAAGCGACTCGGTGAGCAGAAACCAGTTAAACCGCTGCACATCGGGCCAGCCGACCAGGGCAGCAGTGGCCAGTGCCGCGGGTAGCCAGTCGACCGGCGAGGGGGTTAGGCGACGCATAGTGGCATAGAAAGCCCGGGCCGCCAGTCCGCTGAGCGCCACCTGCGCTAGCACGATGCCCCACCAGCCTGTACCCAGCTTTAGCCAGAGCGCCATGAATAGCGGATAACCCACATAGCGTAGGTTGTGGCCGCCGGCAAACTGCCAGCCGTCGGCAATTTGCCGGGCGTAGTACAGGTAGCGGGCGCTGTCGTGCATGTGGCGCGGGCCGTGGTTTTGCACCAGTTGCAACAGCTGCATCAGCGCCCATAAGCCCACCAGCAGCCAACCGTGCCGCCGCCGCAACCAGCGCCCGGCCGGGCTAGCAACAGCAGCGCGGGCAGCAGATAACAGTCGGAAATGAAGCGGCATTGGGACAAAGAACGGCAGGATTACGAAAAGCGCACGCCAGCCCCGCGCTGGTTTTCTCCGTATCCTACCTCAACCATTCCTCCGCACTAACTCTGCCATTTATTCACTCACAGATGCCCCAATTACTACGCCGTCTACTACCCCTGCTGTTTCTAGTGGGACTGGGGTGGTTTCTTTGGACCAAAGTGCGCCCCGCACTGGCCGATTTCGAGAACCCGCTCAACCCCCAACCCCGCATTACTGTCACCCACAACACGGTGCTGCAAAAGGTGGAGGCGCTGGGCCGCATGGAGCTGGTGCGCTATGAATTCCGCGACGTGGTGGAGTACAAGAAGAGCACCTACCGCTTCCTGCCCGACGCCAAAGTGGCCCTCATTGTGGCTGGCAACGCCATCGGCTGCCTCGATTTGCGAAAGCTGCGTCCCCAGGATGTAGTGTTGGAAGGCGACTCCATTGTGCGCGTGGCGTTGCCGGCGCCCGAGCTGTGCGTGTGGCAAATTGACCATAGCAAAAGCAAGGTCTACAGCATTGAAAATGGCTTTTTCCAGGATGCTGAGCTGGTTGATGCGGGCTATAAATATGCCGAGGCCAACGTGCGCCGGGCCGCCCTTAACTCCGGCATTCTGGCCCAAACCGAGCAGAATGCCCAGCAAATTCTCAAGCCCATGCTCGAAACTATGACCGGCCGCCGCGTTATCCTGAGCCGGCAGATGCAGAACCCACAGATGCCAGCGAAGCAATAAGCGCGACGTAGGGGTGGGGCTTGTCCCCGCCCGCCGTTGAACGGAATCAGTGGAATGATGCGTACGGCGGGCGGGGGGAAACCCCCCCCCCCACCCC
>NZ_JABKAV010000112.1 GCF_013377905.1 Hymenobacter terrestris
GGGGGGGCGCCCCCCCCCGCCCCTACATTGTGCTGGGTCGTGCTGCGGCGTTCTACCAACCAACTGCTGCTTTCGTAGCCCCTCGCCACGCCGTAACTTGCCCTCATGCACCCCGCCCATTCAACTGCCCAACGCTCGCTTCCGCCGCCGGCCAGGTGGCGGCAATTGCTGGATGCGGTGCTTTATAGCAGCGTGTGGCTCTCGGTGGCGGCGCTGGGGCTGATGTGGGCCACGTTTCTGTTCTGGGGGGTGCACATCTCGGCGCGGCTGGGCGGGCTGATCTTCGCCGCCACCCTCTTCCTGTACAACCTCGACAGCGTGCTGCCCTACAAGCACGGCCAGCTGCCCGGCGCCACCCGCCGCAAGCAGTGGATTCGGGCCCACCGCCCCCAGCTGCTGACTCTCACGGTAGCGGCCGGCGCCGTGGCGGGCGTGTTGTATCTCACCGATGCCCGGCTGCTGCCCCTTACGCTGTTTGGTGGCCACCTGGCGCTTATCTCGGTGCTCTACTCGATGCCGCTGGTGCGCCGCCACGGCCGCTGGCGGGCCCTGCGCGACCTACCGCTGCTCAAGGTGTTCCTTATTGCCTACGTCTGGGCAGCCGTCACCGTCTGGATACCCGCCCTATACCTGGGCCGCGACTGGGCATCACCGGTAGTGCTGGTGCTGTTCGCCCGCCGTTTCCTGCTGATTCTGGCCCTGGCCCTGGTCTTCGACATCCGCGACTACAGCAAAGACAGGCTGACCGGTACCCACACGTTTCCGGGTGTACTAGGCAGCCGGGCCACCAAATGGCTGGGGCTGGTGGCCCTGTTAGGAGCGGCGCTGCTGGTGCCGCCCGGCGTATCGGTGCCGCATGCTGTGGCGCTGGTGCTGCCGCTGGCCCTGGCCGCCGCCGTGCTCTGGTACGCCGAGGAGTCGCGCCCCGACTACTACTTTGCCTTGCTTACCGATGGCATGATGGTGGTACAGTTCGTGGCCGTGTGGCTGGCGGTGGGGTAGGTGGTTAGGGCGGGTAACAAGAACGTCATACTTCGACTCCGGCTGCGCATGACTCCTTATTTCCCCTATCAAATCACTCACCCATTAACTCCTCCAGCGCTGGCCCAATAAAGCGCACGATATCCGAAGCGAGCAGGCCGGCGTGGCCGGTGTGAGGGAGGGCCAGGTCGCCGGCGCGACCGTGGGCGTGCAGGCCCAGCAAGGCCGCATCGAGCGGGGAGAGGCGCTTGTCGGCGCGCAGGGCCAGTAGCAGGCCCGTCAGCACGTCGCCGCTGCCGCCGCTGGCCATGCCCGGGTTGCCGGTGCTGTTGAAGTAGAGAGTACCATCGGGCGCGGCCAGGGCGGTGTAGGCCCCTTTGAGCACGCAGTAGCAGCCGGTGCGGCCCGCAAAGTCGCGCAGCTGGTCGAGGCGGTGGTAGTCGTCGCGGGCGGGCTCACCCACGAGGCGCTCGAACTCCTTTGGGTGGGGCGTAAGCAGCGCGCCGGGCGGCACCAGCTTCTGCAGCTCGGGGTAGGCCCCCAGCATATTCAGCGCGTCGGCATCGAGCACGAGTGGTACCCGGGCCGTTTGCAGTAGCCGCCGCAGTACCATGCGGGTATCGTGGTGCTGCCCCAGCCCCGGCCCGATGCCCACGGCGGCGTAGGGCGCGAGGTCGGGCAACTCGGTAATGCAGTCGGTGGCTGAGTCGGTCAGGCACATGGCCTCGGGGGCCGAAATCTGTAGGATGTCGTAGCCCACGGCCGGCACTTGGGTCGTGACCAGGCCCGCGCCTCCGCGCAGGCAAGCCTGAGTCGCCAGCACCGCCGCGCCGATTTTACCCTTACTGCCCGCCAGCAGCAGCGCGTGCCCGAAGGTGCCCTTGTGGCTGAACTTCGGCCGCTTCGGCAGCCGCCCCCGCAGCTCGTCGGCCGTTACGAAGTGCATATCCACCGGGGTATTGTGGATGACCTCCGGGTCGAGACCGATGGGTAATAGCCGCCAGTCGCCCACAAAACCGGCGTTCTGGGGCAGCAGGAAAGCCAGCTTGGGTAGCTCGAAGCTGAGCGTGTAATCGGCCCGCACCACCGCGCAGTCGGCCGGCTGGGGCGCATCAGCATAGAGTCCCGAGGGTATGTCCACCGCTACCACGGTTGCGCCCGAGCCGTTGAGGTGCCGCACCAGCGCCGCGGCCGTACCCTCCAGCGGCCGGCTCAGTCCGGTGCCGAACAGGGCATCAACCACTACCGCTCCGGCCGCAATGGTGGTCAGATTATCGGGGTCGATTTGCTGGGCAGCCAGCCCGGCGGGCAGCTGCTGCTGTTGCTGAGTGCAATCGGCGGAATGCCGGGTAGCTGGTAGCAGCCAGAGTTGAACGGGGTAGCCGGCGCGGTGCAGGTTGCGAGCCACTACCAGCCCGTCGCCGCCGTTGTTGCCCGGCCCGCAGCACACATGAATTTCGGTGTCGTAGTCGAGCCGCAGCTCATCAAGCAGCCAGTTGGTCACGGCACTGGCAGCCCGCTCCATGAGGTCAATAGAAGTGATGTGCTGGGCCTTGATAGTAGCCTGGTCGAGGGCGCGGGTTTGGACGGGTGAGAGTAGCTTCATAAGGTTTGATTAACGCCGGAAGACTAGCCGGGGTTGATGCATCGGAAGGGCAGGCGAGTTCGTTTTGGTGAAAAGCTCGTTTGTTATTGCGCAGCTTGTTTGGTAGTTATGCAGATGATTAAACAGGTCGGATTAGTTGCGGCCCTGCTAAGCACGTTGACAAGCTGCACGCAGGATACTAAAAGTTACAAGCCCTCAGCCACCATTCAGCAGGAAGCCCGGAGCGGCAAGCCTGGGGCCAACCAGTTTGCGGCCTGGGACTTGTCCTACATCGGCGAATACCAGGCGGCCCTGGAGGCCTGGGAGGCGCCGTATGGCCCCGGCCGGCCCATCCGCGCCATATCGGCCGCCGATAGTGACGCCTTTGTAGCTCTGCAGCCCGTAAACGCCCGCGAATACATCCTGCGCCGCGCCCGCACCGAGCGCATCGTCATCCTCAACGAGGCCCACCACAACCCCCGGCACCGCGCATTTGCAGCGAGCCTACTGCCGGAACTGGCCAGGCTGGGCTACCGCTACTTCGCCGTGGAGGCGATAAACAAGCTCGACACGCTGCTCAACCGCCGGGGCTACCCCACGCTGGCCACGGGCTACTACACTAAGGAGCCACAGTTTGGGCAGCTGCTGCGCACGGCCGGCCAATCGGGCTTCAAGCTGGTGGCTTATGACTATGGCTTCACGAACGATGGCCCTATGAATGAGCAGGTGAAGTCGCGTGAAACGGCGCAGGCCCGCAACATCCAGCAGATTCTGCAGGCCGACCCGCAGGCAAGAATTGTGGTGTACTGCGGCTTTGCTCACGTGCATGAGGGCCCGAATGGTATGGCAACGCAGCCCTCCATGGCCTATTACCTGCGTGAACTGACCGGGCTCAATCCCTTCACTATCGACCAAACTACGCTAACCGAAGCTGGTACCCGGAGCGGCGAGAATGCTACGTATCGGTTAGCCAAAGCCCCGGAAAGCGCAGTCTTTCTGCCTACCGGAAACCAAGCCTACCCCGCCGCTGGCCCTAACATGTCGGTCGATGTAAACGTATTTCATCCGCGCACCACTTACGTGCAGGGCCGGCCAGCCTGGGTTTTCACGGCCCGGCGGCGGCCTGTGCCGCTCAAGCAGCAACTGGCTGTGGGTTACCCCTGCCTCGTATTTGCCTATGATGCGCGGGAAGACCTGGCCACCGCCTTACCGGTAGATATTGTGGAGTTGCAGAGTGCCACTGACCACAAGGCGCTGGCGCTCGACAAGGGGCGCTACACGTTGGTAGCGAAGGGTCCCGCGGGCAATGTGCAAACGTGGTCGGTTAAGCGCTGAAGCAGTCCGCGGCCGGTACCAGCCTGCTGTTGCTTACTCTCCGGTGAAGCCTTGCCAGAAACTTCCGGCCCACCCGGCGCGTTTGTAACAGGAGCCTGCGGGCTGCCTTTACCCAATCAACCCGACCCTTTATGCAAACCTGGAACGATATCATCCGGCTGGCCAACCATGGCAGCCCGGCCCCTGCTAAGCGCGTGGAAAAAACCGACGCCGAGTGGCGCGCCCAGCTCACGCCCGAGCAATACCACGTAACGCGTGAGCATGGTACCGAGCGGGCCTTCAGCGGTGAGCATTGCGAAGCCCACGAGGCGGGCCTCTATGCCTGCATCGGCTGCGCTACGCCCCTCTACGACTCCACCACCAAGTTCGACTCGGGCACCGGCTGGCCCAGCTTCACCCAACCCATCACCGAAAACGCCCTGCGCTACAAGAAGGACACGAGCTACGGCATGACGCGCATTGAGGTGCTCTGCAATGCCTGCGACGCCCACCAGGGCCATGCCTTCCCCGACGGCCCTGCCCCCTCCGGCGTGCGGCTCTGCATCAACTCGGCCAGCGTGCAGTTGGTAAGCCAGCAGCAGGAGGCATAGGCACCGAGGGTAGGGGCGGGGCTTGTCCCCGCCCGCCGGTCGTGCCACCCACACGAAATCGTTGAATCGGTTCAGACGGCAGACGGGACAAACCCCGCCCCTACACCAATCTGGCTCACTACCTTGCTAAAAGCCCTTTCGCCCTGTGCGGAAGGGCTTTGCTGTACCCACCTAAACCCAGGGTTGCCGCCGATTAATTTATGCCGATTTTTGCACCCCCGCCGCGCCGCCTTGGTTATGCGCGTACTACCTTGCCCGCCACCCGGAGCGCAGTTACGCCCCGTTCCACTTTCCCACCCCGCCCATGTCTTTGCTCTTCACCGACTTCCGTAGCTGGCAGACCCACTGCTCCTCTACCAACGAACCGCTTTTCCTGCCTGTGCTGACCTATGAGGTTGAGCAGAAGGGCCGCACCGAAGAGCAGATCTGGGACGGCCTGCAGCGCGCCTACGACGTGATGCGCGACGCCGTGCACACCGGCCTGACCCAGGACATGACCTCACGCTCGGGCATGGTGAACAACGGGGCCAAAAAAATTGCCGCCTCGCCCATCACGGTGCTCTCACCGGAGTTCAAAAACCTCGTTACGCGGGCATTAGGAGCCAAAGAGGTGAATTCGTGCATGGGCCGGGTAGTGGCCGCGCCCACGGCCGGGGCCTCGGGCATCCTGCCCGGCGTGCTGGTTACGCTCCAGGATATTCACAAGCTCGAAGACCGCGCCATTCTGGAAGGGCTGCTGGTGGCGGCGGGCATTGCGCTCATCATCGAGCAGAATGCCTCGCTGGCCGGTGCCGTGGGTGGTTGCCAGGCCGAAACCGGCTCGGCGGCGGCTATGGGTGCCGGTGCCATTGTGTACTGCCTGGGTGGCTCGGTGTCGGAGGTTTTTGCGGCCGTCGCCATTACCATCCAGTGCATGTTGGGCCTCATCTGCGACCCGGTAGCGGGCCTTGTGGAAGTGCCCTGCGTGGTGCGCAATGCCTCGGCGGCGGCCATTGCTTTCAGTTCGGCTCAGATTGCCATTGCTGGCGTCGACCCCGTCATTCCCGTCGACCAGTGCGTGGCGGCGTTGGGCGAAGTGGGCGAGAGCATGGAAACCCGCTACAAGGAAACCGCCCTCGGGGGGCTCGCTAACACGCCCCGCGGCCGCGAAATTGAGAAGATGGTCCTCGTGCAGGACGTGCAAATCCTGCCCGACGAGGACGCCGAGTAAACCCGTCTGTCATCCTGACACTCCGCGAATTCATTCTCCGCCAGGGGCCATAATAAGCTTGGATAGAAACTGAACGGGGCCGCGGTAATGTGCTCGTAGGTGGCAGTACTGCTCCCAGGCCGCGGCTTCTTCCCTTA
>NZ_JABKAV010000113.1 GCF_013377905.1 Hymenobacter terrestris
GACGACTTCTCGGACCGGCTTGCTTAAGAGCACCACTTTCCCAGGGTTCAGTAAGCGAGTTATAGGTGCCCCTAGTACCACACCCCCAACCAAATTCCTGTAACTGGCCTGGCTAGCAGGTTCTCCCCCGGCTCCTTTTTGCCTAGACTGACGAAACTGATGCTCGGGTAAGCGAGGACCGTATACCACTGCTTTCCATCGCGGGAAATCTCCCGCACTGTTGGTAAAGCATAGTCCGTTCCCTCAACATCAACTGGCCCATACTGTGCTATGACATCGCTAAACTGATGTTTGCCAGGCTGTATGCCCTTGGCAGACGAAACCTTGGCGGTAGCGTCAAATTCAATTCGTATTAACCCCATACGCCTTTGCGAGGAGATGGTGTTGATATAACAAATCAGTCCCTGCTTGCGGTAATGCATAATCACGCCCGTCTCCCGCTTTAGTGTGTTGTGAGAGCCATCACGCGTGCTCACGGTGAGAACATGGATTAGCTTCTCGGACCGGTAGCGGTTCCCCAGTTGTGCTTTGACTTGCTCACCGGAGGACTTGCCAATTCTAAGTCCAAGGAACGTACTGTCTCCTTGAATCACCACTTGTCCTAGGGTTGGCGACACGCCTCCAATAAGTAGAGACGCCAGTAAAATATATTGCATCATTCGATTGACTAACGCCTGTATAGCGAAGGTAACGGCTTAGAAGCAGGCGAAAACGAGGCAATTGTAATTTAGACAAAAGCTTGTTTCGCTAAATTGACCCTTGTGAACCCCGAGCTCTTCGCTGCGCCCACCCCGTCGCGCCAGCGGCTCTTCCTCCTCGACGGGGTGGGGGCGGTGCTTTCGGCCCTGTGCCTGGGCGCGGTCCTGCCCCGGTTTGAGCGCGCGCTGGGCGTGCCGGCCGCGGTCCTGCACCCGCTGGCCGCAATCGCGGGCGCGTTGGCGACGGGCTCGCTGCTGTGCTACTGGGCCAACCCCCGCCCCTGGCAGCCCTGGCTGCGGGCCATCGCCGCGGCGAACCTGCTCTACGGGGTCTTGACGGCTTGTTTGCTCGCGTTTGGCCCCTGGTGCGTCACGGCGTGGGGGTGGGGGTACTTCGGGCTGGAACTGGCCGTGGTGGCGCTGCTGGCCGGCGGGGAGGTGCGCGCGGCGTCCCGTACGCCCGGTCCACGCGACGGAACTGTCCGACCTTAACCCGGGACGCCTGCCATGTTGCTGTTCAGACCGTTTCAGTAAACTTGGCGGCGTGAACTAGATGGGTGCTTAAGCTGCTATTTCCGTGACAGAGATTGCCCCTACATCAGCCACTAAGCAAGATGCCAAACGGCTATACCCGACCAAGGAAAGAAGATGCGTCCATTCGGCTGCCTTCTTACCATACGCCAGGTGATAGTTGGCCTGGGTCTGCTGCATGAGCTTACCAAAGTCGGAAGCGGGCACATAAACCCCGTTTTCCACGGCAAGTACCTGCGACAAGTCTTCAAGGGCAAGAAAGCAGGTACGGTAGGCACGCTCACTACTGGCTAGGACGGAGCCGGCAAAGGCGAGGCAGTCCGTGGGCAGGGACAAGGCGACTTTCTGGTCGTTTTCGCCCAGGACGAGCACCAGTTGCAGGCGGCCTTCGGCGTAGGTATAGGACTCCAGCACGGAATCACCGCTGTTGCTCACCACATCGGCAAAGGTCATCATCGTCAAAAGTAAAGGAACAACACCGGCAAGGCGTAGCTCATCGGAAGGAAATTAGTGAAAGGGCATAATTACGCTCCCTTCATCAAACGGAGAGCGTTTGGCTTCGGACCCTTTGGCTATACCGTTAGAGCCAACTCACAATTTAGTAATCAGCCAGCGGGTGTGCTCCGTGTAGGTGAAGGGGTCTTCTTGCACCTTAGCCAATGCCTGTTCGCGAAAACGGGCGCTAAACTCCTCACCGGCGGGGGTGAGGGCATACGCCGGCACTTGGCTTTGGTCGAGCTGAACCAAGTACCCCTGGGCCAGTAGGTACTCCTCTATTTCGCCCCAGTGCAGCCAGCCAAAGCGACGTTCCAAATGCCGTATGATATTGTAGGCATTGGTGGCCATACCGTTTTGAAAAAGCAAAAGGGCAATAACGGGTTCGTGTGCTTCCATCAGTCAGGAGACTATGCCAATCCTTGAAGAGGTAAATAACGCTCCTTTCCGTGAACCGCTAAACTAAACAGGCGACAAGTTCCAAAGAAGCTTGGTACCGCCTGTTTTCGTGTGTGCCGAGTTTAAAAAACTCGTCTACTAATCAAAGTTTACGAAACTGCGTTAGCAGATGAGTTTCTTAGACTCCTCCGCATGAAGATTGGCTACGCCCGCGTCTCGACCCGCGACCAGAATTTAGAACTCCAGCTCGACGCCCTGACCCAGGCCGGCTGCGAGCTTATCTACCAGGAAAAAGCCTCCGGCGCCCTAGCCGCGCGGGTGGAACTCGACAAGCTCTTGCTGCAGGTGCGCTCGGGCGACACAGTCTACATCTACAAGCTCGACCGGTTGGGCCGCTCGCTCAAGCACCTGCTCGACCTAGTGGCCGAGTTGCAGCGCCGCGACATCGGCTTGATTTCCCTGACCGACGCCATCAATACCCACTCGGCTCAGGGCCGGTTGGTGCTCAACCTGTTTGCTTCGCTGGCCGAGTTCGAACGCGAGCTGATTCGCGAGCGCACCCTGGCCGGGCTGGCGGCGGCGCGTGCCCGGGGCCGCGTCGGCGGGCGCAAGCCGGGCCTTTCGGTAGAAGCCCAACGCACGGCCCGCGCGGCCGAACTGCTCTACAAAGCCCGGGAGCTGAGCGTCGACGACATGGCCCGCAGCCTGCGCATCTGCAAGGCCACCTTCTACAAGTACCTGCACCACCGCGGCGTGGCCCTGCACGCCCAGCCCTTGCCCAGTCCTGTGACCGCACCGGCAGCTTAAGCCCCTAGGCGACCAACAGTGCGGCGATTAGGCGCGCTATTCTCCGCACAATATGCGGCGAATAGTAATGGGCGTCGGCGGTGCGATGCGTCGCTTATACCGTTAGTCCTCTGCATGCGCCGTGCCCTGCGCCATGAAACTCCACGACCGTTACCGCCCGCTGCAGGACCCCGCCGTGGTCAAGTCCTGGCCGTGCGGTCGGTGTACGCCTCCCTGGCGCTGGAGGACCGGACCATCCCGCTGGCACGGCTAGAGGCCCTCTACGAGCAAACAGACCCGGCGCCCCCAACGGGCGCACCGAAGTCCTCGTCCACGGCGGGGAGGGGTGGACCGCGCGCAATCGGTCCACCGGCCGTATCTTTGTAAGCGTTTTTCACCTATCCAGATGTTTCCTACGTCCTTTTCACGGACCGTAACTGTTTTTCACGGCCGCACGGCGCCCGAGCCGGGCGTCCTTGTGGGCTACGGGGCCGTGATTGAAGCCCTGCAGCTGGCGGTGCCAATGCCCCGTGACCTGGCCCTGATCAGCGCCAAGCGCCGGCAGTACCACGTGGCGGGGTGGCGCGTCTTCACCCCGCGGCACGCCCCCGCGGACACGCTCTGGGCGCACCTGGTTTTTGCCCTCAAATACGAAGGGCTGGATCTGCTCTTTTTCAACCAGCTGTTCGCGCAGTTGCCGGCGCCTACCGTCGAGGAATGGGTGCGGCACGCCCCACAGAGCCGCTACGCCCGGACGGTGTGGTTTCTCTACGAATGGCTGCTGGCCCGGCGCCTGGACTTGCCCGACCTACTGCAGGGCAACTACGTGCCGGTGGTCGATGAACACCTGCAGTACGCGGCGGCAACGGGCGTGTCCGTGCCCCGGCAGCGCCTGCGCAACAACCTGCCGGGGGTGGCGGGCTTCTGCCCGTTGGTGCACAAATCGGCGAAGCTGGAGCAGTACTTGGCCCGCGACCTGGCCGGCCGCGCAGCGCACGTGCTGCGCGGGCTGCACGCCGACGTGTTGGTCCGGACCTCGGCTTTTCTGCTGCTGAAGGACTCCAAGGCCTCCTTCACCATCGAAGGGGAACAGCCGGCGCCTATCCGGGCCCTGCGTTGGGGCCGGGCCATCGGCCAGGCCGGGCAGCACCCGCTCAGCCACGAGGAACTGCTGCGCCTGCAGCAGCTCGTCATCGAAAACAGCCGCTTTGTGCGCCTGGGCTACCGGACCGAAGGCGGCTTTGTCGGCGAACACGACCGGCAGACGGGCGATCCAATTCCGGACCACGTCTCGGCTCGCTGGCAGGACCTGGAAAGTCTGATGGGCGGGTTGCTCGCCGCGGCGGCCCACCTGGAAACGGCGGGCTATCCGCCGGTGTTGACGGCCGCCGCCCTCGCCTTTGGCTTTGTCTTCATCCACCCCTTCGTCGACGGCAACGGGCGGGTGCACCGCTACCTGATTCACCACCTGCTGGCCCGGCAGGGGTTCACGCCCCCCGGCATCATCTTCCCGGTTTCCGCCGCCATTCTCGCGCACCGGCCCGCGTACCGGCAGGTACTGGAGGGGTATTCGCACGCCGTGCTGGAGTTCATTCCCTGGCAGAAGACGGCGGACCACAACGTGGAGGTACTCACCGATACGAGCGCGTACTACCGCTACTTTGACGCCACCGCGCAGGCCGAGTTCCTCTTCGATTGCGTGGCCTACACCCTGGAGAAGACCATTCCCCAGGAAGTGGCCTACCTGCAGCGCTACGACGCGCTCAAGGCCTGGCTGGACGAGCGATTCCAGATGCCCGACAAGCTAGTGGCCGTGCTGATCCGTTTCCTGGAGCAGAATCAGGGGCTTCTCTCGAAACGGGCCCGTGAAAAAGAGTTTGCGTTGCTGACGCCCGAAGAAGCCGAGCAAATCCAGCAGCAGTACGCGCTACATTTCCTTGAATAAGCACCCGTTCAAAAAAAGGAGGTATTGTTCACGGATTGCGCATCAGCCTTGTACTGCTGGATAAGCGGCGGTAGCACGGCGGATATAGAATGAGGTGAGGTAAATGAAATGCCCAGGATGCGCAAAGCTCCGCGGCCGGCTAATAACCAGGGCGGCAGCTTACGCCCCTGGCTGCTGATGCCCTGGCAGCGGGCGCAATCACGGTAACTGCCATGCAGGAAAACAAAAAGCAACGGACCGTCTGGCCCACTGCTTCTGCCGGATAGAATAGCTGATGGAGCCTTAGTAGCCCTTGTTTTTGAGCAGCCACTCCTGCATCTCTTTGATTTCCATCATCTGCGAATCAATAATTTCTTGAGCCAGAACTTTGGTTTCCGAGTGGCGGCCCAGGTCCAGGATGGCCTGGGAGGTTTCGATGGCACTTTGATGGTGGTCCTGCATCAACTGGGCGAAGTCGCGGTCGGTGTTGCCGGTAATCACGCGCAGGTCGTTGGCGCGCATCATTTTCTCCATGGCCATCTTCTGGCGCGCATTGAACGCCGGCACAAGCGGCGTTTCGATTTTGTGGCCCGCCAGAAACGCATTGAAGCGGGCAATTTCCGCTTTCTGGGCGGCAATGATGCGGGTGGCCAGGTCGCGCATCTGCGGGTCTTGGCCGTCTTTGAGCTCCAGCTCCGACATATCAATGGCTCCCTGGTGGTGCATCACCATCATCATGGAGTAGTCCTGGTCGGGGTCCTGGGTTTTGGGCATGGCATCCATCTTTTTCATCATGTCGTGCATGATGCTCATCATGGCGTTCTGGTCGTGCGCCTGCACTTCCAGACTATCGGAATCGTCTTTGTTGCACGAGGAAACGGTTAGCGAAACGGAGGCCAGCGCCAGGGCTAGCATAGGGAGGCGGAGTAGATTTTTCATCGGCTGAAGTTGGGTGGTGGCGTTTGCCTGCTGAAACGCAATGCCCGCGTCCAGGATTTAT
>NZ_JABKAV010000114.1 GCF_013377905.1 Hymenobacter terrestris
GGTGGCACCGGAAAAACAACCAGTTGCTTGAATGTGGCCCATACGCTTCGGGAGCGAGGCTATACGGTACTGCTGTTAGACTGTGACCGGCAAACCAACCTAACCCAAAGCTTTACAGTGGGTATTGGAGCCAAGTCCCACCTAGGTTCAGTATTAATGGGCCAAGCTAGTCTATCTGATGTAGTGATGGAGGTAGAAGATGGACTCTATCTAATTCCTAGCTCGCCTGATATTGCCGAGGCCGAGGAACGTATAAGTCAAAAGCCTGGTGCCGAGTTCGCGCTCAAGGAATTGCTGGATGAAGTAGAGGCCATTGACTATTGTCTGATTGATACGCCTGGTGGGTTGGGTAAACTAACTTACGCTGCGCTGACGGCCGCAAATGCGGTTTTTATCCCAGCCCAACCTGAATACTATGGTATTGAAGGCTTAGTGGGGCTACTAGATGTGTGCCATCAAGTACAAAAGCGGTTGAATCCAAAGCTTATAATCGGCGGATTATTTTTCACTCAGTACAACCGCAATGACCGCCGCCGCGCACAGAGGGACATGGTCCAGTTGTTGGAATCACACGCCTTATTTGGACCGCTGGTCATGCATACTACCATTCGGCCTAACGTGAGCTTAGTAGAAGCTCAGATAGAGAAAGCTAGTATTCATTCTTGGGCTCCCGCATCGGCCGGTGCTGAGGATTACCAAAACTTAACAACTGAAATTTTAGCTCGTTTATGAGTACCAAACCTAGTTTCGGCAATAAAGTACTGGCTTCTATCAACGAGCGGATTGAGCCGGCTAAATCAGTCAATCAGCCGACTCCTTCTCCCGATTTGGAGGAAGGGCCAATTTGGGTTTCGTTTACGACTGCTGTCAGTAAGGAAACCTACATGAAGCTCAAGCAGGCAGAGCATTGGATTCCTGGCTTCTTGATGAAAGAGCTGACTGAATCAGCGTTAGTCTCAGAACTGGAAAAATATCCTGAAGCAGACAAGCCGCTGCCGCCACTAGCGTTGGAAAAGCTGCTGCGGACTAGCAAGAAGCTTCGGTGAACTAAAGTAGTTAAATCGTTCTATCGGTTTAACTACTTTTTTTGCAAGTACTTGATTTGCTTTATTTTAAAGTGAAAGGATAGAAATGGTAAGCGAAATCAGCCCTTTGAGGCATTTTGACTGAAGTTTTAATCTACAAACACTCTGCATAACGCTTAAACGCTTACCATTTCTATCCTTTCGCGCTATTACTAGTCTTCGCTTACCATTTCTATCCTTTCAAAGCTGCGAATGCTAAGGGTAACGATCTCTTGTTTAGAAATCACTACTTGAAGGGAGTACATATGCGAATACCAAGAAGTGAGAGTAGTGAATGAGGAGATAACAGGCCCAAAGTAGCAAAATAAAGCAAAAAAATATATGTATAGTGCAATCCCTGTTTATGCTTGAACGTACCCCTATTTTGTTGGGTATTTGTCCGTTCAGGAGTTTGTACCTAATAAATGCCTTTTTTTAAGGCTGCATCAACAATTTGTGATATTTTATTTATTTGTCAAGTATTTACTCTATTTGCAGGCTCTGTAATTTGCTGACAAAAAGAGAGTTATAGTGGGGAAAGGATAGGGATTGTAAGTCAAAGGATAGGGATTGTAAGTCGAAAGGATAGGGATTGTAAGCGAAAGGATAGGGATTGTAAGCGAAAGGATAGGGATTGTAAGTAAAAAGGATAGAGATTGTAAGCGAAAGGATAGAAGTTAAAGAAAGGCTTACTTTTAAATCATGTATTTTATTATATTTGTCTGCCAGCTAATCTAAGACACTTCAGCTACTATGTCCTTATCCACACTTCCGATTGCCGTTGCGGCAGCTCCCGCTGAATCTTCTTACCTCGAAATTAGGCAGCACAATGCTATAACTACAGCGCGCTATGAAATGAGCGCCTGCGAGATGGATATCGTCTTTTCACTACTATCGGTTCTGCGCAAAGAGGATAAGCCTGGGACTATTTACCGGATACGAGTAAAGGAACTAGAGCAGCTAACCGGCCGAGTCTGGAACTACCAGAGATTATTGGAAGCTACATCAAACCTGCGAAGTCGCGAGTATCATATTGAGGATAACAAGCACGTATTGCAGGTGGGCTTGCTTGCCTCGGCGCTTTATATCAAAGGAGAAGGAATTATTGAACTAGAAATATCTGAGCGCATGAGGCGCTACCTGATTGACCTAAAAAATAACTTCACTTCGTATCGTCTGCAATCGGTTTTCAGCCTATCAAGTAAGTATGCCAAGCGCATCTATCAGATTGCCTCTCAGTGGAAAGATATCGGCGAAACCAAAACGTTTACGCTAGATGAATTCAAAATTATGCTCTCCCTGAAAGATCCAAAGGGTGTTGAGGCTGAGCAGTACGAAAAAGTTTCAGCGCTGCAGAAGTACGTGCTTGATGTTGCAAAAAATCAGATCAACAAGCACACTGATCTGCGCATCAATTATGAATTGCTGAAGAAAGGGCGGTCTTACCATAGCATTAGGTTCTTTGTGAATGCCCAGGCCCCACATCAATTGCCTATTCCTTTCGAGGATGGAGCCGATGAAGAGAAGCAGCGACGCGCTTTACTCAACTTAGATGAGTTGGGCATTCGCGACAGTAAATTGATCAACCAAATTCTGGATGATACAAAAAAGCTTGATGCCCTTTTTTCATTTTGCTACAAATACAAAACCGGCAAACTAAAAGCTGACAAGAACCCAGGTGGACTGTACTTGAAAATGGTAGGATTGCGCTAAATATTTATCTAGTTGTAAAAAATTTTATGATTACGGGCGTTTATAACGTTTTAAGAACGGACGTTTGTAAAACGTTATAAACCCTACCTTGCGCCGGCTTTCCCCTTCACCCCCATGCTATTCGTGAAACGCTATATTCCCTACTACCGCGTCTCCACCCTCAAGCAGGGACAGTCCGGGCTCGGCCTCGATGCCCAACGCGCCGCCGTGCTGGCCTTCGCCGGGGCAGTGGGGGAGGGGAAGCTGGGGCCGGAGTTTGTGGAGGTGGAAAGCGGCAAGCGCAATCAGCGCCCCCAGCTGGCGGCGGCCATGGCCGAGGCCCGCCGCGTCGGGGCCACGCTGCTTATCGCTAAGCTCGACCGGCTCTCGCGTAACGCCGGCTTCATCTTCGCCCTGCGCGACTCGGGCGTCGACTTCGTTTGCTGCGACATGCCCGACGCTAATACGCTTACCGTGGGCTTGTTTGCCGTCATCGCCCAGCATGAGCGCGAAACGATCAGCAAGCGCACCCGCGATGCGCTGACGGCCAAGAGGGCGCGGGGCTTTCAATTAGGTACGCCCACCAATCTCACGTCCGGCGCTATAGCCAAAGGCCAGCAAGTGCGACAAGCCAATGCCCGCACCCACCAGGGCAACCGGCAGGCCGCTCGTCTGGCGGCGTTGCTGCAGGGGCAGGGGCACACGCTCCAGCAGATTGCCCACGAACTCAACGAGTCGGGCTACCGGACTAGGAGAGGGGCGGAGTTCTTTCCCATGACCATCCAGCGGCTGCTTAAGCGGGTGGATGCGTAAGGGCAAACATTAACTTTGGCTGATGGGACACTATACCGACGCGCCGGAAGACAATTTGCTCGGGTTGACCAGCAAAGACGAGCTCAACGAGCAGGAGGCACTGGGCGTCGCGCAGGTAGAGCGCTATCTGCTGGAGGAAATAGAGTACCCTGTGGAGTTGTCGGTCAGCTTGCTGCAAGACTTACATCGGCGGGCTTTTCAACACCTTTACGACTGGGCCGGCCAGTGGCGAAAGCAAGTGCCCAATGTGGGTGCCTACTTACCACCGCCTGCCCATCAGGTCCCGTCGCTACTCTACGAATTCATCGACGAATTGCGACATCGGCACGCGTTGCTGCCGGCAGAACCAACCACGGAGCAGGTGGCGGCTGTGTTAGCCTACGCTCATCACCGGCTGGTAGCGATTCATCCGTTTGTCAATGGTAACGGCCGTACGGCCCGCCTCTTCACCAATCTGCTGGCCTATGGCTACGGCTTTCAGGAAGTCATTCTCTACCGGCGAGAACAAGGCGAGGGGCGCACCCAGTACCTGCAGGCTATCCGGCAAGCAGACGACTATTATCTAGCGCCGCTGCAGGCGCTTATTCACGAGCAGCTACGGCCGCTGTAGAAGTGGAAAGGGTCGTTTGCTCATAGAGGGCCTCTATCCGCTCGACGGACACGAGTTGATTCTCCAGGGCCATGGAGGCGTACACAGAACGCACCACCATGGCTTTCACCACGGCGGGATTTTGCAACTGAGGATATCGGTCACGCAGTTTCATTTGTTGAGAAGCAAGGTGTTACAGTAATTTCTGTACTGTAAAGATGGCTTAAAAGTTCCTAGGTATCCGCTGGCTACCCAGACGCAGGTGTATTGGCTGGTAGCATGTGGACGCCAAGTCTATCCGTTGGGGGCGGCAGTGCAGGAAGATGCCGCCTTGCGCTTCCCGCATCTTCCAACTGGCCCCACCTTTGCCGCCTCGTTAGCCCAGCGCGCACTGTATTTTATTGACAGTGTGGCCACGGCCCGGTTCGCTACCCGGTTCTAAGATACCTAGTAAAATAGGCGTATTGTAGACCCACTTGGCGCGCTACTGTCGCTCCTGTGCGGGGCGCTATGGGCACCCATGGGGGCCCACTTTTTTGTCCGCCATATATTACGGGTTACCGCTTCTTGCCGTTGGACGTGCGCAGGGGGCCGCTCCAGCAAAAAGAGTGCTGCCAGAAGAAGTAAACAGCTAGCTTTTTGTGAGCAGCAGCTTACTGCTTCAGGTAAGTTTTCCGTAGTTTTGCCATGGCACGGCAACGGTAAATACCGCATTGCTTCAGCTGCTCTCTCGTTATGCGTATTCGCCGCGCTCGCCGCCCCAAGGACCAACTGCCCAATTCGCACCTGCTCGCCTGTCAACATTGCCATCAGGAGTATGTGCCCGTCAAGCGCGGCACCCAGAAGTTTTGCTCCAGTTCCTGTCGCAGCACCCACAGCAAGCAAAAGAAAGCGGGCACTTTGGGCAAATTCACGTCGCTGCCGGGGCCCACACGCGGTGGACTCGGATTTCTTGAATCCACGGCGGCCGCGGGTGTGGGAGCTGCCACGGCCAACGCGCTAGAGTACCTGTTGGTCACGCGCCACTTGGTCAGCCGCAGCGAAGAACACACGCAGCAGCTCAGTGCCGTGACTGAGCTGCTGCAGCACGTACTGCAGCAGAACGCGCAGTTGCAGCAGCAACTGCTGCAGTTGAGCCAGGCTTTGGGCGTGCCGCTGCCCCCCAGGGAGACGACTAGCTGCCCGCCAGCCCTCGCGCCCGCTTCCCTCGCGTTCACGCCGCCCGTAGCGGAGCCGTTGTCTGAGGCAGCGCTTACACCCGAACAGCAGGCTATCTATGCGCAAATGGTCGCCGCGTTCTCCGAGCCGGAACCTGTCGCCCATCCGACTCCGCGTCGCGCGCCTACATCGACCATCCCGACTAAGCCTTCTTAATTAGCCATGAGGCAGAGTAGACCTTTGTGCCCTTGT
>NZ_JABKAV010000115.1 GCF_013377905.1 Hymenobacter terrestris
GAAACAGGCCGACTATGTTATTAGGCCTTTTCGCCGCTGCTGGTCTTCAATATCTAGTGCTGACTCGATGCACCAAGTCAGCAGGCTTTCGAAGTCGCTTCCAGACGTCTCGACAAAAGGCCCACGCTCCCACGTCAACCGCATCTCATACACCCCATTCGATACTTCTTCGTACGTCAGCTTCCACCCGTCTGGTAGATCACGCGTATTTTCCATAAGTGGCAAGATACGAGTCCAGCGAAAGGGTGCTTCAAGCAAATAAGCCATAAAATTGTCTTTTCGTTATAAGAATGTCAACTTCACTTCACACCTCTCTACCGGGACCGATGATTACCATTTACATCCGCTACATCCTGGACCCCACCAAACTGCCCGAGTTTGAACAGTACGGCCGGCAATGGATGCCCCTAGTGGCGAAGTATGGCGGGCAGCATCACGGCTACTTTTTGCCTGGCGAAGGGGCCAATAATGTGGCCCTGGCCCTTTTTACGTTTGAGAGCCTCGCGGCGTACGAGGACTACCGGCTGCGCTCGCAGCAGGATCCGGCCTGTCAGGCGGCGTTCCGCTACGCCGACGACACCCGCTGTATCCTGAGCTATGAGCGCAGCTTTTTTCGACCGGTGTTCCCGGCAGCGGTTCCCGCGTCTGGGGGCGAGCAGTAAGCCACTACTTCCCAGGCCGCTTGAGCTACCCAGCGGGCAATTACGAAAGCAGTCCGTTCATTGTAAAGAGGATTCTAACGCACTCCGCTCAGCCTTCATACTTTCAGCGCTTCTCTGTTGACTGGGCGGCTCTCCTGGTGGTTCTACTCTTCTGTTCCTATTTTATGCGCGTGCTGCTCGTTGTGCTGTGTTTCTTCCTGCTACCGGCTTATTGGGCTCCGGACCAGGGGGCGGACCGGACTGGGACCTTTTACTTGGTCACGAAGCTGAAAGCCGGCAATCGCTCGTTTCAAGTGCTCTACTTCTACAACGACTCCACCTTTTCCGCCCTTCGCAGCGGTGGGTTGTTTGCCAAGGCCGATTCGGTGTTCTTCTATCCGTCCAACGGGTTCTTGCTGCTGCGGGGGCGAGTGCGCCGCGGCCTGCGGGCCGACTGCCTGTCCTTTACCATCCTCGAACGCAGCCACGTGAAGACGACGGGGGAACAGCCGCCCTTCCGGCGACCCGCCGTCGCCTGCCGCCGCACCCCGGCCGGGGCCCTCGTGCTCGCTGGGGCCACCTTTCGGCCGGTGCCCGGGACCCGGCTCCCGGCTGTGCTTCGAAAACTCTTGCTCCGAACAGCGCACCGCGCCGATAGCACACAATACCGCTTTGACTGTCGCTAAAGCAGCGGCGCAGGCAAGAGAGATCGAGAAGAACCGCCGTTCAGCGAAACGGTCCGAAGGTAAACGCATCTTTTGAGGAAAGGAGGGTACTATTGGTGCTTGGGTGACCTATGCACGGTAGCTCCCGGGGTTTTGGTAATGGAAAGTGTTTTTTACCCCGTAGCTCGTTCTTTTGCCCATGCTTATTTCAGTCGACGATACGCCCTTTGGTCATGCATTGGGGCAATTTATGTTGCTCTTCGACCAGTCGCCCCTTGACTTGGCGCATGCGCATGTAGCCTTTGCCGACCTCTCGGCCCTAGTGGCCCGCGAACATCCTGAGCGGGCCTGGCCCATAACGATACCTCGTGGGGATGGTCCCTCGCTTTCCGTGACCGTGGAAGGCATGCTGGCGTTGAAGCGCGCCAGGTACGCGGACCTGCAACCGGTTGCCCTTGCCGCCGTGGAAGCGGCGATGGCACCGTGGCACGGAGCTACCGTGCGGGCGGTGACCGCAGAAAGAGGGAACTCGAGCGGTTCCATGCTCCACGTGGAGTTGAAGTTACCCACCGGGGAAACACAGGGACTGACGGCTCACTGTCCGTGGCAGGTAACGGCGGCGGGAGGGAGGCCATGTAGCTGGAACGAAGCAGTATCCCCCTTGCAGCGCGCTGTGTCCACCCTGCGCCGGAAGAAGGTCGCGAGCGTGCGAGTGCAAGTGAGCGGCGCACTGGAAGTGAGTTTTGCCACCGGAGCTGGGTTGCTGGTGGGCGGTGCCGGGTGGTACCCACAGGCAGAAGTGGCAGACCTGCATTACTGGCTGCATACCAACGACGCGATGTATCTGCGGGTGGCCACCCAATTCCTGCTTCAACCGCTTCGGGTGGAAGATGAACAGGCAGAAGAGGAAGGAGCTTCTTAAGTTTATGAAAACGGTGCTTCAAGCAAATAAGCCATAAAATTGTCTTTTCGTTATAACAGGGTCAACTTCCCTCCACACCTCTCTACCGGACCCGATGATCACCGTTTACATCCGCTACATCCTGGACCCCACCAAACTGCCCGAGTTTGAACAGTACGGCCGGCAATGGCTGCCCCTAGTGGCGAAGTATGGCGGGCAGCATCACGGCTACTTTTTGCCTGGCGAAGGGGCCAATAATGTGGCCCTGGCCCTTTTTACGTTTGAGAGCCTCGCGGCGTACGAGGACTACCGGCTGCGCTCGCAGCAGGATCCGGCCTGTCAGGCGGCGTTCCGCTACGCCGACGACACCCGCTGTATCCTGAGCTATGAGCGCAGCTTTTTTCGACCGGTGTTCCCGGCAGCAGTTCCCGCGTCTGGGGGCGAGCAGTAAGCGACTACTTCCCAGGCCGCTTAAGCTAGCCAGCGGGCACTTACGAAAGCAGTCCGTTCACTGTAAGGAGCTCTTTATGCTACTCTCTAGTAACTGCAAGACCGCTTACCTGAACTTTCAGCGCATCTTTGCCGAGCAAAAGACTATGCAACCTATGAAATTGCGCGACCGGTATCCTCAACTGCAAAATCCTGCCGTGGTGAAAGCCATGGTCGTTCGGTCTGTGTACGCCTCGATGGCCTTGGAGAATCAACTCGTGTCAATCGAGCGCATAGAAGCGCTTTATGAACAGACCGCGCTTCCCATTTCCACCGCCGCTATCGTTGTTGGCCGATGAGCGTCTGCAAGCAGACTAGGCGATAAGCATGCGTCTGCCGGCTAACCGCCTGGTGGAGTATGTGCTTCCCTTTTTACTGTTCAGTGAGCCTCGCCCGCGGCGTCAAAGCACCCCGCCATCAACTCCTGTTCCTGCCGGGGGACTCGGTAGCGGCCGGCGACTGTGGGCCACTGGCGCACGGCCGTTACTACCTGTGTGCGGATGGTTTCGGCCTGGGTTACCGATAGCCGAAAATAGGGCGCTACCTCCCGGGCCAACTCAAGGTCTAGCGCGTTGTCGGTGGTGGAAATGTTGAGCTTCAGCCCCTGCCCGTACCGGATCGGGTTCAGATCAAACGCGGGCGCCAACTGCCAGCCCTGGGGCGTAAGCAAAAAGCCATGGTTGCGCAGATGGTCGTCGGTGTTTGACACGCAGATGTTGAAGACGATGCGCCGCCACAGCTCTGCCAGATCCTGGGCCACTTGGCCACCCTGCTGGATAAGCAAGCCAGCAAGCTCCAGGTAACTGGCCCCGTCCTGATAATCGGTTCCGTCCTGATAGCCTAGCAGCGTCATGGCGGAAGCAAAGTGACGCCGCTCGCCCGCTGCAGTGCGATCAAAGCGTTGCGAAAGAAACGTGTGGTGACGGCTACCAAAACGCTGAGCTCGACCAGTAGCGACCTGTAGGCCGGCGGCCTGGGCCAGCTCATTTACTACTCCTTCCCAGGCCCCCACGTCGTGCTCATCCTGGCTGCTGGGAAACTTAGCAATCCAGAGCTGGCCGCGCTCGTCCATGATACTCGCCTTGGGGCGCGCCCCGCCCAGCGAGGAACCGGGCGCGACCAGCAAGAACAGCCACTTCAGATAGTCCGGGTCCTGCGGGGCGTCGGCCCGCTCCAGTTGCAGGCTGGCGTATTCGAGTTCCCGTAACGAGGCCCACGGCGGAGCGGCCATCGCCCGGTTGTCATCCAGGAACGGGCCAGCGAGGTCAGTTTTGAACCGTAAGGCCCCCATCCGGTGGCCATCGAACACGCCCAGCAGGTAGTCCGATTCGAGCAGCAGCCGCTCGCGCCGGTCCTGCTGGCGGGCCAGCGCCGCTTCGCGCCGACGCATGAGCAGGCGGCCCCAGCGGTCGGGCGAGGAATCGAGAAAAAGCCCGAAGTTGGACTGATCCTCCGGCAGGTACTGTGGGCCGGCATAGAGCTGTAACGAGGGGTCCAGCGTCTGGGCCTGAGGCAGGGCCAGCCACTGCGCATCATAGGTAAAGGCAAACACTTCTTTGCCCCGCACCGGCACGGCTGAAAGCGTGCCCATTAGCTGCGGCCCGGCAACCAAGCTTTGCCAATCGGCATACACGTACACCTGGCGGCGTTCCATCGTTTTGGCCATGGGACTACTCGCTGGATGAATGCTTGGGCGCGCGCGCGCCAACGATTAGCTCGGCATCCTGCAACTTGCGGCCCAGCGTATCGTCGGCTGCCAGGTGCAGCAGGCTCTTCTCCAGGCCCAGTACGAACAAGACCTGCAGGTAAGCACCCAGACTAACGGTCGAGACGCCCTGCTCGATGGAATGGAGCGTAGTGCGACTGATGCCGGCGCGTTCCGCCACGCGCGCCGCACTCAGTTTGCGGCGCAGGCGAGCCAGGCGGATATTTTCCCCCGTCTGCGTCAATAGCTGCTGAAGGCGAGGAAGTAGCAGGACCGGTTTCTTAGTCATAATGCGTGATATAATGCACAATTATAGCAAGTATTGAGCATTATATCACGCATTGGTGCATTCCTTAGTAGCGTACGGTGGCCTTATTCGGGTGGATGAAGCGTTAGAAATACAGCATTTGGTAGTGGCTACCACTACATTTCTATTGCCATCACCGCCCGTGCTGGCACTTGCAACTAGTTGATCGGCCGATCAACGATAACCGCCTCTCCTTCTACTCCAGAACTTGTCCGGGAAGCTACATTACGTTAAACGACACTCCAACAAGGGCAC
>NZ_JABKAV010000116.1 GCF_013377905.1 Hymenobacter terrestris
TAAACAATAGATGTTATAGATGGGGCAGATGAAAAGGATTAGCTCCGAATGGATCTGAGCCGTTAGTGCCGTCAGAACGAATCTGCCCCATCTGTGATTAAATCAGCCCGCGAGCTTTGAACTCCAGGTACTTGTTGATGGTGTTGGCCGTGAGGTTCTGAGGGGCGGTGAGCAGGGAGTGGATGCCGTACTGATTGAGTTCGCGCACAATCTGGCGCTTTTCCTGGGCAAATTTCTCGGCCACGGTCTGTTTGTATACGCCCTGGGTCGTGGTGGCGGGTGCGGTCAGAAAGGCGCTCAGTTCGGTGTTTTCGAAGAACACGACGAGCAGCAGGTGGCTTTTGGCCAGTTGGCGCAGGTAGGGCAGCTGGCGCTGCATGCCATAGAGCGTTTCGAAGTTGGTGAACAGAATCAGCAGGCTGCGCTGGCGGATGTGGTGGCGCACCGTGAGGTAGAGCCGTTCGTAGTCGGTTTCGAGGTACTTGGTTTTCTGGCGGTACAGCACCTCCAGCAGCTGGCGCAGCTGCCCGCTCCGGCGGTCGGCGGGCACCATGGCGCCGGGCTGATGCGAGAAAGTGATGAGCCCGGCTTTGTCGTGCTTGCGCAGGGCAATGTTGCTCACGACCAGCGTGGCGTTGATGGCGTAGTCAAGCAAACTCAGGCCCTCGAAGGGCATGCGCATCACCCGGCCTTTGTCAATGAGGCAGTACACCTGCTGGGCGCGCTCGTCCTGGTAGTGGTTCACGGCCAGCGCGTCGGTGGCTTCGGGGGTGGTCGCGCGGCGGGCGGTGGCCTTCCAGTTGATGCGGCGCGGGTCGTCGCCGGGCACGTAGAGCCGAATCTGGTCGAACTCCAGGCTCTGGCCCACCCGCCGGATGCGCTTCACGCCTACCTCTGTCAGGCGGTTGCTGGCGGCCAGCAGCTCGTACTGCCGCATCTGCAAAAACGACGGGTACACCGGTACCACGCGGTTTTCATCGAACCGAAACCGCCGCCGCACCAGCCCCAGCGGCGAGGCCGCGTACACGTTCAGGGCCCCAAACTCGTACTCGCCCCGCTTAGTGGGCCGCAGCTGGTAGCGAATCACGCTCGTTTCGCCCGGCCGCACCACGGCCCGAAACAGCACGTCGCGCCGCTGAAACTGGTGGGGTACCTCGTCGATGGTTTCGGTGGTGAGCAGGAATCGGTAGCGGTTTTCGAGGTAAACGGCCACGTCGTTGTCAGAGCCGTTGGCCAGCTTGTCGCCCAACACCCGCCGCCCAAACACGCCCCCGCCGGTGCCATAGAGCAAGGCCGCATCCAGCAAAGTCAGCAGCCCCAACAGGGTCAGCAGCAGTTGCAGCGGCACCAGCCAGCCCGGCAGGAAGAAGGCCACGGTCAGCCCCGCCACCAGTGCCGTAAGGGCCAGAAAAAACCGCCGAGTCAGAAAAAAGCTACGCAGAAGCTGCATCAGTAAAACCAAAGCTAGAAGCCAGTATCCCTTCTGTATCTATATTGAGGAAGGGGGTGTCATTTTTCCCGGCCTGCTTACCGGGGAACCTCAATCTGCTGCAGAATTTGCTTCACCACATCGTCGGGGGTGCCGCCTTCCATTTCGCGCTCGGGCGTGAGCTGGATGCGGTGGCGCAGCACAGCCTGGGCCAGGTACTGGATGTCTTCGGGCGTGATGAAGTCGCGGCCCCGGAGGGCGGCCAGGGCTTTTGAACCATTGAGCAATGCCAGCGAGGCACGGGGCGAGGCGCCCAGGTACAGGCCCTTGTGGGCGCGGGTCTGGCCCACGAGGCGGGCAATGTACTCCAGCAGCTTTGGCTCTACGTGCTGTCGGCCCACCTGCCCGCGTAACTCCTGCAAATCGGCGGCCGACACCACGGGCTGCACGGCCTCCAGCGGGGTACCGCCGAACCCGGCGTGGTGGCCCTGCAGAATCTGCACTTCCTCCTCCAGAGTCGGGTAGCCCACGCTCAGCTTGAACAGGAAACGGTCGAGCTGGGCCTCGGGCAGGCGGTAGGTGCCTTCCTGCTCGATGGGGTTCTGGGTGGCCAGCACCACAAAGGGTGCGGGCAGCGGATAGCGGATGCCGTCCTGGGTTATCTGCCGCTCCTCCATCACCTCAAACAGCGCCGATTGGGTTTTGGCCGGGGCCCGATTGATTTCATCAATTAGTACCACACTGGCGAAAATAGGGCCGGGCCGAAACTCAAAGTCGCCCTTCTGGGGCCGGAACACCGAAGTGCCCAGCACGTCGGAGGGCATCAGGTCAGGCGTGAACTGCAGGCGGCTGAACGGTACGCTGAGGGTGCGGGCGAGTAGTTTGGCTGTAAGCGTTTTGGCCACGCCCGGCACGCCTTCGAGCAGCACGTGGCCGTCGGCGAGCAGGGCCGTGAGCAGCAGTTCGGCCAGGTCGCGCTGCCCCACAATCACCTTGCTCAGCTCGCCCCGGATGGCTTCGGCGTGGCGGCTCAACGAACTCAGGTCGGTGCGCGGGGTGAAGGCGGCCGGGATGGCTGCGGCTTCCGAAGTAGTGGAGGCCACAGCATCGGCGGCAGCACTGGTTTCCGCAGTGCCTGGCGCGACCGAAGCGAGAGGTTCGGAATTGGGTTGAGAGGCGTTGGGGAGTTGGTCGTAATCCATGTTCGGGTTATTCTGCATATTGGGGTAAGCTTAGCGAAGAAGAGTTGTTATAGTACTATTCTAAATTTATGCATACGCAATAAATGATTGTTTAAAGTGCTATTATGCGTCTTATTGGAATAATTATAAATATATAAAATGCAAATTTAACTGATAGTGCAATTTTAAGCAGCCTGCTCGTGAAAGCGACTGATGGCCTGACTTAACGCTAGTAATTCCTCGTCGGAAACCTGGCGGGCGGTGAGGGTGCGGTTGATGCGCCGCACTAGTTCATCCACCTTCGAGCGTGGTACGCCGGCTTTATGGGCCAGCCGTTCGCGGGTCGGCTCGTCGGTGAGGTCGAGGCCGGGTTCGTGGTAGTGAATGCGCAGGAAGTCCTGGAACAGCCCGATTTTCTTCTCGGCAATCAGCGCGTGGTTGCTTCCCTGCCGGTAGAGGCTGGCCACGGTGCTCGTAAACAGCAGCGTGGTATTGGGCAGCGGCCGGATGATGGGGATGATGCGTTGCCGCCGCCGGGCCTCAAACAGCACGAACAGCGCTAGCCCTGCCAGCCCCGTCCAGAGGGCCCAGCGTAGCGGCTCGTGCGCCGCCAGCACCCGCAGCAACGACTGCTCGCCCAGCGGCCCCTGCTTCTGGTACTCATCCCAAAAAACCGGCTGGCCCGCCGGCAGCACCGATAGCGCCGCGAAAGCAAACCCCGCCGTGGCCGGCCGCAGCAGCCGCAGGTTGCTGAAGACGGCTGGCGTCGAGCTCAACAGAATGGCGCCTCGACCCACCGGCACGCGCACCAGCACCGGCCGGCGGCGGGCATCGTGGGCCAGCACCGTAGCCCGGCTGCCGGCAGTGGCCCGGAAGAAATACGCCACTTCGGTGGCCGGAAACGGATAGCTCCGGGCCGATCCGGCCGGTGGGTTTACCAGCGTAAGGGTGTTGGTGCGGGCCTGGGCGCTACCGCCGGCAGGCAGCCCGCCGCGTCGCCGCAGCCGCTGTTGCAGCAGCTCATCCAGCTCCAGCACCGGCCGCAACTCCAGGCGCAGCGAATCGAGCAGCCCCCCACTGATTTTTTCGCCCGTTAGCAGCACGTGGCTGCCTTGGGCCGCGTAACGCAGCAGCGCATCCTGATCGAGGGGCGAGCAGAAGAAGCCGTCGTTAATGAACAGGTAGCTGGCCCGGCCGGGACGCAAAGCAGGCGCAGTGGCGCTGATGGTCGTGTCGGGGTTTGCATCGGCCCCCAAACCGGGCAGCAGCTGGTTGGCAATGGGCAGGCGCACGGCGCTGACGGGCTGGCCCGGAAACAGGGCCGGCAACTGGTCGTAGAGCACGTAGGTGCCGTAGGGAATTTTGTCGCGGTTGATGAACGTGGGGCGCCAGTCGGTGGGCTGAGGCCGGAAGTACTCCACCGCCACAAACGCCGCAAACAGCGCCACCAACCCCAGCAGTAAAGCACGAAAACGAGTCATTTTTTGAGCTATTAGCTGACAGCTGCTAGCTGTTAGCTTTTGTTCGGTAGGACCAAGCTGGGTTGAGTAGCCGGATGGAGGCTGGTGGTTTAGGTGCGCAGCCCGCAGTAGGGGCGGGGCTTGTCCCCACCCCTACCACGTATTGGGAAACTCAGGTAAGGTATATTCAAGGGTAAAAGGAGGGCTAGTATAATGAAGGTGGATGGCTAGCGGCTGACGGCCAACAGCTCATTTTGAAAGCTCCGCTGCTGCTCGCGCAGCTCGGGGTACTGGTGGGCCGATAGTGGCAGTTCGCCGTACCAGACGTACTCGAACTGCCGGGTGAGGGCGCGGAAGCCGGCAGCCCGGGGGGGCGTGCCGGCCAACTCGCGCAGGTAGTCGTGGTTGGTTTTGTCGGGCTGCCAGGCAATCAGGCCCTGGTCGCTGAGCTGGCGCAGCGTCTGCAAATAGCCCAGGCGCAGGGCCAGGCGGTAGTTGCCAGCCTGCTCGGCCCGCGCTAGCTCGGCGGCAAAGTCGATGCCGCGGATGTCTTCAGCCAGCGACTCGTAGGGCAGGGGCAGGGTCCGGCCGCGCCGGCCCAACAGCCCCGTCAGGTCCAGTTGCAGCAGGCGTAGTAGCACGTAGGCGAAAGCGGCCGCAAACAGGGCGTACACCACATAACGACCCCGGGTTTCGTAGGTTTTGCCCGAAAATAGCCCGACTATCCAACTCCAGAGCTCCCGCCAAAACCGCGACCAAACGCTGTCGGAGCTGCTTTGCGCGGGCTCGGGCTCCACGTACTGAAACTCGGCCTGCCGGCGCAACGCTGCCAGCCGTCCGACCTTGGGCTGCCGCAGTGCGCCAGCCGGGGCCGTATCG
>NZ_JABKAV010000117.1 GCF_013377905.1 Hymenobacter terrestris
CAGGGCATGGTAGGCGGCAGGGCCGGGTAGCGAAACTCGTGCTGCCGCAAGGAATCGGTGGTGCGCAGCGGGTTGGCCATGAGCGACTTCGAGCTAAAGAACACGCTACCCTGCAGTTCGGCCGGGAAGGTCCGGTTCAGGCGCACCTGGCGGGGCAGCTCGCGGGGGTTACGCCACACGGTGTCGGCCTTGGTGTTTTCGAGCATGCGATAGGCGCCGTGGCCGATGTACACGTGGCGGCCATTGGCGTTGCGCGCCCACCACTCGATGAGCGTGGGGTAGCGGGCCACCGCAAAACCGGTGCTCCAATATAGCTGGGGCAGCAGGTAATCCACCCAACCCTGGCGGGTCCATTCCAGCGCGTCGGCATACAGGCCGTCGTAGCCCTCGAAGGCGCGGGTATCGGAGCCGTTGGGGTCGGTGCGCTGGTTGCGCCACACACCGAAGGGCGAGATGCCGAACTTCACCCAGCGCTTGGTACTGCTGATGGATTTGTGCAGGTCGCGGATGAGCAGGTTCACGTTCTGGCGGCGCCAGTCGGCCAGCTTCAGGTTGTCGGGGTTGTAGCGAGCGAAGGCATCCTGGTCCTCAATCACCTTCTTGGCCTCCGGATACGGATAGAAGTAGTCGTCGAAATGCACCCCGTCGATGTCGTAGCGGCGCACCACGTCTAGGATTACCCGGTTGATATAGGCGCGCACTTCGGGCAGACCGGGGTTGTAGAGCAGCTTGCCCGAGTAGCGCAGAAACCACTCCGGGTGCTGCCGGTACGGGTGGTTGGGCGCGAGGCGGCGCGTGAGCGTGTCCATGGTAGCCCGGTAGGGGTTGAACCAAGCGTGGAACTCCATGCCGCGGTTGTGGGCCTCCTCAATCAGAAACGGTAGCGGGTCGTAGTAAGGGGCCGGGGCCTTGCCCTGGGTGCCGGTCAGCCACTTGCTCCAGGGCTCCAGCTCGCTGGCGTAAAAGGCGTCGGAAGCGGGCCTTACCTGCACGAACACGGCGTTGATGCCGGTACGCTGGTGGTCGTCCAGAATACGGCGGTACTCGCGGCGCTGCTGCTCAGGGCTCAGGTTGCGGCTGCTGGGCCAGTCGATATTCTCGACGGTGGCAATCCACACGCCCCGCAGCTCCCGCTTCGGCGGCACCTCCTGGGCCCAACCTTCGTAGGGCAAACCAATCAGCAGGCAGGCAATCAATAACAGAACAAACGGGCGGGCGGCAGGCAATATGAGCATTACCGCAAATTTAGGCCTAAAATCGTAGGGTCGGGGCTTGTCCCCGCCCGCCGTCCGAACAGCTACGCCTGGTTCTATGCAATAGCACACACTGGCCGCGGGCGGGAGCAAGCCTCGCCCCTACTATTTTCCATATGTTCGTTTTGGCGGCATCGTTCAACGGCGGGCGGGGACAACTGAAGGACAGCGAAGCTAAGCTCCGCCCCTACGTCGTGCCAACTACCGTTATTTCAGCAGCTCGTGCAGTACGGTTTGCATGGCGAAGGTACGGTTGCCGGCCTGCTGAATGATGAGCGAGTTGGGCGAATCGAGCACGGCGTCCGATACTTCCACGTTGCGGCGCACGGGCAGGCAGTGCAGGAACCGGGCGTCGTTGGTGCCGGCCATATGGGCGGGCGTGAGCATCCAGTTGGGGTCGGTGCTAAGTACCTGGCCGTAATCGTGGTAACTGCTCCAGTTCTTGGCCTGCACGAAGTCGGCGCCGGCCAGGGCCTTGTGCTGGTCGTACTCGATGCGGGCGCCGCGGGTGAAGATGGGGTCCAGCTCGTAACCTTCGGGGTGCGTGATGACCAGGTCCACCCAGTCGATGTCGGTGAACCAGTCGCAGAACGAGTTGGGCACGCACTGGGGCAGCGCGCGCACGTGCGGGGCCCAGGTAAGCACCACTTTCACGCGCTCGGTGCGCTTGGTTTCGGCCACCGTCAGCAGGTCGGCGAAGCTTTGCAGCGGGTGCAGCGTGGCGCTTTCGAGACTGATGACGGGCACCGTGGCGTAGCTGATAATCTTGTTGAAGAATACCTCGCCGTAGTCGGCCTCCCGGTCGGTGAGCGTGGGGAAGGTGCGCACGCCCAGCACGTCGCAGTACTGGCTCATCACGGCAATGGCCTCCTTGATATGCTCCTGGGTCGAGCCGTCCATCACCGCGCCGTCGACCGTTTCCAGCGTCCACGAGTCGGTACCGGCGTTCAGCACCCATACCTGAGCCCCAAGGTTGTAGGCCGCCTTCACCGAGCTGAGACGGGTCCGCAAACTGGGGTTGAAGAAGATGAGGCCGACGGTTTTGTTGCGCCCGACTTCCTGGTATCCAAACGGGTTGGCCTTGATTTCTAGAGCTTGCTGCAATAGGGCTTTATAGTCGCCCGCATCGGCGAAGGAGGTGAAGTTTTTCATGGGTAAAGTGTGGTGTGTTAGAACGTCATGCTGAGCGAAGCCGAAGCATCTCTACCACGCCGTTGGCATCAGTTGCCTGAAATATATTCGCCGCTATCAGTACAAGCAGATGTTGGTGAGCGGAGTGGAGTACTCTTGCGACATTCTGATTCCTAGGATCAACCGACTTGAGTGCTCATCTCTGTTGTGTGTTTTTCCATAGCAGAAGGTAAACTCATTATCATCTATCATCAGTTTGAAGCAGTAGCTATTTACACTTCCTAATTCTGTGTATTCTGCTACTTCTACTCTATTCGTTTCCTCTGCTTCGAATACCACACAGGGCTTATTACTGTCGAAAGCTTTACGCGACCTATAAATCTTGATTTCAGGCATAGCTTCAGTCGGTATGGTTAACCATGCCACTCCAGATTTTGGTGGGATTGGTCAGGATATAGACGTACATACAGCTACATTACAAAGAAAGAACGCCATGCTGAACTTGCCGAAGCATCTTTACCGCAGTGGTAAATGAATACTCTGGCAACGAAACGGTAGAGATGCTTCGACTTCGCTGCGCTTCACTCAGCATGACGTTCCTTTTGGCTCGTTCTGGCGAATTACATGGCCTTGTACTCGTTCCAGCTCTTGATCTTGAGGTCCTCCATTCCTAGCGTACAAAAGGCGCGGATGAAGGCCTTGGCCAGCCGCGCATTCGTCAGCAACCCGACGCCCGAATCCACGGCCGTGCGGCGGATTCGGTAGTCGTTGTCCAGCTCGCCTTTCGAGAGATTCTTGGGGATATTGATGACTAGATCGATCTTCTTCTCCTTTAGGTACGTCAGCACGTTGGGCTCCTGCGCGTCGTTGGGCCAATAGAGCAGGGAGCTGGGCACGTTGTTTTCGGCGAAAAAACGGTGGGTGCCCTGGGTGGCGTAAATTTGGTAGCCGCGCTGCACCAGCAGCTGAGTGGCGGAGAGCAGCGCCACTTTCGACAGGATGGGACCGCCGGAAATGAGCACCGTTTTCGCCGGGATTTTGTAGCCCACGCTCAGCATCGATTTGAGCAGCGCTTCCTCGGCGGTATCGCCCAGGCAGCCCACTTCGCCGGTGCTCACCATGTCCACGCGCAGCACCGGGTCGGCGCCGGGCAGGCGGGTGAACGAGAACTGCGGGGCCTTCACGCCCACGAAGGGCAGATCATACACCCGCTCGCTTTCGTCGCGGGGCACTTGCTTGCCCAGCAGCACCTGGGTGGCCTTTTTGATGAGGTTGTTGCCCGAGATTTTCGACACGAACGGGTAGCTGCGCGAGGCCCGCAGGTTGCACTCAATCACGCGGATGGTGCCGTTCTTTTCCAGGAACTGGATGTTGAACGGCCCGCTGATTTCGTAGCGTTTGGCAATCTTCTCGGCAATGATTTTGAGCTTACGCACCGTGCCCACGTACACGCGCTGGGGCGGGTAATACATGGTGGCGTCGCCGGAATGCACGCCGGCAAACTCCACGTGCTCAGAAATAGCGTAGCTCACAATCTCGCCTTGGTCGGCCACCGCATCGAGCTCTATTTCCTTGGCCTCCTGGATGAACTCGGACACCACTACCGGGTATTCGGCGCTGACCTGCTTGGCCGCTTTCAGGAATTCTTCCAGCTCAAAAGGGTTGGAAACCACATTCATGGCCGCGCCCGACAGCACGTAGCTCGGCCGGATGAGTACCGGGTAGCCCACTTCGCGCACAAACGCGTGCATGGCCTCCAGCGAAGTCAATTCCTTCCAGCGCGGCTGGTCAATGCCCAGCTCGTCCATGATGCGCGAGAACTTGTGGCGGTTCTCGGCCTCGTCGATGTGCGCGGCCGTGGTGCCCAGAATGGGCGCGTGGGCTTCTTCGAGGCGCACGGCGAGGTTGTTGGGAATCTGGCCGCCGGTGCTCAGAATCACGCCGCCGGGCTGCTCGAAATCCAGAATATCCATCACCCGCTCGAAGCTCAGCTCCTCGAAGTAAAGCCGGTCCGAAACGTCGTAGTCGGTCGAAACGGTTTCGGGGTTGTAGTTGATGAGGATGGTTTTGTAGCCCTCCTCGGCGGCCGTTTGCACGGCCTGCACGCCGCACCAGTCAAACTCAACTGACGAACCGATGCGGTACACGCCCGAGCCCAGCACCACAATGGACTTGCTGGTTTCGCGCTCCAGGTCGTTTTCGGTGCCGTGGTAGGTGGTGTAGAGGTAGTTGGTTTTGGCCGGGAATTCGGCCGCCAGCGTGTCAATCTGCTTCACCACGGGCAGCACGCCCAGGGCCTTGCGGCGGGCGCGCACGCGCAGCTCGTCGGCCTTCACGTCGCCTTCGCCCAGGAGCTGCACGGCAATCTGCTGGTCCGAAAAACCGGCTTTCTTGGCGTCGCGCAGCAGCTTGGTTTCCAAGCCATCCAAACCGTTAGCGCGGCCGGCGGCCAGCAGCTGGCCCAGTTGGAAAATGGTGAACAGGCGC
>NZ_JABKAV010000118.1 GCF_013377905.1 Hymenobacter terrestris
GGGGGGGGCGTTCGGGGCACGGGGTTTGCGAGGCAGCAGCACTGCCAGCAACAACCCAAAAACCCCCAGCCACTGCGGCATGTTTGGATAAGGGGTGATTTATAGAAAGAAATTTATACCAAGTTGTGGGGGCGGGGTTTGCCCCCGTCCGCCGTTAAACGATTAACGTTGAACGAAACCGTTGTAGCGGCGCGAACGGGGGGCGGGGACAAGCCTCGCCCCTACATCGTGCTATATAACTGTGCTAGTAGTCCGACGCCTTTTCCACCTCCAGCTGCAGCAGGGCCGTGGCCAGTTGCTCGTCGTTGGGCGCTACGCCATGCCACTTGTGCGAGCCCATCATGAAGTCGATGCCGAAGCCCATTTCGGTATCCATGAGTATCATGACTGGCACGCCCTGACCGAGTAAGCTTTGGGCTTCCTCGATGGTGGGGAGCAGGGTTTCGAACTGGTTGCCGTCGGTTTCGAGCACACGCCAGCCGAAGGCTTCGAACTTGGCGCGCAGGTCGCCAAGGCCGCCGATTTTAGCGGTGGGGCCATCAATCTGCTGGCCGTTGCGGTCGACGAAGGCAATCAGGTTGTCTACCTTGTGGTGCGGGGCGTAAAGGGCGGCCTCCCAGATCTGGCCTTCCTGCAGCTCGCCGTCGCCCATGAGCACGAACACCGTGCTGTTGTCGCCGTTGAGCTTTTTGGCCTGGGCCGCGCCAGTAGCCACGCTCAGGCCCTGGCCCAGCGAGCCGGACGCAATGCGGATGCCGGGCAGGTGCTCGTGCGTGGCCGGGTGGCCCTGCAAGCGCGAGTTCAGCTTGCGGAATGTAGCCAGCTCGCTCACCGGGAAATAGCCCGAACGAGCCAGCACCGAGTAAAACACCGGCGAAATGTGGCCGTTGGAAAGGAAGAACAAATCCTGGTTGATGCCATCCATATCAAACGGCTCGGGCGTGTGCTTCATCACCTTGAAATACAGCGACACCAGCAGCTCGGTGCAGCCCAGCGAGCCACCGGGGTGGCCCGAGTTCACGGCGTGCACCATGCGCACAATGTCGCGCCGCACCTGGGTGGCAATCTGCTTCAGCTCGGCTACTGACTTGGTGGCTGCGGGGGCGTGGGTTTCGGAAGTGGTAGGCTGGGCCATGCGCGTTTGGTAGAGTTGATAAGTAAGCAAAGGTACGCCTCCCGGGCCGGGCAGCCAGCGGACCGCAGGCCGGAGCCATGCCGCATAAGGGAGGCAAAAGGGATGTAAAAAAGCCCCGCCGAAGTGGCGGGGCTCCTATGAAAGCTACAGCAGCTGGGCCGCGTGGTTCTTGGTTTCGACTTTGGTGATGACCCGCTCCACTTTTCCTTCTTCATCGATCAGGAAAGTGTAGCGCATGGTGCCCATGTACTTGCGGCCGTACATCGATTTCTCCTGCCACACGCCGTAGTCCTGCACCAGCTTCTTGTCCTCGTCCACCAGCAGCGGGAAAGGCAGCTCGTGCTTCTCGATGAACTTCTGGTGCGACTTGGCCGAGTCGATGCTTACGCCGAGGACCTGCACGCCGGCTGCCAGCAGCTGCTGGTAGTTGTCGCGCAGGTTGCAGGCCTGGGTGGTGCAGCCGCTGGTGTCGTCTTTGGGGTAGAAGTACAAGGCCACTTTGCGGCCCCGGTAATCGGCCAGGCGGTGTGTGGTGCCGTTCTGGTCGAGTGCTTCGAAGGCCGGAGCCATTTCGCCTGCTTGAGGTACTGCCATGCCGCGAAGATAGAAGGTTGACGGGAGATAGGGAAATCATAAACGCCGGGAGTGCGCCGGGGCTCTAGGGCTTGCTGGCAACCGGCTGCGGCGTGAACAGCATGTTTTCTACCGGAAAGCCCAGCTCCCGGCCCTTGGCCAGCAGCTGTTCGCGGGTGGCCAGCGGCAGGTGCGGCATGCGGCTGAGGATCCAGAGCGTTTCGCGGTCGGGCGAGCCCACCAGCGCATACTGGTAGCCGGTTTCATCGAGGTCCAGAATCCAATAGTCGCCGGTAAAGGGCCAGAAAAACTGGACTTTGAGCTTGGCGTTGGTTTCGTCGGTAGCCCAAGCCGTGGCGGTGGCCGTAGTGGCCGGCCCGCCGATGCTGCCCTGATGACAGGTGTTGCGCACGCCCACCTTGCCATCGGGTCGCACTTTGTACTCGGCCGTCACGTGCTGGCAGCCCTTCTCGAAGCGCACGGGCAAGCGGGCAATTTCATACCACAAACCCGCGTACCGCTTCAGGTCGACGTGGGCCACGGTGGTCAGGTTCGGGTGCGCTTTGCGGCGCGAGTAGGCGTAGGCGGCCGCGCCGGTCGCGACTACAGCCGCAGCGGCTCCAAATAGTACCGGCTGGCGGCGTTTGAGCAGGTTATTAGGCATCGTATTGAATAGTGGATGAACCTGAGTTTACGCACTATGGCCGCGAAGGGTGTAGCAATGTCCTTCGGTTCACGCTGCATATGCTACAGCACTACGTTGATAACCGCCTCGTTACCAGCCTGATCGGTGAGGCGCAGGGTGGCGGGCCCGCGCAGGGGTGGGCCCAGGGTGTCGGAGCGCTCGGTGAACAGGGTGGCGTTCTTGTGCTCGTACCGCAGCATCCGAAACTGCCCGTTCACTTCCAGCTTGTAGCTGGCCAAGCCCGAGAGGTCGTCGCCTACTTTGAACACCACTCCGGCCGCGCCTTTACTCAGCAGCCGGCCCGAGGGCGGCTTGGTGTCGGTGAGGATGCGGAACTGTCCGAAGGAGCGGATGGGGGCCGTGATGCTGGTGCTGTCGGGACTCCACTTGCCGCCCACGTAGCCCTTGCCGCCATTGGCCGAGATGCTATAAATGGCCGAGCGGCGCAAATCGGCGGGCAGCGTTTCGGGCCGCAGCGTGAGGGCCAGGTTTTCGTAGAGCGGCGTACGCGGCAGATGCACCGTCCAGAGGCCCTGCTGGTAGTTGGTTTGCAGGTAGAGCGTGTCGAAGATGGTTTTGGGCTTGAACTCCAACCCCATATTAGCCGTGGCGAAGCTGAACTCGCGGCCCGCCGGAATCAGGGCCTCGCGCGTAAAACGCTGGGTAATACCACCGAAGCGGATGGAATCGGGCCGGCCGGCGCGCAGGTCGTAGAGGTACACGTTCTGGCTCTGGTCGGTGTAGCTGGGGCGCAGCTGCAGGCGGCGGTTGCCGCGCAGCAGCGTGAGGGCCCCGGCCACGGCGGCCGTGTCGGGGTCGGCGGCCGTTACCACCAGCAGGTTGCGGCTTACATCGTAGCGCATAGCCGGCTTTTTCACGGCCGCCGAGCGGGTTTTGAAGTAGCCCGGCGCTTCGCCCCGCAGCACCAGCCGCAGTGGCGTGGTGTTGCCATACGAGTCGGCCAGCCGGATTTCCACGGCGTACACCTTGCCCGGCTCGATGGTCAGGCGGCCTTTTTCGGGCCCGGCTTCGTACATGCTCAGGTCGTTGCCATCGTCCACGAACAGCTTCTCGAACTGCCGGCCCTGGGTGGCACGCCACTCATAGTCCACGTGGCGGTTTATCTGGCGCGAGCCATCCGGAAACGGCACGTCATCAATGGTATGCTGGTACACCTGCTTGCCGTTCACGAGCACCGTGGCCTGCTGAATGCCGTTCTTGTTCCATACTTTATCAAACCGATCGAAGCCCTGCACGAGCAGGCCCACCGAGCCGCTGGCGGCAATGGTATCGGGCCAGGCGTAGCTGCCGTCGGCCAGCGGGACCTTGGGCACGAACACGCGCTTACCGAAACGGCCTTCTACCCGCGCCGCAATGCCCAGCGCCTCCACCGCAAACGCCTGCACCACCGGCGCTACATGGTCCTGGATTTCGGCAAAACCGCCCCACTGCAGCGGGTTTAGCTGGCTGCCGGCGGCAGTGCGCACCTCCCAGTGCACGTGTGGCCCCGCCGAGCCGCCGGTATTGCCCGAAAGGGCCACCACCTCGCCGCGCTGCACGGCAAACTGGCCAGGCTCAAAAAACAGCTCCAGGTCGTACGTCTGCTTGGCGTACTGCTGGCGGCGCAACTCCTCGGCCACGGGGCCTTTAAAGCTGTTGAGGTGGCCGTACACCGTCGTCAGGCCGTTGGGGTGGGTGATGTAGAGCACGTTACCATAGCCGTAGCTGCTCTGCTTAAGCCGCGACACGTAGCCGTCGGCCGAGGCATGCACCGGCAAATCCACCCGGCCATCGGTCTTGATGTCGAGGCCGCCGTGGAAGTGGTTGGGCCGCAGCTCGCCCATACTACCCGACAGAAAGTTCTCCTGGCCGGGCTTGATGGGAAACAGGAAATAGCCCTTCGCCACCGCCGGAATGCCTGCGTGCGGGGCCGGGCTGGCTGCGCCGGCTGCTTCGTTGGGGGCGGGCTGCTCCAGGGTCGGGGCGGCCGGCTGCTGGCTCTGGCAGGCCGAGGGCTGTACGCCCATCAGCAGTAAAAACGGCAGCGCGAAGCTGAAATGGGCTTTTAGCGGAAAGCTGCTAGCTGTGAGCTTTTTCAAAACAGAGCGTACTTGACAACGGAAGGGTAGGAGTTTCGCCGAACGATGTAGGGGCGGTGCGTTTTTCCGCCCCCCCCCCCCTCGCGCCCCACCCACACCTGCGCCGTCAGCCGGGGTCGGGGG
>NZ_JABKAV010000119.1 GCF_013377905.1 Hymenobacter terrestris
TTTAGTTGAATACCTCCAGTTTGGCGTTGTCCAGCCGTAGGTTGGTGGTGGTGCCGTAATAGAGGAACACGATGGAGAGGTGGTCGAAGGGCTGGCTTGGGGGGCGGACAGTAAAGCTTAGCGTGCGGGGCCAGTTGGGCTCCAGCGCCCGTTGCAGGCGCACAGTGCGCTCTTTTACTATGGTGGAACCGTCCCAGAACCGTACCACGTACTGCGTCATGCGGCCAACATCCCACTCGTAATCGGGCGCGCTGGCCAGGGCCGAGGCGCGGAGCCAAGTGAAGCTGCCGGGCCGGACGGGCAGGCGGTATTCGGGGCTGCTGGGGTGGGCCGCATCTAATTGTAGCGAGCAGTTGCCCGCCAGCGCCGGGGTACCGCAGGAGGCATTGGGCTGCTGCTCGAAATCCTGCTGCCAGAGTATGCGCAGGTTGCGGGGCGTGCCGGTAAACTCGGAGTTGCTGTCGAGCAGCAGCCGGGTTTCGGGCGGTACCTGGTAGCGGAACAAGATGCGCCAGAGGTAGGTGCGCGTCATGTCGCCGGCCGCCAGCAGGCCCCCGGGCAGGGCCATTTGTGTGAGCCAGAAACCATAAGCGCAGCCCAGCACAGCCAGCACGCCGTAGAGGGCGGCCCACATCGGCCGGGCCAGCAGCCAGCGCAGGGCCGCCGCCAGGGGCCAGGCCAACACGGCGTAGGTCTGCACCATGGCCCGCTGGCCCAGGCCGCCGCCATAGGTCCACTCATCCCAAGCGAAGGCTACGTACACGAACAGCACCATAAACACCAGCATGGGCCAGAACGCCGCCGGCTGCTGCCGCCGCAGCGGCCCGAAGCCCACCAGTGCCGTAATGAGCAGCGGCGAGTACATCAGCCAGCCACTGCGGAAGCTGAAAATGCCGTCGAACAGGTGCGGTTTCAGCCAGCTAAATCCCTGCTCCTGGTAGCTGTACACCACCCACTCGCCGCTGGCGTAGTACCAGTATAAGGGCTGAATGCTAACCACCACCGCCCCGAGGGCCGCAGCCAGCAGCAGATGACCGGCGTGCTGACGCCAAAAAACCAGCCTTTCGCGCAATACGCCCCTCGACCAGTGCAGCCCCCACAGCAACGGCAGCAGCACGGCCAGCAGCTCGGTGGGCCGCGTGAGCGTCATCAGGCCGATGATGGCCCCGATGGCCGCCGCCCGGCCCGCCGTGGGGCGGGCGTAGTAGGCGGGCGTGAGCAGCAGTAGGGCCGTGTACCAGCCAAACAGCCAGTTGTGCGTGAGGGAGCCCTGGCCGGCGCTATAGTTGAGGTAGTTGGTGCCCAGCACCAGAATCAGGAGGGTGCCGGCCGTGGCCCACTCGCCGAAGCGCGGCAGCAACGCCCGGCGCAGCAGCCACAAACTTAGCACGGCCACCAACAGGGCTGCCAGCTTCATGGCCAGCTGATAGGGTTCAGAATAGCCATCGGGAGCGTAGCCCAGCGGCGCGGCCAGGGCGTGGGCAACCAGAAAAAACGGCAGTTCCTGCAGGGCCAGGCCGGCGGGGTACTTGAGCACCATGTGGCCGCTGGGGTGCGCAAAAGCCGCGTCGAAGCCGGAGCCCGAGGGCGCGTAATCGCGCACGAGCTGGTGGCGGAAGTTGAGGTCGCGCAGGTCGTGATGCACGAAAATGGCCGGCAGGTAGAGGTAGTAGCCGGCCGCATCCCACTGCAAAACCCGCGACTTATTGGGCTGGGGCGGTGGGTAGTACCACCAGGCTACCCCCAAAATCAGGGCCACGCACATAATCCAGGCCCACCAGGAAGCAGATTTCATGGCCTGAAAGTACGACCCGGAAAAGAATTGGCCGGGTGGTTGCGGAGACGCTGGCGGCCGCTTAGCGCCGAAAGGCAGCCGACCGGTACGGCATCGTTGGCGTTGGGCACGCGTGCGTACCTTGCCATTCCTCCTATTGCCCCTTTACACTCTGCTTATGCTTTCCCTGCCCGCCCTGTCGCGCCGGTTTTTGGCCCTGCTGCCGGCCCTGCTCCTGCTGGCTAGCTCCGTTGTGCTGGCCCAGCCTGCCGCCCCCACCGATACCCGAAATCTGCTGCCCGTGCCCACCTCGGTACGCTGGGGCACGACTACGCTGAAGCCGAAAACCACCCTGCGGCCGCTATTTCAGGGCAACCCCGATTCGATTACCTCTGCCGCCGTAACCCGCACGCTAAACCGGCTGGGGCTGAACGCGCCGGTTAAAAACCAGTCGGCCAATACCCTACCGCTGCAAATAAGCTACGGCAAAATAGGTCGGCCCGAACTGTTCGATGAGGAGCGCTACAGCCTGCGCGTTACGCCCTCCGGTGTTACCATCGATGCGCCCACCAGCCTAGGCGTACTGCGGGCCTTGGCTACACTGGAGCAGCTACCCCAAGTGGTCGGTCGCAATGTGGTGCTGCCCGAAGTGGACATTCAGGACCAGCCGCGCTTTGCTTGGCGGGGGCTGCTGATTGATGCGGCCCGGCACTTCATGCCCGTTTCCGTCATCAAGCGCAACCTCGATGCTATGGCGGCCACCAAGCTCAACGTGCTGCACTGGCACCTTTCCGACGACCAGGGATTTCGGGTGGAAAGCAAAACGCTGCCCCGCCTGCACCAAGTAAGCGGCCAGTACTACACTCACGCCCAGGTGCGCGAGGTACTGCGCTACGCCGCTGCCCGTGGCATCCGGGTGCTGCCCGAGTTCGATGTGCCCGGCCACACCATCGCCTGGCAGTCCGCCTACCCGCAGCTGGCCTCCGGCGACACGCTGTATAAAACCGTGTACCAGAGCTGGCGCCTCGCCAACGTAGCCATGGACCCGACCAAGGAAACCACCTACGAGCTGCTCGACACGCTATTTGGCGAAATGACGGCCCTGTTTCCCGACCCCTACTTCCACATCGGGGGCGACGAAAACGACGGGCGGCAGTGGCGGGGCAACCCGCGCATTATGGCGTTTGCGAAGGCTAAAAAGATGCTGAAGTCGGACGGCAAAACGCTCGACAAGCACGCGCTGCAGACCTACTTTAACCGCCGGGTGCTCACCATGCTTACCAAATACAACAAGCAGATGGTGGGCTGGGACGAAATTCTAGGCCCCGGCCTGCCCAAAAATGCCGTTATCCAGAGCTGGCGGGGCAAAAAAGGCCTGTATGATGCCGCCAAAGCCGGCAACCGCGCCATCCTGTCCAATGGCTACTACCTCGACCTCTACCTGTCGGCCTCCAACGCCTACGGCACCGACCCGCTGCCCGTCGACAACCCGCTCAGCGTAACCCAGCAACGCCTCATCATGGGCGGCGAGGCCACCATGTGGAGCGAGTTTGCCGACAGCGTCATCATCGACTCACGCATCTGGCCTCGCGCCGCCGCCGTGGCCGAGCGGTTGTGGTCGGCCCGCGAGGTAACCAGCACGCCCGATATGTACCGCCGCCTGGCCGTCGTATCGCGGCAGTTGGAGGGCCTGGGTTTGCAGCACCGGAGCGCCCCCGAGCAGTTGCTACGCCAACTGGCCGGCCCCACCGACGTAGTCCCGTTGCGCACGCTGACGCAGGTCCTGGAGCCGGTGAAGGAGTACAAACGCCACTTCCAGGGTTTCACCTACACGCCCAGCACGCCGCTCAACCGCCTCGTCGATGCCGCCCCCGCCGAATCGGACGTGGCCCGCAACTTCAACTGCCGCGTTGATTCGCTGATGGAGGCCATGAGTACGGCTCAGGCCCGCGGGTCGGTGTTTGCCATGAGTGCCAGCCGCCGCAATGCCGTGACCATGCGCCAGCAACTGCAAACCTGGCAGGCTAACCACTCCCTCCTGATTCCGCTGCTGGCGTCCTCCCCCACCCTCACCGAGTACGCCCCACTCTCGGCCGCATTAAGTGCCGCCGCCGCCCTGGGCCTAGAGCGGCTGGCGCTGCTGGAGAAGCAGCAGCAACCTGATGCCGAGTGGCAAGCCGAGGCAATCAAGCAACTTGACGCGCTGAACAAGCCGGCCGGCCAGACGGAACTGGTGCTGCTGCCGGCTATTCGGCGGCTGGTGGAATTGAAGTAGGCACCTGTCATACTGAGCTTGTGGAGGGGTATAGGGGCGGGGGTGTGCGCC
>NZ_JABKAV010000012.1 GCF_013377905.1 Hymenobacter terrestris
GTGCCTTCGGCGAGTATCTAAGCGGGGGAGTCCCCCCACACCCCCCGCAGCATGCTCCGCTTCGCTCTGCATCACCTCGGCCTGCGCAGCCCCCAAAAAGCTGCGCCACCCTCATAAGGTGCCCTTCGGGCGTGTTTCATTGGGGGCCTCACGGCCAGCCCCCAAACCCCTGGCCAAGGGTATTCAAGGTTTTGTAGGGTCAGCCCCCAGTAGCCCGTGCCCCTGGCCTGCTACAAGCCCAGCCCGCCGGGTACCGGGGCGGCCGTGGGGGCGGGGCGGGCCAGCCACTCGCAGCGGCGGCCCAGGCGGGCAGCCGCCCGGGCCGCGCCCAGCGTGCCCCGGCTATGGCCGTCCCAGCACACTAGCACCAGGCTTGCCCGGCGCACTATTTCCGCGTTGCGCACGTGGGGCGCGGCCGGGCCGTGGGTGGCGTAGTCGGGGCGCAGCTCCGTGCAGGCTACTCCGTGGGCTTGGCACCAGGTTGCCGCCAGCCGGTCCACCCCGGCCGCGCCCCCGCTCACTACCTCGGCCAGTTGCCCAGCTACCCGCAGGGCGTCCAGGCGGGCCAGCAGGGGGGCGCAGTTTGTTAGGCTCCGGCTACCTACCACGGCCACCGTTATTTGCACATTATCCATACCTAAATATACGCATTATTGTCCTGTTTAAATGTATGTTTTTATCATTTATTTTCCTGTTTCATAGTATCCATTTCAATGTATTTTCGTATATTTAGGTAGTAGTTCGGGAAAGGCCCGGACGCCACGCGCACCCCGGCGGGCCCCCGGCCGCGCACCCCACGGCTTACCCCTACAGCCATGTTCACCGCCCAGCAGTTTTCGCAGTTAGCCGCCGCCGCCTGGTCAGGCCCCGCCGCCGCCCACATTGCCAGTAGCTCCTTCCACCAGCAGCCGTGCGGCTACTCGGTCAGCTCGTTCACCGTCTCCTACCATGTAGGGCCGGCCATGTACTACGCCGCCGCCGTCTGCCCTTTCGAGGCCATAGCCACCGCCATTGCGGCCGCCGCGGCCGCCGGCGTGCCGGTTTCCCGCTACAAGGCCCAGCGCGTCATTGCCCGCACCGCGGCCGCCCTTTGCGGGCTTGCTTCCATCCGCGTCAGCTTCGCCGGCCGGGCCCGCCGCCACCGGGTTGCCCGCCTCTTCCATGGTTAGCCAGTCCACCCGCGTAGCGCCGGCTCCGGTAGGGGCCGGCACCTGGGCGGCCAGCCTGCAGGGCCTAAGCTCCCAGCAGCGCCTCGCCGCCTGCGCTGCCCGCCTCGAAGAGCTAGCCGCCAAGCCCCTGCTGCCGCCCGACCTCATGGAGAAGTTCGGGCCCCTGCTCGCCGCTTGCACCGCCCTGGCCACTCCCCGCACTTTACAGCCCTAGCCCCATGCAGCGCAAAATCAAAGTCGAGTGCCGCCACCGCCGCCGGGTATTCGGCTACGCCGCCACCGCCAAGCTGCTGCTTTCCGGCCACTGGCTGCAGGCCGCCGGCTTCGCCCCCGGCACCGTGGCCGCCATCGAAGTGCAGGCCGGCCGCCTCATCATCACGCCCGCCCCCATCCAGTAATCATCCGGCCCGCGCCCCAGTCCGGCGGCGCGGGCCCAAAGCCCCCGCATTATGCCCGCCACCGCTACCGCTTACCAGCCCCAACTACTCGACCCGCACAGCGCCGAGCCCCAACCCGTCTGCCCAGCCAACGGCCGCAGCTTCCGGCTGGCCGAACTCTACCAGCTGCTCGACTGCCAAACCGTCGAAGTCGTGCGCCTCACGGCGGAACTCATCCTCATTATCGACGAGGAGGGCAAGTTCCGCAGCCCTTGCTACCTGAACCTGCTGGCCACCTACCTCTGGTACCAGCACCAGCCCGCCGCCCGCGGCCAGGACTCCATCGTCGGCCGCGCCCTGCTCTGCCACGACCGCCAATTCCGCTAACCCTAGCTCCTAAATACGGCGACGGGGCCGGCCGCTGACGGGCCCCGCTTTTTCACTCCCTTACCCTTTTCGTTATGGCAACTGCCACCAAAACCCTCAAAGCCCAAGCCGCTACAATCACCGCCGTAGCCGCCCTCACCACCACTACGCCGGCCCCGAGCCGCGCCTACCTCACGGCTTCCGTGGACGAGGAAACCGGCGAGGTAACCGAAACCAGCCGCTTCCGCTACCTGCCCGGCCACCCCCGTCAGATTCGCTTTGATGCGAAGGCCGGCCAGTTCAACAGCAACGGCCTTACCCAATTGGGCGGCTCCATCAGCTTTATTCCGCTGGCCTGGCGCATCTTCTCCGACGACATTCTCAACATGGGCCGCAAGCTCTGGGCCGAACTGTTCTACGCCGACGAGCGGGGCGCCATTTGCGCCGTGCTCTTCCACGGCTACAGTGTCGAGAACCTCTACCGCCTCATCGAGCCGCTGTTTTACGACGAGCTCATGCTGGCCGATGTCGTGGTAACGGTGCAGGCCAGCAAGAAGGAAACGACCAAGGAAGGCAAGAAGGCCACCTACTACATCGCCGAGTTCAGCTACGAGCCCGCCGAGCTGGCCGAGATACAGGCCCGCCGCGACTTTGCCCAGGACTTTCCCATCTGGCGCGAGGAAACCCACACCGGCGCGGCCGATATGCGCACCAGCCATGCCTACAGCCCCCCGCCGGCCACCGCCCCGGCCCGCCTCGAAGCAGCCCTGACCGCTGCCCTTGTCCAAACCGCCGCGTGAGCCCGTCCGGCCCTCTTTCCACCGCCGCCGGCAGGGGAGAGGGCCACCTGGCAGCTCTTTCCACCAGACCAGAAACTCCAGCCCCAAGCCCTACCACTATGCCCCTGACTTCCCGCGCCCCCGACCCTGAACTCTACCCGCCTCAACTCCCGGAGCTGGTTTGCCGCCAGGCCCCCGCTGACGAACCCGAGGCTGCCCGCCTTACCCAGCTGGCCCAACTCGTGGCCACCAGCCCGCCACTGTCCGACGTGCGCGACCTGGCCCCGGCCGTGCGGGCTCTGTTTCCGCCCCCGGCCTACGAAGTGGGTTGCGGCGGGGCCCACATCTGGCTCCACCGCACCGACGAGAAAAGCCAACTAGCCGTCATTTCCTAACAGCTAAAAACCCAACGCTATGTTCACCTACCTCACTGCTCATCCCGCCCTGACCCAGCCCAGCCACCGCGCCCTGCCGCACGTCAGCAACACCGACCTCTCCAACCTTAAAGCCGAACTGCTCGGCCAGCCCCGTCGCCATAACTCCCCGGCCCTGACCTTCGGCACGGCCTTCCACGAAGCCGTATTAGAGCCGGCCCGCTACTGCCCGCCGCCCACGCTGGCCCCGGCCCAGCGGCGCCTGCTCGACACGCTGGCCACCGCCGTGCGCCGCAACCGCTACTGCCGCGACCTGCTCTACCGCGGCACGCCCGAGCTGACGCACACCGCCACCCACGCCGAAACCGGCCTGCCAGTCAAAATCCGCCCCGACCTGCTGCTCACCACCCCGCGCCTTGGCCGCCGGGTGCTGGTCGATTTCAAAACCACCAGCTGCCGCGACTACGCCCAGTTCGCCGCCACCGTCGAGCAGTACGATTACGACCGCCAGGCCGCCTTCTACCTCGATGTGATGCAGGCCGACCGCTTCCTGATAGTAGGCGTGCAGAAGCGGGCGCCCAACGACATCTGGCTCCTGGAGGTATCGGCCGACGCCCACGCCATGGCCCAGGGCCGCAAGAAGTACCAGCGCCTGCTGCGCACCTACACCGAGCATCTGGCTAACCAACAAGCAGTTGAACTACGCTTAGTTGCCTAACTTACTTACTTTCACTTTTCTCCTTATTCTCTATGGCGACTTTCCAAATCTTCCAGAGCAGCGGCCAGTATTGGTATCACCTGCGCGCCGGCAACGGCGAAATCGTCCAGTCGGGCGAAGGCTACACCACCAAGGCCAGCTGCCAGAACGGTATCCGCTCGGTGCAGGCCAACTGCCAGCCTCACCGCTTCGAATCCTATTTCGCCAGCGGCCTGTACGGCTTCAACCACGTGGCTGCCAACGGCGAAATCATCGGCCGCAGCGAGAAATACACCACCGCCCAGTCCCGCGACCATGGCATCCAGGTCGTACTGCAGCAGGCCCCCACCGCTGCCGTCGAAGACCAGAGCTAGTGGCTGTGTGTTTAGCAAGCAAACGCCCCGTCAGCGTCATGCTGACGGGGCGTTTGCTTGCCAGGAGCCATTGACAAGCAGCGCCTTGAATTATGCAACAGCCTGTTGCACAATTTGACCCATCCCTAGTTAAGGGCAATTTTGCAGCAGACTGCTGCAAAAATTACGACTGCCACTTCATTCGGTGCCAGCTCAAAAACTCCTGATCGAGTAGCAAGCAATGGAAGACGTGGCGTAAACACAAGCGCCGACGCCGTTGCACAGGCAGCAGCCGAATAACTTAATATCTTGCCACTGCGAGTCAGGGAGGGGGAATTAGCCGTCAACCATACTGCGGCCTAGAAACTCCGTCTGCAACTCACAAACGCATTTTCAATTAGTCTCAATTCTACTTCCCAAATACGTTCTGATAATGAAGTATTGCTACTTGCTACTACTCTGCCTTTTTCCCCTCGTGGGCAACAGCCAAGCTCTGAAAAAGACGGACAGAAGCTATGTCTTCCGGGGAGTGAACGTGGTGGATGTAGAGTCGGGATCAATCGTATCCAACACCAATGTCCTGGTCAGCAATGGGAAGATCGTGGAAGTTGGGCGCAACCAGAAAACCCCCCCCAAGGGCACGGTGGTGCTTAATGCAAAAGGCAAATTCGTCATGCCCGGCATGTACGACATGCATGCCCATTTTCCCAACGTCGATGGCGAACCCTTTCCCGTTGACGACTACCTGTTGCTCAACCTGTCGCGGGGCATCACCTCCCTGCGGATCATGCGGGGCGCGCCGGTCGTGTTGGATTGGAAACAAAAGATCCGCAACGAAGAAGTAATCGGCCCTTCTCTTTTTGTCGGTTCTCCTGCCCTGGTGGTAGACGAAAAACTGCAGAAGCAAAATCTACGCCCGCTCCTGGCAGGCTACCAGCGAGATGGCTATGATTTCATCAAATACCTCGGCGGCAATAACCAAGGGGTGTATGACTCCATCAACAGCATCGCGAAAGAAATCGGCCTGAAGGTCGCCGGTCATGGGCCACCCATGGGCCTGGAGGCCGCCGTAAACGCCGGTCAGTCGTCGGTGGAGCACATCGAACCCTTCATCGGCCTCTATTTGTACGACAGCACGCGCTATGCAGGCGTGATGACCAAGTTCGTGGAGAAAAAACTATGGTCGTGCCCCGACCTGTACTGGTACCTGATATACGGGTATCAGATTCCGAAGCCGAAGCTGCTGGCCTCCCCCGGTATCGAGTATGTTTCGAAAGAGATGGTAGCCCGCTGGGAAAAAGAGCTGTACGGCATCGATAGCGCCACCTTCAAACGCAAGTACGATGGCTATTCCCTGCGGATAAACACGTACAAAAAGCTGTTACCGCGCAAGGACAAACAAGGCGTCAATCTACTGGTAAGTCCCGGCGACGGTTTATTTATTATCCCTGGGTACAGCTACTTTGAAGAAATGAAACTGTTCGCCCAGTGCGGTATCAGTAACGCCAATATACTGAGGGCATGTACGTATAACGCTGCCCGATATTTTGGTGATGACAACCTGGGCAAGATTGAAGCGAATCAAAATGCCGATATCGTGTTACTTGATGCGAATCCACTGCTGGATATTGCAAATACTACCAAGATCAGTGGGGTAATGGTCCGCGGCCGGTGGTTCTCCAAAAAGGAGCTAGACGAGAAATTGGCGGCTATAAAAAAGAAGTACACTAATTGACCGCGCATCCGAAATCACCCGCACGATTCATTTGCTGAGCGTATTTGTGAATGAAGACCCGGTTGAGCAACATGGTGATGTTGGCCAGTATATAGCCAAGCAACATGGCTGACAGGGGCTTGAATTGTGCAGCAAACTGCTGCACAATTCAAGCCCCTGCCGTTGCAAGCTAAATTTTGCAACAGCCTGTTGCAAAATCATCTATGCCATTTAATGCGGTGCCAGTCCAGAAACTCCGGGTCCGGCAGAAACAGCCGCTGCTCACTCTCCAGCACCCGCCCGGCCCAGTCGGCATAGAACTCTGCCCACACTTGCCGGTCCAGCTTGCTGGCATTGCTCATGCCCGTCCGGTCCAGGCTCGGGTCCAAACTGGCGAAGTTCACCAGCTTGAGGGCAATGGAGCTGGCCGTGCGCCCCAGCAACCCAGCCAGCCGTATAATTTCCGGGTTGCCCTTGTGCAGCTGCCCGAACGGCAGCTTACAGTACAGGTTGATGGCCAGCAGCAGCTCATCCCGGTTCCAGAGGCGTTGCCCTTCTTTCATACCGACGAATATACGGGCACCTGTTTGGCCTTAGTAGTCAGCTTTATTGTGCCGGCAGAAAGAATATCCATGCACGGATAGGACAGAAGCGCTAGAATCAGCAGATTTACGCATTACCCGGTATAAATTGCCGGCTGCTACTTTTTCTCTATCCCCGATGAAATCATTACTACTGCTGGCTCTGGGAGCCAGTTTGTTCACCGCCGGGCCCAAAGATGGCCCCACTACCCGTAAACCCACTACCCGTCCTGCCAAGGCCTTAGCCGCTGCCCTGGGCCGCTGTTCCGGCAATGAGTACTGCCGCTCGTGTCGCAACTGCAGCGCCTGTGGCCACTGCGCCGGTGGGGGCGGCACCTGCGGGGTGTGCGCCAGCTACTCGGTGCCCGTGCGCACGTACCGGCCCCCGGCCCGCACCCGCTCCACCAGCAAGCGCAGCAGCTCCGGTAGTTCCACCACCACGACCCGGCCCAGAACAGTGCTGGTTGAGAACATGCGTTACGTGGTAGCTGCTACCACGCTCAACCTGCGGGAGGAGCCCAGTGCTGAGGCAGCGGTATTAAGAGTGTTGGATGCCGGCGACAGTGTGACTGTACTAGAATTGGTGGACAGCAAGTGGGCGCGGGTATCAGCCGAAAGCGCCACGCTAGGTGACCAAGAGGGCTACGTGGCCCGGGCATACTTGAGCAGTCAGCGGTAAATTTGTATTTCTGATTTAATTAGTCAAGTTTATTCAAAGAACTTTATGGCAACCAAACCAACCAATAGTACTGTTACATCCAAGCCACAGCGTGCTTCTAAGCGCACAATTGCGACGAAAGAAGGCTCTTCACCTATTCCTCCACGAATTGCTCATTCCGACCGCACAATTCACTATTACGATATCACCTTTAGCTTTAAGGATGATTCTCTTCCCTACGAACACTTTGTTGAACTGTTCAAACAAGTAGTTAAAATGTCTGAAGACAGGGCTGATGATCGATATGTAAAAAGCATAGATAAGCGCTTATTCATTCAAGGAATACGCTTTGTAGGCAAAGACAAGCAAATACATGGACAATTAAGGGCTGTCCGTCTAGATATCTCTCCTGAGATATTAAACATGAAGACTGATCAAGCCAGAGACATTGAAATGGCTGAGGAAGAAGGGATAGTAGAAACTACTCACTTTGTACTTGATTACAGAAAAAAGCGGCATAGAATAGGAATTGAGTATAATGTAGCTGGTGCTAAAGCACATGAGCTAGCTCTGTATTTAGAAAAAGTCGGGGCTAAAGCAGGATTATTAAAAGTTCATCTTTCACCAATTTTATCAGATGATTCTCTAAGAGATTTTCAACGCCGTGTGGGAGCTTTGAAAGCATTAGAAATTAGCGTTCCTGCAGATAGCATTGGACGAATTAAAAAATACAGCCCTGGCTTAGCATCCTCGATTCAAGCTTCAAAGGATTTTTTCAATTGTGAAACAGTTATCTTAAAACCTACTTTTGATATATCAAGCCAGTCTCAAACAAACTCGGCATTTGGTGTCGTCATAGATGTAATTAAAGAGTGGACACGCAATCCATTGCGACGTAAAGATTTTGAAAAATTCAGTGTAAAAGGCAAAGATTCGGATAACAGGGACACTTTACAGATTTTTGATTTGTTAAAAGACGATGTAAAAGACCGCATCAATGTTGAGCGAAGAGCGAAGTCACGTGTTCTTAACTCAATCGATATGTTCGGGAAAATGGTCGATTCAATGAAGAAGCGTCGTTTGATATGAATCGTCTATTAGATGGATACTTAAATCATCCTGGTATTTGGGATGTCGTCATTTGTGTCGCCGCTTGCATTGGACTACATTATGGAGCCGATATAATTGCAATTTCATCTAGCGAAGTATCGTCAATTCAGACAAGCTTAGCCAGCACGGCTGTCTCTCTCGCTGGTTTTATTATCGCTGCATTAACGATTATCGTAACATTTAAGGCAAATATCACGGCTAAAAGAATCGATGATTCCGCTAATGGAATGGAGTTATTATTTAATAGTGATAATTACGGAAGAATAGTGAGCGTCTTTCAATTCGCTATATTAGAACTTGTAGCTTGTTTCGGTGTAATGCATGGAGCAATGTTTATTACTAACATGCTGACACCAAGACATAATCTTTTGCTGGCAATTATTGTATTAATAATTATTTTGCTTTCATTAGCTCGATGTCTGTTTGTTTTATTTAATGTTCTTTCTGTTGAATCACAGACAAAACCCGAGTAATAAAAGAAGCCTCTCCATATGTTGGAGAGGCTTCTTTTTCACAGCAGCCCATATATGAGCTAGTTAATTTTGAGGGGCGACCTAACTATCGAGATAACCAGTGCTTCTGCTCCTCAAGCTCACTTGGCTCAATAAGCCCTGATCACGCAAATAGTTGAGCTTTTGCAATTCACTGGTTATGTATGTGGAGGAAGGTGCTTGCTCGGCGGTCTTAAGCATCCACCTCCACTGTCTCCGGAATCTGAGGAGGCGACATACTTTCGTCTCGTAGCACCGGCGGCGGACTCACCACCGGAGGCCCGCTCACGACCTCCCCGAACAGCACGTCCGGCGGCAGCGGCTGCCCGCCGTTACCATCAGGAATGGGGTTGAAGAGCTGCAGCTCCTCGCCCGGCGTGCTCTGCCCGAGTACCGTCGTAAGCTGGTCGGGTTGCACTATATCGAGCAGGTCGTGCACCAGAATGGTCTGGGTGCTCACGTCCACGTTATAGAGCTGGTTGAGGGCGTTCAGCTGCGCGGCCGCGTCCTGGCTGAGCCGTAGCGCGTCGGCCAGCTTTTGGGCGTAGCGCCGGGCCTTGGAATCAGACGAAGCGCGCAGCCGCAGCGCCCGCTTCATGCGGGTGCGGAACTGCCGTTGGTAGGGAGTGGTAGTAGCCATGGTAGTAGAAGTGAGATTGTGATAGAGGAGAAGGGAGACAAAAACGGTGAGTTGTGAGCGGGAGAAAGTCGTCCGGGCTTACACCAGAACGAGGGTTTCACCTCTCACCGTCTCAGGTCTAGCATTAGCCCACCGCCACCACGCTCAGGGCGTTGTAGGCGTTGGAGTTGAGCGGGTAGAACTTGCCGTTCAGTTGCTGGAAGAAGTCCACGCCCACGGCCACAATCAGCGACTCTTCAGCCGTGGCGGCGCGGGCCAGCTGCAGACTTTCGGCCGGGCGCAGGGCATTGTCCAGCGGCAGCTCCGGGGTGCTGGCCTCGGTGCTGTCGTAGGTACCCGTCTCGAAGTTGACGCTGGCCACGGCCGCATTGATGCGGTAGTGGGTCGCGCCCTGGGGGGCGGCTACGTCGCGCGAGGGGTTGAGCTCGCCCAGGTTCACCACGTGGTTGCCCGTGGCCCGGTCGGGAGCCGCTTCCACGCGCCCGAAGTAGGTGCTCGACAAGGCCGAGCCGGCATTGAAGTCGAAGCCCACCAGCGCCGGCAGGTTCTCGGGCAGAATCTGCCGGCCGCCGCGGTCGGAGTCCTCGTCCAGATTCAGAATCTGCTTCATCTTCTGCTGCAGGCGCGAAACCACCAGCCGGTCGGAGGCCAGGGCCACCACGCGGCGCAGCGCATCGCGCACGAGCTTGCCGGCCGAAGCCGCCGTGCCGAACTCGCTGGCATTTTCGCGCACTCGCTGCATGGAGGCGGACGAATTGAACTGGCTCTTATTCGAGCCCTGCTTTTGGCGCACCGTGCCGTCTTTGGCGAAAACCACGCCGCCCACGGTGCCACTGATTTGAATTACGCCGGTCTGACGTGCCATAGTGGTAGGGAAAAAAAGGTGAGAAGAAGTTGACTGCCCGTCTTTATGCGTCTTTGCCCTACCGGGGGCAGTCAATCCGGTAGTGCCGCTTTATTTCCTTGTTGAAGCCCCGCCACAGCCAGGGCGGCACGGCCGCGTCGAGTCCGCATTGCCACAGCCCGAGGCCGCCGGCCTGTGCCCGCTGCTGCTCGGCCACCCAGCGCACCCGCTGTCGGCCCGGCGCGTAGGTCCAGGCCCAGCCGCGCACCACCAGCACCGAATCCAGCGCGAGCAATCGGCCGGTAGGAGTGAGGCCCACCCGTACCGTGCCCAGCGTCCGTCCGTACAGGTCGTGCCCGTAAAGGGTCAGCTCCACCAGCCCGCCGGCGCGCCCCAGCAGCGCCCGCACCGAGTCGCTGGCCACCGCCCCGAAAGGCTGGCTTTGTTCGGGCGCATCCACGCCCAGCAGGCGCACCCGCTCGCGGCGGCTCTGGCTGATTACCTCGTAGGTATCGGCATCCACTACCCGGCTCACCCGCACCAGCTCCTGCGCGGCGACGCCTGGCCCAACTGCCAGCAGCGCACCCAGCAGCAATCCTACAGTTCGGAACAGTATCATGCCCTGAACCTACGCACCTATCTATTTCGTTGTATATTTATCTACTCCAATAGACCCCAAACTACCCCACATGACCCAGGTATGCATCTACCCCAAAGACGCGGCCCGGCTCACCGGCACCCAGTATACGGCCGGTAAGCGCCTGCTCCAGCGCATCCGCCTGGCCCTTGGTAAGCCCACCGGCTCCTATATCTCTGTAGGGGAGTTCTGCGCCTACACCCGCCTGCCCGAGCCCGAGGTCACCGCGGCTATCAATGCTACGGCCGTGCCCACCCGCCGGTAGCTTCGGCCGTAGCTCACCCGCCCCTTAAGCATGGCTTAAGTATGGCTTCCGTATGACCTAGTGCCGGGGTCGGACCAACCTTCCCTATCACGCCGCCGGCTCCACCGAGGATATTACCTCCGCACTGCCGGTTGTCTGTCCCACCTGCCCGATACTTTCCTATAACCGTCGCATAGTCAGGTGCTGGGATTCCTCCACGATTTTGGCGTAAACCAGCGTCGCCTTGATGTTAGCTTGCCCCAGCACCCACACCTACAACGGGGCCAAGCAGCGGCAGCAGGAGGGGGCGTTGGCACTTTGAAGGCCACACGCAGATAGAGGTTGGTTTGGCCGAAAACTTTAGCCTATTTGAGGGGCTGATTACCACCTACACTATACGTCGCCTGTCAGCCACCAGATGCCCGCGCCAATCCAACCATTTCCAGAATCGACATCTGACAACAATGCTATTCCGCAGCAAAAGCTGCTGGCGCTGCTCCGGCTCGTTCGCCTGCTCAAAGAGCCTGGCGGGCGCACAATGGCGCAGCTGCTAAGCGAGCTTGATAAAAAACAGCGGACTATGCAGCGCTACCTCCGGCTGCTGGAAGAAGTGGGCTACCCCGTAGATAAAACAACGACCCAACCCGCCCGCTACTTTCTGTTCGAGCCCGCACCCGAGGGGCGCGGTATCCGCCACGAGCCGCTAAACGACCAGGAAACGGAATTGCTCAGCCTGCGGCTGGCCGACCTGGGCACCCCCAACCCCGTGCTGGCCGGCCTGCGCCAGAAGCTGCAGCTGCCGGCGCTGCTGCTGCCCCAGCCCCACGAGCTGCGCAGCCTGCGCCAGGCCCGTATTCTTGAAACGCTGGCCCTAGGCATCGAGCTGCGCCGCCAAGTGCGGCTACTGGCCTACGAGTCGGGCAACACGGGCACCGTGCGCGACCGGGATGTGGAGCCGCTGGCCCTGGCCAACAATCACACCCAGCTCGCCTCTAACGATGTAGCTACCGGCCAATACCGCACCTACAACCTCAACCGAATGGGCGGGGCCGAGCTGCTGGATGCTACCTGTACGCTTCCTGACTCCGACCGCCGTCCCGACGTATTCGGCATGGCCGAAACCGACGAATGGACCACCGTCGAGTTGCTGCTGACTTCCCGCAGCTATCAGCAACTGCTGCGCGAGTCAGCTACTGCCGCGGCCGAGTGCCAGCCGGCCACGGCCACTGAGCAGGCCGAAGGCTGGGCCCACCGATACCGGGACCGCGTGCACGGCTTTCACGGGGTGGGCCGCTTTGTGCTGGGCCTGCCGCTGGAAGTGCGAGTAGCAGCCCCCGAAAGCCTGCGCCAGTTCGTGCTGGACAAGGTGGCTGGGGCTAAATGGTAGTGCCCGGCTAGGTTGACTGAGGTAGTTTACGCTACTCGAAAACAAGGAAGTTCTCCGGGACCATCAGGACCTCCGATGCGCTCGACAACAGCGCGTCACTTATTGTCGCACGGGTGCCGATACTTTTGTCCAACTCTTCCGACCGGGAAAAGTGCGGTGCCAGTGGGCATCCGTCCTCGTTCTTTGAATAGCAGGCAGTGTCTAACGCTAAAAAGCGCTGCTAACTGATTGCGAAAAGGCCTTTTACGGGCCAGGGCTAGCTTCAATTCTAGCCCGTTTCTTTTTGCTTGCAAAAGCTTCAACCCCGAATCTTTCCTTGTATGGATACACGCATCCCTCCTGTGACGTTGGCCAAATGGTACTGCCTGACCGACGACTCCCATATTCAACTCCTAATCAACCCCACACTACCGCAATGGCGCGTGGTAGGCGCCCCCGAGTATGTAAGCGTCGCCACGCGCTTTGTCGTGACTTCGAGCGACACTACATGGCCTACCCCTCTCGAAGAACCTACTTGCTGCGGGCTATGCTTAGCTCGTCAGGGTGGCCCGGTGGAAGTGCGGGAGGGGGCTCTGCTCAACTTCGATAACCTGGCTTTTGCCCGCCTCACCAACATGGGCCGCCCTTACTGGCGACAGGTTACTTCCCCACCAGATAAGGTAGGGTTCTATTCCGGTCGCCTCAACTATCTGCTGAGTTATTGCCAACTGGAGTTTGTGGCTGCGCAGGACCTCACCACGAATGATATGGCTGCGTCCCTGCTACTCCAGCCCACGGATATTGACTTCGATTGAGCCAAGGTTTGCCACCGTTGCATTGCCAAAAGGCTAGGCTGCCCTATGGAGTGTACACTACCCCCATCTAAGCTTAGCCGCCCATCATTTAATTCCTCTTCTGTTTCGCCAGAGGGTAACTGGGCCTATTGCGCCCCCACCAACCCATTGCTTTGCCTATGCCCAAGTTCTTGGAACCCGTTCAAACACTTTATGAAGCCGCTTTAGCCCACGAAGATGCCTACGACTGGGGCGCAGCTGCGGCCTGTTACGAAGAGGCCGTTACGCTGGTCACCGACTCGCCCGAGCTGTGGGCGCGCTATGCCCGGCTGCTGAATCGGGAAGGGGTGCGCAACAAGGACGGGCATATCGACCTGTCGGCGGCCGCCGAGGCCACCAGATGCGCCGCCACCACGGCCGATGAACTGTACTGGCGAGGCATCGGGGCTTACCTCACCGATGGCGGTGGTGATTCGCAGCGCGACCTAGCCGCATCTTTGGCTCTGAATCCCACCCACGCTGATGCTTGGTACTACTATGCCGAGGCCCTTGAACACCCCGCTGCCTATTTCTCCGGTTCCGATTATGATGAGTTGGCTGAAGGGCAAGCCCACCGGCTGGCCGCTTATGACCAAGCCCTGGCCCTGGACCCTGGCAATAGTGAGTACCTTATTGGCCGGGCCGACTTCCACTTGGCTCACGACCGGCTCGCGGATGCCCTGGTCGACCTGGATACTGTCCTGGAACAACACCCGGCTAATAAGTATGCGATGCAACTTCGGGCAATTATCCGGGTTCTGCAGTATGATTTTCGGGGTGCGCTGCGCGATTTTGCAGCTGGCGGTACCCTGTCCGGCAACTGGCGAAATAGTGGTGTCGGGTTACATATCCGCTACCCTAACGAGCAGCTGCCATCTCCGGCTGCACGCTGGGCCGAGGCTCTGGCGGCATTCGAGCAAACTGGTATTCGGGAGCCGACCACGGCAACATACCTGAGCGAGCGGGCCGCGTATTTCCTGCGCCACGGTGCCCCCAACCGGGCCTTGGATGATGCGCTGGCAATAGTGGGGCGGCAACCCCAAAAGCCGGCGCACCGGGAGCTGTTGGTAAGCTGCCTACTGGCCCAGCCAACTCCCGACCTGGGAGCCCTATTGGCGGAGTACGAATGGCTGGCGGCCCGGCCGATACCGGCTCTGTCCAGGAAGAAGAGTGGATTTTCTGAAAATGCCCCGGAAGTTGCCCGTTGCCTCTGGAATCAGGCATTCTACCGGCACCAAGCGGCCTGGGTAATGTACCGGCTGGGACGCCCGAAGGAGTCACTGGCATATTTCGAAGCCGCCTGTAGTTTTGCCTTCACCCAGGAACCCTACAGTGTTGAGCGGGAGAAGCATTTTACGTGGTATCCAGCCAACCCAGACGAGCCAGACACACTACCCTGCGGGCCGCGCCGGTCGGTAGAGGTAGGGGTGGCCAACGGGACGCAGTTTGTCGCAGATGTAAACGGGCTGCTGCCGGCGTGCAACTTACAGTATTTCAGCCGCAAGTCACCAGATATGGAGTATCTGCGCTGGCAGTTGGCCCAGCAGCTCAAGCAGGAATACGCTACTGATGGGGTCTTGAGTGCCGTCGGCGAGTGGCTCTGCGCGGCGGCGTGGCAACTGGCCGGCCCGCCGCTGGGCGAGGCCTGCGAGGCCTGCCTGAAGCTGCAGTTGCCAACCGGCCATTGGTTCAGGAAGGCTCGGGAAGCCAACGAGTTTGCCGTAGCCCGGGAGCTGTGCCTTACCGGCCTGGCGCAACTTCCAGCCTACGCGCCGGAGTTCCGGCTGCTGCAACAGGCCCTGCTACGGGCTGAGCTACGCAACACCAAAGGCCGACCCGGTGCCACGCCCGCTAATATCGAGGCAGCCCTAGAACGGTACGATGCCGGCCTAGCTGCGCTACGAGACAAAAGCTAGCGTGAAAGCAGATGCCGCTGACCACCCGCTTGATCACAAAACACGACACGTTGCTTCCCCAATGCGGGCAAAAACAGATTCCTATGCTTACCAGACCCCTTTCTGCCAACCCGTACTGGCTGCGAACATTGGTCGGCCTGCTGTTGCTCACGGTAATGTCCGGGGCTAACTCCGCCGAGGAGCCGGCCCGCCACCGCTTCCGTTCCGTACCCCTGAACCAACTCACGCTGCCCTGCGACTTGACCGCCCTCAACGCCGAGTACGTGGCGGCCCTTAACTACCGCCGGGCCCAGCGGAACCCCGGCGCGCGCCCTGCCCACTTCGAGGCCGGCCTGCTGCCTGGTACCTTTCTGCACACCTATGAAATGGAGCGGCGCGACAGCCTCTACCATGACCGCGACGACCGCACCGTTGGCGAAATTTGCGCTTCAGTCAGCAATCTGGCACCCTACCGCGGCCGGCCCCGGGAGTTGGCCCGCTACATCTGGACGCGCTTCCACAACTCGCCGCCCCACGCGGCCATCCAGCGCGATACAAGCCTGCGCTTCGTGAGCGTAAGCTGCCTCAACGACTTCTTCGTGGTCCGTCTCAGCTCTCGGCCCTACCGCGCCAATGCTACCCGGCAGCAGCAATTCCAGCAAACGCTGGCTATCGTTCAGGCAGCCACTGCCCGGCAGGCCCGGCAGGCCCGCCTGGCAATACGCCGGTAGTGCCCAATTGCGTACTCTTGCCCCACATGTCCGCTCGCCGTGCAAAATCTAGTCAGGTGCTACGCCCACAGAATCATCCAGCTGTCGGTAAATTCTCGCTTTTTTTCAATTCTCTTTCACCATTCCCCTTCTTAAACGCATGGCCAATCAAGCAACCCCTGGCGCCGTCGCCAACACCCATGTTCGCTACCTATTAACCAAAGCCGGTTTAGCCGCTGGCGGACTCGCTACCCGAGGGGCCGACAATCAATGGGAGGCTACCCAGGACTTCTTTGGCAATAAGTGCGCCTATACGGGGGAAGACCTAACCGGAAAGCCGATTGATAAAGACCACGCCATTGCCCTCAACCGCGTATCCGGTGGTCTGCACGTCTTCGGTAATGTGGTTCCGTCAACCCCAAAAGCCAACGCCCAAAAGAGCGGCCGGCGTTACGACGACTTTTTGCGCTCGAAAGGGGAGAAGTTTGACAGCATCGCGCACCTCACCGACGAGCAGCGGGAGGCGGCCATTGCGCGCATCGAGGCCTTCATGCAGCAAGCCCGCCCCGACGGCCTGCTCAAACCGCACCCCGAGCTACTGGCGTTTTATGAAACGCAGTACCAAAAAGCCAAAGAGCTATGCGCGACGGGGGCTCAGGAGCTGGAAGAGCTGCTAAACAAGCTAAACCTAGCCGCTGCACCGCTCCTCAATGAAGCAGTAGCAGCAGACGAGGCCACTCTGGATTTGCCCAGCGTGGAGCAGTTTGAGCTGGAGGAAACCGGGGCTGATAATCTACCGGAAGCGTACCGACAGATTCAGGCGCGCAGCTACGAAATGAATGTGGGTGCCTATGCGCAAGCTGTATTCGCCCAGCTTTTTGCCGATGGCACTATCGCCAAGTTTCTGCCCAACCTCACCTACCGCGAAGACCTCTGCACCTTCGCCCTGAAGCTTTCGTTCCCGCCCCTTATTACCCGGCGCCAGGATGCCCCCACCCGTTACTACGCTACCCCATACCGGCACAACGGCACCGAGTATTACCTGTGCAGCCAGTGGTATGAGCGTAACCGCGAACCCCTCAGCAATTGGCTGACGGAAATGGTGTTCGCTCAGCGTGCATAAGTATTAGGGATATGAATCAACCTACCGCGAATCCGCTAAATGCCTACCTCACGTGGTCTCTTGGGATAGATTTGCCCGGATTGTCCGTCGTGTATGCCGAAGACCCGGCCCATGCCATGCGCTTGCTGGAAGATTACTGTCTAGGGGCGCAGCCTAAGCATTCTCTACGCCCTGCCTACATGCCCATGGAAATTCGCAGAAATGCGTCTGACAATGGAGCCGATATCCACCTTTTTCCAGTAGGTGTTGCCTCCCCCGGTGTTTCCGCTGGGATTCTGGTAATTGACCGGGGAGAAGATGTTCGCTTCTACGACTAGAGAGTTACTAAGCTGTATTGAAAAGCCGCCGCAAGTATGCTGAGATTCCAGCGTATCTGCGGCGGCTTTTACTGTAGCTCAATCGGTAAAGTGATTATAATGGGCTTTCATGCCTATTAAGAGGCAATAACCTACGCTGCCGAGGGCTCCACGGCGCATACCTGGCTATCCAAGCTCGCCGAGGTATCCTTCGTTTCCTCACCTTCCCATATCCGCCGCATGGTCAGGTGCTGGAAGTCCTCCACGATTTTGGCGTAAATCAGCGTCGTCTTGATGTTGGCGTGCCCCAGCACCTTCTGCAGGATTTCCACCGGCATGCCCCGCAGCAGGCTCTGCGTGGCGAAAGTGTGGCGGGCCGTGTGCATGGTCACCAACTCAAACTTGCTTCGCTGCTGCTTCACCAGCCGTCCGGCCCGCACTTCCGCTACCTCCACCGAGGCCGTCACGCCGGCCAGCCGGCAAATACGCTTGAGGTAGCGGTTCATCACCTGGTTCTGATACACCGGCAGCAGCATGGCTCGCTCCCCGGCATACTTGTCGATAATTAGCCGCGCCGGTTCGGTCAGGTAGATGCTCACCGGCCGGCGGGTCTTGCTCTGCGTCAGCCGCAGCACTTGCCCCCCGTCCCAGCCGGCCACGTTGCCCTGGTGCAGCTGGCGCACGTCAGAGTAGCGCAAACCCGTATAGCAGCAGAACAAAAACACGTCCCGCACCGGTACTAGCGTCGAGGGCAGTACCGCCGTGCGTAGCTGCTCCAGCTCGCCGGCCGTCAGATACACCTTCTCCACGTCCACGCTCGTTGCCTTCAGGCTGGCCACCTTCAACGCCAACTCGTAGCCGCGCTCCTGCTGCAGGTAGTTGAACAGGGCCTTGAGATTTTTAACCAGCGTGTATACCGAATTGGGGGCCAGTTCCCGCGTCAGCGTCAGGTAGTGCAGCAGCGCGTCGTGCTCCACTAGTGAGTAGGACTCGGCCAGCAGCGGCCGGCGCCGGTGCTGCTCGAAGTCGCGCAGCCAGTTGCCCACCACCAGGTAGTGGCGCAGCGTATCGCGCATGTACCCGCGCCCGCGCAGCACTTCTCGAAAATCGCTCATCAGCATCACCAGGTTGTGCTCGCGCACAATAGGCGCCGCGGCCGGAGCCAGGGCCGCCTTTAGACTGGCCGGGGTAGGCGTGCCGCCTTCCGCCCGCTGTCGGCGGTGGGCCTCGGTCAGCCGGGCTGCTAGGGCGGCCAGCAGCTCATTGGCTTCCTGATAGCCGGGGTAGGAGCGGCGGAACTGCTGGCGCCGGTCGTCCCACTGGGCGGGCAGGCATTTTTCGCCCGTACTCATGCGCAGTCGTTTCTGGTTGAAGTGGGCCACCAGGTAAACGACGGCACTTCCTTCCTCATTGATATTCTCGGTTCGGTGTTGGAATTGAATGGTCATAAGAAGTGAATTTACTGGGGCGTGTACTGGGACGTGCAGCAGGGATTACATCGACTTATTGAGGGATTAGACCAAACGCAAAACGCCCGGAAAACCGCTTCTGTTGCCAGATGAGCGACTTTCCGGGCGTTCCGGGATTAAATACGTGAGCCTCCTGTCGGGATCGAACCAACGACCTACTGATTACAAGTCAGTTGCTCTACCAGCTGAGCTAAGGAGGCGGGGAAGTGGCACAAAAGTAGGCCTTGGATATGAACCCGCCAAGTAATTAGGTAAATTTTCCTCCTCTATAGTACTAACTATCTAACTGCCCGGAAAATAAAAACACCCCGCTGCCTGAGTAGCGGGGTGTTTCGACCAAATTCAGTGCTCCTACAGGTTAGCTGCGCACGGCCTTAAGCTGCCGCTTCAGGTTCTCAATGCGAACTTGCGCTTCATCCACGCGGCCCTGGTACTCTTGGCGGAGCTGGGCGGCGTTTTTAGAGCGGGCGAAGAACTCTAGGTTGGTTTGCAGCGTCGAGATGTCGTTTTCTAGCTCGCTGATTTCCCGGCGTAGGGCCTGCTCTTTCTTGTAGAGCAGCTGCTGAGCATCGGGGGAGGCCTTGAGGCGCTCTACCTGCAGGCTGAACAGCAAATCGGTGCGGTCTTGGTAAGCTAGCTCGGGCACCTGAGTGAGGTACTGGGTCATCAGCTTCTGGAACCGTTCCTCGGCCTGTGGGCGGGTGGCTCCATTGAAGGCGCGCCAGCCGGCTACCTGCTCGCGGAAACCCTCCAGCGTGCCAGGCTGCTCGGCCGAGAGACCGGCCACGGCTTCGGCCACAGCGGCCAAGTGGTTGGTCTGGTCTTCGCTGAGCTGCTGCACCTGCTGCTCACGCTGGCGGCCTTCCTCTTTTTTGCGGTCGAAGAAGGCGTCGCAGGCGGTACGGAACCGCTTCCACACCTTGTCCGACTGCTTCTCGGGAATCCGGCCCACTAGCTTCCACTCTTTCTGCAGCTGGATAACGGTCTGGCGGCTGGCTTCCCAGTCGGAGCTTTGCAGGGCAGCTTCGGCCTGCTCACACATTTCGAGCTTGCGCTTCAGGTTGGTGCTTTTCTCTTCGTCGAGAGCCTTAAAGAACTGGTTTTTCTTCTGGAAGAATCCTTTGTAGGCGCTCCAGAATTGCTTATTAACCTGTTCGGCCTGCTTGCGCGGCACCAAGCCGGCGGCGTCCCATTGCTGCTTGAGCAGCTGTAACTCGTCGGTTTTGCTGCGCCACTCGTTCACGCGCTCCGTTTCAAACTCGCCGAAGGGCGTAAGTTGCTCCAGCAGGGCAGTTTTGCGCTCCAAGTTGGCAGTTTCTTCGGCGTTGCGGGCCGTTGAGGCCTCCTGCCGGCGTCCGTGCACCAGCTCGGAAGCCTGCAGGAAACGCTGCCACAGCGGCTCGCGCTGCTCGTTGGGTACCGGCCCGATGTGCTTCCACTCCTCGTGCAACTGGCGTAGCTCCTGGGTGGCCTTGTTGATGTTAGACTGATCAGCCAGGGCCTCGGCCCGCACAATCAGGGCCTCTTTGGCCTCTTGGTTGCGGCGCCGGTCCAGTTCCTTCATCTCGAAGAACAGGCCCCGGTTGTTGTAATAGATGTCGAGCAGCGCGTGGTAGCTGTTCCAGAGCTCTTGTGAATCGGTTTGAGGTACCGGACCGGTATTCTTCCAGTCGCTTTGCAGGCTTTTGATGCGGGCTGAGCTGTCCTCGGTTTCGGCCGACTCTACCAGCTGGCGCAGCTGCGTGAGCAGCTCCTGCTTGTGGGCCAGGTTCTTACCACGCTGCTCGTCCTCGGCTTTAGCATCGCGTACCTTGCTGGCGCGGAACTCCTGGTAGGACTGCTGCAACTCCTGATGGCCTGCCGGATCGTTCGAGACAAAGTCCTCGGCCGTTCCACCAGCTTCTACAAACTGCCGGCGTTGTTCAGTGCGGTCGGCTTTCAGGCCGGTTTCGTAGCGGCGGTAGAGGTCGGTAATGGTCTGGCGCTTCTTACCGGCGCTGGACTGCCCCAGCAACCCGCGCAGGTGAGCTGCCTGGCCGCCCAAATCAAGGCTGTCGAAATCAACAGAGGAAGCTTCTGGCTGGGGCTTGGCATCGGCCAGAGAAGTGGCCGTGTCGGGCAGGGCCGGAGCGGCGGGCTGGTGGGCCGTGGTGGTGGTGCCGGGGCTGGCCGGCGAGTCAGAAGAAGTGGGCAGTGCGCCAACGCCGGGCGTGGCTTCCAGCGCTTCGGCTATAGTTTCGCCGGCCGGTACATCTACCACGGGGGTGACGTGCGGCGCTTCGGCGCTGGTGGCTTCGGCCGCCTGGGCGGGCGCGTTGTCGGGCTCGGGCATTTCGGCCGGTGGCTCGGTGGCAGTAGGAGCGGAGGGCACCGGCACGCTGGTTGGCAGCTGGGTGTCGGTGGTCGGTGGTGTGTTGGGCTGGTCGGCGGCGGCGTGCGTGGCCTCGGCCGTTTCGGTAGCGGCGGCCGAGGGCTCGGCCGTGCCGGCACCGGCGGGCTGGTTGGCGGGCAGAGGCGTAGTTCCCTGGGCCGGCTGCTCGGTAATATCGTCGGCGGCCATGTCAGTCGCGGCGGTCTTGTCGGTGGCGAGTTCGGCCAGGCGGCGGGCCAGAATCTGCTGGGGCGATTCGGCGTTGGCGTCAGCGCCGGAAGCGCCGGTGGGGGTCGGTTGGTCGGGATGCATAGTGGTCAGCGAAAACTCCCCGCAGTGGGCGGGGCACAGTGGTTGAATTTAGCCGTTAGCCAGTAGCTGACAGCTGTTAGCTCTTGTTAGGGTGGGGCTTTATGGCTGGATGTACAGAAATCTACGGCTGAATCGGCGCTTGTCGTCGGTTACTCAACTAAAAGCTAGCAGCTACCGGCTGTCAGCTAGCAGCTTAGTTTAAACTTGGGTCGGTAGGGTAATTGGACAGCATCCGGTAGCGGCCGCCTTTTTCGCGCAGAATGGCCTGCCAAAAGGCATCGTTAGTCAAAGTAAACACTTTCGCGGCAGCATCGGGCTCCACAATCCATACTTTCTCGCGCACCTCGTCGGCCAGCTGCCCGTTGGCCCAGCCCGAATAGCCGACAAACAGCCGCACTTCGGCCGGGGCCAGCTCGCCTTTGATGAGCAGTTCCAGCAGCCGTCCGAAGTCACCACCCCAGTACACGCCCCCGCCCAGGGATACGGTATCGGGCAGGTCGGCGCGCTGGTGCACAAAGTGCAGCGTATCGGGCTCGACGGGCCCGCCTACGCCCAAGGGCGTGGCCGCCGCGGGCAGCACCTCACCGCCGGGCAGCGTCAGCACGTCGGAGAGCTGCAGGTTGGTTGGGCGGTTGAGCACGAGCCCAAACGAGCCATCGGTTTCGGAGTGCGCGCACAGCAGCACCACGCTGCGCTCGAAGTTGGGGTCACCCAGAAAGGGCTGGGAAATAAGCAGGTTGCCAGGGCGAAGTCGGGCCATTTGGAGGGAGCTATAAGCTTTATGCCGCAAGTCACAAGCAGTGAGCCGCGAACTTTTTATAGGGGATCTGTCGGGAACAAGCAGCGACCAAATGGTTCTTACGGCTCGCAGGGGGCGTAAGGTTCCAGCCCCGGCTCATTGTAGTACCTTTGTTTTGTCTGAGCTACAAGCTGTCAGCCACGAGCTACCAGCATGTTCAAAAGGCTGCCGGCACTTTGCTTGCGGCTTGTAGCTCGCCGCCTGTAGCTTTTTTACTGTATGAACGACCAGCAGCTGGCCGATTTGCGCCAGACCTATTCCCAGCGCACCCTCACTGAGGCCGACGTGCTGCCCGAGCCGGTGGCTCAGTTCCGCGCATGGCTCGACGAGGCCCTGGATGCCCGACTTGACGAACCCACGGCTATGAATCTGGCCACCGTGGATGCCGCCGGCCAGCCCGCCGCCCGCATCGTGCTGCTTAAGGGTCTGCCCGCCGATGAAGGGTTTCTGTTTTTCACCAATTACGACTCGCGTAAGGGGCGGGAGCTGGCTGGTAGTCCGCTGGCCGCGCTTACCTTCTTCTGGCCGGGTCTCGAACGGCAGGTCCGCATCGAAGGCCGAGTGGAAAAGGCTTCCGACGCCGACTCGACCGAGTACTTCCAGAGCCGCCCGCGCAGTAGCCAGATCGGGGCCTGGGCCTCGCCCCAGAGCCAGCCCATTGCCAGCCGTGAAGCCCTGGAACAGCGCGAGCAGGAGGTTGAAGCCCGGTTCGCCGGCCAAGAGCCGCTGCCGCGCCCCGAGCACTGGGGCGGCTACCTGCTGCGGCCTCACCGCGTCGAGTTCTGGCAGGGCCGCCCTTCGCGCCTGCACGACCGTATCGTGTACGAGCGCACCGCCGCCGGCCAGTGGCAGCTCAACCGCCTGGCCCCCTGAACAAGAGAAGAACGATGTCATGCGGAGCGTAGCGAAGTCAAAGCATCTCTACCGCTTCGTTGTATTCAACCAGTAGACAGGGTCAGCATTGCAGTAGAGATGCTTCGACTGTGGATTCGACTACGCTCCGCATGACATACTATTTCACCTCATCTTAGTCTTCATTACCTCATTACCCATCAGGTTTGGCTGAAATTCAACCTATCCGGGGCTGGCGCTACGGGCCCGGATTAAGCTCCCAGATTGACCGGCTCGTGTCGCCGCTCTTCGATGTGGTGTCGCCCCGGCAGCGGGAGGCGCTCTACCAGAACCCGCTCAACAGCATTCACCTTTCGGTGCCCCGCGGAGATGATCCTGCCGGTCAGGCGCTGGCGCGGCTCCGCGAGTGGGAGCAGGCCGGCGTGCTGCAACAGGATGAGCTGCCGGGCATCTACGTGTATTACCAGTATTTCCGGCTGCCGGGCAGCCCCCGCGAGTACTGCCGCAAGGGCTTCATGTGCCACATTAAGGCTACTGATTGGGACGAGAACGTGGTGCTGCGCCACGAAAGCACGCTACCCGCCGCCGTGAACGACCGGGCAGAGTTGCTGGCCCGCACCGACTTTCAGTCCAGCGCCACCCACGGCCTGTACCGCGACGACGATTTCGACCTGGAGCCCTACCTGGACGAGGCCATGCGCAGCCCGCTCTACGAAACCGAGGAGGACTACCAGGGCGCCCGCGACGTACTGGCTGTTATTCAGGATGCCGACGTAATCCGCCATTTCCAGCGCGTGTTGGCGGCCCGCGAGGTAATTCTGGCCGACGGCCACCACCGCTACGAAGGCTCACTGGCTTACCGCCAGGCCCGGCAGGCGGCGGCCGGCGACGCTTACACGGGGCATGAGGCCTGGAATTTCCACCTCATGTACCTGACCAACGCGGCGGCCGACGACCTGCGAATTTTGCCCACCCACCGGTTGCTGCTGGACCTGCCTGGCATTGCCGGCGTGGCTGACCTGCTGGCCCAGCTGGAACCCTACTTCACCGTTCTCACCCTCGACGACCCCTACGATCTGCCCGAGCGTATTGCCGGCAAGCAGTGGGCATTTGGGCTGTATCTGGGCGAAGGCGAGGTGTACAAAATCCGCCTGCGCCCCGAAGTACACGCCCAACTCGACTGGTCCACGACGGAGGAGGTGAAGAACCTCGACCTGACGGTGCTCCACTACTTCGTACTCGAAAAAGTACTGGGCATTGCGGGCTCGGAGGCGCAGCGGCAGTGGCCCGGCGTGGCCTACGTGCGCAACTTCCCCGAGTGCCTCACCCGCGTAAACAAGGGCGAGGCCCGGGCCGCCTTCATCACCAACGAGGTGAGCATGGCCGAAGTGGAGCGCGTCTGTCATTCGGGGGCTGTAATGCCGGCCAAGTCCACATTCTTCTTCCCCAAAACCATTGGCGGTTTCCTGTTCAGCAGTATTGCCGAGCGCGAAACCAGCGCCCCGTTTACCGATGTTTTCCGTGTCTGATTCTGTGCTGAATACTGCTCCGGCTGCCACCCGGCCGCGGCTGGTGCTGGCTTCCGGCTCGCCGCGCCGCCGCCAGCTGCTCTCCGATTTGGGGCTGGACTACGAAATCCGCCTGCGGGAAGTGGACGAAAGCTTCCCCGACCACCTGCGCCGGGCCGAAATTGCCGAGTACCTGGCCGCCCACAAGGCTGCCGCTTACGCCCCTGATCTGGCCCCCGACGAAATCGTGCTCACGGCCGATACCATCGTCTGCCTCGACGATGACGTGCTCAACAAGCCCGCCGACGAAGCTGAGGCCGTAGCCATGCTGCAGCGCCTGCAGGGCTGTGCCCACGAGGTGTACACCGGCGTCTGCCTGCTGGCTGCCGATGGCCGCCAGGTGGTTTTTGCCGACGAAACCCGGGTGCATTTTCGTGCGCTTTCCACTGCCGAAATCGAACACTACGTCCGGTACTACCAACCCTTCGATAAGGCTGGCTCCTACGGCGCCCAGGATTGGATTGGCATGGTGGCCATCACCCGGCTTGAAGGATCTTATTTTAACGTAATGGGCCTGCCGGTGCATCGCGTCTGGGAGGAACTAGCTGGTTTCGGGGTGGTTTGAAGCGACTTTGTGGACCCGTCTGTCATCCTGAGCTTGCGAAGGACCTTATCACGATTAAACGAGTTGTTCAACCGTGATAAGGTCCTTCGCAAGCTCAGGATGACAGACGGGTTTGCCTTGCCCTACATATCCAGCTCTTCCAGGTTCTGGTTGGGGCGGGCGTACCCGTAGCGGGCTACGGGTTGGGCTGTGTAATAGGTGTCGAGGCCGCTGAGGGCCACGGTGCCGGCGGCGGCCAGGTCGAGCGAGCCGTCGGGGCGGAGCACGCCGGGCGTGTCGGGTAGGTACAGGTGCTGCACCTTGCCTATCAGCATCACGGTGCCATTGGCCTCAATGGGTAGTTCCTGCAGTAGCTCCAGCCCGATCTGCAACCGGCTTTCCTGCACGTAGGGCGCCGAAAAATCGTCGTGGTACGCGGGCGTCAGGCCGCAGGCATCAAACTCCGAAACCTCCCGCGGGAAGTTGGCCGAGGTGTAGTGAGCGGCCTTGATTATGCCCTCGTGTACATGGTTGAGCGTGTAGCAGTCCGTTGCCCGGATGTTGTCGTACGAGTGGCGCTCGACGGAGGGCGGGCGCATAATAAGGCCCAGCAGCGCCGGGTTGGAGCCCAGGTGCACCACCGAGCTGATGATGGCCAGGTTGGTGCGCCCGGCAGCATCGGCCGTGCCCAGTAGGTTGGCCGGCTTGAAGCCCGTGATGGCGTTGATGAGATTGAGGCGGTAAACCTTTTCGAGCTGGCCGAGGTCGGCGGCGGTAAAGTGGCGCATGCGGCGGTGAGGTGATGGGCGATAGGAGTGAGGGTAACCACGACGGCTCATAAAAGTCACCGGCAGTATGGGTTGCCGGCTTCGCTCTCTGCAATAAATGAGTTATTCTTCAAGTTAGTTTTAATTAAAATAAATAAACCCGCCCCGATATAAAACATATCGGGGCGGGTTTATTTATTTTAATTATTGTGCCGGTTAGGGCATCAGTACTTTGTCGATTACGTGAATTACGCCGTTGCTCTGCATCACATCGTAGGTAGAGATGCTGGACACGTTACCTTTCTCGTCCTGCAGTACTACGTTCTTGGGGCCGTTCATCATGGCCTTAAGTGTGCCGCCGCTTACGGTTTTAATAGTGGCCGTACCCTTGCCGGCCTTGATGGCGGCCATGATTTTTTCGGCTGTCATGTTGCCGGCTACCACGTGGTAGGTCAGGATTTTGGTGAGTGTAGCCTTGTTCTCGGGCTTTACCAGGTTTTCAACCGTGCCGGCGGGCAGGGCGTTGAAAGCGGCGTTGGTGGGGGCAAAAACTGTGAAGGGGCCTTTGCCCTGCAGGGTTTCTACTAAACCAGCGGCCTTTACGGCGGCTACCAGTGTGGTGTGGTCTTTGGAGTTTACCGCGTTTTCAACGATGTTCTTGTTGGGGTACATGGCCATTCCACCCACCATTACAGTGTTGGGTGTCATCTTGGCCTGGGCCGAAGCGGTGGTAGCAGAAGCGCCGCCCAGTAGGGCCACGAAAGCGAGGGAAAGAAGTTGCTTTTTCATCGGAAATAAAAGGGAGGGTAGAAGAGACGATTGAAACAATCTGCCCCCACTTACGCCCCTTTGCCGCACTCCGGATTTACTGCAACGCAAAATAATATATAAGGCAAGCTGCAGTTGGTTTCTAGAAAAGTATATGCACCTGACTTGGTGTAAATAACAATAATTGACAAGGCTGAAAAAAAGTCGGTTTGATGGTGATAAAAAAAAGACGGATGCCGAAAATACTCTGTAAAAAAAGAATAGCGCCCATTTTATAAGGGTTCATGTAAAAGGACGCTACAAGTCTGTAGTGCGACCCAAGGACAACGAAAAGTACAGTTGAGTTAAGTCAGTGAACGGTTCGCGAAGCAGAAGATTAGTTGGTGTGTGGGCCGCCGCGCTAAAAGCATAAGTTGTAGCTATTTTAGCCGTTCGTCAAACGGGTGTGGCTCCATGCTCAGTACGCGCAGGCTCCGGCTGTGGTCGGGGTGCAGCGGGTTGAGCAGGTAGTTCCACTCGGCCGGGGCGTGGGCCGAGGGTACGCGCAACACCCAGTGCGTACCGGCATCCAGCCAAGCCCGGCCCAGTTCGGTCAGCTCGGCCGGGTAGGGTACCTGCTGCCAGTTGGCAGGCAAGTCTGCCGGGGCGTACTCCAGAAAGGGCGTATCGTCGGGTATTTCCAGCGTGAGGGCGAAATAGCGGCGCGGCAGTACCGGCGAATTAGCCAGCACTTCCAGCTTCGCCAGCGACAAATGCTCGGCCGTGTACAGAATCTGCCGTCCCACCGGATGCCAGCGCCCCCCATAGTATAGCCCGCCCTTCCCCGAGGTATCCGATATATAAGGGGCCTTGCCCAAACGGTAAAGCTTCATTCTTTTGAGCGGCAAGCCTTAAGCTACAAGCTGCAAGTACGTTCGGTCACAATCTGCAAGTCACATCTAAAATCTGAAGGCTTATAGCCTAAAGCTTGCAACTCTTCATATTAAGAAAAGTGGCCGTGCTCGATGCGGCCTAGGATGTCGTGTACCTGGCCGCGGCCGATGACGGAGTAGAGCAAGTCTTTAGGTTTCTGGCCGCCCAGGGCGGGGATGGGGGAGTTGAGCCAGAAATGCAGGTCGGCTTCCTCCTCGAACACCTCCATGCCCTTGGCCAGCACGGCCGAGAGCTGAATGGCCTTCTCGCTTTCGTCGAGGGTGAGGGGCTTGTGGTTCTGCTCGCGCCGGGTGAGGGTGCTTTCCGACACGCCGAGCACGGCGCTCATTTCCTTGTTGGAAAAGCCCAAATGGCGCTGCAACGCCCGCACGGCCTGCACCGACAGGCCCTTGATGGCCACGCCCAATAGGTCCATCTCGTTTCGTACGAGCTGCGGAATAACGGCCGGGCCGCCCATCAGGGCCACCATATCGGCGACGGAAGTGTTGCGAACCATTGTCATTTGCAGAATATTAAAGCGTCATTTGAAGTCAATATACGCTAAACTTTCGCATTTGACTAGTAGTTCCCGAACCTGCGGCTGTGCCATCCCGGTAGGTTCGTTCTACTTTTGCCCGCACCTACCTCTTACATCTGTTATGTCTCTTTCTGCCACCGATTCCCAACTCATCGCCGCTACCGTTGATTTCATCCGCGAAAAATTCCTGCACGAAGGCTCGGGCCACGACTGGGAGCATATCCGCCGGGTGTGGCAGGTAGCCCGCCGACTGGCCGCCCAGACCCCCGAAGCCGACTTGCTGGTAACCGAGTTGGGCGCGTTGCTGCACGACGTGGCCGACTGGAAATTTCACGACGGCGACGAAGAAGCTGGCCCGCGCGCCGCCCGCGCCTGGCTGACCAGCCAGCACGCCGACCCGGCCGTAATGGATAGGGTAGAAGCCATCATCCGCGAAATCAGCTTCAAAGGCCTCGGCGTACCCACGCCCATGAGTTCGGTAGAAGGCGCGCTGGTGCAGGATGCCGACCGGCTCGATGCCATCGGGGCCATTGGGATAGCCCGGGCCTTTGCCTACGGGGGCCACAAAAACCGCCAGTTGCACGACCCCGCTATACCGCCCGTCAGCCACGATACATTCGAGAGCTATAAACAGAACACGGCACCCACCGTCAACCACTTCTACGAAAAGCTGCTGCACCTACGGGAGAGGATGAACACGCCCGCCGCCCGCCGGGTAGCCGACGAGCGCCACGCGTATATGGAGCAGTTCCTGGAGCAGTTTCTGCGCGAGTGGGAAGGGGAGGACGTTTCATCATAGCTGTTAGCTGAGAGCTATTAGCTCTTAGATTCGTTAAACGATAAGCTGCCGGCTAAAAATCTCAGCCAAGAGCTAAAAAACATGCTCCCCATCACCACCATCCTTTTCGACCTCGACGATACGCTCTACGACCACACCGCCACGGCCCGGGCGGCGCTGGCGGCTACGGCTGCTGGTCAGGCTAGTCTGCGCGAGGTGCCGGCCGATGTGTTGTACCAGCGCTACAGCGACTTGCTGGAAGAAATGCACCCGCGGATAATGCGCGGGGAAATCGACTACCTGACGGCGCGGGAGCTGCGTTTCCGGCAGTTGTTGGCACCGTACGAGCCAGCCCCGACGGCCGGCAGCCTCACGCAGCTGGCCGAGGAGCACTATGGCCATTACCGGCAGTTCCGGCAGCCGATGACCGGGGCGCTGGCGCTGCTGCAGCGGCTTAAGCCCGATTTCCGCATAGGTGTAGTGACCAATAACCGCACGAGCGAGCAGGAAGAGAAGCTCGATTTCCTGGGGATGAGTGGGCTAGTGGACGCGCTCATTACCTCGGAGGCCGTGGGCGTACTCAAGCCCGACCCCGCCATCTACCACGTAGCCCTGCAGCGCCTGCAGGCCCGGCCGGCCGAAACCGTGATGGTGGGTGACAACTGGGTGGCCGACGTGGTGGGCGCGCAGGCTGCGGGCATCCGGCCGGTGTGGCTCAACCGTGGGGGGAGTGTGGCGCCGGTGCCGGCCGTGGCCGAGCTGAATAGCCTGGAGCCGCTGAAGCTAGCCTACGCGTTGCTGACAACAGCTGCCTCCTGCTAGGAGCAACCGGGCACCTTCTTCGCTTCGTCATATTTGGTACCTTTACGCCAATGAATACTCCCCGTTCGTTTTCCTCCCGTCTGGGCCTGCTGGCTGTGGGTTGCCTTTTGGCCGTTTCGTCGTGCCGCACCTGCCCCATGCAGTCCTGTCACACCCGTAAGGTGCACATGCACAATGGCACCAAGTTCCGCGGTCAGCCGCTCTGGAAAAAGCAGAACCCGGCCATCGGCGAGAAAATCAAGGTGTACAAGCCCGATGCGGTGAAACGCAAAAACGACCGCAGCCGGACCATCAACGACTAAGCGGATTGGCTGGTGCGCATAGCGCCCCGAACCCGGCCGCGACAGGCATTGCGGCCGGGTTGGTAAGGGGGCTCCCGGCGGTGGTTGGAATAGCCTTTTAGGCTAGATAAAACGCACTTTTTTGCGTATCTTGCAGGCTTCAACGAAGTTCATTTTCACGGGCCTGTAAGCTCCTCCATTACCCCGGAGATTTACCGGCCGACTATAAGCTCCCTATGGCGGAAGGCGAAAAAATCATTCCGATTAACATCGAAGATGAGATGCGCGGGGCCTACATCGATTACTCGATGTCGGTTATCATCTCCCGGGCGCTGCCCGATGTGCGCGACGGCCTCAAGCCCGTGCACCGCCGCGTACTCTACGGCATGTCCGATCTGGGCGTTTCGTACAACAAAGCACACAAGAAAAGCGCCCGTATTGTGGGTGAGGTACTGGGTAAGTACCATCCGCACGGCGACTCCAGTGTGTACGACACCATGGTGCGCATGGCCCAGGAGTGGAGCCTGCGCTACCCGCTGGTAGACGGCCAGGGCAACTTCGGTTCCATCGACGGCGACTCGCCGGCCGCTATGCGTTACACCGAAGCCCGCCTAAAGCGACTCGCTGATGAGCTGCTCGGCGACCTCGACAAGGATACGGTCGATTTCCAGCCTAACTTCGATGACTCCCTGGAGGAGCCGTCGGTGCTGCCGGCCAAGTTTCCTAACCTGCTGGTAAACGGTACGACCGGTATTGCTGTGGGCATGGCCACCAATATGGCCCCGCATAACCTGACGGAAGTAGTGGACGGTATCGTGGCCTACCTGGCCAACCCCGATATCACCATTGCCGAGCTCATGGAGCACGTCACCGCTCCCGACTTCCCGACCGGCGGAACTATCTACGGCTACGAGGGCGTGAAGCAGGCATTCGAAACCGGCCGCGGCCGGGTGGTGATGCGGGCCAAGGCTCACTTCGAAACCACCGCCACCGGCAAGGAACAGGTCGTCATCACCGAGATTCCCTATATGGTGAACAAGGCCTCGATGATCGAGAAGACGGCCGCGCTCATCAACGACAAGAAGATCGAGGGCATTTCCGACCTGCGCGACGAGTCGGACCGCGACGGTATGCGCATCGTGTACGACCTCAAGCGCGACGCCATGCCGACCGTGGTGCTCAACAACCTCTATAAGTATACTCAGCTGCAAAGCTCGTTCGGCGTCAACAACGTGTGCCTGGTAAAGGGCCGCCCGATGACGCTCAACCTGAAGGAGCTGATCCACTACTTTGTGGAGCACCGCGCCGATGTAGTAGTGCGCCGCACTCGCTACGAGCTGGCTGAAGCCCAGAAGCGCGCCCACATCCTCGAAGGCCTGCTGATTGCGCTTGACCATTTGGATGAAGTTATTGCCCTCATCCGCAGCTCGCGTGATGGCGAAGTAGCTCGCGGGCAGCTCATCGAGCGTTTCTCGCTGAGTGAAGTGCAGGCCCGCGCCATCCTCGACCTGCGTCTGCAGCGCCTGACCGGCCTGGAGCGCGACAAGATTGTGGCCGAATACAACGAGTTGATGGCGCTGGTAGACCACCTGAAGGCCGTACTGGCCTCGGAGGACATGCAGCGCGACATCATCCGCACCGAACTGGCCGAAATCAAGGAGCGCTACGGCGACGCCCGCCGCACCATGATTGAGTACGCCGGCGGCGACTTCTCGATGGAGGATATGATTGCCGATGAGGCCATGGTTATCACCGTCTCGCGCGAAGGCTACATCAAGCGCACGGCGTTGGATGAGTACCGGAGCCAGGGTCGGGGTGGGGTAGGAGCCCGCGGGGCTGCTTCCAAGCAGGACGACTTTACGGAGCACTTGTTTGTAGCTACCACCCACGAGTACCTGCTCTTCTTCACCGAAGCCGGCCGGGTGTTCTGGCTGAAAGTGTACGAGGTGCCGGAAGGCGGTAAGAACACCAAGGGCCGTCCGATTCAGAACCTGATTGAGATTCCGCGCGAGGACAATATCCGTTCGGTACTCAACGTGCGCGGCCTGCGCGACCCCGATTACCTCGACAACACCTTCCTCATGTTCTGCACCGAGCAGGGCACGGTGAAGAAAACCCCGCTCGAGGCCTACTCGCGTCCCCGCACGGCCGGCATCAACGCCATTACCATCAATGAGGGCGACCGGCTGCTTGACGTGCAGCTGCTCAACGGCAACGATGAGGTTGTGCTAGCGCTGCGCTCGGGCCGGGCGGTGCGTTTCCCCGAGCACAAAGTGCGCTCGATGGGCCGCACCGCCGCCGGCGTGCGCGGTATTACGCTGGATGAAACGCTGGCCGGTGGTGACCGGGTAGTAGGGATGGTGTGCCTGAATAACGAAAGCGAGCAGGAACTGCTGGTGGTATCAGAGAACGGCTACGGTAAGCGCAGCCCGCTCGACGAGTACCGCATCACCAACCGCGGCGGCAAAGGCGTGCGGGCCATGAAGCTGACCGATAAAACCGGCCAGCTCGTGTCCATCAAGGCTGTAGACGATACCGATGACCTGATGATCATCAACAAGTCGGGCATCACCATTCGCCTGCGGATGAGCGAACTGCGCAGCATTGGCCGGGCCACCCAGGGCGTACGGCTGCTGAAAATCAGCAACGGCGACGAGATTTCGTCGGTGGCTAAAGTGGCGGCCGAAGAGAAAATTGAGGAGCTGGAGGCAGATGCAGCGTTGCTGGAAGGAGCGGAGCCCAATGGTAGCGAGTCGACGGAGCTGCCGATTGCCGCTGCCCCGGACGACGACCTGACGGAGCTGACCGACCCGGACACGCTTAGCGCTAACTAAGCAGTTGTTAACTTGCGACGGCAGAACTTCCCCGGAAGTTCTGCCGTTTGCGCTATAATTCCTTCCACTAAACTGCAGATTCTTCACTCAACTCCCATGAAGAAAGTTCTTTTAACGCTTGTGGCCGCCGCCGCCCTACATACGGCCTCGGCCCAGAACTCGGCCGTTACCAACGCCATTCTCTACCAGCGCCAGGGTACGCTCGACAAAGCCAAAACCGAAATTGACAAGGCGGTTACGAACGAAAAAACGTCGGGCAAAGCCAAGACCTGGTTTACCCGGGGCGAAATCTACGAGGGCATGGTTAGCAGCCCGATTTACAAGAAGAGCCTCGGCACCGAAGATGGCGGTAAAATTGCCTTTGAGGCTTACACGAAGGCTTTGAGCCTGGACGGTAAAGATGGTGAGTACGGGAAGCAGGCCGAGGCCAAGCTCGATGGACTGTATGGTATGGCCCTGAACGCCGGCGTAGAAAGCTACAATAGCAAAGACTTCGCAAAGGCTATGGACTCGTATCGGATGGCCCAGCAAATCAAGCCGCAGGACACGACGGCGTATCTGTACGCTGCTTATGCTGCCGAAGCGAATGAGAATTTCGCCGGTGCTAAGGAGATGTATGGTAAACTACAGGGCATCGGCTACCAGTCGACCCAGATGTATGGCCGGATGCTGCAGATTGCCCGTCAGCAGAAAGACGATGCTGCCGCAATGAAAGTGGTACAGGACGCGCTAAAGGTATATCCCAACAACAAAGGCTTCATGCTGGAAGAGTTGAATATGTACCTGAGCGCCGGCCGTGGCAAAGAGGCCCTCGACAAAATCGACCGGGCCATTGTAGCCGATCCAACTAACTCGAACCTTTATGCGGTGAAGGGCTCGATTCTCGACTCTGATAAGAAGCCGGCTGAAGCACTGGCCGCTTATCGGAAGGCTGTGGAGATAGATCCGAATAACTTCGATGCTAACTTCAACCTTGGCATTTACAACTACAACAAGGCCGCTGATTACTATACCCGGGCCAGCAAAATGAGTCTGGCGGAATACCAGAAGTCGGGAAAGAAGCTGGAAATAGAGGGTAAGAAATACTTCCAGGATTCGTTGCCGTATTTCGAGAAGGCCCTGGAAGTCCAGCCCAATGACCGTAGCACGATGAGCGCCCTTCAGAAAGTGTACCTACGTCTGGACCGTAAAGCGGATTCGCAGCGGATGATGGACAAGCTGGATGCAGCCAAATAACACGCTTTAAGTTTTTTCTCCAGCTCAATTAACGAGCCTCCAAAATACGGCCGGCTATACAGTCGGCCGTATTCTTATTTATGTTACTTAACATAATATAAATTATAAGACAAAAGATGCTGTGTGATTATGCACTCCGAAAGTCATATTTAGATACCCGGTATTGTGGCCATCGCGCCTTCTTATTGTGCAGTAGTTGAATTCGGTAGTTGCTTAACGCAGACTCATCTTAATGAGCCACATCATATTAATAACCACTATTGCTCACGGGCTAATCTGATGCTTTGAAGTGCCGCCTCAGCTGCTTCTGACATACATCTTTCAAGTATAGTCTGCCAACATGATGTGTAGCAGCCGAAACCAATGCGCCACCCGACCTTTTCTGATCCAGGCAGAAATACGCCTCTAGTGTATTTCAAGTCGCGGCTGCACGATCTATAGAAATGAATAGAATCTAATGCGGCTGAAGGTGCGTTCGTAATGAGTTGTGTATTGTTCTTGGGTGTGATGCTTACATTCGAGCTACTCGCAAAGTTATAAGTGACTCAGCTCCGGATTCTGCTATAGCTAGCTGCTCAAGGCGGCTTCAACGCCTGTCGAGTAGCAAGCTACCACCCGGCGCGTTGTTTTCAGGGCCAGACTACTGTGCAAGATTTTTGCGGCCAGCAGGTTGTTGTAAAGGTGACCGAACACCTTCGCAAAGTGCTTCTAACCTTCACGGTGTCAGATAAAGAAAATTCTTCCTCACTCCTAACCAGATAAGCCAGCAGTTTCAGCGCTTCTAATAGGCCTCTATGAATAGCTGTCTATCAATGCAGTTGACTTGGTAATTATTGCTGTAGAGCAGTTGTGGGTATTAAGAGGATAGCTTAGCAGTAAGTAAATCATTGCTCCTGCCCCGTTCGCCCTTACGATAGAAGGTATTTATACTGTATATGTATAGATGGTGTGTATTAATAGCTTATAAAGTAAATAAAAGCACAAAAAGTATAAGAAAGTTTTACTTTTACATACTTTATACTACTTATTATTACTATTGCTTGTATTTTTGACTATTATTGCTACTTAGCCAGTAGTATCACTTGTTAATTCTTCTTATGCCAAAGACCATAGACTATCCCCGCACATCGTATCAAAGTGCCTGGGAAGTAGCTGAAGTTGTTGACGACACTGGTGGCAAGTGCGCTATTGAAACATCTGCTCGTAAGCTTAACCGCAAGGTGAGTGGCTCTTTCAAGGCCATCATAGGCTCGGCTGTTAAATTTGGTCTCTTGACCAGTAAGCGAGAGTTGCTTACTACCACGAACCTGTTTCGCCGTATTAAGAACGCCTACGACAAACAGGAAGAGCGAATCTATGAGCGCGAAGCGTTCCTGCACCCGCCCCTGTTCACCCAGATATGCCGAAAGTTCAGGAACCGTGAGCTACCTGTGCACATGTTCGACGTGATGTTGGTGCGTGAGTTCGGCGTGGAAGAAATCAATGCTCAGGCCGTTACAAAGGCTTTCATCGATGGTGCGCGCATGGTTGGTGTTCTAAATGAGCAAAACATCATTGCCGATATCGACCAGTTAGCCGCTCAGCAACAGCCACGCCGGGAACTAGCCAGTACCGAACTACCATTGAGCCGATTCCAATCGGTGGTGGATGGCTCAAGCCACCCAGCTACCGGAGACACAGCCTACAAAAGCGCTAACACAACAAAGGCAACGGGTATATCGGAGAAACCGATGTTTGTACCTCAGCCCACCCATATACAGCGCCTTACAGATACCGTATCCAGTCTCTTTGGGCTCGACACGGACGATATGGAAGATGAATCTGACATCATAGCTTCTGATAGTACTACCGCTAACTCAGGCATTGTACCAAATCAGGCCTTTGTAGCGGCCCCTCAGAACCAGCCAAAGTATGTAGAGACAATGGCTCCTGCTAGCCCAACCGTGGGCACTATGGGCACTACTGAAGCAGCATCAGTAACACAGGAGCTTGCTGTACCTGCAAATACGTTTGCTATCCATCTGCACGGGCCAGGGCTAAACACACACCTGACTATTGAGCACGTTGATGACCTGGAACTAGTACAGGCCCTTTTGAACAAGATCAAACGTCAGCTAAGCGAATAGTTAATCGGCGACTCCAAGCAGTTCGGGCTTACACAATCACACATAATTTGTGGATAATGTAAGCCCGAACTGCTTGGTATGCTTTAGATGATCCTTTTATAAGCTGTATAGACAGATGTTCCTAACTTGATACTACTGCTACTCGATATTTCTATCTGCTAAAGCTGAAGAATGGGTAATCAATGGCATCAAGTAAATGCTCCACTCCTACAGCATCTGAGCAAAAGATCTTGATTTGTTTAATAATTATGTTAAGTTACCTAACAATGCAACTACCTTGCTGCCAGCCAATTGATTTTAACGAGACATTTGCTCAATAGGCTCTAACTTAGAAACAAACCATACGCCCGAATTCCGGCTTCTATCCAGATAGAACGAATCCTGCCGAGAAATGCGGATAAACTTAGACCATCCTGCCGGTAACCTATCCTCGGCTGGCTGACCCGATACGGCAACTATCGGATGAGACAAATCGGATAGTTGGGCGATAGTAGGATGCCAGATAGGCACAGCCTGACCAGCGGCCCAAACCTGCTTAACGTGGAGTGTATCGAGGCTATACCACTCCCCCACCCCCCGAAACCCCGGCAACTGCCTTACCTCCCGCATATGCTGCCGCCCGAGTACATCACGGCGGGCTTCCCAACGCGGATAAGCCGGCATAGCCAGCCCGATAATACTCAACACCATAGCCAGCGTGCTACTAATAAGGGAACTTACCCGGCCCCGCAAAACCCCTTCCCTGATCAGCCCTAGGCCTAGTACCGCGGCCAACACCACCATTAGCCCAAACCGGAGCGAACCGACCCCGAAGCCGGAAAACCCGACGAACGCCATGGCGACGGGCAGCGCCAGCAGTAGCACTAGTAACAGAGTGGCCCAAACCCGGGGAAGAAAGGCATAGGAGACTCTGGCAGGGCTAGTTGGATATGCGGGCTGGTTTAACCAATAGCGTAGCAGCCCGGCCACCAGTAAGGCTAATGGAGGCATAAGCGGCAACATGTACCGCTCCTTTTTTTCAGGCACGATACTCAGCAGCAGTAAACCGATCAGCACCCACCCAAAGACCACTGCATACGGGATAAAGCCCCGTAGCCTCGGGCGGGCGTACGGCCACACCAGGGCGGCCAGCGCCACCAGGGCCCACAAGCCCGTGAAGGCGAAAAAAGGCCAGTAATACCAATAAGGCTGAACATGCCGATCTGCCCACGATGCCATTTCAATCCGGGCCACGGCACGGGCAGCCGGAGCCACTTTCAACCAAACGTAAAGCGGCCAACTACCCCCGATTATAATGGCCAGCACGGCCCCCAGTAGCGTGGCACCAGCCCGGGCCCGCACTGCCTGCCGATGAACGGGCTGACCAATTAAATAAGCCAACACAAAAGGAAGAACCAACGCGTAGAGAGGTACCGGGCCTTTACTTAGCACGGCCAGCCCCAGCAGAACCCCTGCCCCTACCAGCCATCGATACGCTTGTCGTACCGGCCGCTGCCAGCCGCCAACCAGCAGCCAAAGTCCCCCCATGGCTAGACTGGTGGCAAATATATCCCACTGCCCTTCACGCCCTGTGGTAATAACGAGTAGGCTGGTGGCCAGCACCAAGGCCGCGAGCCAGGCGGTATGGCCCGGGGCAGTATTCTCAAAGCGCTGGCGTCGGGTCAGCTCATAACACAGACCCCAGAAAAAGAATACCAGCAACGTAGCGGCCAGACCCGCAGGTATTCGCAATAGCGCCAGGTTATCGGTAGGCCCGATTAGTTGCTGAAGGGCTGCCACGGCCCAGGTAGGTAATGGGGGCTTGGCCAGCCGCAGTTCCTGATTGATCGTCGGAATCAGCCACGAGCCCCCAGCAACCATCTCGCGGGCGGCCACAAAGTTGCGGCTCTCCATCAGGCTGACTGCCGATGCGCCACTGTGCAGGAAAAAACTCACCCCGCACACCAACCCTAGCAAAAGCGCCCGTCCCCATTGGGAGACCAGAAAACGGGTGATAAAAGAGGCGTTAGGCTGAGTGAGTTCGGTGTGGTCCGACATATGGAGAGTAAGAGAAACAGAGAATGCGGGTACTGGAATACGGGCAGCAACCGGCACAATTTCAGGGTTGATTACGGTACTGCTGAAAGCTACAGGTATTACGCCGCTTACTACTTACAGCACGGGCAGCAGTACCGACAGCAAACAACTACCAATAGGCGGACGCCGAAATCGAACTACATTTGCTCAGTTGCCCTTACGGGCTCCGATTGACCTTTCCTCTGCCTATTTTCATGGCTTCAATTCTGATTACGGGCTGCGCGGGCTTTATCGGCTCACACCTGGCCGAGCGCCTGCTCCACAAAGGCCACCGCGTTATCGGCCTCGACAACTTCGACCCCTTCTATGACCGCGCCCTGAAAGAGCGCAACCTGACGGTCTGCCGAGCTCACCCCCGCTTCAGCTTCCACGAAACCGACCTGCGCCGCGGCACCGACGCGCTGGTAGACGCCCTGCCTGCCGACCCGGTAGACGTTGTGGTGCACCTGGCCGCCAAGGCCGGCGTAGGCCCCTCGGTGCAAGAACCCGCCGCCTACCTCGACAATAACGTACTCGGCACGGCGCACCTGCTGGAGTGGATGCGCCAGCGCGACATTACCAAGCTGTTTTTCTCCTCCTCCTCCTCGGTGTATGGCAACACTCGCGAACAGCCCTTCCGCGAGAACATGAACCTGCTGGCCAGCTGCATTTCACCCTACGCGGCTTCCAAGCTCAGCGGCGAACAGCTTACGGCCACCTACCATCACCTACACGGATTCGATGTACTCAATGCCCGCTTCTTTACCGTGTATGGCCCCCGGCAGCGGCCCGACCTGGCCATCCACAAGTTCGTGCGGCTGCTACGCGCCGGGGAAGCAATTCCGGTATTCGGCGACGGCAGCACGGCCCGCGACTACACCTTTGTGCTTGATACCGTGGATGGCATTGCCCGGGGCGTGGAGTACTTGCTGGAGCACCACGGCGTGTACGAAACCCTGAACCTGGGCAATCATCAGCCCGTGCCACTGCTAGACCTTATTGCCGCCGTGGGCCGGGCCGTAGGCACAGAGCCGCGCCTGGAGTTCCGCCCCATGCAGCCCGGCGACGTAGACACAACCTGCGCCGACATCAGCAAAGCCCGGCAGCTGCTAGGATATGCTCCACAAACCAACCTAAACGAAGGCCTCAAGGCTTTTGTGGACTGGCTGGCAGAACAGCCCCTAGACCTTTAACAATACGACGTAGGGGCAAGCCCCACCCCTACGCCGTTCGGCATGAACCTAGTGGCCTAGTGGCGGTGGAGTCTCGGAAGGGACGCTGAATGGGACCGACTCCTGCCGGCGCAACAGCACAATATTGCGGGCATATACCACCGCGCCGAAGATGTTGCCAATAAACAGCACCAGGTCGCGGCGCAGTACGGCATAGGCCAGAATCAGCAGCGAGCCGACCAGGCTAATAACCCAGAAGCTCAGCGGCAGGCTAGACTCGCCCCGGCGCTCGGAGTAAATCCACTGATACACGAAGCGCAGCAGGAAAATGGCCTGGCCCACGGTGCCCAGCACCAGCAGCCCGCCGGGAATTTCAGTGCCCAACATGGCCCGCAGGCTGAAATGACGGTTACCGGCCACAAACCAGCTCATCAGCGCCACCGGTAGCACATAGGCCGCCGACCGGAACCAGACGTTTAGCTTGTCCCACTCGCCCAGCAGTTGCAGATTCCGCACATAAATGGCGTAGCTGATGAGCTGGGCTCCCAAAATCACCGGGTCGTGGCGCAGCAGGCCGTACACCAGCATCAGAAACGACGAAACCAGGCTGATTTGCCAAAACAGCGTGGGCACCAGCACCCGCTTGGCCCGCTCGCTCTGAATCCATTGCAGCACGATGCGGCTGGAAAACAACAGCTGCGACACCAGCCCGATAACCAGCGCCACGTTGGCCGTCGTCAGCAGCGTCTGGATCTTCAGCATCCCCACCTCCGGCTTGCTTAGTAGTTAGTGCCTGACTGCCCCACTGAGGCCGGGGCAGCCGGAGCGCCGACGTGCTGCTCCCCTATTTCATAGTTCTTCCAGCGCGAGCGAATCCAGCGGAAGCCGAACGTGTCGACCAGTGGTTTCCAGGCCCGGTTCCAGAGGTTGTACTTGGCCGTGCCCGCGAAGCGCGGGAAGTGGCGCACCGGCAGCTGCTTCACGCGGCCACCCTGCAACTGAACCAGCGCCCCCAGAAAGCGGTGCATCCCGTGGAATAGCGGCAGCCGGCGGGCATAGTCGGTCTTGATAATTTTCAGCGGGCAGCCCGTATCCTGAATTCCGTCGTTGATGAGCGTGCGACGCACGCCGTTGGCTACTTTAGAAGAAAGCTTCTTCACGAACGTATCCTGGCGCTTGGCCCGGATGCCGTTCACCATATCAAACTCAGGAAAGAACTCGAAGAAGCCCATAAAGTCAAGCGGCGTGGTCTGGATATCGGAGTCGATGTAGCCGATGAGCGTGGTGCGGGCGTGGTCAACACCGGCCTTGATGGCCGTACTCAGCCCCCGGTTCTGGCTCAGGCTGATAAACTCATAGCCCGACTTGCTACTACACACTTCCCGCAGCAGCGCCAAGGAACCGTCGGTCGAACCGTCGTTCACGAAAAGCACCGTAGTGGGCACCGGCGTCTGGGCCAGAAACTTGTCCATCTCCACCACAAACTGCCCCAGACTCTCCTCCTCATTATACACGGGCACGAGCACCGTCAGGCTTTGCTCGGACAGATAGGCGGAATTGGAAGCGGACATAGAGCGACTGAGAAGAGGAGCCGCAAGGTACGGAAGGTCCCCCGAAAGGTATTTTGGTTACGTAACTGTGACCTATTGGATAAGGCAGTTTACTCAGGTGATGAACTTACTCCCGGCGCACGCCTCCGGAAATGGTGCTGTGCCGCTCGCGTAGCACCTCCACCACGTCTTCCAGCGACAGACCCGAAGCCGTCAGCAGGACCACCAAATGGTACAACAGGTCGGCGGCCTCACCTTTGAGGCCCGCCACATTACCGCCCACCGCGTCGATAACAGTCTCCACGGCCTCCTCTCCTACTTTCTGGGCGATTTTGGGCATTCCCTTGCGGAAAAGCGAGGCGGTGTACGAGTTGGGATCCTCGTCGGGAAACTGATGGCGACGCTGCACCAGCCGTTCCAATTCCGCAATGAAACCCACGGCCGGGGCCGGGTAGACAGTCTGGTTGGGCTGCTCGAAGCAGCTGGTGGTGCCGCGGTGGCAGGTGGGGCCGTCGGGAATGGCGCGGATGAGCAGCGCGTCCTGGTCGCAGTCCTCGTGCTCGCTCACTACGGTGAGGTAGTTGCCGGAGGTTTCGCCTTTGGTCCAGAGGCGCTGCTTGGAACGCGAGAAGAACGTGACACGGCCCGTTTCGCGGGTTACGCGCTGCGCTTCCTCGTTCTGGTAGCCCAGCATCAGCACCTGGCCCGTGGCAGCATCCTGCACAATTACGGGAATCAGCCCATCGGGCATTTTGGCAAAGTCCATTTGGTGTTGGTTAAGTTACCCGAACGCTGTCCGCGTAAATTTTTACAAATTCTCGCGCCTCGCGCAGGTTCTCTGGATACCGCACATAACTCCGAACTTCATCAGAGGGCAAAGGCGATACATGTTGGTAGAAGAATCCATGCTGAACTAAGAATTCAGCCACCTTCCACTTGGCAGAATCTTGTTTTTTAGGCGGGCGAAAACGATGCGCAAGCACTACTATCCCCTTCCCGCAATTAGGGCACACAATAGGTCCAACTAATCCAAATGGAGTGTTGAAAGCTTTTTTGCAAGGAAAACAAACGTGTTTGGCTCCCATATCTGTTTAAGTATTGAATTTCTATAGTCGCATCGGAATACCATCCTGGCGCAGATGTTCTTTCAGCTCGCGGATACCTATTTCGCCGAAGTGAAATATGCTGGCGGCCAAACCGGCGTCGGCCTGGGCCTGCTGAAACACGTTGGTGAAGTCCTGCTTGGAGCCGGCCCCGCCCGAGGCGATAACCGGGATGGTTACGGCCCGGCTTACGGCCCCGGTGATGTCGAGGGCAAAGCCATCCTTGGTGCCGTCGTTGCTCATGGAAGTCAGCAGGATTTCACCTGCCCCCCGGTCGGCGGCCTCGCGGCACCAGTCCACGGCGTTGCGCCCGGTGTTGTTGGTGCCGGCGCGGGTGTACACCTGCCAGCCGTCGGCGGCGTTATAACGGGCATCGGCGGCCACTACAATGCACTGGCTGCCGAAGCGGGCGGCCAATTCGTTGATGAGCTCGGGTCGGGCCAACCCGGCCGAGTTGATGCTCACCTTGTCGGCCCCATTCATCAGCAGCGCCTCCACATCAGCTATTGACCCAATGCCACCGCCCACCGTGAACGGAATGTCCAGCTCGCGGGCCACGTCGCGCACCAGCGCTATCAGCGTGGCCCGCTTTTGGTTGGTGGCCGTGATGTCGAGAAACACCAGTTCGTCGGCGCCTTCGCGGGCGTAGCGGGCGGCCAGCGCCACCGGGTCACCGGCGTCGCGCAGCCCCTCAAATTGCACGCCCTTTACGGTGCGGCCATCCTTAATATCGAGGCAGGGAATGATTCGTTTGGTCAGCATCTGCTTTTACTTTTTTAATGGGTTGTTGTTGGTTTGTGGGTGATAACCACCGACCAACAACCGACACCTACAGCCAGGGCCGCAGTTGCTCCAGCGTAATGGTGCCCTCGTAGATGGCCTTGCCGATAATAGCCCCGTGCATCCCAATGGCAGCCAGCGCCTCCACATCGGCAATGGTCGTGACGCCCCCACTGGCAATAAGTTCGGCGGCGGGAAGCTGCTGGCGAAGTTCCGTGTACGTGGCCAACGAAGGTCCCTGAAGCTTACCGTCCTTGCTCACATCGGTGCAAATAAAGGTGGTGGCACCGGCAGTGAGGTAGTTCTCCACGAACTCGCGTAGGGTCCGCTCGCTTTGCTCGGCCCAGGCATTGATGGAAATGTGGTTGTCGCGGTAGTCGGCCCCGATGATGATGCGGTTGGCTCCGAACGTAGTCAGCCAGCCGCTAACTGTATCAGGTTCGCGCACGGCAATGCTGCCGGCTGTAATCTGCCGGGCACCCGCGTCGAAGGCGGCGCGCACGGCCTCCTCGCTCTGCAGGCCGCCACCGAAGTCAATATGCAGGCTGGTATGGCGGGCAATCCGTTCGAGCACCGGCAGGTTCACTGGCTGCTTGGCGCGGGCCCCATCCAGGTCGACGAGGTGCAGGCGCTTGACGCCGGCGGCTTCGAAACGCTGGGCTACAGCCAGCGGGTCGGAGTCGTAGGTGGTTTGCTGAGAAAAGTCGCCCTCCGTCAGGCGCACGCACTGGCCGTTGATGAGGTCGATGGCGGGAATGATTTCCATTGGTTGGTTATCAGATGCTGGTTGTCAGTTATAGGACGGTCATGCTGCGCTTGGCGAAGCATGACACTCTTACAGCTTCAGGAAGTTTTCCAGAATGCGGGTGCCTACGGGGCCGCTCTTTTCGGTGTGGAACTGCACGGCGTAGAAGTTCTCGTGCTGCACCGCGGCACTGAAGGGCGCGGGATATTCGGCTTCAGCAATCGTGTAGTCGCCTACCGGGGCATAATAGCTATGCACGAAGTACACGAAGTCTGCGGCCTGCAGGCCTTCGAACAACGGGCTGCGCAACTGCTGCAGGTTGTTCCAGCCCATATGCGGGATTTTGTGCTCCGGACCGGCGGCCGTGAAGCGCACCACATCAAAGGGCAGAATACCCAGCATGTCGGTGCCGCCGCCTTCCTCGGTGTGCCGGCCCAGCAATTGCATACCCAGGCAGATGCCGAGGAAGGGTTGTGTCAGCGTCGGCAGCAACTCGTGCAGGCCCTGGGCCCGCAACTCCCGCATGGCCGAAGCAGCTTCACCTTCCCCAGGAAACAGCACCTTGTCAGCCCGGCGCAGCACGTCGTGGTCGGCCGTGAGGGTGGCCTGCACTCCCAGGCGTTCCAGGGCAAACAGGACCGACTGCACGTTGCCTCCTTTGTAATCAACTACGGCTATTTCCATTTGAATACTCTTAATTGAAAACTCAGCTTATTCATTTGTTTAACATTTGTATAAAAAAATATTCGCCTTTGTTTGCCCATTCTGAATTCAGCTATTGAAGCAATTTCGCCAGGATCATCACTCAATGGATTCGAGAGGAGAGGCTCTTTGCTTACGGTGCCATGTAATGGGGTTACACGTGCCGGTCAGTAGCATACCCATTTGTTTATACAAATGGGTATGCTACAAAATACCCTTGGTACTCGGTATTTCCATACGGCCCGCATCACGAACCAGCGCCATTTTGATGGCTTTGGCTACGGCCTTGAATATGGCTTCAATCTTATGGTGCTCGTTCTGCCCCTCGGCTTTAATGTTGAGGTTGCAGCGGGCCGCATCGGCGAAGCTCTTGAAGAAATGGTAGAACATTTCGCAGGGCATATCCCCTATTTTCTCCCGCTTGAACTCGGCATCCCACACCAGCCAGGGCCGGCCCGAGAAGTCGATGGCGGCTTGGGCCAGCACGTCATCCATGGGTAGCAGGAAGCCGTAGCGAGCCAGCCCGCGCTTGTCGCCCAGCGCCTGGTTGAAGGCTTCGCCCAAGGCAATAGCCGCGTCCTCGATGGTATGGTGTTCGTCGATGTGCAGGTCACCCTGCACATCAATTTTCATATCGACGCCCGAGTGCTTGCTGAGCTGATCGAGCATGTGGTCGAAGAAGCCCAGGCCGGTATGCATCTGGGGCCGGCCCTGGCCATCGAGGTTGAGCTCAATGCGGATTTTGGTTTCGTTCGTGTCGCGCTGCACCACGGCGGTGCGGGCGGGGAGACGCAGGAACTGGTAGATTTTCTCCCAGCTCATCGTCGTGAGGGCGGCGCGCTCGTCGCCCCCCTCCCCTTCCTCCGGCTGCAGCAGGATAGACTGGCAGCCCAGGTTCTGGGCCAACTCCACGTCGGTCAGCCGGTCGCCGATAACGAAAGAGCCCGGCAGGTCGTAGCCGCTGGCTTCGCCCAGATACTGCTGCAACATGCCGGTGCCCGGCTTGCGGGTGGGCAGGTTGTCGTGGGGGAAGCTCCGGTCGATGTGCTCGCGCACAAACTCCACGCCTTCCGAGCGCAGCACGTCGAGCATCATCGTGTGGGCTGGCCAGAAGGTATCTTCCGGATAGCTGGCGGTGCCTAGGCCATCCTGGTTGCTCACCAGCACCAGCTCGTAATCCAGCTCGCGGGCAATGCGCGCGAGGCCGCTAATAGCGCCGGGCACAAACTGGAATTTCTCCCGCGTCAGCGCATCTACCTGAAAATCCGTCGGCGGCTCGATAAGGATGGTCCCGTCGCGGTCGATAAAGAGTACTTTTTTCATGGGTGGTTTGAGATTGTCATGCTGAGCAAAGGCGCAGGCGCAGCATCTCTACTGTAATACGAATCCTACTGACTGCAACGAAGCGGTAGAGATGCTTCGACTACGGCTGCGCCTTCGCTCAGCATGACGTGCTTATTATACGTTGTTACTCCGCAAACTCCCCCAGCGCCCACAGCAACTGCTCGTTCTCGGCGGGCGTGCCCACGGTGAGGCGGAGCGTGCCGGCACAGCCGGGCTGGGTGGTGCGGTTGCGCACGATGATGCCCCGGGCTACCAGGAAATTGTAGAGAGCCGTGGCGTCGGGCCTGAAACGCACCAGCAGGAAGTTGGCATCCGACGGAAACACCTCGGCCACGATGTCCAGCGCAGGCAGCCGCTCGGCCAGCCAGTCGCGGCCCACCAGCAACTGCCGGCGCAGCTGCTCGGCGCGGGGCGCGTCGTGCAGGGCAGCCAGCGCGTGCTGCTGCGTGGCTTCCGACACGTTGTAAGGGGGCTTGATTTTGTTGAGGTACCCGATGACTTCCGGCGAGGCGAAGGCCATACCCAGCCGCAGACCAGCCAAACCCCAGGCCTTGGAGAAGGTCTGCAGCACCACCAGGTTCGGAAACTCGGCGAGGCGGGTCGTCCAGCTCGGCGCTTCGGCGAAGTCAGCGTAAGCCTCATCCACCACTACCAGTCCACCGAAACCCCGCAGAATCTGCTCGATGCACTCGGTGTGCAGCAGGTTGCCGGTGGGGTTGTTGGGCGAGCACAGCCACACCAGCTTCGCCTTCGAAGCCAACACCCCAGCCACGATTTCGGGCGAGAGCTGAAAATCGGCCGTGAGTTGCAGGCGCTCCACAGTCACGTCGTTCAGGTTGGCGGCCACCTCGTACATGCCGTAAGTGGGCGGCAGGATAAGCAAGCTGTCCTGGCCGGGCACGCAGGTCAGGCGCACCAGCAGGTCGATGGCCTCATCGGAACCGTTGCCGAGGAAAATCTGCGCTGGGCTCACTCCTTTTAGCTTCGCCAACTCGGCTTTAACGGCCCGCTGCTGCGGGTCGGGGTAACGGTTGAACCGCTCGGGGCCGGCGCTGCCGAGGCTGTTCTCGTTGGCGTCGAGCATCACCTGGGCCTCGCCCTGAAATTCGTCGCGGGCCGAGGAGTAAGGTTTCATGTCCCGCAGGTTGGGCCGCACGAGGCTATCAAGGTTGAACATAAATCTCAGATTTTGCGAATTTTTCAGCTGATTACGCTGATTCATTATACGGTTGAACGTCATGCTTCATCTGGCGGCGTCCGCTTACCGAAGCACGATTGTCTATTACTCCTGCTCCCCGCCGGCCAACGCCTCCAGCCGGAGCGTGACGGCGCGGGCGTGGGCACGCAGACCCTCGGCTTCGGCCATCGTTTCCACCACGGGCCCCACGTTGCGCAAGCCTTCGGGAGTCAGGCGCTGGAAGGTAATTTTCTTGAAGAACGAGTCGAGCGAAACACCGCTGTAGTTGCGGGCGTAGCCGTTGGTGGGCAGCGTGTGGTTGGTACCCGAGGCGTAGTCGCCTACGGCTTCGGGCGTGAGGTGGCCCAGAAACACCGAACCGGCGTTGGTGACGCCCGCGGCCAGCGGCTCGGGGTTTTCCACAGCCAGAATCAAGTGTTCCGGGGCGTACTCGTTCGAGAAATCCAGCATTTCCTGGGCATCGCGCAGCAGAATGGCCCGGCTTTCCGTCAGGGCCTGAGCGGCCACTTCGGCCCGGGGCAGTTCGCGCAGCTGGCGTTCCACTTCGGCTTTGGTTTGCTCCAGTATATATAAGGAGTCGGAGAGCAGAATAACCTGCGAATCGGGTCCGTGCTCGGCCTGGCTGAGCAGGTCGGCCGCCACGAAGGCGGGATTAGCTGAGGCGTCGGCCATCACCAGCACTTCCGAGGGACCAGCCGGCATATCAATGGCCACGCCGTAGCGGGTGGACAGTTGCTTGGCGGCCGTTACGTAACGGTTGCCGGGACCGAAAATCTTGTCTACGGCCGGCACCGATTCGGTACCACCGCTGAGCGCAGCCACGGCTTGGGCTCCGCCGGCTTTTACTATCGTATCAATACCGAGCAGCTGGGCCGTGAACAGGATAACCGGGTTCACCGCGCCATCCTTCTGGGGCGGCGTGCAAAGCACAATGTTCGGGCAGCCCGCCAGCTTAGCCGGCACGCCCAGCATCAGCAGCGTACTAAACAGCGGCGCCGTGCCGCCCGGAATGTAGAGGCCTACCCGCTGCACAGGCACCGCCCGCCGCCAGCAGAGTACGCCCGGCATGGTTTCTACCCGCTCCTCAGCTGGCACCTGGGCTTCGTGGAAGCGCAGAATATTGGCGTGAGCCTGCCGGATGGCCGCCTGGAGCGCGGCCGGAACCTGGGCTTCGGCGGCGGCCAGCTCCTGGGCCGAAACGCGCAGACCGCCCGCGGCAGGCAAATCGGCCCCATCGAACTGTTGGGCATAATCGAGCAGGGCCGCGTCGCCGCGTTGGCGCACGTCCTCAAAAATCTGCTGCACGCGCTGGGCTACATCGGCGCCCTGCTGCTGGGCTGCCCGCTGCTGCAACCCGGCCCACTCTGCCCGCAAAGGATATTGAATGAGATTCATTTGGGATAGTGCTTGGTGCTTAGTTGGTAGTGCTTAGTGTAATCCTAGCTCCTATTGCCAAGCACTAGGCACTACCAACTAAGCACTAATCAGGAAATCATTTTCTCAATCGGGAGAACCAGGATGCCTTCGGCGCCGACGGCCTTGAGCTGGCTGGTAATATGCCAGAAATCGTCCTCGTTTACCACCGACTGCACCGACACCCAGCCTTCTTCGGCCAGCGGGGTAATGGTGGGCGACTTAATACCGGGCAGCAATTGCTTCACTGCATCCAGGGCCGCGACGGGCGCGTTCAGTATGATGTACTTGTTGCGGCGGGCGCGGCGCACGGCCTGCATCCGAAACATCAGCTGCTCGAGCAACTCCTTCTTCTCGGCGTTCAGGTTTTGGTTGGCGATGAGCACGGCTTCGGAGCGGAACACGGTTTCCACTTCCCGCAGACCGTTGCCAAGCAGCGTCGAGCCACTGCTCACGATGTCGCAGATGGCCTCGGCCAGCCCGATGCTGGGGGCAATTTCCACCGAGCCGCTGATGGTGTGCAGGTGGGCCTGCACGCCCTGCCCGGCCAGATAATCGCCCAGGATTTTAGGGTACGAGGTGGCAATGCTCACGCCCTGCAGACTATGGATGGAGTCGTAAGCAGCGGCGCGGGGCACGGCCAGGCTCAGGCGGCACTTGCTGAAACCCAGGCCTTCCACTTCCAGCTCCGGAAAGCCGGCCTCTACCAGCACGTTCTGGCCCACAATACCCAGATCGGCCACGCCGTCCTGCACATAACCGGGAATGTCGTCGTCGCGCAGGTACAGGATTTCGAGCGGGAAGTTGGTGGCTTCGGTTTTGAGCTTGTTGGAAGCCGCGAGGAAGCTGATACCGCACTCCCGAATCAGGTTCAGGGAGTCTTCGCTTAAGCGGCCGGATTTCTGGATAGCCAGACGGAGCATTCTTTTTGTATTAAGTAGTAAGAATCAGGAACTGGCCATTCGGGCTCAATTGACGATTCGAGAAGATTTGACGGCTGGCCCGATTGGCCGAAACGGCGGTGGGCATGTTCTGAAGAAAGAGGCAGGGCGACCCATAACGGTTGGCGATGGTCAGAAGCCGGCCGGACCCCCGTTTTTCCGGGGGCCGGGGAGCCTGATACGGCTCGCCCAACGGGTCAATATGATGCGTTCATTCCTCTAGAAAGAGGAATGGTACCCGTGATGATGCCAAGTGGCAGACTCAGACGCGCCGGCCCCGGCCGGGCGGCCCGCTACGGGGGCAGCCGGGTGGCTTAGGGCAGTAAAACGAGGCGCGGAGAAAATCATAAGGGCTAAGTAGCGGGGCAAATGTACGAGCAGACCAATAGGATGAAAACTTTTCCCCAAAAAAATTATCAAAAAACCGGGAACTTCACGTTTCCTGTAACAGGTCGACCTACTTTTGGCACCATTGTTACTGCATAACCGGCGGTGCGGTCGTCGTGCCGGCTATGTTACAGTTTCCTGCCCCGCTTTGTTTTCTGGCTTATGTCTATTGCCTGCTCTTTCACTCTTCGTTTCGGACTCCTGCTTGCCCTGAGCACCGGTAGCTCGCTGGCGGCCCACGCCCAGACAATACCGGCTCCTGCGCCCGCATCAGCAGCTACCCCGCCCCCCCTGACTGGCAAACCGGCACCTGCTGCGCTGCCGCCGCCCAGTACGGGCGTGCCGACGGGCATCGAGCTGTTGCTGCCCCAGGCCAGCCCTCGGGCCCTGGTAGCCCAGGCCGTGGGCCTTACCGACGTGACGGTGGAATACCATTCGCCCTCGGTACGTAGCCGCACTGTGTGGGGCGGGCTGGTGCCTTACGAGCAGGTGTGGCGCGCCGGAGCCAACGAAAACACGCTTATCCGTTTCTCAACCCCAGTGCTGCTGAATGGGCAGAGCGTGCCCGCCGGCCAGTACTCCTACTACGTAATTCCGCACCAGGACCGCGACTGGGAAGTGGCGCTCAACCGCGTAACCACCCACTGGGGAACCGATGGCTACGACCCGCAGCAGGACGTCATCCGGGTACCGGTCCAGACCGAGCAGGCCCAATTTCAGGAAAGCCTGCTGTATTGGTTTTCCAATGTGCGGCCCAACGGTGCCCACCTTAACCTAACCTGGGAGAAGCGTACTGTGGTGCTGCTGTTCGAGGTAGAAGTACACAAACAGGTGCTGGCTGGCGTCGAGCGGGCGCTGCTGCAACAGCCCAACAACTGGGAGCTGCTGGCCCAGGCCGCCGACTACCTCGTGCAGAACAACCTGCAGCCCGAGCGGGCCCTAACCTGGATCAACGAGTCAATTCGGCTGCAGAGCGAGGTGAGCAACAACTGGATCAAGGCCCGTTTACTGGCCCAGCAGCAGGACTACGGCACGGCCATCGTGTACGCCCGCAAGGCCATCAAAATGGGCGACAAAGACGATGAGGCGTTCAAATCTCGCCTGCCCAACATGCGTCTTTCCCTCACTGAGTGGCAGGCCCGCGCATACTAAATTTTGGCAAGGGTAAGCGCATTGGGGGCAAGCCCGATCCAGGACAAGCGGGCCGGAGAATGCGCATGGGGCCACAACCCGGCCAGCCGAAAATGAGTTGTAAAGAGGCAACTACCTTATTTCGGCTCCCATGACCAAATTCGCTTTTTTACTGACCACGGCGCTGGCCACTAGCCTGACGGCCGCCGCCCAGAACGATTACCAGAAGTCGGTGGAGGCTTCCTATGAAGGCCATATCTTCAAGCCCAAGCAGGTGGATGCCACCGACGACCGCGTGGCCCAACTGAAGGTGCCGGCCGGCTTCGCTATCACCAAGTTTGCCGAGAAACTCGACAAGCCCCGGATGCTGGCCGTAGCCCCCAACGGCGACGTGTATGTGTCGAACCGCGACAAAGGCACCATCACGCTGCTGCGCGACACCAACCAGGACGGCCGCGCCGACCAGACCCGCCAGGTAGCCCAGGCCGAGCACCTGCACGGGCTGGCCATTCGCGACGGCAAGCTCTACGCCTCGGCCATCCGGGAGCTGTACGTGGCTGATATCCGGCCCGATGGGACGCTCAGTCCGCTCAAGCGCCTTTACAACGACCTGCCCGACGCCGGCCAGCATCCCAATCGCACCCTCAATTTTGCTCCCGACGGCACGCTCTACCTCTCGGTAGGCAGCACCTGCAACGCCTGCGACGAGGGCAACAAGGAAAACGCCACCCTGCTGCAAGTGAAGCCCGACGGTTCGGGCCGCTCCGTGTACGCCCAGGGCCTGCGCAACACCATTGGCTTCGGCTGGCACCCGCGCACCGGGCAGCTGTTCGGCTTCGACCACGGCATCGACTGGCTGGGCGATGAGCAGCAGCAAGAGGAGTTGAATGAAATCAAGCCGGGCGGCAACTACGGCTGGCCCTTCGTGTTCGAGAATGGCAAGGCCAACCTGGCCGACGAGCCGCCCGGGGGCCAGACCCACGCGGAGTACGCGGCCAAAACAACCAATCCCAAACTGCTTTACAAGGCCCACTCGGCTCCGCTGGGCATGGTGTTTTACAACGGTCAGCAGTTCCCGAAAGAGTACCAGAACGACGCCATCGTAACCATGCACGGCTCCTGGAACCGCGCCGAGCCTTCGGGCTACAAGCTGGTACGGGTGCATTTCAACGAACAGGGCCAGCCCGAGAAGTTCGAGGATTTCGTGACCGGCTGGTTGGTGAACGACAACCAGGAGCAGTTCGGCCGCGTGTGCGGCATTGCCCAGCACGCCGACGGCTCGCTGCTGGTGTCGGACGACGCCAACGGCGTCGTGTACCGGGTAGCGTATACCGGCAGCGGCAAACCCGCACCCGCTGGCAAAGCCCGGAAACGCGGCTAACCACGCCTTTCAATGGGTTACAGCCTCAAAATAAAGCAGCCGGTGCTATATGCAGCGGCTGCATTTTATTTTACCTACCCTATGACTGGCGCTACACGCGCATTGCGCCAGTCCTGCTACCTTGGGCCACATGGACGCTTTGCTGGCGGTTTGCCGCGCTATTCATCCGCTTTCCCCGGGCCTGGAGGCCGAGTTGCGCCGGCTGGCGCGACCCGAAACCGTGGCGGCCCGCACCATGCTGCTCGAACCCGGCAGTGTGGCGCAGCGGCTGTATTTCCTGGAATCGGGCCTGGTAAGAGGGTTTTATCTGAAAGAAGGCAAGGAGGTTACGTCGTGGTTTATGCCGGCGGGCCACTTTGTTATTTCGATTCTGAGCTTCTTTTCGCGCCGGCCTTCCCACGAGTACCTGCAGGCGCTGGCCGAGTGCCGGGGTTGGTCGCTCACCCACGAGCAGGTGCAGGCGTTGTACCGGCAGTTTCCTGAGTTCAATTTAATTGGCCGGGTGCTCACCGAGCGCTACTACGTGCTCAGCGAGCAGCGCGCCCTCGACCTGCGCATGCTGCCCGCCGCCGAACGCTACGCTCGGATGCTACACGACTTTCCCGACCTCGCCCAACAGGTACCGCTACACATGCTGGCCTCTCACCTCGGCATTACCCCCGAAACCCTGAGCCGCCTACGCGCCCGCCGTTCCGGCTAATTACGATCTTGACAAATGTCAAGGGTTAAGGGTGGCGCGGACCGCACCTTTGGAGCATGGTTTTACCCCTTAACCCTGCTCCTATGAATCCGTTGTTTTCACCGCCGCTGCTGCTAAGCTGCGACTTTGTCCTTAGTCTATCCAACCTGCTCCAATGGGGTGCCCCACCCATGCTGGTCGTTATTTTCGCGGCCTTTGCGTTCTGCTTTGTGCTGGAGCGCGTGGTGCCGGGCTGGAAGCTGCCGCGGGTAGCCACCTGGCCTTTCCGAGTGCTGGTCATTAACGGCGCTCAGCTGCTGGTTGTAGTGGTGGCGGGCCTTACCTGGGAGAAGTGGTTTTCGGCCTACTCGCTGCTGCACGTTTCGCGCCATCTGGGGCCAGTGGCCGGCGGGCTGCTGGCCTACGTGGTAGCCACGTTCATTTTCTACTGGTGGCACCGCTGGCGCCACACCCAGGACTTTCTGTGGCTGCACTTTCACCAGATTCATCACAGCCCCCGCCGCCTTGAAGTCATCACGTCCTTCTACAAGCACCCACTCGAAATGACCGTCAATTCGCTGCTGGGCGGGCTGCTGGTGTTCACCGTGCTAGGCCTGAGCCCGGCGGCCGGGGCCGTGTACACGCTTTGCACAGCGCTGGGCGAATTCTTCTACCACACCAATGTGCGCACGCCCCGCTGGGTAGGCTACATCTTACAGCGCCCCGAAATGCACCGCGTCCATCATCAGTACCAGCAGCACAGCCACAACTACGGCGACCTAGTGGTCTGGGACTACCTCTTCGGCACCTACCGCAACCCCGTCACCTTTGAGGCCACCTGCGGCTTCGACCCCGAAATGGAGGAACGCCTCACCGATATGCTACGCTTCAAAGATGTGCATGCCGAAAATCAGAAGTGAGATAGTGAGTTGTGTTTAAGAGCTTGATAGCACGTCATGCTGAGCGAAGCCGAAGCATCTCTACCGCAATAGCAACCATATACCATTGCGGTAGAGATGCTTCGGCTTCGCTCAGCATGACGTGCTATTGACTACTGGCACCTACCGCTAAAAACGGGCAATTACCCGCAGGTTTACCAAGCGGTTCGAGAGGAAGTTAGGTACGCTGTAGGTGAGGCCGTTGAGGTCCTGCACGTAATTATAGCCGGCCAGATTACTGGCTCCCAGCACGTTGAGCACTTCCAGGCTCAGCCACAGCGTTTGCAGCTGTACGCTGCGGCCACGGGCAGCCAACTCGGCCTCGGTGCGCAGGCTTACTACTTTGGTGAAGCCCAGATCGGCCCGCCGGTAGGCCCGGGTGAGCTTACTGGTGCCCCGCAAATCGGGCGCGTCGGGGGGACTGAAGGGCAGGCCGGTGCCAAACACGAAGTTCACGTAGCCCTTCACCGAGGGGTCGTTGGGCAGGTTGTCCTGCAGGAAAATTCCCAGGTTCAGGCGCTGATCAGAAGGCCGGCGGATATAGCCCTTGGACTGGCGGCCGATAACCTGACCCTCGGAATCGAAGACATTGAGCGAGTCGCCGACCAGGTTTTCGCGGGTCGAGAGCACGCCCAGGCTAAACCACGATTCGGTGCCGGGGATGAACTCGCCGCTCACCCGCGCATCGAAGCCGGCGGCGTAAGCCTTGGCGTTGTTGTTGGCCTGATAGCGCAGGCGCACGTTGTCGATGTCGTAGGGCACCACATCGGTGAGGTACTTGTAGTAGGCCTCGCCGGTGAACCGAAACGGCCGGCCCCAGCTCTGAAAACGCAGCTCGTTGCCCACAATAAAGTGTAACGAGCGTTGGGCCCGCAGGTCGAGGTTGAGCGCGCCCTCCTGGTTTTGCGGGGCCCCGGACTGAAAGCGCAGCTCGCGGTAGAAGGGCGGCTGCACGTACACGCCGGCCGCCGCTTTCCAGGCCAGCCGCGGGTTACGGGCACTTCGGAAGGCGTACTGTACCCGCGGGCTGAGCGTGGTCTGCCCATTCACGGTCCAGTAGTTGAGGCGGGCGCCGTAGGTGAGCGTGCGCAGCGAATCGAAGCGAATGGTGTGCTGGGCGTAGCCTTGGGTGCGGGTACTGTTCAGGCTAAGGTCGGAGCGCAGGCGGGTACGGCGGAAGTCGGGTACGAAGTCAGCCGAATCGACGAAGCTGTACTCGTTTAACTCGTCGTTTATTTGCTCGCGGCCGGCCTTCAGGCCCCAGCGCACGGTGTGGCGCAGGCCCGGCGTCCAGGTGCCGCGGGTTTCGAGTGAGGCAACCCGGGCTTCGAGCGAGTTGCGCGAGTTCTTGAAAAGCGAGCCTATGCCCCGCCGGTTGCGGTCGGCCCCAAAGTCGGGCGAGTTTGGGTCGCGGTTGATTTCGGCAATAAAATAAGCTGCTTCCACGTCGCGGTACTCAAACTCGCGCGAGTAAAGCAGCCCTCCCAGCAGCTCCAGGCGCAGGTTGGTCCGCAACTGGTGGCTCAGGCTCAGCCCGCCCTGGTAGGTATCATACTGCATCCGCTCCCGCCCCGAGTAGTCGATGATAAGGCGCGAAAACTGGTTGACGCCGGTACTGAACGTGCTTTCGCCACTTTCGGGGTTGAAGCGAAAATCGTTGTGAGCAAAGGTATTCAGGACGCTTACCGTAGTGCGGTCGAGGTTGTCTTTGGGGCCCAGGGCCAGCGTAATCAGGCTCTGGCCGTCGTAAAAGGTGGGGTTGTAGCCGCCCTGCTGCTGCTGGAGCGAGTTGAAAACGTAGGTGGCGTTTTTGTAGCGCACCCCGGCCAGGTAACTAACGCGGCGGTTGGGCGAGGCGGCCTCTACGTGGGCCGTGCCACCTACCAAACTAGCCGTAGCAGAAGCCCCGAACTTGAGGGGGCGCTTGTACTCAATGTTGAGCACCGACGAGAGCTTGTCGCCGAACTTGGGCTGCCAGCCCCCGCTCGAAAACTCAATCGTGTTCACCAGATCGGGGTTTACGAAGCTCAAACCCTCCTGCTGGGCCGTGGTTACCAGAAACGGCCGGTACACCTCGAAGCCGTTGACGTAAATCAGGTTTTCCTCGTAGTTGCCGCCCCGCACCGAATACGTGCTGGTCAGCTCGTTGGTGCTGGTTACGCCGGGCAGCGTTTTGAGGATGGCCGAAAAGTCGCCGAAGGGCGAAGGAATTTCCTTGGCCGCCCGCGGCTCCAGCTGCATAATGCTTACCTGCTCGCGGGTATCGGTGCCATCCTGGCGGCCGCGCACGGTTACGTTGTCGAGGGCCCGGCCATCATCGGCCAGCACCAGCCGGAGCTCCGGGTTCTGGGCCAGGTCGAGTTTCAGGCGTTCGAGGCGGTAGCCAAGGCGGCGCAGTACCAGCACCGGAGCCGCGCCACCGGCCGCCGGCCGCGCTACGCTCAGCGAAAAGCGGCCTTGGGCATTGGTGCTGGTGCTGCCCGTCTGGCCCTCCACGCCTACTGTCACGTCTTCCAGGGGCCGGCCGCTGCCGTCGCGCACTACGCCGGTTACCGGCACGCGGCTGGTTTGAGCCAGCGCCGGCGTGGCCAGGCCGGCCAGCAGCAACAGCGCGGCAGTGCCCGGGCGGGCGGCGGGCGCCGTTAGCAGCCGAAGCCACAAACGAGTCGGAACGCAGAAGGAAGCGCGGAAATCAGGCAGCATCCGCAGGGCTTAGTCGTTGGTTTCGAGAGCTTCGGGGGCCAGCTCGGCCCGCATCCGGGCCAGGGTGCCCACTGGGTCGCCATCCTTGAACACGAACGAGCCGGCTACCAGCACATCGGCCCCGGCCGCTACCAGGGCGGGCGCGTTGTCAAGCGTTACGCCGCCGTCCACCTCAATCAGGGCCGACGAGCCACTATCCACCAGCAGCTCTTTCAGCTGGGCCACCTTGCGCAGCGTGTTCGGAATAAAGGCCTGCCCCCCGAAACCGGGGTTCACCGACATAATCAGAACTACGTCGAGGTCGGCGGCAATGTCTTCGAGCAAACTTACGGGCGAATGCGGGTTGAGGGCCACGCCGGCCCGGCAACCCAGCTGCTTGATTTGCTGCACCACCCGGTGCAAGTGAATGCAGGCCTCGTAATGCACCGTTATCACCGCGGCCCCGGCGTCGCGGAAGGCGCTCAGGTAGTGCTGGGGCTCTTCGATCATCAGGTGTACATCGATGGGCTGCTTGGCGTAGCGATGCACGGCCTCCAGCACCGGAATGCCGAACGAGATGTTGGGCACAAATCGGCCGTCCATCACATCGAAATGCAGCCAGTCGGCGGCCGAGGCGGCCAGCATTTCGGTTTCGGCCTGCAGGTTGCCGAAGTCGGCGGAAAGAAGCGAGGGGGCCAGCAGCGGGGCCTGGCGACGAGTCGGGTTCATGCCACGAAAGTAGTCATTACTCAACTCAAGTTGCTAAGCCCCGCCCCTGTAGCGCTCTTCGCGACCTAGATTACTTAAGCCGGCTTTTCGAAGGCGCGCCAGTCGAGCTTGCCGTCTTCGGTTTTGCGCAGGAATACGGTCTGGTCATCGTCCTGGCGCTTGCCAAAGGTTACGTCGCCGCGGCAATCGAGGCAGCGCAGGCTGGTGTATTTGAACTTGCCCTGGGCCTCGCGGGCCGTCAGGTCGAGGTTGTCGGAGCCGCAGAGGCCGCACTTGGCCACATCGGGGAAGCTGAGCCGGTCGTACTCGGCCACCGTTTCGTGGAACGTGGCTCCCTGAACGGTGAAGTGAAACTGGCGGCGCCCGAGGCGCTTGGAAACCATCATCTGTAGCATGGCAAAAAAGAGGAAAGGGGTTTAAAATAGAGTTAAAAAAAGCCGCCGGGTTGAACGGGTGATGAAGATGCAGCAACCTACTTCAACCGTAATACAATGCCAAATTACTAACTATTTTCGCATCATCAAAACTAAATAAATTGGCAATCATGATTCGTGGCACACCTCCCCAATTACAGCCACTGTGGCCAAAGCGTACGATTTTGACAACCATTAACTTAGCCCTTATATAGCGTGATTAGAGCCTTTATTTCTGCTTCAGCAGCTATTGGGGCGAACCTAACCGACAATCTGCAGCTTTACCAAGTACTGCTGGTAGATTCTTTAGAAGAACTGTATTATCTAGCAGACTATGTTCGTTTGAAATAGCGGGTAAGCCTCTGTCTGAGAGCTATCCGCCCGCCTGTTGATAAGTGCCCGCCCACTTGCCTGCCCCTGTATGCCCGCAACGCTTATTCTCCTGCCCGTTTCTCATCCTTTTTCACCTACCAAGGCTACTCGCCCGTTACCCGCTCGCCGGTACCTGAACCGACGGCGGCGGGCGGCAGTTGGGTGGCTGTTTACGCTGTTGATGCTGCTTGCAAGCGGGGCAGCCCGCGCACAAACCCCCACGGGCCCGCCGGAATGCAGCGAGGATGAGAAGTTCGCCAACACCTGGTATTTCGGCTTCAAAGCGGGGCTCGATTTCAACATGGCCACCGATTCCATCAAGCCCACGGTGCTCACCAATGGTGCCATGGACGCGCCGGCCGGGGCCGGGGTAATGTCGGATGGCAGCGGCGAGATTCTCTTTTACAGCAACGGCGAAACCGTTTGGAACGGCGACGGCACCGTTATGACCAACGGCACCGGCTTACTGGGCAGCCGACTCGTTACCGATGGCCCCCTACCCATCCGGATGCCCGGCAGTCCCCCTCCGGGTTCAACGGGTGTGGCAACGCGCTACCTGCTGTTCACGCAGGACGCGGCGGGCGGGCCTAATGGCCTCCGTTATTCCGAAATCGTTATTCCGGCCGGCGGAGGCCCCGGTACAGTCGTTCTAGCCACCAAAAACACACCGCTTGCCCAGGGCACCGCCGAGAAAATGACGGCCGTGTTCCATAAAAACGGCTGCGACATCTGGCTTATCGTGCATGGCTGGGGCGGCGCAACATCGGGCAACAACAACCGCGGCGACGCCTTTATGGCCTACCGCGTGAAGCCGTCTACCGGCGGCATGGGCACGGGTCCGGTGAACATTGATCCGCCCATTGCCTCCGCCGTAGGCTCGTTGCACGCGCCAAGCGTGTCGCCGGTTGGCTACCGCGGGCAGATGAAGGTGACGCCCGACGGCCAGCAGCTGGCCCTGGCCCGCTATAGCGAAATCACCACCGATAGGAGCAGCACCGTGGAGCTATTCAGCTTCGATACCGGGACGGGTGCGGTCGGCACCCCCCGCATTATCGATGCCGATCAGGGCGGCTACTATGGCGTGGCGTTTTCGCCGGGCCGCAGCCGGCTGTATGCCACCGTGCTGGGCGCGGCACCCCGGCTGCCGCAGCTGCTGCAGTTCGATATCAGCACTATTGGTACCGGCGCCGGCAATGGCCCGGTAGGCCGCGAGGTTATTCCGCTTGGGCAAACTACGCCGGTAAACCTAGGCTCGATGCAGACCGCTCCCGACGGCAAGATTTACGTGGCCCGCGAAAACCAGCCGGCCCTGGGCTTTATTCCCTATCCCGATTCGCTGGGTGCTGCCATTGCCTACGCCGACGACAGCCTGCAACTGGGCGGGCGGCTGAGCGGGCTGGGCCTGGTTAATTTCAACCAGAGCTCCTTGCTGCGCTTTGGCTTCAGTGGAGAAGCTACGGGCTGCCTGCAATATACTTTCGAGGCTCCACCGGTTGAGTTCGACAACCCCCAATACGCCTGGGATTTTGGCGACGGCACCACCTCAACGGCGCAAAATCCGCCCCCGCACACCTACCCCCGCCCCGGCGACTATGAGGTGACGCTGCGTATTACAACCGAGTGCTTTTGCCGGGAGAGTAAGAGCCTGGTCCGGATTTTTGGCCCGCCTACCCCGGGCACGATTGCGGCCGCGCAGGCCGTGTGCGCCGGCGACACCCCCGCTTTGCTGACCAGCACGGCTCCGGCGGCAGAGGGCACCGGTCAGTTTGACTACCAGTGGCAGAGCTCGGCCGACGGTAATACCTGGGCCAACATTTCGGGTGCAACCAGCGAAACCTACCAGCCAGCGGCCGCCAACGCCGACATTTTCTACCGGCGGCTGGTTACTTCGGGCTTCTGCGCGCCGGGTACGCCTACTCCTTCCATTAAGATTACCGTGACGCCGGCCATAGTGCCCGGTACCATTGCCGCCGACCAGACCGTGTGCGTGGGTACCGCGCCGGCCCCGCTTACCAGCACGGCGGCCCCAACCGGGGGTACCGGCTCGTTTGCTTTCCAGTGGGAATCATCACTCGACAACGCCACCTGGACCGCCGTAGCCAACGGCACGGGCGAAACGTATGCGCCGGGCCCGCTCACGGTTACCACCTCGTTCCGCCGTCAGCTAAGCTCCGGCCCCTGCGACAGTATTGCTTCCAACGTCGTCACCGTTACGGTAACGCCGGCCCTGACAGCCGGGACCATTGCGGCCAGCCAGGACTTATGCGCCGGAGCAGTGCCGGCTTTGCTCACCAGCCCAACGGCCGCCACGGGCGGCAATGGCCCCATTACTTACCAGTGGGAGTCGTCGGGCGATAACGTCACCTGGGTTCCCATCACCGGCGCGACCAACGCCACGTACCAGCCGGTTGCCCTCACGGTTACCACCTCCTTCCGCCGCCGGGCCAGCTCGGGCGCGGGCTGCGCTCCGGCCGTGTCCAATGCGGTAACGATTACGGTGGCCCCGGCGGTGGTGGCCGGTACCATTGCCGCCGACCAGACGCTGTGCCAGGGAGCCACTCCCGCCCGTCTGACCAGCACCGGCGACGCCACTGGTGGCCTTGGCACTTTGACGTACCAGTGGGAATTTTCGACTGACAACACCACCTGGACGCCGGTAAACGGGGCCACCAGCGCCGACTATGCGCCGGGCCCGCTCACGGTTACCACTTTCTTCCGCCGCCAGGCCCTGACGGCGGCCTGCGCACCGGTGCTATCGAATGTGGTAACGCTGACGGTGCTGCCCGAACTGCTGGCCGGTAGCATTGCCGCCGACCAGGACATTTGCGCGGGTACGGCCCCCGCGCCGCTGAGCAGCGCCGGTCCGGCCAGCGGTGGAACCGGCACGTTCGCCTACCAGTGGGAGTCTTCGTTGAATAACAGCACCTGGACGGCCGTTGGCGGGGCCACCGGCCCTACTTATCAGCCGGCTACCCTAAGCGCCACCACCTATTTCCGCCGCCGCGTCACGTCGGGCACCGGTACTTGCTCCACCCAGGTTTCGAACGTGGTAACTATTCGGGTGCTACCCTCGGTAACGCCCACCGTAACCGTGGCCACGCTGCCCGCTTCATGCCCCGGCACGCCGCTTACTTTCACGGCTGTGGCCACCGATGCGGGCACCACGCCGGCTTACCAGTGGTTCGTGAATGACATTCCTGTAGCCAGCGGGCCAACCTTTACCAGCAGCACGCTGGCAACCGGCGACCGGGTGCGGGTAGATGTAACCGCCAGCACGGGCCTGTGTAGCACCGGGCCGGCTACGGCCACCGTTACTGTTACGCGCACGCCTACCCCCACTCCTACCCTGGTTATTGCCCAGGAAGCCGGGCCGGCCGCCTGCACGGGCGAGCCCCAGACCTTCCGGGCCACCAGTGTAACGAATGGCGGCACGAACCCCGCCTACCAGTGGCGGGTGGATGGCAACGATGTACCCGGGGCCACAAATCCGGTGTTCACCAGCAGCACGCTGCGCGACGGCCAGACCGTGACGCTGCGCCTGAGCACGGCCAACAGCTGCGGGCCGGTATCGACCACTTCCAATGGAGTAGTTGTGCGCGTTCAGCCAACGGTTAACATAAGCGCCGGCCCCGATAAGGAAGTTATCCTAGGCAACTCGGTGGTGTTGGAAGGCACTGCCGATGGCACTTATCCCGTTACGTGGACCCCGGCGGCGGGCCTGGATTTCTCGGGCAACGACCCGCTGCGGCCCCGGGCCTCACCTACAACCACCACCACCTACACCCTTTCGGCCGGGGCCGGCGGCTGCGCTGCCACCGACCAGGTAACGGTAACCGTGCGCGAGGCCATCCGGATTCCGAACGCCTTCACGCCCAACGGCGACGGCCGCAACGATACCTGGCAGATTGAGTTCATCGAGCAATTCCCCGACAACACCGTCACCGTGTTCAACCGCTGGGGAACCCAGGTTTTCTCGGCCCAGAACTACAGCCGGGCCAACGAATGGAACGGCAACATCAACGGCAAGCCCGCGCCGGTCGGCACCTACTACTACGTGGTGGTAACCAAAGGCCCCCTGGGTAAGTCCTTCAGCGGGTCTCTGACGGTACTTTATTGAGTTGGCAGCAGTGCCCGGCCGCCACCAGCTGGCAGCCGGGCACTGGCCGCCGGCACCTGACAATTAACACTCCATGCTGTTATGAAGACATCTTTTCCCCTCCTGTCGCTGCTACTGCTGCTAACCGCCGCGCCGGCCCTGGCCCAGCAGGAGGCCCAGTACAGCCAGTACATGAACAACAACTACCTCATCAACCCCGGCGCGACGGGTGCGGAGGACTATATTGATGTGAAGTTCAGCTACCGGACCCAGTGGGTGGGGCTGGAGGGCGGCCCCCGAACCTACTACGCCAGCGTCAACTCGTCGCTGGGCAAGTGGCTTACCACTGATAAGCGCACCCGGCGCGACCTGCGCCGGCCGTTTCACGCCATCGGCGGCATGGTGTACCGCGACGCCACGGGCCCCATCAGCCGCACCAGCGCCTACGTTTCGTACGCCTACAACGTGGTGCTCCGGCCCAACCTGCGGGCGGCGCTGGGCATGTCGGCGGGCCTGCAGCAGTTTGCCGTCGATGGCAGCAAGCTGCGGTTCTTCGACCCCGGCCCCGATCCGCTGGTGCTGGCCCCCAACGAATCCTCGCGGGTGTTCGACGGCTCGGTGGGCCTGTGGGTGTACAGCTCGAATTTTTTCGTGGGCGTATCCAGCACTCAGCTACTGGCCAATAGGCTTGATTTCTCCTACGGTCCCAACCAATTGGCGTCCGGCTCGGGCAACTCACTCCGGCGGCACTACTTTTTCACGGGTGGAGTGATGCTGCCGCTGACCGACGACTGGTCCCTGGTACCCTCCGTGCTGGTCAAAGCCGTCAGTCCGGCCCCGCTGTCCGTCGATGTGAATGCCAAGCTCAAGTACCAGGACTTGCTGTGGGCCGGTATATCGTGGCGCACTTCCGATGCAGCCGTGGCAATGGCCGGCGTTAACTACGAGCAGTTTGCGCTGGGCTACTCCTACGACATAGGCCATTCGCGGCTGTCGCCCTACCACAACGGCACCCACGAAATACTACTGGGCCTGCGGCTGAAGAAAAAGGCGCAGGTCGTCTGCACCAACCGTTTCTGGTAGCCGCGCAGCCCGTGAAGCTGTTCACAAAGCCGGCAATGGTCACGAAACGGTCATGCTGAGCTGGCCGAAGCACCTCTATCGCTTCGTCGCAGTCGTCCAACGAAGCGGTCATGCTGAGCTGGCCGCCTTTTAACTTTGTAAAACGCAAAAGCAGGCCCACAAGGCCTGCTTTTATTGTGTCTATCCAATTGGCGGCTACTTACGATGCTACTGCATCACAAAGCGTACGGCCTGCTGCTGCGGGCCTTGCCCGATCAGGCAAGTGAAGATGCCCGGGCGCAACGTCGCCGTTTCGAGGCGCACCGTACCGGTAACGGCGGGTGCCCCCCGCCGGCGTGTGGCCCGCCCCCCCCCGGGATCAAAAATACAGGTTTTTAACTTTTTTGTGGCCCCTCCCACGGGGAGGGTCCGAGACAACGGGGCCCCCCCCCCCCACCGCCTCTGGCATGACTGAGCTGTCCGTTTTCGAACCGGCCACCCTGCCCCTGCAACCGGCCGCTTACGCCGCCATGCTAGGGCCCACTGTGGTAATCGCCCCTCATCCTGACGATGAAAGCCTGGGCTGCGGCGGGCTGCTGGCGCTGCTGGCTCGCGCCCGTGTGCCCGTGTGGTGCGCGCTGATGAGTGACGGCACGATGTCGCACCCTCACTCTACTAAGTTTCCTGCCCCGGCCCGCCAGGCCCTGCGCGAAACCGAGCTGCGGCTGGCTTTGTGCGAGCTGGGCCTGCGCGCCGATTGCCTCTTGCCCCTGAACCTACCTGACGGCCGCGTGCCCGGCCCCGAAACGCCGGCCGGCCAAACGGCCGTGGCCCGGCTGGTTGAGTTTTTCCAGGAAAAGCAGCCGGCCACCGTGCTGTGCCCCTGGCGGCGCGACCCGCACCCCGACCATCGCGCCACCAGCCAATTGGTACAAGCGGCTTTACAGCAACTCCCCCATCCGCCGCGCCTGCTCGAATACCTTGTCTGGGCCTGGGAGCGGGCCGCCCCCGCCGACCTCCCTCGGCCTGGCGAGGTAAGCGGCTGGCAGCTCGACATCAGCTCGGTGCTGGCCGAGAAGCAGCGGGCCATTGCCGCGCACGCCTCGCAGCTGCCCGGCTCCTGCATCAACGACGACCCCACCGGCTTCACGCTGGCCCCCACCATGCTGGCCCACTTCGCCAGCCCCACCGAAGTGTTCCTAGAGACCACCGTTGCAAATGCCGCGTCGTTAATCCAATCTTCATCCGACCTCCTTTCAGCATGAAGCCGAACCCCAACCAGCCGCACACGCTGCCGCCCGACTATTTCGATAAGGTGTACGAAGCCAACCAGGACCCATGGGACTTTGCCACCAGCGCCTACGAGCAGGAAAAGTACGCCGCCACGCTGGCCTCCCTACCGCGCGAGCACTATGCACGGGTTTTCGAAATTGGCTGCTCGCTGGGCATCCTTACGGCCCGGCTGGCCCCGCGCTGTGGCTATTTGCTGGCCGTTGATGTAGCCGAGGCCGCCCTGCAGCAGGCCCGCCAACGCTGCGCCAGCCTGCCGCAGATAGAACTACAGCACCTGCGCGTACCCGATGAGTTTCCTAAAGGCCAGTTCGACCTGATTCTGGTATCGGAAGTAGGCTATTACTGGAGCCCGCCCGACCTGGCCCGCGCCGCCGACCAGATTATAACCGCACTGCCAGCCGGCGGCCAACTGGTGCTGGTGCACTGGACGCCCCCCGTACACGATTACCCGCTTACTGGCGACGCCGTACACGAGTTCTTTCTCGAAAAAACAGCTTCCAACGGCCCCCTTCGGCACTTACACGGTCAGCGCCACGAGAACTACCGCCTCGACGTGCTGGAGCGGCGGTAGTTAGTGAAAAGAACGTCATGCAGAACGCAGCGTACAGCCGTTTGAAGCCGACATCAGCATGCGAGGTTCTTCGCTACGCTCTGCATGATGACGTTGTTTAGCCGTGCCAGCTCGGTGCGCAGGGTACTGATGGCCAGCGCCAACGGCACTTGAGGCATCGGGTCGGGTATCAGCTGGGGCCGCGCCCACTCCCAGTAAGTGCCGAAAGCAGTGTAGTTAGGCAACGAGGCCAGCAACTCGGCCGGCACTTCTTCCAACCCGGAAACCACCTGTTCGAGTGGTTCGCCATTCTGGTCAAGGTACCACTGCTGACGAAGCTGGCGGCGCAGGTTCAACTCCTGAACCAGGGCGGCAGGGTCGGGTACTACCTGCTGCTGCTGGCCCAGCCGGGCCCACTCGCGCAGCTGCCACGAAAGGCCCACCGCTACCCTTCCTTGCTGCCGGCCCGAGGTGAACACGCGCACAGCCGGACTGTGGCGCACCCGCAAATCGTGGCGCAACAGGGCTTGATATAGCGCCTCATCTTCCAGAAATGGTACTACTGGTAGCCCGCCTACTAGCCGGTAGGCGGCTACTGTAACGGCTAGGCTGGCCCCAAAGTGCTGGTGGTGGCGGGGCCAAGGGTCGTGGGGTTGGGGGTCGAGCTGGGTTTCGAGCTGGACCCGCAGTAGTTGGTAAGCAGCATCCTGCAGCTGGCAGCGGCGCACGGGGCAGGCGCGGTCGGTTTCTTCCATCAGAATCCGGCCAGCCACGGCATCGACTCCCAGTGCCAACTCCCGGAAGGTAGTGGCCAGCCAATCGGGGGCTACGCGGGTGTCAGCGTCGGTGCTGATGATGGCGGCGCGGGGCTGGCCGGCCAGTTCCAGACGGTGGGCGGCCTCATCCATGAGCAGGCGGCGCGCCCGGCCGACGTGGGCTTCGGCGGGGGGCAGCGTTAACTCGGCCACATGCAAAACCAGCGCCGGGTGAGTGGCGGCAAAGGCCTGTACTACTGCAGCCGTATCATCAGTGCAATTGTTGGCCAGCACGAGCACCTCGAAGCAGCCGGCAGGCAATGGCTGGCCCCGCTCATCGGTTTGGGCAGCCAGCGCGGCCAGCGTGGCGGGCAGCGCATCCGCCTCATTCTTGGCCGGAACAATGACAGTGGCCTGTAAGGCCGGGGAAGGGGGCGGCAGATGGCTCCAGGGTGCAACGGGCAACGCCGCGTTGTTGGGGTGGGCCGAGTGAAACCGATGCGGAGTGGCGTATTCCATGCGCTGCTTTCTACGCGGCGCACGGTGTACAGTTGACTCCAAAATCAGCAAAAAACTCTACTGATGAGCTTAAAAGGCCGAAAAAGCAAAAGCTGCACGGCGCAAGCCTCCCGAAGGTGCTTGCAACGTGCAGCTTACAGCTGGCAGCCGGGAAGGGTTAAAACGCCTCGCCCACTGCGAAGATGATACCCGAGTTACCACCCGAACCCACGCCGTAGTCGAGGCGGATGTTGAGCCGGTCGCGACGATTGAAGCGGAAGCGTATTCCTGCTCCGCCGGCGTAACGCAGGCCGTCGAAGGTGTAGTCGTCGAGGTTGGGGGCCACCTGGCCCACGGCCCCGAACACAGCACCATCAATACGCCAGAATAACTTCTGCCGGATTTCGGCTTGGGCTGTAGTGAATTGCCGGTCGCGGTAGCGGCCCTCGTAAATGCCGCGCATCAGGTAAGCGTTGTTGTAGAGCGAACCGCCAAGGGTGGCGCCCATGCCACCCCATTCGCGGAACGGCACGTCGCCGGTATGGTACTGGCCCAGAAACTGCATGGCCAGAATGGTATTGTTGGAGCCGAATAGGGGGTTGAAGTGGCGGGCATCCACCATGTAACGGGTGAAATTGTAGTCGCTGCCCAGGCCTTTGCCGGCAAACAGCACGTGCGCATCCACGAAATTGCCGGTGTACGTAGCCAGCAGGTTGTCGCGGCTGTCGTACAGCAGCGCCGGACCCACGCCCGAAGTGGTGTAACCGCCGCGCTGCTCGGCCGGGATGGTGAAGTAAGAACCGGGAGTCGCTTCATCGTCGCCATCCTCCTTGAGCTTGACAGTGCCCAAATCGGTGAGGCGGTAGCGCAGGCCCACAAACAGGTTTGGCTTCACTTTTACGAGAGCCTTCTCATCAAATACCCACAGCGGGTACTGGATGTTGGAATACACGTCCTCATCGGTGTTGTTGCCGCGCCCGTAGTACTTAAAGGCCAGGTCGAAGTAGCTCAATTCGCCCGAGAAGAAGAACTTTTCTTCCTTGGTGAAAATGGTGTGCGTGAGCTGCACGGTGGTCTGCTTCTTCTGCGAAATCCAGGCAATCAGGCGGGCGTTCGACTTGCGCACCGTGGTATCGGTACCAAAGCGCCAGACCGGCAGAATGGCCACGCCGCCGGCAAAACCGGTTTCCTGCTGATAGAAGGCAATGGGCACCGGCAGAAAGCTCGGTTTATCGGGGTCGGAGGGCGTGAGGCGAATTTTGGTGGTAGCAGCCGGAGCCAGGGCCCGGTTGAGGCCTACCGGCGCGCCCAGGGGCTCAGCGGCTGCCTCGGTCGAAGCGACGGGCGCAGCCGAGGCCAGCAGAGGAGCGGCCGAATCGGAAGGCGCCGACTGCGCCAGGGCAGCTGGAGTAGCCAGCGCGCTTAGCGCCAGCAACGGGTAGAGGAAGCGCATACAGGGATGGCCGGGGTAAGAAGGGAAGTGAGAGGAAGCAAGCCCTGCTGGCAGCGCAGCCACAACGGGCGGCCACACGAATCGGGCAGTGGCCTTTGCTAACGCAACAGTAACCGCCGCGGTTGCCCGCATTTTCAGGCCAGCCCCACCATCGAGAGCACCCCGGCCAGCATAATGAGTTTGCACCAGCTGCTGAGTCGGGCAAAGTGCTGGCGCTGGTCGGCACGGCGCAGGGCGGCGGCCAGCACCAACAGTGGGGCCAGCACCAGCAGTAACAGCCACAGGCCCAGGCCGTAGCGGTGGCTCATAAACAGGGCATTGAATGCAGCTCCAGCCACCAGCAGCAGTAGACAGGCCAGAAAAAAGCCGGCCACCCATTTGGTGCGCGGCACGCCCCACACCAAGGGCAATGTGCGGCACTCGTGCTGGGCGTCGCCGCGCATATCCTCCACATCCTTTACAATTTCGCGCACCAGCGTAAGCAGAAATGCCGCCAGCGCATAGCCCCACACTGCCGAGCGGCCAGTATTAAGTTGCAGTTCGGGCAGCAGCACCAGCGCCGCTGTAAGCGTGGCAATGCTCACGTTGCCTACCAGCGCCACCCGCTTAAACCGGGCCGAATAGCCCCATAGCAGCAGCGCCGAGCCCAGGTTAACAAGCCCCAGCAGCGGCGAAAGCAGCCCCCCGATTATGACGCCCAGGCCCGAAAGCACCAGATGGGCCAGCATGGCGTGGCGCCGGTTGATGCCACGCCCCACCACCAGCCGCCCGGGCCGGTTAATGGCGTCAATCTTGACGTCGTAATAGTCGTTGATGATGTAGCCGGCGGCCCCGATGCACAGCGCCGCCAGCAGCAGCAGCGCAAATGGGGGGGCAAACACCTGGCGCCAGAGGGCATCAGGCAACAGCAGGCAGGCGCGTACCAATAGCAGGCACAGGGCCATAATCAGCAGGTTGGGCAGGCGCACCAGCCGAGCCAGCTGCTGCCGACTACTGCCGCTGCCACCGCCGGGGCCGGCTGCACGCACAGGAACATCGGCGGCAAACGAAGGCGAGCGAAAGAGCATAGCAGGAGCCGGAAAGGCGAAAGGAAATACAAAGATGGGCGGCCGTAGCGAAAAGGCCTAAAAAAAGCCTCTTCCGAAATCGGAAGAGGCTTTGTGCTATCAGCTGAAGTGCAGCTACAACCGCTTTATGTTTACGGCATTGATGCCCTTACGCCCCTCCTGGGTATCAAACTCCACCCGGTCGTCTTGTTGCACCTGCCCGCCATTCAGACCAGTTACATGGACGAAAAAATCTTCTTTCGTTTCGTCTTCAGTGATAAAGCCGTAGCCTTTTTCTTCGTTGTAAAATTTAACGGTACCTGTTTTCATAGGAGAGAAGGAAGTGGTTTGAGGTTGAACAGACTGGGTTAGCTTTTCGGTATTGAAGTTGATAAGCTGAGCAGTACCCGCGGGTATCTGCTCCTGTCAAGCCGGTTATTTCTCCCCACCATTCCTTCTGCCCGGCACGTAGCCGCCGGGTTTAAATCGGCGGCCTGGCAATAGTACGCTTTGTGCGGCAATTGCTGTGCACTTACTCCAATCTGGCCGGCGGCCGTGCCTACTTCTAAATCAGGTAGCCAGCAGGCCTAACCCAGAGGTTGTTACCAAGTACCCTGAGCCTTCATAACGGCTTCCATCAGCTCGCGCACGGCCCCGCGGCCACCGGGCAGCTGGGCCACGTAGTTGCTAATGGCCCGCACATCGGCGGCGGCATCGGCGGGACAGGCGGCCACGGCGCAGCGGCGCATCACCTCCAGGTCAGGCATGTCGTCGCCCATGTAGGCAATGCTGGCCGTTTCAAGGTGGAAGGTATTGAGGTAGTTGTTGAAGATTTTCATCTTGTCATCAACTCCCAGATAAATATCGCGCACATCGAGCGACTCCAGCCGCTTCCGCACGCCCTCCTCCTCGCGGCCCGAAATAACGGCCACCCGGTATCCCTGTCGCAGGGCGTGGCGAATGGCATAGCCATCACGGATGTGAAAGGTGCGGGCCTGTTCGCCCGAGTTGAAAGCGAGCAGCGTGCCATCGGTCAGCACCCCGTCCACATCCAGGATAAACACCTTAATCGTGGTTAAATCTACCATTGAAGACATAGTACGCATAACACAGAAGCAGTACGCCAGCCGGGCTGCCGGGCACTAAATCATCGGAAAATCTGTAGAGCCGACGCGGTGAAGCAGTCTATTGGTTGTCACGCCACTCGTACACCCACTTGGCCTGAATCTGCTCCAGATGGCCTTCGTTGGCCTGCTCGCGGGTGCCTTCAAAATTGGGTAGGCTCAACACCCAATCCAGCAGCTCGGTAAACCGGATACGGTAGATTTTGGCCTCACCGAATTCGTTGCCGAATTTCTCGTACAGCGCAATGGCGACGTCTTCGTGGTCGCTCCACTGTATTGGGGGCTCGAAATGGTTCATAAACGGGGATGTGCTAAATGTGAAAACGGCGGGGCAAACAAGCAGCCAGACGAGCCCGGCAGAGCCGCGTGCACTACCGCTTACTTATCTGCTTAAGAACCTAGTGCCCCAGAAAGTGTTGGGGCGGAATGCGCACTACTAGGTCGGAGCTGCCCTGCACCACGCACTGGCAGGCCAGGCGCGAGTTAATCCGGGGGTTTTCGGCCCGGTCGATGAAGTCTTCTTCAGCGTCGGAAATTTCGGGCAGGTCGTTCTCGCCCTGCTCAATGTACACGTGGCAGGTGCTGCACCCGCACACGCCGCCGCAGTTGTGCTGCAGCTGAATGTCGTTGTTGAGGGCCACATCCAGCACCGATTCGCCTTCGGCGGCCACGTGCGTCTGGTCGGGCTGGCCGTCCTGGAAGGTAAACGTAATATTAATGGCTTTCACGGCGAAAGGCTAGGTACACAAGGCAAAAACGAAGGGGCAAAGGTACGCCCCCCCCCCTCCGAATCAAAGCCGCAACCCCGACGCATTGTTTGCCGCAGCCGGCAGCGGCCCCGCCGTGGCCTGAATGCTGGCTGTAAGCTGCTGGTAGAGCTCCTGCCAGCGTGGCCGGGCAGCCAACGCGGCCGCGTGGCGGGCCAGCGTGGCAGCATCGTGGCGCACGGCCGGGCCGGTCTGGGCCGTGAAGGGCGGCTGGGCTAGGGCTTTGTCCAGCGTTTCGCGGATGAGCGGGTGCAGCAGCTCCCAGGGCAGCCCCGCATCCTCCAGCAGCTCGCGCCCAATGCCCAGCAGGTGGTTGGGAAAGTTGCTGACCCACACGGCCGCTACATGCAGTTGCAGCCGCCGGACCGAGTCAAGCTCCCGTACGTCGCGGCTCAGCGAAGCAGCCAGCTGATGCAAAGTGGCCAGCGCAGACGCGTCGGCAGCTTCCAGGCACAGCGGCACGCTTGGCCAGGCAATTGCGCGACCCGGCCCAAAGGTTTGGAGCGGATAGAACACGCCGCCCCGCAGCTGCTCTTTATAGGGAGCAAACACGGAGAGCGGCAGTGCCCCGGCCGTGTGCGCCACCAGTGCCCCCACCGGGAAGCGGGCTGCTGCCAACACTTCGGGCACCACTGCATCGGGCAGCGTGAGCAGGTACACGTCGGCGTCGGGCAGGTGGTGCAGGCTACTGGCTACGGTGGTCGGCCCCGGCAGCCGGGAGGCCAGCGCCGCCCCCGATTCGGGGCTGCGGCTCCAGAGGCCCACTACCGCGTGGCCGGCTGCTACCAGCGCCGGGGCCAGATGGGCAGCCACTCGGCCGGCCCCAAGCAGCACAATCCGTAGGAGGGTGAGGTCGGTTGTCATCATGAATGTAAAACTGAGTGTTTAGCAACTTCGGTCGCTATTTTTTGGAATAGTTGTAGCGAAATGTTGCAAAAAATGGTGTTTAATTCGGCATATTGCCGGTACAAATGCCATGCGCTCTGTAAACAGGGCAATTGTCTACGTTCTTTTTGCTTCATTCCTTTACAATTTCTTCCCCTACTCATGACAAAAATCTACACTACGGGCCGTACCACCAAAGTCTGGCGCAAGCTGGCCCTGCTGGGTCTGCTGGGCTTAGCTACCGGTGCCGCCCACGCCCAGAGCCTGAACTATAACGTTGCCAACACCACCAATGTGGCCGGTACTTACACCGACCTGCTCGCAACTGGTAGCGTCATCACCACAGCCAACACCGACGATGCCAACTCGGCGGCTACGCCCATTGGCTTCACCTTTAGCTTTAATGGTCAGAGCTTCACGAACTTCGTGCTCAATACCAACGGCGCTATCCGGCTGGGCGATGTAGCTCCTTCGGCGGCCGACCTGTTTATTACGCAGGACCAGAACAGCACGTCTACCGATCCGCTGACGAGCACCAATCCGGCCAACACCAACATCCTGATGCCCTTCAACATCGACCTGATTGCGGGTACGGCGGCTGGGGGCGCAGAGTATCGGGTAGCCACAACGGGCACGGCACCTAACCGCGTCTGCACAATTCAGTGGAAGAACGTGAGCGACAAGGCCGGCACCGGCACCGATGCCGCCGCCACGCAGTACGCCAGCTTCAACTTCCAGATTCAACTCTACGAAACAGTTAACCGGGTAGAGTTTGTGTACGGTGCCGCCGTGGCGGGCACCGGTACGCCTGGTGCCCGGTTTCCCAACGTGGGCATCAAGGGTTCGGGCTCGGCCACTGGACAGACGGTACTGGGAGCGAGAAACAGCTCTGTCGCTGCCTGGAGCACTACCACGTTCATTACTGGCACGTACGGAAACTTCACCCATAACTTCCGGTCCACTACGACTCCCGACTTGGGGCGCACTTACCGCTTCAACCCATTTGTACCGCTCGCCAACGACGTAGCCGTACGCTCTATATTCACGCTGGGCCAGCTGACCCGCGAATTCAACTCGCCCCATACGGTACAGGCGGTAGTTACCAACAACAGCGGCGGCACACTCACTAACATTCCGGTTACACTTGCCGTGAGTGGTGCCAACACGTTTACCAACGTACAGACGGTGGCCTCGCTGGCCGCGGATCAGTCGGTAACGGTAAACTTCACGGCTTATCCGCTGACCGCTAACGGCACTAATACAGTAACTGTAACCGTTCCCGCCGACGACCTCAACACGAACAACTCGGCTGTGGCCTCGCAGAACGTGAGCGACAACCGCCTGTCTTACATCGACCCAGCTGCGCCGCTCTTCGCTACCGGTGTGGGCGTGGGCAGTGCCGACGGTATCCTGGCCACCAAGTTCAGCGTTACCAAGCCCACCACGGTGTCTGCCGTGAAGCCAACTTTCGCAGCTAGTGCAGGCAACGTATCGACTTACCAGATTGTGTTGCTCGACGCCACCGGCGCCAACGGTACGCCCGGTGCTACCCTCTATACCTCGCCTACTCAGACGCGAACCGCAGAGGCTGGCACAGTTACGATAGCCATTCCAGATGTTGCCGTGAGCAGCGACTTCTTCGTTGGAATAAAGGAATTGGCTACCAATCCGGCTCTTGCTTATCAGGTGGAGGACCCGTTACGGCCCGGCACTTTTTACTTCAAGACTGCCACTGGTGCCTGGACATTGATTAACACCACTCCGCTTAGAACCCGCTTGGCCCTGGAAGCCACCATTGGAACTGTGGCCTGCGCTACGCCAACGGCACTGGCAGCTACCAGTACGCCTACTACGGCTACCATTACGTTCACCCCCGCCGCCGGCGCCACGGGCTACAGCATCATCTACGGCCCGGCTGGCTTCAACCCTGCTTCGGCTGGTACTACCGTAACTACCACGGCATCACCCTACACCATCACTGGTCTGATGGGCACTACGGCCTACGACGTGTACATCCGCACGAATTGCAGCGCCACCCTCCAGAGCGAATTGGTAGGCCCGATACGGGTAACGACCACCTGTCAACCACCGATTGTCAACACGTTCCCCTACACCGAGAAATTCGACGGTGTAGCCGCCGGGTCGCTGCCCTGCGGTATTACAACGGCCAACATCAATGCCGATGCCAGTACCTGGGGTATTGTAACGACCGGCACGCCGGCTTCGGCTCCGAACCACATGCGCTACACCTTCAGCGCCACTAATGCGGCCGACGACTGGTTCTTTACGCCGGCGCTGTTCCTGCGGGCAGGCACTACTTACCAGCTCACGTTCAAATACAAGGCCGGGCTGGCTGCTTTCCCCGAGGCCCTGGAAGTGAAGTACGGCAGCGCCACTACGCCCGCCGGCCAATCCGAACTGCTCTGGCGCAACATCAATATCAATAATGCTGCTTACGCTACGACGGTGGCCGGCAACGACGACGGGCAGGTAAAGGCCATTACGCCTACTACCACCGGCAACTACTACATCGGCTTCCACGCTATCAGCGTCGCCGACCGGTTCAACCTCTACGTGGATGATATCAGCGTAACGGCTACGGCCATCACGGGTACTTCGCAGGCGTTGCAGCAGGCCATCAACATCTACCCCAACCCTACGGCCGGCAACCTCACGTTTGACGTACGTGGTGCCAAAGCCAAAAACGGCCTGCAGGTAGAAATCACCAACATGCTGGGTCAGCGCGTGCACACTACCACCGTGCGCGACAATGCCGTGCAGGTTATCGACCTTCCGAACCTGTCCAACGGCATGTACACTGTTAAAGTGATTAACGGTAACGAATTCATGATTCGTAACATCTCGGTGCAGAAGTAATTCGGTTCCGCTATTGTACCCTAAAGGGGGCAGCCACTTGGCTGCCCCCTTTTTTTATGTTCCGCTGCTAGTGTTGCTTGCGGCCAGCCCAGGAACAGTGGCACTTACCCACTCATTGCGAGCAAGTGTCAGCCACATCAGTTGTGTAAAAATCGTATCCGCTGTGTTGTAAGAACGGCTACATTTGGGAACACTCAGTTGGGTAATACCTCTCCGGGTAGAAGCACCTTGCGCGCTGTCGGTCGGTACCAGTAGTTGCCGGGACGATATGTGCAAGGTCTGAAGTAACGGGTGGCGTGTACCCCCCAATAGCAAGCGCCCCCGACGCAGGAGCATCAGGGGCGCTTTTGAGTGAGCCAGAGACTTGCCTAGGCTACCTGCTTCGGCTTGGGGCGCGGTATTACCGGGCGGGGCCGGGCACCTGCTTCGGGAGCGGGCACTACCGGAGCCTCGGTTTCGCGGCGGCGCTTGTAGATGGCCATACCAAAGCCCACGGCCATGAGCAGCGTGCCGCTCCAGAGCAGGTTGATGAAGGGTTTCTCAACGGCTTTCAGAATGATGTAGTCTTTCTGGGTGGTGCTCACGCCAAAGGTGAACTTGCCCTTCTCGGGGTCCACGTTGAGGAAGGACAGGCGCAGGCCCAGATCCTCTACTTCGTCGGGCATGCGGCCGATGAGGCGGTTGCGCACCGCAAACACCGGATGCACGTGGTACTGCTTCTTCTCACCCGACACCAGAAAGTCGCCTTGAATGGCCAAATCGCCTTTCTCCAGGTTCAGGCCAGCCGTTTGCTTGGCCGGCTCCACGCCCCGGAATACGGCGAAGTAGTCGTTGAGGAAAATGGTGTCGCCGATGCTGAGCACGTGCTCCTTCACCTCACTCCAGTCTTTCTCCTGGTCGATGGGCGGCACGGCGCTGATGTGCGAGTAGATGTCGTGGTCGAGGAACACCTTCACGTCGGGCGAGGCCAGCAGGCCGCCCATCTGCTCGTTTACCTGCGCCCGGGGATACAGCGTAAACTTCTCCTTGCTCTCCCGGTCCTGGTACTCGACGCGGTAGTAGGTGTTTTCGGGCAGAATTTCGAGCGTGTCGCCGGCCTTGTAGTACACCTTGTCGCCGCGCTTCACATCGGCGCGGGCCAGGGCCTTGTACTCGTCGTCGGTGCGGTAGAGCTGCTGCTTGTCGACGTAGCCGGGCACGCCGGGCACATCGAAATACTGGCCGGTGTAGCGCACGTCGTAAGCGCCCATGCGGGTCACGTCGTTGCGCCACAGCAGCACGTTGTCCTGGTTGGTGGTCTGGTCGAACTCGCGCGAGTACAGCAGGCCCGACGTGTTCTGGCTGATGATGTTGGAGTAGCCCGACGAAGCCAATATGCCCAGCAGCATCAGGGCAATACCGATATGGGCAATGCCACCACCCGACAGACTGACTTTACGCCGCAGCAGCGTGAGCACCATGCTTACGTTGGCCAGCACCCCAAACAGGGCCACGGTCAGAAGCGCGATGTACGACAGCTCCATTTTCTTGCCGTTGTACTGTACCAGCAGGATAACAAGGGCCGAGCCGAGCAGCGCAAGCATGGCAGGCACCGTGAGGGTGTTGGTCAGAGAAGCGCGGTCGTTTTTCTGCCACCACATCAGCTGGGCCAGGCCCGAGCACAGTGCCACGCCCACGCCCAGCCACAGCTGAAATTTGGTGTAGTGAGCAATCTGGTCGGCGGGCAGGGCTAGGTTGGACTTGATGCCGATAAAACCCAGGAAGGCATTGTACACCGGAATGCTGGTGGTGAACAGTACCTGGAACGCGCCCAGACACAGCACCGTCGCGCCCACAAACACCCATAGCTCGGGGTTGTAAGTGGTCAGTTCCTTTTCAGAAATCGGTATTTTCTTCCAGCGCGAAACCAGCAGCACCACGCTTAGCACTACGAAGGCCGCCAAGTAAATCATCAACTGGCCCGACAAACCCAGGTCGGTGAATGAGTGGACCGAGGCGTTGCCCAGCACGCCCGAACGGGTGAGGAAGGTAGCGTAGAGGATGAGCAGAAAAGTGGCTATTACGAGCACAAACGAGGTGCGCAATGCCAGCTTGCTGCGCTGCCATAATATCAGGCCGTGGATGGAAGCCACCAGCACCAACCACGGAATGTACACCGCGTTTTCTACGGGGTCCCAATTCCAGTAGCCCCCGAAGTTGAGCGTTTCGTAGGCCCAGTAGGCACCCATCATGATGCCGACGCCCAGAATCAGGCCGCCCCACAGGCTCCAGCGCAGCGCCGGACGCGTCCAGGTGCCAAACTCGTTTTTCCAGAGGCCGGCAACGGCGTAGGCGAAAGGAACCAGCGTGAGGGCAAAGCCCAGAAACAGCGTGGGCGGATGAATTACCATCCAGTAGTTCTGCAGCAGGGCATTCAGGCCGGTGCCGTCGGTGGGTACAAAGTTGGGGTTGGTCTGCCACACGGGCAGCTCGGGCATAAAGTCGCGCAGCAGGATAAACGGCGACGAACCGATTTTGAGGTCGCCCAGCACGATACCCAGAATCATGGACGTGAGGAACAGCTGCACGCCGGCAAAAACAGTCATTACCGGGGCTTCCCAGCGTTTGGCCGAGCGCATCAGAATCAGGCCCAAGCATACGTGCCAGAAGATCCAGAGCAGAAAACTACCCTCCTGCCCTTCCCAGAAGCAGGAAATCATGTAGTAGATAGGCAGGTGGTTGCTACTGTGGCTCCAGGCGTAGTAGTACTCGTAGCGGTGGCCGTGGATGATGCCGAACAGGCACACGATTACGGACAGCACGGCCACTGAGTGCACGATGAAGGCCCCGCGGCCCAGCTTCATCCAGCCGGCGTCGGTGTCGCCCAGGGCGCGGCCCTTGGCAGCCATGTAATAGGAATACGCCGCCACCGTGGCCGCCACAAACGCCAGAATAACACTTAAGTGCCCGACGTCGCCGATGAGTGTGTTCAGCATGCTGATTTTTTTAGAGCCTGGGTAGTAGAGCTTAGCTGTTAGTGTCCGGGGGTTAGTGCTCAGCGGGTGTATTTCCCCTCAAGCACTAACAGCCAAACATTAAGCACGGATAACCAAGCGCTAGTTGATAGATGCGGTTGTGCCCTTCACTTCGTTCTCCACATACTTGGAGGGGCACTTAAGCAGGATTTTGTCGGCCACGAAAATGTCGTTGCGCATGGCACCGGTAATTACTACCTGCTCCGACTTCTCGAAATCCTGGGGCTGGGGGTTGAAGTACACCACGCGCTGGGCAATACGATTGGTATCAACCAGCGTGAAGGCGAAGTAGTTAGGATCAAGCGTCGGATTGTACTCAAGGCCCATGATGTTTTTCTGACCGTCGCGGGGCAGGCGGCCTACTACGTGCACTTTGGTCAGGTTGCCATCGGCGGCCCGCTCGCGGGCTTCCTTGAACGAAACGTAAACGCTGGCGTCGCCGGCGGTGCTGGTGATAATGGCAATGGCAACCGCAATGATGGCCATGATGAAAATGTGGGCTTTTTTCATGTCGAGTAAAACGGGCGGCGGCTCCGGTTGGAGTCAGAAGTCAGCTCAGAACAATAATTCGGACCACAAAGGTCCGCAAAAACAGATGAATGACTGGGTTAACCAATCATTGGCGAGGCCAGACAAAAGGCGGGTTTACCGCTCTTCGCGCACTTCCTTTTCCAGGCGGCTCAGCTTGCGGTCCAGGGAAATTAGAAACAGCAGCAGCCCGGCCAGCACCACTACAATGACGGCCACCACCACGTAAATTTTCCCATTCTGGCGTAATACCTCGGCCATTTCGGGCTGGGCCGTGGGTGCCTGGGCCAGGGCCTGCCATACCGGCAGCACCAGGGCCAGCAGCAACAGCAGCCCATTTCGCATTAACGCTCCGGGGGCCGGGCTACGCAAGTTGCTTTTCATATACTTTCAGTTTGAGCACGGAAATGCGGGTGGCCAGCTGAGCCACCCAAAACGCCAGCAGCGTCCAGCCAATTACGGCCGGATAGAACACCAGACGCATGTCGCTGTCGAGGTCGTACCTAGCGAAGGCCGGGTTGCCGCCCGCCCCGGGGTGCAACGAGTCGGTCAGGCGCGGCAGGATGTAGAACAGCGGCATGGCCACGGCAAAGGCAAAGATGTTGTAGATGGACGAAACCCGGGCCCGCTGCTGCTCATCGGTGAAGGAGGAGCGCAACACCAGATAAGCGCCGTAAATGAGCATGGCCACGGCCGCCCCGTTCAGCTTGGGGTCGTTGGTCCACCAGGCGCCCCAGGTATAGCGCGCCCAGATGCTGCCCGTTGCCAGACCTACGCACCCCATCAGAATGCCGGTACGAGCCGCCTCATGGGCCTTTATGTCAAACTCGGCCGTCGGCGTGCGCAGGTAGCGCACCGAGTAGTACACCGAGGCAATGAGAATGGCCGTCATGCCGAACCACATGGGCACATGGAAGTACAGGTTGCGGATACTCTCGTTGAGAATGGCCAGCCGCGGCACCGGCACCAACAGGCCCGCCACCGCCACATACAGCAGCAGTATCACAGTCAGGGCTTTCCACCAGTTTCTTTTCATAAGCTGTTAGCTAGTAGCGGTTGGCCGTTAGCTTTTTGGGGTCTTGACTTTATAACAGAAGAGCGCCTGGGAAGGACTGCTATCAGCTAACAACTGACAGCTAAAAGCTTCTTGTCAGCTTCTCCACAAAAATGGAAACAGCAGGTACGACACGGCCCCGACGATGAGGTTAAGGGCCACCAGGGTAAGCAGGGAGCTGCGGCTGGCTTCGAATTCGAGGCCGTCGAGGGCGTTTTTAGATATTTTGATGAGCAGCAGCAGCATGGGCACCATCAGCGGAAAACCCAGCACGGCCATGAGGGTGCTACTATTGGTGGCCTTGGCGGCAATGCCGGCCACCAGCGTGAGCGTACCCGCAAATCCCACCGCGCCCAGCAGCACGTTGCCCACAAACAGCGGCACGTTTTGTACCGGGTTGCCCAGCACCACCGCATAGAGGGCAAAGGCCACCAACGCCAGCCCCAGCAGCAACAGCGCGTTGTAAGCTATTTTGGCCAGAATCACGGCCTGGGGCCGCACTACGGTATAGTAGTACAGCATCCGGCCCCGGCTTTCCTGCAAAAAACCCTTGGCCACGGCATTAACGGCCGAAAACAGCAGCACAATCCAGAAAAGCGCGTTCCAGGCCGGGGCCGGCAGCTGGCCGCCGCGCAACGAAAAGCTGAGATAACACACGAACACCGTACTGCTCACGTACAGCAGCATACCGTTCAGCGCTGCCCGCTGCCGCCATTCCAGGCGGAAGTCCTTCTGCATCAATACCCAGATTTCACTTAGCAGCGCCACGGCAACTCGGCTGGTTCAACGGACCACAAAGATACAACCCAACCCCCGGACTACCTGCCTTGTATTTCCAATTGCGTCCCGATTGCCCGCCCGGACGCACAAGGGTCGGTTTTCCAAGTAGGAAAACCGACCCTTGTGCGTCTCTTTCACTCTGCCGCCGCTAGAAGTCGTAGCCCAGCGTAGCGTAAATTTTCGGGCCTTTGGTCGTATACTGCTCGCGGCCCCAGGCTACGTCGCCTTTCACATAAAAGCCCAGCATGGTGGTACGGATACCAGCGCCGTAGCCGTAAAGCAGCGGGTTGGTGAAGTTGATAACCGTGGCCGAAAAGCCCCCCTGACTTTCCACCTGGGTATTATTGGAGTTATTGACACTGAACGGGTTGGAGCCCGAATACGTCGTGCCCATGTCGCCGAAAGCCGTGAGCTGCAGGTTCCGGAAGAAGCCCGATTCGATGGGCCGCCGCGAGAAATACTGCACGATGGGCAGGCGCAGCTCGGAGTTGAAGAGCACGTATTTGCTTCCTACCCGCTTGCTGTAGTCGTAGCCCCGCAGGTTGGTAACAAACTGCTGGTAAAACATCTGGGCAGGATCTAGCTGACTGGGGCCAGCAGCCACCTCGCCCTTTTCGTTGATGTAGCGCGCATCGGTGTACTCGTAGTTCAGCCAGTTATCCATGCCGCCCAGGCGGAAGAAGGGCGGCGTTGATCCGCCCCCGATGTACTGCCCGAAGCTAGCCCGGTTGGCCCAGATGAGCTGGCGGTGCAGTTTCTGGTAGTGGCGTAAATCAACGGTGAGCTTGGTGAAGCCCGAGTTGTTGCCGTTCAAGTCGCGCAACTGGTTGATGCCGGCCTTCATGCGCGTACCCTGCAACATGTTGATGCCGGTAATCACCGAGTTGTCGAACACCAGCTCGGCCTCACCGCCCAGGTAGCTGGTATTCACATCATTGGAATTCGCCAGGTCGCCATAAGTGCGGCGGCTCACATTCACGAAGCGCGGACCCAGGCGCACGCTCAGGTTGTGGGTAAGCGGATAGGCAATGGTGGGCGCAATTTCGTGGCGGCCATAACGCACCCGGCTGTTAGGGTCGAGGTCGGGGAAATAGGCCTGTTTCTGATAGCGAATACTCCAGTCGTATCGTTTCCGAAGGTTGGTGTATTCGGCAAATATGTTGCTCGTACTCAAGTCAGTGAGGGCGAAAATGCCTGCCTGAATCCGATGATCCTCCATCAGGTCCGACATGTTCACCTGGGCCGAGAAACCCAGCCCCAGCAATGGGTCCGACGTCAGCGTCGATACCACATTATCGATGCTGAAGGGAGTGCCATAGCGGAAGGGGCCGGCCAGCGTAGCCGCCTCAGTAGGAGCCGCCTTGGGCAGGGCTACCACGGTAGCCGCCCGGCGGCGGGTGGGGGCCGTGGCCCGCGAGGCCGGAATATCCTCGTCGAATTCGTAATTATTAGGGTTCACGCGGTTCGCCGCAGCTTTATCCTCGGGTTTCTGGGCCGGAGCCGCGGGCAGGGGCGCCTCCTCGGCGGGTGGTACTATACCCTGGGCGCGGGCCACGGTAGGTCCGGGGCGGTTAGGAATCGTGGCCTTGGCTGGCCGCGAGCGGTCTTCCAGAATTTCCTGGCGGGCCGTTTTATACAGCCTCAGGCCAGTGGGCAGGGCATAGCTGGGGTAGAGGTAGGCGTTACTGCGGCCGTCGGACGTGGCTGTGAGGGCCAGCGCACCGGTAGTGGCGTTATAGTCGAAATCGTGCACACCGGCCACAAAGCTGGTTACGGGCTGGTAGTCGCGGGCACTGAACGAGTAGCGGTAAATGCTGCGCACGCCGCTTTCCTCGCTCACAAACAGTATCTCGTCGTTGCTCAGGGGCCGGGGCCGGGTTTCGTTGGAAATCGTGCTGACTATTACTTCCACCGGCTGCGAGCGGCCGTCGAGGTGGTAACGGTACAGGTCGTAGTTGTTCACCACCGAAGCAAACGAGCCGCGGGCCGTACCTGCCGAATCGAGCCAGCGGTTGGAGCTGAATATCAGGCTTTGGCCATCGGGCATGAACACCGGCTCCACATCGTCGAACACATCGTTGGTGAGCTTTTCGGGCGTCCGGCTACCAGCCCGTAGCAGGTACAGGTCGCTCTGGCCCTGGCGCACGCCACTAAATACCACCGACTTGCCATCGGCCGAATAGTTGAGAGCCGTTACCTGCGAGAAGGGCGAAAACAGCGAAGTGCGGCGCCCGAAGCGGGGCAACAGGCTGCTGAGGCGGGCCGTCAGGTTGCTCAGGCCACCGTTGGCTTCGCGCAGTTGCAACACCAGCTGACCACGCTGCTCCTCCACTATGGCCACCTGCTCGTTGCCGCGCCAGGCCAGCAGCGGCAGCCGCGTTTCCACCCGCTGGTCGGGCGTTTTGTAGCCGCCGCGGTGCAGCACGTCGCGGCCGCGGCCGTCCTGGTCCACTACCAGCACCCGGTAGCGGCCCCGGTCGTTCTGCACGTAGGCCATGCGCTTGCCATCGGGGCTAAGCACGGGTTGGCTGTACAGCACGTTGCGGCGGTTGCGGCCGGCCAAGCTGTTCTTCTCGTCGAGTTCCTGAAAGGGCGTGAGCGGCTGGGAATTTAGCTGGCGGTAATACGCCAGCCAGTCCTTCAGAAACACCTTATAAGGCACATTCAGCGAAGAGCTGATGCCCACTTCTACGTCGCGGGTAATGCGCGTGAGGTTGAGGATATTTTGGACGCTGGTGTAGCCGTAGCGCTCGGCAATGTAGTTCCACACGCTCTGGCCAGCCAGCTCGGGGTTGCGCAGAAAGAACGGAGCCGTGCGGCTGCCTTCGTTCTCCTGCAACATGGTACGCATGTAGTCGTCCATCTCCACGCTCCAGCCTTGGGCCGCGTAGGCCGAAGCCCCCCCGATAAACCAATCGGGCAGCTGCAGCAGGTAGCTACTCTGGATAACTTCACGGAGCGAGCCGCCATACATCATATCGTTGAGCAGCACCTCAGTAATGCGCTTGCTCATTTCCTGCTTGAACTGAGTCTGGGTGCCTTCGAAGGCAATCTGGACTTTGGTAGAGCGGGCCAGCGAGGTTTCGCCGCCGCTGGTATATTTCTCGGGAGCCAGCCCCACGTTGCTCTGCCGCAGGTCGCCCACCGAGTTGAAAAGCATAATGGTAGTTTTCGAGTAGGGATAGTACCCAATCAGCCCGGTAATGCGCTGGAGCTCCTTTTCGGCGTACTCGGCCGCGTGGCGGGCGTTGGCTTCACCGCCGGCATAATAGTACACGGTAAAGTTCTGGGTGCTGAACTGCAGCCAATCGAAGCTTTTATACTGGATCCGGACCCGCCCGAAGGGTTCCTGGGCGGTTTGGGCCCGGGCGGCGGGGGCAGCGGCCAGCAGCCCGGCCAGTAGCAGCACCGAACCGGCAGGCCGCGCCAGCGTCGGCCGGAAAAGAAAGGATACGTGCTTCATATCAAAAACCGGGAGCGGGAGACGGATGGATAAGGGCAATACAAATAACAGAGACAGATCGTTATGCTGGGCGGCGCTTCGAATGACGTTTGTCCATTTCTTTCTTCACAAAAACCAAAGTAACCAAATCCGACTACTTCGCCGCCGGGCCGGCTGGGTACAACGAAATATATCGCCGGATATTGACTTCGGGCCAGGGCTCTACGTCATTTTCCAGCCAGTCGGCCATTACCTGGGCCAGCCGGGGCGCAAACATTACGCCCTTCGAGCCCATGCCGTTGAACACGTGCAGCCCCGGCGTTTCGGGGTGCGTACCCAGGAGCGGCTTCCGGTCGCGCACGGCCGGCCGCACCCCGGCCCGCTGGTCGAGCACCCGGAATGGCTGGGGCGTGAGCTCGGAAAGGCGCTGGCCGAGCTCCTCGCGGGCCTCGGCCGTAATGCCCGCCGCAAAGGGCGGCCAGCGGTAGGTGGCCCCCACCCGCAACCGGTTGCCCCCCAGCGGCACTACGTAAGCACTTTTATTGAGCACCGTGTCGGCGGGCAGGCCGGCACACTCCACCGTCAGTACCTCGCCCTGGTTGGGGGTGAGGGGCAGCCAGCTGAAATACGGATTCTGGATGGTGGCCGCGCCTTCGCAGCTGATAACGTGCCGGGCCTGCACCCGACCCGCGTAGCGGAAGCCGCCAGCCGGCTCGGCAACAAGGGAGGCCCAGTCAAAAGTTTCGTGCTGCAGCCAGCCGGCGGCCAGCCCTTCGGTGGTTAGGGCCGTGAGCAGTTCCTCTACCAGCACAAATCCCCCACGTCGCACCAGCAAACCCCCAAATTGCGGGCTCACACCTGGTAACGGCGGCAGCGCACCGGCCGAGAATTCATCCACAAAATCAAGCCAGGGGCGGTCGGCGCTGCGGGCCAGCAACGCGTTCTGCTCCTGCACCGACGAGAAGAACTTGGCAATGGGCAGAGCCTGAAAAAACGGCCGGCCCAACCGCTGCTCCTGGGCCTGGTAAAAAGCTGTGGCGGCCGTCAGCAGCTCGTCGGCGCGCCAGGCCAGCGCGAAGCGCTTGCCGGCCACCGGGTTCATGAGGCCCGCCGCCACCCGCGAGGCCGAGTCGGGCTGGGCGGTATCGAGCACGAGCACCGTGCGGCCCCGCCCGCGTAATTCGGCCGCCAGCGTGGCCCCGGCAATGCCGTAACCGATAATCAGGTAGTCAACGTGTAGCATTGGGGGGCAAGGTAGGTTAGGGGAAGTTGAGTTGGCAGAACGACGTGGGTGCGGGGCTTGCCCCCGCCCAACACTGAACGGTAACCGTTGTATGGTTCCGGGTACAGCCGTTTGTTGGCCCCGTGCAGGCGGCATACGGGGGCAAGCCCTGCGCCCACGTCGCGTTCTGTAAACTCCACCAACCTAAAATCCACTTATCTTGCCCTTTCAAAACATTTCTCCCCTGCCATGACCGTTGCCGGCTTCACTTTCAATCCGTTTGCCGAAAACACGTATTTGCTCTCCGACGAAACCGGCGAGGCTGTTATTGTTGACCCTGGCTGCTACGAGCCGGCCGAGCAGCAGGCGCTGCGCCAGTACATCGAAGACCAGAAATTGCGCGTGGTGCTGCTGGTAAACACTCACGCCCACATCGACCATGTGCTGGGCAACCAGTTTGTACTCGACACCTATAAGGTGCCTTACCTGCTGCACGAGGCCGACTTTGCTACGCTGCGGGCTGTGCCGAGCTATGCCTCCAACTACGGGTTTCCGCGCTACCAGCCTGCCGAGCCCACCGGCCAGCTGCGGGCCGGCGAAGCCGTACGCTTCGGCACGACCGAGTTGGAAGTGCGCTTTGTACCCGGCCACGCCCCCGGCCATGTGGTATTCTACCACGCGCCCACCAGCACCGTTATCGGCGGCGACGTGCTGTTTCAGAACAGCATCGGCCGCACCGACTTGCCTGGCGGCGACCATGCCACGCTCATTGCCAGCATAAAGAGCCAGCTGCTGCCTCTGCCCGACGACACGGTGGTGTATCCTGGCCACGGCCCCGCCACTACTATTGGCCAGGAGCGTCGTACCAATCCGTTTCTGACGTAGCCGTTTGCTACACACCTGTCATCCTAAGCATGTTGCGCTTTAAGCAAGGATGAAGGACCTATTGAGAAGCTACTGTCTGACGTTAGCCTCTGTATGGGTCCTTCGCAAGCTCAGGATAACAACCCATTATCTTAATTCTTTCCACTAAGTCCGTACGTGAAAAAACATATTCCCAACGCCGTTACCTGCCTGAATCTGTTTTCGGGTTGTCTGGCGCTACGTTTCATTTTTGCCGATGAGCTCGTGCTGGCAGCCTATTTTGTGGCGCTGGCAGCGTTGTTCGACTTCTTCGACGGGCTGCTGGCCCGGGCCCTGCACGTGTCGTCGCCGATTGGCAAAGATCTGGATTCGCTGGCCGACGTAGTATCGTTCGGGGTGGTACCGGGCGCCTTCCTGTACGCGCTGCTACACCAGGCCGGGGCCGGCCTGCCCGACTGGCTGCCTTACGCGGGCTTTATTATAACGGTGTTTTCGGCCCTGCGTCTGGCTAAATTCAACAACGACACCCGCCAGTCCGAATCGTTTATCGGGCTGCCAACACCGGCCTGCACGCTGGTAGTAGCCTCGCTGCCGCTCATTCTGGCCAACGACCAATTCGCCCTCACTCCCTACCTGCTCAGCCCCTGGCTGCTGCTGGGCCTTACGGTTCTGCTGTCGGGGCTGCTGGTGGCTGAAATTCCGCTTTTTGCCCTCAAGTTTAAAACCCTGAACTGGCAGGCAAACAAGCAGCGGTTCGTGTTTCTGCTGCTGAGCCTGGGTTTGCTCATTGGCCTTGGAGCAGTAGCCGTACCACTCATCGTGCTGCTTTACGTACTGCTTTCGGTGCTGAGTCCGGCCAATATGCCCGCACCAGCGGCCTGAGCCGGGGCAGGCAATCCGGGTCGGGGGCCAGCTTCGTTTACCTAAGCAGACCATTTGCTCGCTACTTCCTGCTTCGGGCGCAATAATTTGCGGCCGGCGCTGTTATCATTTGGGCTGAACTGTATTGCCGGCCAACCTGTTGGCATTTCTGGTTCATCTCCTGGCTTTACTTGTGTTGTGCGTATGCGTTATTCTACGGTCTGGCTGCTGATTTCGCTCCTCATGCTAGGTGCTATGGGCCCACGGGCGCAGGCCCAGTCCGGCGAGCAGACTTACCGCGGGCGCATTACCTGGACCGGCACCGTGCCGGTAGGCATCAAGGGCCAGAAACGGCTGGTGCCCGCCTTCCGCGGGGCTGCTTTCGATACCGAGGAGCAGGTCGGCACGCTGCTGGTGCGGCTGGCTGGCACCGTAACTGCGGGCCAGCTCATCGAAACGCAGTACGAGCCGCTGCTGCCCGCCCAGGCCGGCCAGCTCGATTTAACGGTTCTGCCTCCTTCGCCGCTGGTGCAATTGGTAGCGGGCACCGAGGCCCGCCAGCCGGTTACGCTCCTGCGCCTACAGCCACTGCGCCGTAACCCGCAAACTGGCCAGGCCGAGCGCCTTGTTAGCTTTGGCTACACGTATAGCACCACTGCCAGCCGCCCCGGGGCCACCCGCACGTATGCCCGCACTTCGGTTCTGAGCCAGGGCGAATGGTTTAAAATAGGGGTTCCCACCAATGGTGTTTTCAAGCTCGATAAGGCTACGCTCCGGAGCTTCGGGCTGGAGAACTTCGACCCGGCCCGGCTGCGGCTGTTCGGCAATGCTATGGGCACGCTGCCCCAGCCCAATAGCGCCTACCGCCCCGACGATCTGGTGGAAAACGCCATCCAGTTCGTGGGCAACAACAACGCCACCTTCGACAACGACGAGTACTTCCTGTTTTATGCCCGCGGCCCGCACACCTGGAGCCGCGAGGGCCTGAGCACCCGCTTCCGCCACCAGCTCAACCCCTACACCGACACCGCCTACTACTTCCTGACGGTGGGCACGCCGGCTGGCCGCCGCGTGGCACCGGCACCGGCCGTAAGCGGTACGCCCGGTGCCCGCATCAGCATGTTTACCGACCGGCAGTTTTATGAGCGTGACCTGCTCAATCTCAAAAAAACGGGCCGCACCTGGGTAGGTGAGGCTTTTTCAGGCCGGCCCGAGCAAACCTTCACGCTCCCCGTCGCCGACCTAGTGCCGGGCTCCACGACCCAGATTACCTCGGCCGTAGTGGCTGCCTCGGCGGCGGCTACCGTGTTTCAGCCCAGCGTGAACGGGCAAGCCCTACCTGCCCAGGTGGTACCGGGTTTCAGCTGCACCGGCGGTGGCTACTGCTACCCCGAGGCTGCCAATACCAACCGTAGCATTCTAGCCTACCAGGTACCGGCCACCTCCCCCACCGAGCTCAAAATAACGCTCAGCTTCAACAGCGGATCCGACCCCGGCGCGCAGGGCTACCTCGATTACCTCGAAGTGAATGCCCGCCGCCAGTTGCGCCTGAACGGTGGCCTGCTGCAGTTCCGTAGCCTGGAAAACCTGCAGCCCAACGCTATCAGCCAGTTCGAACTGGGTAATGCAGCCGGCGCCACCATCTGGGACGTAAGTAACCCGCGTCGGCCGGCTGCTGTGGCTGCCGCCAACGGCACGTTTCTGGCCCGCACCGATACTATCCGCGAGTTTGTAGCCTTCACCGGCACCGAGTTTCCGGCGCCCCGCGGCTTTGGCAAAGTGGCCAACCAGAACCTGCACGCGCTCAACCTCGATGGCCGTTTGGACCTGGTGATTGTAGCCCACCCCCGTTTTCTGCAGGAAGCCAACAAGCTGGCCGCCCACCGCAGCAGCCACGACGGCCTGAATGCGCAGGTGGTGAACGTGCTGCAGATTTACAACGAGTTCGGCTCGGGTGGCCAGGATGTAACAGCCATCCGCGACCTGATGAAGATGGTGTACGACCGCAACACCAGTGGCCGCCGCCAGTACCTGCTGCTGTTCGGCGACGCCTCCTACGATTACAAGGCTGACCCGACCAATAAAGTGGATGAGTTGCCAACCTGGTGGCCCAGCCGCCAGCCGGCTAATGCCAATCAAACCAATCAGAATTTCGTGCCGGTCTACGAGTCAGAGGAAAGCTTCGACTTAGTAATGGGCAACCGCCCCAACGGCCAGGGCCTCACGTACTCATCCGACGATTACTACGGCCTGCTCGACGATTCGGAAGGGGCCTGGCTGCCGGGCTCCAGCAACGAGTTGCTCGACGTAGCCGTGGGTCGCCTACCAGTAAGCACCGCTGAGCAGGCTGCCCGCGTAACCCAGAAGCTGATTGACTACGACAGCCCCGCCGGCTACGGCAAGTGGCGCAACCGCCTCACCTTTCTGTCCGACGACGGCGACAACAACCTATTTGTGTACTACAGCGAGGAGCTGACCAACCCGCTCGATACACTGGCCGCCGCTCGCAGCTACAATGTGTACAAGCTTTACCTCGATCTGTTTCCGCAGGTGCAGCTGGCGGCGGGCGAACGGTCGCCGGCGGCCGAAAAGGCGGTTGATGAAGCCTTCGAGCAAGGCTCGCTGCTGATCAACTACATCGGCCACGGCGGCCCCATAAGCCTGGCTCAGGAGCAGATTATAACTAAAACCTCCATCGGAAACCTGAAGAACGCAACCCGGCCCACGTTCATGTTCACTGGTACCTGCGACTTCAGTACCTACGACGACCCCAATCTTACTTCGGCCGGTGAGCAGTCGCTGATTGATGTGAAAGGGGGAGCCATTGGCCTGCTGACTACCACCCGCGTAGTGTACGCCGACCGCAACCAAGCCCTGGCAGTCGCCTTCTTCAACGACCTGTTTCAGCCCCGTTCCGACGGCATGATGCCGCGCATCGGTGACGTCTGCCTCACAGCCAAGAACATTGCCGTCATCGGCGACAACAACCGCAACTACGCCCTGCTCGGCGACCCTTCTATGCGCCTGGCCTACCCCGAACAAACGGTAGCCCTGACTGAAATTGATGGCAAGCCGGTGACGCAGGCAATGCCCGACACGTTGAAGGCTTTGCAACAGGTCACGCTGAAAGGGGAAGTCCGGCGCGGCGGGCAGTTGAACCCGGCCTTTGCGGGTACGGCCAACGTGCAGGTATTCGAGAAGCAGGCCACCGTGAAAACGCTCGGCAACGAAGATGTTCCTCAGGCCGTTCAGCTGCGCGAAAACATCCTCTACGATGGCCCCGCTAGTGTGCAGGGCGGCAAGTTCAGCCTGCAGTTCGTAGTGCCAAAAGACATCAACTACAGTGTAGGCCTCGGCAAAATCAGCCTGTACGCCGCCGACCCCACCAACCGCACCGATGCCCAGGGCCAGCGCCTAGTGCCCATCGGCGACGTGGCCCCCCTAACGGCCCGCGACACTATTGCGCCCCGCATCAGCCTGTTCATGGATAACGAGCAGTTTGTATCGGGGGGCCTGACGGGCCTTAACCCTACGCTGCTGGCCGTGCTGCGCGACGCCAGTGGCATCAACACGGCCGGTACCGGCATCGGCCACGACCTCACGCTCACGCTCGACGGCGACGCCAGCAAGGTTTTGGTGCTCAACTCGTCTTACACGGCCAAAACCGATAGTTTCCAGGTGGGCCGGGTGCGCTACGAGCTCAAGGACCTCACGCCCGGCCCCCACGAGCTACGCCTCAAGGCCTGGGATACCTGGAACAACTCGGCCGAGCAGCGTCTCGAATTCATTGCCGCCCCCACCGACAAGCTGGCGTTGCAGCACGTGCTCAACTATCCCAACCCGTTCGCCCGGAATACCACCTTCCACTTCGACCACAACCGCAGCGGTCAGGACCTCGACATTCAGGTGCAGATTTTTTCGGTGGCCGGCCGGCTTGTACGCACCCTGCAGGGCACGGCCCTGGGCAGCGGCTCGCACGTGTCCGCCCTCAGCTGGGACGGGCGCGATGAGTACCAAGACCAGTTGGCGCGCGGTGTGTACGTGTACCGCGTAACGGTGCGCACCCGCGCGGCCAACGGCACCGATATTTCCACAGCCTCCAAATATGAGAAGCTAGTGCTCCTTAATTAACCTGCTTTCTGGCTTTTCGCTACTTTTCGAATCTGCATCTTTCTCCCTCCCTTATGATTCTGCCCTACTTGTCCCTGCGTTCGGTATTGCTCCCCGGCCTGCTGTGTCTGGCTGCCACTGCCGCGCATGCCCAAGATCTGCGTACCATCACCACGGCTGTGCCCATCCTCACCATCAGCCCCGATTCGCGCTCTTCGGCGCTGGGCGAGGCGGGTGTGGCCATCAGCCCCGATGCCAACGCCGGCTTTTACAATCCTGGCAAGCTGGGCTTTGTGCGCTATCAGCACAGCGCCTCCCTTTCCTACACCCCTTGGCTGGCTGGCATCACAAACGATATGGGACTGGGCTATTTAAGCGGCACCACCAAACTCAGCGACCGAAGTACGCTGTCGGCCAACCTGATGTATTTTGATTTGGGTCAGATCAACTACCGCACCTCTACTGGGGCACCTAATGGTGACTTTAACCCCAAAGAATACGCCCTGACGGTAGGTTACGGCCAGAAGTTGAGCGACAAGTTCGGAGTGGGTCTCAATGTGCGCTATGTCCGCTCCAACCTCACCGGCGGCAATAGCGGAGTCGATTCCAACCCCGCCAATGCCGTTGCCGTCGACCTCGGCGCGTACTACACCACTGACCTCACCATCGGAGCCGGCGACTATAACCTGGCTTTTGGCGGCGCTGTTTCCAACATCGGCAACAAAATCACCTACACCGACCCTACAAACGCGGATTTTCTGCCGACCAACCTGAAGCTGGGCACGGCCATTACCAAGGAGCTCGACCCCTATAACAAGCTTACGTTTAGCTTCGACGCCAACAAGCTCCTGGTGCCCTCTCCTTATTATGAAGAGGGTGTGGCCTCCAGCAATCCTGCAGTACAGGCTGAAAACGACAAGCGCCGTGCCTACGGAATCGTGAAGGGCATCACCAGTTCATTCAGCGACGCACCGGGCGGATTCAGCGAGGAGCTTCAGGAAATCAACCTCTCGGCCGGCCTCGAATACACCTACAACGACCTGCTGATGGTGCGGGCCGGTTACTTCTACGAGAACCCTACCAAGGGCGACCGGCAGTACCTGAGCTTCGGTGCCGGTGTGCGTTACCAGGTGTTTGGGGTTGATGGCACTTACTTGGTGCCCAATTCTAAGGCCAATCCTTTGTCGCAAACATTACGGGTGTCGCTACACTTTAACTTCAACGAACTAAGCGAAGCTTTCGGCCCATCCGGCAGCCCGGTTAACTAGTTCTTCCCCTTCTTTGCAAAGTTGTCATTCCGAGCGAGGCGAGGAATCCGGCCGAACGCCATCGAACGATTCCGTTCGGCGTTTCATCCCGGATTTCCTGCTTCGCTCGGAATGACAGTTTTTCAGCCTTCCTAACTCAACTGATTTGATACTCGATCGAACCGTCGCTCCCCCTGTTCAGCCGCTGGCCCGCGTAACGCTGCCCGCGGCTGATGTGCTTTCGCTCCCCAACGGTGCCCGCCTGCACGTGCTGCGCAACGATGCCCAGCCCGTAGTGCGCCTGCAGGTAGTCTTCCCGGCCGGTAAGTGGTATGATCCCTCGGCAGGTGTGTCGCTGCTGGCAGCCCGGCTGCTACTCGAAGGCACCACCACCCGCACGGCCCGCCAGATTGCCGACGAAGTGGCCTTCTTTGGGGCCTCGCTGGATTGCGAACAAGGCTTCGACCGGGCCACGCTCACACTATATTGCCTCAGCCGCCACCTGCCACAATTACTGCCTCTAGTACAAGACGTCCTCACGGCGCCCATTTTCCCCGAAACAGAATTGGCCCTAGTGAAGACCCGTACCATCCAAAACGTGCGCGTAGAGCGGCAGAAAACCAGCTACCTAGCCTCCGAGAGCTTCTCGCGTCACCTCTTCGGCCCCGGCTACCCCTACGGCGTCACCTTTGATGAAGCTATATTCCAGGATATCACCTCCGACCAGGTCCGCAGCTTCTACCAGCAGCACTATAATTTTGCACAAGCCGAAATATTCCTGTGTGGCGACGTTACCAATGAGCACGTAACTCTGCTGACAGAGCAGTTAGGTGCCGCGACCGGCACCTTGGTTAAGGCCACCACTGCCGTGCCCCCACCTGCTATTTTGGCTCCGCAAGACTACGTAACGGTAGATGGAAGCCTGCAAGCTTCCTTACGTATCGGCCGCCTCTGGCCTGCCATAAGCCATCCGCAAACCCACGCTCTCCAGGTGCTGGTGAAGGTTCTGGGAGGCTATTTCGGCTCGCGCCTGATGAAGAATATCCGCGAAGACAAAGGATTCACGTACGGTATCTACGCCAGCGTACATCCGCGCGAGCATGCCACTAGCTTTGTTATTGGGTCCGATGTAAATGCCGCCAATGCACCTGCCGCTATCGAGGAGATACAAAAGGAATTACGCCACCTCCAAGAAGAGCTGATCCCGTTAACCGAATTGCAAACTGTGAAGAACTACATGAGCGGTAAGTTCGCTAACGAACTCAGCACGGTTTTCGAACAGTGCGACAAGTATAAGAATCTAGTTTTTTATAATTTACCAACCAGCTACTACTCTGACTTCGTAGCTCAGGTACAAGCCACCGATGCAGTAACCCTGCAGGAGTTGGCTCAAGAGTACCTCTCGCCAGATAAGATGATAGAAGTTGTTTCGGGCCCGAAGCAGTAGTTGTCCTGACCCGTGTAACGGC